>NZ_FNRK01000015.1 GCF_900107815.1 Eubacterium aggregans
ATCCTATGAGCGAGAGCGAATAGGCCCCGGTACCCGATGGTCCGTAACTAAGATGGTTTTTTTATGGCATCTGCCGCACAAGCGGTATGATGCCATTATTGTATTACAGAAAAAATCATTTTGCGCCCAAGGGTCATGGGGATGGGGTGCATACGCCTTAAAGATTAAAGGCCAGAGCCACGGCACACCAAAGCAGCACCAGGGCCATCAGGCCATTGAAGAGACGGTAATGCTTCGTCAGGAAGGTCTGGAAGAGACCCCCGGCCGCCGCCCATGCCAGATTCCCGGCCACCCCAATGGCTGTCAGGACGACAGAATGGATGAGCAGTATGCCAAGATCTGTCGTATAGGGCATCACATAGCCGGTATAAACCGTAATGGCATAGAGGATAATCTTCACATTGACGAATTCCAGGAGGAAGCCCTTCATGAAGGACACGGGCTCCCCTCCGCCGTCCTCTGGCTGACTCAAAGCGACATGGATGGCCAAATAGACGATATAGGCCGCACCAATATATTTGAGCATCCCCACCATTGAGGGGATGAGCTGTGCCAGCTCGTAGCAGAACAAAGCACAAAGAACCATCACACATAAAAAGCCAAGGCCGATCCCCAGGAGGGTGTTCTTCCCCCGGCGCCATCCCCCATGGCTGATGGCATAAAAGGCGACGATGTTGTTGGGTCCCGGGGTGAAGGCCGTCACCAAGGTATAGGGCAGATAGGAAATAATAATGGAAAATAACACTTGCGCACCTCCGTTTCAACATCTATAATACAGCCATCAGATGATTTAATCAAATTGAAAGTATAGAATAAATAATTCGATTTTATCGAAGAATTGGAGCCAGATGATGGATTTAAAATACCTCAATACCTTTCGGGTCATCGCGGAGGAAGGCAGTTTTTCCAAGGCGGCGAAGCGCCTGAATTATGCCCAGTCCACCATAACCTTTCAAATCGCCCAGCTTGAGCAGGAGCTGTCCACCCATCTTTTTGAAAAGATTGGCAGGAAAATGGTCATCACCCAGGCGGGTGAGCACCTCCTGCCTTATGTAGAGGACGTGCTCACCTTGGTTACGCGGTTGCAGAACTTTGAAGACGATTTGACAGAATGTCAGGGTGATTTGCGCATCGGCATTGGCGAGACGCTGCTGTGCTACCGCATGCCTGCAGTCTTAAAAGAATTTCACCGGCAAGCGCCCAAGGCCCGCCTATTTCTGCGCTCTATGAACTGCTATGATATCCGGGATGCACTGATGGACGGTACACTGGATCTTGGTGTTTTTTACGACGACGTGGGCGGCTTTGGGACAAGCCTGGTGACCTGGCCCATGACACGCTGCTCCCTGGCACTGGTGGCATCCCCGGAACTCAAAGCCCAGTATCCCGACTTCATCACCCCGGACCAGCAGATCCCCGTGCCCTTCATCATCAATGAGCCAAGCTGTATTTTCAGACAGATCTTCGAGGCCTATCTACGGGAAAAATCCATTGTGCTGGACCACACCATTGAGCTGTGGAGTATCCCAACCATTAAAAACCTGGTAGCCAGTCATATGGGGCCCCCGATTTGCAGTGCAGGAGGAGCTGGAGGGCGGTACCCTGGCGGAGCTGCCCACCGACCTGATGGGCCGGGAGATTTCAGCGGTTTGCGGGCATCATAAAAACAAGTGGATCAGCCCATTGATGCAGCTTTTCATTGATTTGTGCAGAGAAAGTAAGCGGAGGTGAGGGACACATGGGTGTTATCCACATTTTGGCAGAAAATGTGGATAACTTTTCAGAAAAAGTGTTACAATAAAGACTAATCACAATACCGAGGAGGATAATCGAAAATGGATACCATAAAGGATTTAATGACCCGCCGCAGCTGCCGGAAGTATAAAAAAGACCAGGTGGACCCCGTGGTCCTCGACACCATTTTAAAGGCGGGCACCTATGCCCCCACTGCCCGGGGACAGCAGTCTCCCCTTATGGTCGTTGTCCAGGATCAGGACACCATTGCCCAGCTTACCCGGATGAACGCCGAATTCTTCGGAGCCCCGGGGACCGATCCCTTCTACGGTGCTCCCACCATCGTCATCGTTCTGGCGGACCGGACCAATGCCAACGCCATTAAAGACGGCAGCCTGGTCATGGGCAATCTGATGAACGCCGCCCATTCTCTGGGAATCGCCTCCTGTTGGATCAACCGGGCCCAGGAGGAATTCGACTGTGACGAGGGAAAAGCCCTTCTGGAAAAATGGGGTATCCAAGGAGACTACATCGGCGTGGGCCATTGCACCCTAGGCTATGCCGATGGCCCCACTAAGGAGGCTGCACCCCGGAAGGCGGATTATATTCACTGGGTGAAATAAACCGACGGGTTTGACAAAAGAGAAAAATATGCTGTAATGAGTACAGAAATCGTATTTCTTTAACAAAAAACTTTGTGAATTGAAAAACCCCGGGATGGCCGTCCCGGGGTTTTTCTTTAGATTAAGGCGAGAAGGCCCGAATCATTTCATCATCTGTTGCCCAATAACCGCCGCCCCAATGGCACCGGCCAGCTGCCCCATGGGGTGGGTGATGACCGGCAGGCCCAAATAGGCTTCCAGGGTGTGACGGAAAACCTCGGACTGGGAAAGACCACCACTGAAAAATACCGGGCTGCCAAGGGGCAGGCGGCTGGCAAAGCCAGCGGTGCGCTTGGCAATGGAATGGATCACCCCCAGGGCGATATTCCTGGGAGGGACCTCTTCGGCCAGTAGCCCGATGATTTCACTTTCGGCAAAGACGGTACACATACTGGAAATGGTGGCAGGGGCAGCTCCAGTCACAAAATCATCCAGTGCTTCAATATCCGCATCCAGAATACCCATCATGATGTCCAGGAAGCGGCCGGTGCCAGCGGCACATTTATCGTTCATCAGAAAGTCCGATACGTTCCCGGATGCATCCAGGAGGATGGCTTTGCTGTCCTGGCCCCCAATATCGATAACGCTGCCAATATCCGGAGCCAGATACCGGCAGCCCAGGGCGTGGCAAGTGATCTCCGTGACCTGCTTGTCCGCCGAATCCAGAAGGTGGCGGCCATAGCCTGTGGCTACGGTATAGACCACTTCGGGACTGGAGAGCTCCTGATAAAGGGCCTCCAGGGTTTTTCGGGGACGGGCTGAAGTGGATTGGATACGGGCCACTGTGATGGTCCCTTCCCCACTTAGTACCACCCCCTTAGTAGTGGTCGAACCAGAATCAATACCCAGGGTCAGCATGGGGCACCTAGAGCATTTCGATGAAAGCCGCCAGACGGGTGTTCAGCTGGCCGATATCCGCCGAGGAATAATCGGTTTCAATGGTAATGTAGGGCTTGTTCTTTTTCTCGTTAACAAAACGCTTGATGCTTCGGGCTTCCACCCCGTAGGTATGGCAGGCGGTCAGCACCATTTCCACCACCCCGTCCACGGCGTAGTCGTCAATCATAGTATCTAACATCTTCAGGCGGTTTGGATTGGGAGACATGACGGAGCAGCCGATGTTTAAATACTTTCGTGCCAGGGCGTCGTACACATCGGGATTATCCTCATCCACCAGCTCCTCCACGGCCTTGGTACCATTGCAATTTTCGAAGGCCACGGCCACACCGCCGTTATCCTCAATGGCTTTAATGACCTTTTCCGTGGCACCTCCCACAGGGCAGCCAGTGATTAAAATCCGGGGCCGCTTGTCTACGGCGGTACCCGCTTCGTATTCGCTCTGGATTTTTTCGGCAATGGCCGTCAGGTTTCCAGGCAACACTGAGCGGTCGAATTCGAAGGTGGAGCCGAGAAGGACCTTGAAGAGGTCCTGTCCCAGTACCGGGGCGGGGTCCTGCTTCATGAGGCCATAAAGGTGTTTCAGAGCCCGGCGTTCATCGTTCTTCAGTGCAATGGCTCCCCGGATATCTTCCTCGGTGATGGTGACACCGAACTGGGCCTCCAGGGCTTCCTTCATGCGAATGATTTCGGATTTCCAAAGGGCCAGACTGGCTTCTCCTTGATCGCTTGGGAGCTGCATCACATGGACGGGCTTGAATTCCCCCAGGTACTCGTACATCTTTTTCTTACCATCGCAGGTGGTCTCCCCCACCACCAGGTCGGAGAAGTAGAAGAAGGGGCATTTGTCCGTTTTGCCAAAGCCATAGCTGGATTTAATCAGGGGGCAAAGATTTCGGGGCAGGTCCATTTCTGCCTCAGGGATGGTTTCATCCGAGGTGGCACACAGCCCGACGATGGAGGCGCCCATAGCCATGGCCAGCTCCTGGGGAAAGTAGGTACAAAAGATCCCGATGAGGGGAACATTTTGGTCCTTGAGGGCCTTGGCCTTTAAAAAGGCCGCCTGTCGGGCATCGGCAAAGTCTTCAAAAATAGCGGGTAGATTTTTCTTTAATTCCATTGGTTTACTCTCTCTCGTGTATGAATTTTATGAATGAACGGACTGAATCAGCCCGGTAAAGCCTCGGCCCGGGGGGCCCCATCATCCGTGATGATACGGTAGGCCTGTCTTAGGGAGGAATCGAATCCGGCGGTATCCAACTGGGCCAGGGCCTCAGGCACCGCCTCAAGGGAAAGCCGCATGGCGATACCGCAGCCTGCGGCAATTTCCCGGGGGGTGGGCATGAGGATAAAGTCCAAAAGCCCGGTGAGGACCCGCTCCGCTGTCATGGCACTATGGGTGTTTTCAAAGGCGATGATGCCATAGTCTGAATCCCTCATAGGGTAATGACCTTAGAGGCAGCGGCCATGCGCTCGGTGATGTCGTACATATTGCTGAGCTCCCCAATTTTCAGCTGGTCCTTCAGACGGTAGTAATCCAGGCAGGTACCACACACCAGAATTTCCACACCCCGCTCGGCCAGGACCTTCAGATGAGTGACCACCTGATCATCCAGGGTGGGCAGCTTAACCCCATTGTTCATAAAAAGAATGGACTGGGGGATATCCTCGGCCTGGGAGATGGTGTAAAAATACATCCGGGCCAGGGATCGTCCCAGCTCGTAATCCCCGGAGCCGATAATATCCCGCCCCATAAAGATGGCCCAGCTGCCAGGAGTGGCGGAATCTATGCTGGACTTTTGAGGGGCTGGGGCTTGGGGTGACCCTGGGTTTTCCCCGGCGGCTTCTAAATGGAATTCCAGAATAAAGTGTGCTTCTTCTTCAAGAATAACGGTGGCTAAAAAATTTTGGCTATTGGCCAGTTTTTTTAAATTTTCCACCGCCATATCGTTGTCCACGGTAATGGTGAAATCCGTGGTACCCGCATCAATTTCTTTCTTGGCCATCATGACCGGCAGCGGGCAGGCCTGCCCGCTGGCATCTAAATGTTTGTTCATCATTGTCCTTTCTTATGACAGACGATTGTATTTTAATCCTTCAAAAGTGTTTTCAACGCATCCAGGGTGTAGGCGACCTCCTCCAGGGTGTTGTGGTGGTTAAAGGAGAAGCGCAGACTGCCGGTGGGATAGCTGCCCAGGGTCTGGTGGGAAAGGGGGGCACAGTGCAGACCCACCCGGGTCATTATACCGTATTTTCGATCCAGGGCCGTGGCGATTTCAGACAGATCCCGGTCGGGACAGCTCACAGAGACCACGGGGCCATGGTTCTCCGTCCGCAGGCTGCCGATGATGTTCAGTCCTGGGATGGTAAGCAGCCCCATTAAAAAGGAACTGGTGAGGAGCCGTTCCATTTTTTCAATTTTGGGAATCCCCACGGTTTCCAGATAGTCTAGGGCTTTATTCAGGCCGTAGATCCCCGGGAGGTTTAAGGTACCGGCTTCGAAACGATCCGGCAGGATTTCCGGCATGGATAGAGAATCGGAAAAGCTGCCCGTTCCCCCATCCAGAAGGGGAGTCATCCGACTGGCCAGGGAATCGCTCACCAGGAATCCCCCAATTCCCTGGGGGCCGCCCAGGCCCTTATGCCCGGTAAAGCACAGGGCATCCACGTGGGCATCGGCCACATTGATGGGGATGAGCCCAGCGGTTTGAGCCGCATCCACAATATAGAAAATACTGTGGCGCTTACAAATATCCCCTACCCATTTCAGGGGCAGAATGGAGCCGCTAACGTTACAGCCATGGGTTAAGACCACCGCCACCGTCTGGGGGGTGATGGCCGCCTCCAGGCTCCCCAGATCCAGGTGGCCATCCTGGTGGCAATGGGCAAAGCTGTGGGTGACCCCTTGGGCGGCCAGGCTGGTCAGGGGCCGAGCCACGGCATTGTGGCACAGACTGGTGGCTACCACGTGGTCCCCGGGCTTCAGTAATCCCTTGAGCACCATATTCAGGGATTCGGTAACATTGGCCGTAAACACCACATTGCTGTTCTTTTCACCTCCAAAGAGGCGGCACAGCTTTTCCCGGGCATCATACACCGTCCGGGATACGGAGAAGGCCCGGCGGTAGGTGCCCCGTCCGGTATTACAGCCGATATTCTCCATGAAATCCGTCATGGCATCGGTCACACCCGGCGCCTTGGGCCAGGAGGTACTGGCGTTATCAAAATACACACTCTTCATCCATTCGCCTCCAAATGGAGGATGGCTTCCAACACCCCACCGCTGATATTCCGGGCCTTGTCAGAGATCGTAAAGCAGTAATCCCCATCCCCCCGGGGGTCCACATCGGCAATCTTCATGCCTTTGGGAACCTGAGTGCCCTGGGCAATCATCCCCCGAAGCACCCCGGAGAGCTTCGCCTGAACAGGGACACCGTCAATGGTGGCAATGGTCTCGCCCGCTACAACCATATCCCGGATATCGTGGGCCAACACCACGGTACCGGCGGCAGGGGCATGGATGACCCGTTCGTGGGTAAAGCCGGCGATATTGCCGGGAATCCCCGTGTTGGTCGACGCCGGGCCCTCATAAATCACCCGCCCCAGATGATGGCCGCGGTTGGTTTCAATCACGGCATCCACATCCTCTCCGGCGGTAAAGCCTGGGCCAAGGCCCACCACAATGGGGGCCATACCCCGGGTGGTGCCCAGGTTGCGTTTGGCCAGAATGGCATCCACCACCGCGAGAGGCTTAAGCTGTGGAATAAGCTGACCCAAGGGGTCCACACACAGTGCCACTTCCCCCCGGCTTAAGGCCGCTTCGATGGTGGGGATATCCTCACAGCGGGTAGCCGTGACGCCCTCCACTTCGGCACTGCCGGTTAAAATCCCCGGGGCAAAGGCAACCGTTCGACGGATCACGGTGGGTTTTTCCACCTCCAGGGCCACTACTTCAAACCCGCATTGCCTTAGTCGATGGATGGTGCCTGTGGCAATATCCCCGGCACCCCGGACGATGATGCGTTTATGACTTATTTCGTTTTTTTCCATAGTTTAGTACCTTTCGATAATCTTCCTCACAATCAACATCCATTACGCTGGGGGCATCCCCGGGAATGCGGATGACGGATTCGGGGTGGGCCGCAATGATCTGCCGCCCCCCACGGTCCCCGGTTTCCCCGGAAAAGGCCTTGTACCAGGCGGGTCCGATAGCCACGGGATGGCCGGGTTTACCGTCGTACTCCGGTAAAATAATGGACTGGGGGTTATCCCGGTGGGCCTTCAGCACACGCTTAATCAGCTCCGGGGTGATGAGGGGTTCGTCCCCCAGAAAGAGGAGAATGCCCTCACAGTCAGGGATTTGGCGGCAGGTCTTTATACCCAGGGACAGGGAAGAGGCTTGGCCATCCTCCGGCCGGGGGTTCAGGATCACGGTAACATCCTCGGGAAAATCCAGGGCCGCGGCGATGGCCGCCTTGGTCACCACCACCCTGTGGTTTAAGCCAGCCCGGGAGAGGTTTTCCAGGGTTTCTTCCAGAAGGGTATGCCCTTTAAAGGGCAGAAGGAGTTTCTCCTGGCCCATCCGGGAGGAGAGCCCCGCCGCTAAAAGGAGTCCGATGACCATGGCATAATCCATCCTTCCTGAAGGGAGGCAATAAACACCTGCTCAAAATAAGGCGCGGCGACTTCGGCCATGGCTTGAGCCGCCGCCATCCGCCCATCGGCTTTGTTGATGATGAGCTGGGGGACCAGGGGGGTCAGGGGCCGAATGTGCCGGCGGTAGAAATCAAACTGGGCAGCCAACCAGGGACCATCGCATGGGGTGGTTGTTTCTTTTTGAGGATAACGATGGATAAAATTTTCCAGGGGTTCACCCCAGATTTCACAGCCGATGAGGTGGAAAACCCGGGTGCTGGCCCCTGGTATCACGGGTTCCCATGGACGGTAGAGCTTGTAGGGCTTAGTGGCAGAGCCGTCACCCTCACACAAAATTCCAAGCCCGGGACAAGCCTGGGCAAGATGGTCGAGGAATGCCACAGAAAGGCCCGATACCTTACGCTGGGGGAGCGGGTGGTCCGCGGCGTAAAGGGCCGGGGCCCGGGAGGCCATAATCTGCTGGCAGAAATCAGCCTCAGATGCCCCTTTCCGAAGGAGGATAGGGCCTTCAAAATCCTTGGGATAAGCCATTTTGGTGGTGGTCGTCCCCAGAACCGGGTATCCCTTTGTGGCGTACTCCCCCATCAAACGAAATAAGAGGGTGGTTTTCCCCCCGCCGCCGGTAAAGGTGGCGAAGGCGCCGGCATCCAAGCCAAGGGCCTTTGAAAAAACGGGCTTATTCATGCTCTTTTTTGATGGTGGACAGATAGCGGTAGACCGTGGGGACAGAAACCCCCAGAATGTCTGCAACCTCCCAAATGGTTCCCTTGACCATAAAAGTTCCCATTTCCTGGAGCTTTTCCACTAGCTCTACCTTTTCCTGGCGGCCCATCTTTTTCAGATCCTCCGCATGGCCGGGAACGATGCGGCGCAGATGGCTGGCCACCAGATCCTTGACATCCATATTGAACGTTTCCTCAGGCTCCTGGGCAGCCTTACTATTGGAAACCGGCATAATGGAAATCAGGCTATCCAGGACGTTTCGGGCATCCACCAGGCTTTGGCAGTCCATATTAATGCACAGCATACCAATGAGACTGCCACCATCGTCCCGGATAAAATAAGTGGCAGAACGGATGGTTCCCCCAGTAGAGGACGTCCCCTTATAATTCACCCGATAGGGAACGGTCCTCCAGGATTCATCCTTTACCATAGAAAGTCCCAAATCCGTAATGGGTGCCCCCACCTTTCGGCCGCTGATATAGCCATTACGGATGGCAACCACAGAGCAGTGCCAATCGGTCATATCATGAAGGACCACCTCTGTGTGTTCCCCCAGGTAATCTGCTAAAAAATCCACCAATCCAATGAATGGTTCAAGCTTTTTCGTCATCTTTATCTCCTCACCGGACAGCGTTATTCCCATCGCCATCTAATGATAGTATTATCTCAGACTTTTGGGGAATATTCAATAATAATTTATTACTGATGAAAGTAAAAATTTGACTGAAAGAAAAAGGCAGGAACGCCCTGCGGGTTCCTGCCTCAAAATTAGAAAAGTTCTTCACTCATTTTATCAATTTCCGCATCCACTGCGGGGTAAACTTCTGGGAATACTGAGAAGTTCAGGCCGTGGGAGGTACAGGGGATGAAGTAATGCTTACCGCAATCCCGGCAGAGCTGGTCGGTTTCCCGGGCAATATCCGCCTGGGTCCAATCCGCTTTGTCCACCTTGCCATTGTCGATTCCCCCCATGAAGGTGATGTCCTTCCCGTATTCCTTAACCAGGGCGGGTAAATCATTGACGGACATGCAGCCTTGCCACACATCGATTCCCATTTCGATCATGGTGGGGACCAGGGTGGCACTGTAGCTGTCGTTGTGGTGGATAACCAGCTCTACCCCGTGGTCGTGGTAGTATTTATAAATCTTCTTGTAACCCGGGAGGAAGAATTCCCGGAACATCTCCACACTGATGAAGGTGGACTTCTGGGTTCCCCAGTCATCGTGGTGGAAGATGGCATCGGGCTTCATATAGGTACAGATCTGTTCCGCCCACTTGAGCTCCCATTCGGTAATATAATCGATGAGCTCGTGCATGGCTTCAGGTTCCTCGTAGAAATTGATCATGGTATTTTGGATTTCACAGAGGTAGTGGCACATTTCGAAGAGGCCGGGGGCGATGAGGGGGGCGACGAATTTTTCATCCCGGTTGACCTTGGCCATATCCTCCCGGCATTGTTTCCAGTCTGCCTCGGTGTAGTCGATCGCCGGGGCCTTGACGTATTTTTTCCACTCAGTGATATCGGGGCAGACCAGATGCTCGGAATCGTGGAGGGGAAAGGCACCGGGAGCCCCTGCGGGCCAGGCGTTCATGTAACCCCATCCGCATTTTACTGCATCATCCCCCGGCTTGGCGGGCATCATGGGATACGCCATGGCGTAGGGGGTGGACAGAATAAATTCAATCCCCTCATATTGCTTGACAAAACGATCAGGATTCCCCCCGGAAATGACTTCCCTCAGATTCTCTTTGATGGATAGCATAAAACTACCTCCTCCTTCAATTTAATGATTACACAAACAGCCGCATTGCACCAGTGCCGGTTAAGAAACCCTTGACACTTCTGTATGTATTGATTATATTCTCTATAGAAGAGGGTGTAAAGTCCGCAATACGAATGAATTTTGAAGCCGGATTCCTATATTTTGTAGGAGGTGTGAAAGTGAGAAAAAGGGGGCACCGAAGATGAAAATATCCTTGGTTTTGATCCAGGATGAGCTGACGGTTTATGAGGGGCAGATATTGGGGAATTCCGCCAATCGAAAAAAAGGATTCTACCAGGCGGTGGGTTATCACACTGGGATGGTCGTGGATTCGGATTGTCTGTACCTGGCGCAGGGGGCAGATTTTGATCGGGAGATCAGAGGCTGTGGGCTTATCAGTCGGGGAATGCCCGGGGCGGAGGTCCTTGCCCGAAATACCGTCCTCGTCTTTTCCGAGGCCTTTCCCTTTCGGGCATTGGCGGAAGCGGTTCAGCAGGTATTTTTAAAATATGCCAAATGGGAAGCCGCCCTTCGCCAGGCGGTTCAGAATAATGCTTCCTTCTACAAGCTCTTTGAAATTGCAGAAAGGGTTTTTGAAAATTCCATGTTCATGCACGACCGCAATTTCATCGAGCTGGCCTGTGTCAACCGATGTCCTGAAGAGGAGGAGCTGTGGGAATACGATGAACGCCGGGGAAAGTACTACCTGCCCCTGGAGATTGTCAATAATTTTAAGATTAATCCTGATTATCTGGAAACCATGACCACCAAGGGGCCGGAGATCTTTCCAGATACCACCTTCAATTACCGCATTCTCTACGAAAATTTATGGCATAACGGCCAATACTGGGGAAGAATTTGCATCAATGAAATCAACCGCGCCCTCCGGCCCAGCGATTTTGAACTGTTGGATTACTTTTCCGACATTGTCACCGATGCACTCCATGCTATTGAGATGACGGAGTACAAGCAGGCCTACTCCCTCCCCCGCTTTCTCAAGGGTCTCATTGAGACGGGCCAGATAGATCAGATGACCATGGATACCCAGCTGATGCAGTACGGCTGGACGTATATGGATACCTATTTTTGTGCCTGCCTGTTTACCAATGAGGAAGACACCCACATCAATTCCATCCAATACCAATGCAACCGGCTGATGGATCAGTTTTCCCACACCTGCGTTTTCTATGACGGGCGATGCATGGTGATGCTGGTGAACAGCACCCTGAGTGAGATGGATATCTCCACCTTTCAGAACCATATCGCGGTGACCCTAAGGGAGGGCCTGATTAAGGCGGGAATCAGCACGGCCTTTACCGATCTCCGGAAATTTCCGGAGTACTATCGCCAGGCCATTGCGGTCTTCCGCGTGGGACAGCGGCGGCAGGAGATGTTCTGGAGTTACCGTTTTGATGAATACCGTCTGGCCTATATCCTCCAGACGGCAATGGCAGATTTACCCGTCGGTCTGCTGTGTAATACGGCCATCACCGTCCTCAGGGATTATGACAAAACCCACACTTCGGAATTAAAGCGGACCCTCAAAAGCTACCTGGGAAACGAACGGAATATTGTCCGGACCGCCGAGGAGCTGGATATCCACCGCAGTACCCTTCTGTACCGCATCCAGCGAATCAAGACGCTGACGGGCTTAGATCTGGACCTGCCCGAAACCCGCTTCGATCTCCTGCTGTCCTATTTTCTGGAGGAGGAACGCATTCGGTATTTTAAGCCGATGAAGGGGTAAAAAAAGAGACTGATCCCTGCCATTTTCATAGCAGCGGTCAGTCAGTATGTTCGGTAAAGGAGAATCTATGGTGTTTATTTCACTTCTTCTGAAATTTCTTCTTCTAATTCAGCATGGGCTTCGGCTTCCTGTACCGCTTCATCCGGCAGGACATCCGATTCTTCCTTGGGAATGACTAAATACAGAATGATGGCTACCAGGGTAGCGACGATGACCGGGGAATCCCCAAAGATACTGCCAACCCAGGCTGGGAATTGGTCCAGGCAGCCTTCCACCTGGGTAATCCCCAGGCCCAAGGCAATGGATAGACCAACGATGCCACTGTTCTTCATGGACAGGCCCTGCTGCATAATCAGCCGGATTCCCGTCATGGTGATACTGGCGAAAACCGAGATCGTGGCCCCTCCCAGCACGCAGCTGGGAATGGTGGTCAGCAGTGCCGAGAATTTTGGTAAGAAACCCGCCAGGAGAATGAGCACCGCAGCGACGGTAAAGATCAGGCGGTTGACCACTTTGGTGGTGGCCACAATCCCGACATTTTGACTGTAGGTGGCCGTCGGCAGACCACCGAAGAAGGCGCCTAGCATACTGGCCAAGCCATTACCGATAATCCCTCCGGAAAGCTCGCCGATTTTTGGACTTCGATCGAAGCCGCCGGCTGTGGTAGCTGACAGATCTCCGATGGCTTGAACCGAATTAACAATATAAAGGACCGCCATGGTGATGATGGCTGAGGTGTGGAATTCCAACCCAAAATGCAAGGGGGCAGGAACTGTGACCCAGCCAGCAGTGGCAACGGCATCAAAGGAGACAATGCCGCAAAAGAGAGAAATAATATAGCCCACGGCGATACCAATCAGAATGGAAGCCAGACGCAGGAACCCCTTGGCAAAATTGTTAAGGACAATGACGACAGCCAAGGTGATTAAGGAAATAATCCAGTAAATAGGGGCCCCAAAATCTGGTGCGCTGGCCCCACCAGCCATATATTTAATGGCGGTCGGATAAAGGGAAAGGCCAATGGTGAAAACCACGGTCCCAGTAACCAAAGGTGGGAAAAGCTTTCTTAAATATTTGACGAAGATACCAAAGACCACAGCAACGGCACCGCCGATGAGCTGTGCACCCAAAATTGTAGCCAGATTAAATTCACTGCCGATGCTGATAAGGGTGGGAAGATAAGCAAAGCTGGCGCCCATAATGACCGGCAGTCCGGAGCCGACTTTTCCGAAGATGGGGAAAAGCTGTACTAAGGTGGCCAGTCCGGAAATAATCAGGGCCGATTGGATCAGGATGACGCTATCGGCTGGAGACAGCCCACAGATGTTTGAAACAATAATGGCTGGGGTGACACACCCAACGACCATCGCCGCCACATGCTGCAAAGAAAGTGGGACGATTTCAACAGGGGTCGGTTTGCCGAGCCAGCTAAAAACAAGGGACTTCGTATCGATTTTATTCATAATATCACCTGGAATCCAGGGGGGCTAGTGTCATGGGAAAGACTTCGGTCGACGTCCGACATATAAATACATTTTAGTCTCCGCTCCGCGGACAGCTACGCTGTTCGCCTTAAGTCGACCTTAAATGTACTTTATATGACGGACATCTGTGGGGAACTTTTCTATGCGATAGCCCCTTAGGATTTTGAGTTCGCCTAGCGGGTAGCTATGGCTTCAATTTCGAATAAGGCACCCTTTGGCAGGCCAGCAACGGCCACACAGGAGCGGGCAGGGAAATCAGAAGTGAAGTATTTGGCATATACTTCGTTCACAGCGGCAAAATCGGCCATATCCGCCAGAAAAACGGTGGTCTTGGCAACCTGTTCCAAGCTGCTGCCGGCTTCGGCTAGAATAATCTTCAGGTTTTCGAAGCCGCGGGTAGCCTGGGCGACGACGCCATCGGCTAAATCACCGGTCTGAGGATCCACACCCAGCTGGCCGGAGATAAAAATCGTATCCCCAATGGCGTTGGCGTGGGAATAAGGGCCGATGGCTGCAGGAGCCTGGGAAGCGTTGATTGCTGTTTTGTTCATAAGAACCTCCTATTTAATAATGGTGCCGGTTTTCCCCTGGATTCCATCCTTGGCTTTTTCAAGGAGGGTAATGAGGGCAAAGCGATCTTCTTTAGACGATGCGAAATCCATGGCAGCCTGTACCTTTGGCAGCATGGAGCCCGGTGCAAATTGGCCTTCATTGGCGTAGGCCACGGCCTGTTCCACAGAGATTTCGGACAAGTTTTCCTGATTTTCCTTCCCAAAGTTAATGGCGACTTTTTCCACCGCCGTTAAGATGATCAGGCAATCTGCATCGATATCCTTGGCTAAAAGGCAGCTGCCAAAGTCTTTATCGACCACGGCTGCAGCACCCTTTAAGTGGTTACCCTGGGCATAAACCGGGATACCACCGCCGCCAGCGGCGATGACCACCTGTCCGGCATCGATGAGGGCCCGGACTGTTTCAATTTCCACGATTTCAACAGGTCTGGGAGAAGCGACGACGCGGCGATAGCCCCGTCCGGCATCTTCCATTATATCATATCCCCGTTCCTTTACCATCTGGTCGGCTTCTTCTTTGGTCATGAAGCGGCCGATGGGCTTGGTGGGATTCTGGAAAGCCGCATCCTCAGGATCCACCCGCATCTGGGTGATGATGCTGGAAACGGGTTTCTGGATACCACGGTCTAACAGTTCTTCCCGGATGGCATTTTGCAGGTCGTAGCCGATGTAACCCTGGCTCATGGCGACGCAGACGGATAAGGGAGCCACAGGATTACCGGGATCGACCTTGGCCAGTTCACCCATGGCTAAGTTGATCATACCAACCTGGGGGCCGTTACCGTGGGAAATGACGACTTCATTGCCCTCTTCGATGAGGTCAACGATGGCTTTAGCGGTTTCTTTTACCGCAGCCATTTGTTCTGGTAAATTATTGCCCAGGGCGTTGCCGCCTAAAGCAATGACGATTTTTTTACCCATTATAGTTATTCTCGCTCTCGTTGGATTCGTAATGATTTAGTTAGTACTATTGATTTAAAGGAGGTGGGACTACCCAGATGTAAGGGCAGTCCCGACAGTGTGAATGTTGATTGATTAAAATTTTGAAGGAGTCAGATTATTTGGAAAAGAAACGGGCGACATCGCGGTCTGCCAGTGCTTTCAAGGTTGCTTGAGGATCTTTTTCTTTTGCTAAGAAGATCATAGCGGCAATGATGTAAGGTTTGAAGCTGGCTTCCTTGTACAGCGGCACACGGTAGCGATCGAAGACAGTGTCATCCACTTCCCCTTCTGCACAGCTTAAACCGTTGATGTCAGCGGGCAGGCAGTGGAGGTATAAGGCTTTACCATCTTTGGTCTTTGCCATCATCTCTTCGGAGCAGGTCCAGTCTTTGTGTTCTGCATTCTGAGCCAGTAATTCCTGTTCTAAGGCGTCGATGCCAGCCTGGTCGCCTTCTGCGTACAAGTTGGTCCGTTTTTCCATGGCAGCGAAGGGAGCCCAGCTCTTAGGATAGACAATGTCGGCATCCTGGAAAGCTTCTTCCATGCTGTTGGTGCGCTTGAAGGAGCCGCCGGTGGCAGCAGCATTCTTAGCAGCCACTTCTTCCACTTCAGGCATCACTTCGTATCCTTCAGGATGAGCCAGAACAACGTCCATTCCGAAACGGGTCATCAGGCCGATGATCCCCTGGGGAACGGATAAAGGCTTGCCGTAGGAAGGAGAGTATGCCCAGGTCATGGCCAGTTTCTTACCCTTTAAGTTTTCAACACCACCAAATTCGTGGATGATGTGGAGCATATCGGCCATGGCCTGGGTGGGGTGGTCGATGTCGCACTGGAGGTTGACTAAGGTTGGGCGCTGTTCTAAGATGCCGTCCTTGTTCCCTTCATCAGTGGCGTTCATAAATTCGTGCATGTAGGCGTTGCCCTTGCCGATGTACATATCGTCGCGAATCCCGATGACGTCAGCCATGAAGGAGACCATGTTGGCGGTTTCCCGGACGGTTTCGCCATGGGCGATCTGGGATTTGCCTTCGTCTAAATCCTGGACTTCCAGACCTAAGAGGTTACAGGCAGAAGCGAAGGAGAAACGGGTACGGGTGGAGTTGTCTCGGAAAAGGGAGATGCCCAGGCCGCTTTCGAAGATTTTGGTGGAGATGTTGTTTTCACGCATATAACGCAGGGCGTCGGCTACAGTGAAGACTGCTTCTAATTCGTCATCCGTCTTTTCCCAGGTCAGGAAAAAGTCATTTTCGTACATTTCTTTGAAGTTCAGTTCGTTGAGGCGATCGATATATTTTTGTAATTGTTCCATTTTATATACTCCTTATAGATGGTTTTAAATTATTTGGCAGCGTAGATGGCCGGCAGGGCAGCGTAGACAGCAGCACAGGTGACCAGGTCCTGTTTCCAGGTTTTTTCGTTGGGGGCGTGGGCCTGGGCTTCTGCACCAGGGCCAAAGCCGATGCAGGGGATGCCATTACGGCCCATGATGGACACACCATTGGTGGAGAAGGTCCATTTGTCGGTTAATGGACGGGCTTTCCGCATTTCCACGGTTTCAGCAGCACCGATCCGTTCGTCGCCGTACATGGCTTTGTAGGAATCTTCCAAGGATTCAGTCACGGTGTGATCTTCTGGAATAACCCATGTTGGGAAGTAGCATTCGATGGGGTAGACACAGCCAGTGTAGGACGGACGGTCGTAGTTGTACATGGATACTTTGACATCGTCGCCGTATTTTTGCACAGCGGGCAGCGCGCGGATTTCATCCAGGCAGCTTTCCCAGGTTTCGCCAGCGGTCATGCGGCGGTCTAAGGACACGGCACAGGAGTCTGCTACAGCGCAACGGCTGGGGGAGGTGTAGAAAATCTGGGAGGTGGTGACGGTCCCACGGCCTAAGAAGTTGGCTTCTTTGTATTCCGGATTGTATTTTTCAGAAAGCATTTTGACTAAGCCCTTGATTTCAGTGCCGTCTTCCGCATCGTTTTCGTTGAGGGCACGGACATCCTGGAGGATATCCGCCATTTTGTAAATGGCGTTGTCTCCACGTTCCGGAGCAGAACCGTGGCAGGATACGCCCTGGACATCGATGCGGATTTCCATACGGCCACGTTGTCCCCGATAGATCCCACCATCGGTAGGTTCTGTGGAAACCACGAATTCCGGACGGTATTTATCTTCTTTGATGATGTATTCCCAGCACAGGCCATCGCAGTCTTCTTCCTGGACGGTACCGGTAACCATAGCGGCATAGCCTTCAGGGATGAGGCCTAAGTCCTTCATGATCTTGGCGCCGTAAACAGCGGAAACAATCCCGCCACACTGGTCAGATACCCCACGACCACCGATTTCGGTGTCGTTTTCGTAGCCTTCGTAGGGATCGAAGTCCCAGTTATCGATGTTCCCAATACCCACGGTATCGATGTGGGCATCGAAGCCGATGAGTTTGTCACCGGTTCCCATGAAGCCGATAACGTTCCCCTGGGGATCGATTTCGACCTTGTCGAAGCCGAGGGCCGTCATTTCTTCTGCGATGCGGTCGATATGTGCTTTTTCGTCACAGCTTTCGCCAGGGTTCTTAACGATTTCCCGGAGGAATTTGGTCATGTCGGCCTGATAGGCCTGGGCTGCTTCTTTGATTGCTTTGTAATCCATTTGTGTTTACCTCTCTTTTTTATATTGGTGGTTTTTATGTATTAAGGGGATGATTGAATTGACCGTTTGTATTATTTGTAGCTGGGGTGCAGGCCATTCCAGACGACTTCGCGATAATGTTCCGGGTCGGTGTCCCCTTCAGTAGAGAAGAACACGACCTTGGAGTTTTCATCCAGGCCAATGGCGTCTTTTAAGTCGGCGTAATCGGCATTGGTCATCAGCTCGGCCAAAAGACCCATGGAGACGGCACCGGATTCACCGGAGATCACTTGGGTATCGCCCTTTACGGGAGCACCCAGCATCCGCATGCCCTTAGCGGCTACCCAGTCCGGGCAGGAAACAAAGGCGGTGGAATGATTCTTTAGAATTTCAAAGGAGATGGTGTTGGGTTCGCCACAGGCTAAACCTGCCATGATGGTATCGAGGTCACCATCGACGTTCCGGGCTTCCCCATCTCCGGCGGCAGCGGACTGATATAAGCAGTTGGCGGCTTCGGCTTCCACGATGACGGTGGTGGGGCAATTGTCCGGGAACAGATTGGCGAAGACACCCTGTACGGCTCCGGCCAGGGAACCAACACCGGCCTGGACGAACACATGGGTGGGACGTTCACAGCCGGCAGCCTTAAGCTGTGCGGCGGCTTCCAGAGCCATGGTACCGTAACCCTGCATAATCCATGCGGGGATTTCTTCGTAGCCCTTCCAGGCGGTATCCTGGACGACGACACCGTTTTCGGTTTTGGCAGCTGCTGCAGCGGCCATACGCACACAGTCGTCGTAGTTGACATCGGTGATGGAGGCTTCGGCATTTTCTTTTAAGATATTGTCGAGGCGGATCTGGCAGGTTCCCTTAGGCATAAAGACCACGGCTTTCTGACCCAGCTTATTGGCGGCCCAGGCAACGCCCCGGCCGTGGTTCCCATCGGTAGCGGTGAAGAAGGTGGCTTGTCCAAATTCTTCCTTGAGCTTATCCGAGGTCAGGTAGGCATAGTCGATTTCCGACACATCCTTACCCAGCTTCTGGGCGATGTAGCGGGCCATGGCAAAGGAGCCACCGAGTACCTTGAAGGCGTTGAGGCCGAAGCGGTAGGATTCGTCCTTAACATACATTTCAGAAAGCCCCAGATAATCCGCCATTCCGGCGAGGCTCACCAAGGGGGTTTCGGTGTACTGAGGGAAGCTCATGTGGAAGGTTTTGGCCTTTTCCACAGCGGGAATAGCCATGACGGCCAATTCCTTATCGTCCGTTTTCGGCATCGTGTTGGATGCCCATTTGATCTTATCCATCGTGTGCGTGTTCTCCTTTATGATTTACTTTTTTCTTTTGAATCATTTTGGTCGATGTAGCTGTATAGTGTGTACTTGGAGATGTCAAAATACTGTGAAATTTTTTCGCTGGATTTGGTTACCAGCAGCGCGCCAGCATCATTGAGGAAGTTGATGGCCCGGACCTTGTCGGCCTTGGTCATCAGTGCAACGGGTTTACCCACCAGGCGTACCGCCTGGGTCAGGAGGTCGTCCAGAAGGTCCGCCACACTATTGGGAATGTTTTCTGCAGGCTCATCCGGCGTTTGCCCGATTAAGGAGCCCAGGGCATTCTCTACCATTAAAAGGCTGGTGATGTCATAGTTGATGGCGAAGATGGCTTCAGGCTGTCCTGCAGCGTCCCGGATGTACATGGTGCTGGACTTCAGCATCTTACCATCCTTCGTCTTGGTAATGTAATCCAAATGGTCCGTCAGGGAATCTGGATCCTTCTTTAAGGCTTCCAGCACCACGTGGGATGGACCATCCCCCAGGCTCCGGCCAGTCACATGACCGTTTTCAATAGCGACGACGGTATTTTCGGGGTTGGGCCCCTTTAAATCGTGGATCACAATTTCACAATTACTGCCGAATTGGCTTGCGATACCGCGGGCCAATTGTGTTAACAAATTTAACCTGTTCTCATCCATTGTATCATCCTTCACATCCTTCTTCTCACAGAGACCTAACAAATCATTTGGAAACCTAACAAATTGTTTGGTCTATCATTATCATAGCACCATCCCCGGGGCAATGCAAGTCTTTTTTGAATTTTTAATAAAAAAATATTATTAAAATTGAAAACCATTATTTAATGCGGCTTCTGGAGCCAATAATCTTAAAAGTATTTGAAATCCCTTCCTATTAAAGGGAATTTTCGGTGGACCATTTCAGAAAGGCCCTAGGATCTATCCGCCTTGTTTTGATAAATAATTTGATAAAAAGGCTTGCATTAGAATGGAAAACGTGTTACATTATCATCAGTTAATAAATTTTTATTATCGCATTTCTCACAACCTTCTCACACGTTTTTAACCGGGGAGTGTGGCGCTAAAACCGAACCCTCAGAGCTTGCCCTGCGCGACAACTCCAAATCCACGTATTGATAATAAAAGGAGAAAATCATGATTTTAATTGGAAATGGCCGGATGATTACCCGCGCGGAAGCAACGCCCTTTTTAGAGGATGGCTGCGTGGCTGTGGATGGCACCACCATCGCGGCAGTCGGCACCACTGCGGAAATGAAAAAAGCATACCCCGATGCCCAGTTTATCGATGCCAAGGGCGGCGTGATTATGCCAGGGCTGATCAATGCCCACAACCACATTTACAGTACCTTTGCCAGAGGCCTGTCCATTGACGGCCACAACCCTAAAAACTTCATGGATATTTTAGATGGCCTGTGGTGGACCCTGGACCGTAACTTAAACAATGATGCCAATAAGTACAGTGCCTACGCGACCTACATTGACTGCATTAAGCAGGGGGTGACCACCATTTTTGATCACCACGCCAGCTACGGCCAGACCGAAGGCAGCCTTTTCACCATCGCCGATGTGGCCAAGGAATTAGGCCTGCGTACCAGCCTGTGCTACGAAGTATCGGACCGGGACGGTCAGGAAAAGATGAAGGCGGCGGTTAAGGAAAATGTCGATTTCATCAAAGCGGCCCAGGCTGATACCTCCGGGATGGTCCACGGGATGTTTGGCCTTCATGCCGCCTTCACCCTGAGTGATGAAACCCTGGACTACTGCAACGCAGAAAAACCAGAAGGTGCGGGCTACCATGTCCACGTCGCCGAAGGACTGGACGATGTGTACGACTCCCTGAAAAAATACAATAAACGGGTGGTTAACCGTCTCTTTGATAAAAACATCTTAGGTCCCAACAGTTTGGCCATCCATTGCATCCATATTAATGGTGAAGAAATGGAAATCCTAAAGGCTACGGACACCATGGTGGTCCATAACCCGGAATCCAACATGGGCAACGCCGTTGGCTGTCCCCCGGTGCTGGAGCTGATGCGCAGAGGCCTGACCTTAGGCCTGGGCACCGACGGCTACACCAATGACATGATCGAATCCTATAAGGTGGCCAATATTCTGCACAAGCATTATAATTGTGATCCCAATGTGGCCTGGGGGGAAATCCCTACCATGCTCTTCGGCAATAACGCCATCATCGCTGAGCGGGCCTTTGGGAAAAAGCTGGGCGTGCTGGAAGCCGGTGCTGCCGCTGATGTCATCGTCACGGACTACATTCCCACCACCCCCATGAACGCAGATAACGCCAACTCCCACATCCTCTTTGGGATGTGCGGCCGCTCCACCGTCACCACCATGTGTAACGGGAAGGTCCTCATGCAGGATCGTGTGCTTCAGGGCATTGACGAGGAAGCTGTCCTGGCTAAAGGTCGGGAAGAAGCCCAGAAGCTGGCAAATCGGATTAACAAAAGATAGCAATTGAAGGAGAGAGTTAACAATGAGTGATCGTATGCGCGCCATTCCCTTTGGCGAAATGTTAAATTGGATTACCACGGAATACGATACCGAAGGCACCATCTTCGGCATCAGTAAATTTTACGCCAAGGATGATAATAAACGGATCAGCCTTTTTGGTGAAATGCTGGAAACCCCCTTTGGCCCAGCTGCTGGCCCCCATACCCAGCTGGCCCAGAACATCGTGTCGGCCTATGTGGCCGGTGCCCGTTTCTTTGAACTCAAAACCGTCCAGACCCTGGATGGTGAAGACCTGCCCGTGGCCAAGCCCTGCATCGCCGCACCCGACGAATGCTACAACTGCGAGTGGTCCACGGAACTGACGGTACCGGAAGCCTTTGATGAATATGTCAAGGCATGGTTCCTTTTAAAACTCCTATCCGCGGAATACGGCTTCGGCAGCCCCGATGGCTTTATCTTCAATATGAGTGTGGGCTACGACTACGAAGGCATTACCTCCAAGAAAATTGACGATTATATCGAAGGCATGAAGAATGCCCGGGAAACCGCCATTTGGAAGGAATGTGTGGCAGAAGCCTTGGATTTTGCCGATAATTTTGAAAATATTGATGCCGACTATATTAAGGGGATCTCTCCCCGGGTCAGCCGCTCCATTACCCTATCTACCCTCCACGGCTGCCCGCCCACGGAAATCGAACGCATTGCCAGCTATCTCATTAATACCAAGGGGCTCAACACTTTTGTAAAATGTAACCCCACCATGTTGGGTTATGAGGATGCCCGGGCGATTTTAGATACCATGGGCTACGGCTATATGGATTTTGATGATTATCACTTCCTCCATGACCTGCAATTTGTGGATGCGGTTCCCATGATCGGCCGCCTGAAGGCGGAAGCTGAAGCCAAGGATCTGGCCTTTGGTGTGAAGATTACCAATACCTTCCCCCAGAAGGTGGTGGATGGCATTCTGCCCAGCGAGGATATGTATATGTCCGGCCGTTCCCTCTTCCCCTGCTCCATCGAGCTGGCCCACCGTCTGGCAGATGCCTTTGACGGGGATCTGCGCATCTCCTTCTCCGGTGGTGCGGATGCCTTTAACATCGTCGATATCTTTAAGGTTGGCATCTGGCCCATTACCCAGGCGACCACCCTCTTAAAGCCCGGCGGATATAACCGCGAGCTCCAGGAGGCTGAAGCCCTGTCCCAGGTAAACTTCAAGGAAGCCCTGCCCTTAAAACCCGCTGCCTTGGCTGCTTTGGCAAAACGGGCACGGACCAATGCCCACAATGTGAAGGGCGCCATCAAGCCCCTGCCCTCCCGTAAGATTGATAAAAAGGTCCCCTTGGTGGATTGCTTTATCGCGCCCTGTACTGAAACCTGCCCCATCTCCCAGGATATCCCGGAATATGTGGCGCTGGTTGGCCAGGGAAGATCCAAGGAAGCCCTGGCGGTCATTACCCAGAAGAATCCCCTGCCCTTCATCACCGGGACCATCTGTACCCATCGCTGTATGGACAAGTGTACCCGGAACTTCTACGAAAAATCCGTCTGCATCCGGGACGTTAAGCTGGATGCCGCCGAGCTGGGCTTTGATGCCCTGTTAAAGGATATCCAGGCAGTATCTGCCAAAACAGATGCCAAGGTCGCCATTATCGGTGGTGGTCCCGCTGGGATTTCCGCCGCCACCTTCCTGGCCCGTGCCGGGGTGGATGCCACCATCTTTGAACGCAAGGATTCCCTGGGTGGGATCGTGAACCACGTCATTCCGGATTTCCGGATCGACGGCGAAACCATCGATCATGATATCGCCTTAATGGAAGCCCTGGGCGTCACCGTTGTGACCGGGAGAGAAATTGAGGATGTGGAAGCCTTAAAGGCCGAAGGATTCAAGTATATCATCGTCGCCACCGGGGCCTGGGCACCCAGTCCCTATAGTCTGGAAGGCACCCAGGCCATCAATGTCCTGGAGTTCCTGGAGGATTTCAACAAAGCGCCGGAAGCCTTGAACTTAGGCACCGATGTCGTCGTCATCGGTGGTGGGAATACCGCCATGGATGCTGCCCGGGTAGCCACCCGTGTGGATGGCGTGGAACGTGTTCACTTGGTGTACCGTCGGACCGTCATGGAAATGCCTGCGGATGAAGAAGAGCTGGCCTTGGCTTTAGAGGATGGGGTGCGTTTCTACGAGCTCCTCTCACCGGAGGCCTACAATGGCACGACCCTGACCTGTCGGGAAATGAAGCTGGGCGCCCCGGACGAAAGTGGCCGCCGTCGGCCGGAACCCACGGATGGAACCATGGAAATCCCTGCCACAACGGTTATCGCATCTGTTGGTGCGAAAATCGATGGCCCATGGTTTGAAAAGAATGGCCTGGGCCTGACCGCTCGTGGTCGGGTGGACGTCAACAGCGAAACCCTGATGTCCCGGGATAATATCTTTATCGCCGGAGATGCCCAGCTCGGTGCAGACACTGTGGTACGGGCCATTGCCGATGCCCGTAAAGCGGTGAATCATATCCTGGGCCTTGAAGGCATTGTGGATAATGATGCCGTTGAAATGGACATGGACTACGATGAAGCCCTGGAAAAACGGGGCATCCTGGCAGAACCCACCACGCCCGATCAGGAAGATGTGCGTTGCCTGGAATGCTCTGCCGTATGTGAATCCTGTATGGATGTTTGCCCCAACCGGGCGAACCTTGCCATCACCGTGCCCCACCACAAAATGCGTCAGATCATTCATGTGGACCGCATGTGTAATGAATGCGGCAACTGCATGATGTTCTGTCCCTATGACAGTGCACCCTACAAGGATAAGTTCACCCTGTTCCATACCCAGGACGACCTGGATAACAGTACCAACAGTGGGTTCCTCCTGGGAACCGGCAACCAGGTAACCCTTCGCTTGGATGGCGAAGTGCTCCAGACCACCATCGGTGATCCGTGCATTCCCGCTGGAATTAACGATATCCTAAAAGCCGTCGTTAATCACTACAATTACCTGATTTAAATAGTTCAAAATAGTACTACAACGACCTCTCCCTTGCCGGAGGGGTTGCTGTGGTTGGAGGAAAGATGGCGGGGCGTGGTTGGCGGCGGCTGCTGTCCCGGTGGGGATTACACCGCTGCGCCGGCGGATCCGGACAGGCAGTGCTTGCTGGTTTGCCGCTGATGGCAGAGGCTGGGCCAATTCGGGGTCTGTTGATTAATCAAATGTTTAACGGATATTGTCGGTTACTGCTTTAAGCCGAACACTCATAAAGGTCCCTCAACGGCGCAGCTATTTTAGTTTACAATGTGAGCCCTTATACACTCTCTGTTTTCTGATGCCTTTGTTGGCGGCAAACCAGAGCACGGCTCAGTCCGTCCCGATGGCTCCGCCGGTGTAATCCCCACCGGGACAGCCTGGGGCAACTCTCAACCGCCATTGTAGGCACGCTTGCGTTGATGAAGATGTAGAAAAAAGTGATTTAAAAGGAGAAGGGGGACACCAACTCACAACCTCTCATCGCCTCTGCATTCATTTAATCAAAAGAAAGGCAACCCATGAAACGTATAATCATAAAGAATGGACAGGTGGTCTCCCCCCGGTCCGTCGAAAAATGTGATATCCTCATTGAGGATGAAAAAATTGTAGAGGTGGCACCGGAAATCAGTGTCGATGGCGCCGAGGTGATGGATGCCAGCGGCAAGCTGGTTTTTCCGGGCTTTATCGACCCCCATACCCATCTGGATCTCACCACCGGCACCTGCCATACCGCCGATGATTTTAAAAGCGGGACCCTGGGTGCCATCGCCGGAGGGACCACCACGATTTTAGATTTTGCCACCCAGGAGCGAGGGGAAACCCTGGAAGAGGGGCTGAACCATTGGTTCGCCATGAGCGAAGGGGTGTGCAGCTGCGACTACGGCTTTCATATGGCCATTTCAGACTGGAATGACACCACAAGACGGGAGCTGGTGGACATGCGCGCCCGGGGAGTCTCCTCCTTTAAATTCTACATGGCCTACCCCTCCCTGCGCTGTGATGACCGCAGCATCTTTGAAGCTCTGGAAGCCATTGATGCCATGGGAGGCCTCAGCTGTATGCACTGCGAAAATGGCGATTTGGTGGAAGCCCTGACGGCAGAGCAGCGGGAACTGGGGCATCTCACTCCGGCCGCCCATCCCCTATCCCGCCCGGGGTTTGTGGAAGCGGAAGCCGTGGATCGGTATCTGGCCATTGCCGAGGCAGCAGGTGCCCCGGCCTATGTGGTCCACTTAAGCACCGCCCGGGGCCTAAGCCACTGCCTGGCCGCCCGAGATCGGGGCCAGCAGGTCCTCATCGAAACCTGTCCCCAGTATCTGGCCCTGGATGACAGCTGTTACACGGATGACTTCGAATCCGCTAAATACGTCTTTGCCCCTCCAGCGCGGAAGAAGGTGGACCAGGCCGCCCTGTGGCAGGCCATTACCGAGGATGTAGTGGATACGGTGGGCAGCGATCATTGCAGCTTCAATATGGTGGGGGGAAAGGATGCCGGTATGGCGGATTTCAGCCAAATTCCCAACGGGATGCCTGGCGTGGAAACCCGCCCCCTGCTCATGTACACCTTGGGGGTGGCCACTGGCCGGATGACCTCGGGGCAAATGGCGGCTCTTCTGTCCGAAAATCCCGCCCGTATCTTTGGGATGTACCCCCGAAAGGGCGTCATCGCCCCGGGAAGCGATGCGGATGTGGTTATCTGGGATCCCGAAGCCCGGGGAACCATCCATTACGCCGATCTCTACATGAACGTGGACTATAACCCCTACGAAGGCATGGCCACCGTTGGCCGGGCGGACACCGTTGTGCTCCGGGGCCAGGTGGTTGTCGAAAATGGGGTGGTCATCCAAGAGGACTGCGGGCGGTATATTCCCCGGGAAGCCTGTGTGGCTGAGCACGTTGGCAGCTAGAAATAATACAATAAAAGAGCGGTCGATTGATGACCGCTCTAAGAGCGTAGACAAAGTGCCTTAACGCGGTCAGGGAGCGGATAAAAAAGATTCACCCCGGACCCCAGGCGCTGACGAATGAAGCGAAACCGCTCATTCGTCAGTACGCAAAACCTTTGGTTTTGATAAGGTTGCAGGTGGGTTTGCTTTCTTAATGTGATAGAAATCGAAAACGCCAGCCCGCAGGGGCGCCAGGGTTCTCGTATTTTTATCAGCTCCCCTCCCTGGGTTTGTCGACAGGCTGAGCGCTCGATTGATGACCGCGCCAAGGCACTTGGTCCACGCACATTAGTAATTTTCTCAATAGAACAAATTTTTCTTGATCCATCGGCAAATCGATATCTGTGTTTATCATTTTTTCAACGCAGTCTTCTGGATTGTATTTGCCCCTTGGATAGATATAAATTCCAATGCGGTCCATTAATACATGCCGATCCCGCGTTTTAGGGTCAATGTCGAAAGCTTGCAAAGATATTAAATATTCTCTTTCGCCATTTCTTGCTGATATCCATTTCCAGTTGGATAAATCATAGGATTTTATTCTGGAATCTGAAGTGTAAGTTGTTTTCCCGGACCCTGTTAAATGTGGTGAAATTGAAATCTTGCCACTCATGGTTAAAATGTTAAACCCTTCAGACAATAACCAGTCAACGATCGCGTTCTTTTGATTTTGTCTTTCACGGATGTATAAGCGCTTGATCTCTTTAAAATCCATATTGCATCTCCATCGAATTTTTTAACCTTATCCTATCACAAATCCGTCCAAAATCCACAAGAATACATCGCAAAAATACGTTGCAACTTGCGTTGCATTATGCAACGTATTTTTTTGCGTTGCACAATAAAGGGTGAAGAAATGTCCGGGGCGGCAAAGGAATGGATGCGGATGTTAATGATTTAATCCCAGTGTCAGTGTTCGTGTGTTTTTCCTAAATCCTCAGCGATGGCCGTCAAATGCTCGATTTGGCGATAATTTAGGCTTTTAATGGTGCTTAATAAGGTGCGTTCTTCGATGGGATGATGGGAATCCATATCAAAAAACTCTTTGGGCGTAATTCCAAAGAAGTCGCAAATGTAGAAAAAAACGGCCATGGAAGGATAACTGACTCCGTTCTCGATATTGTTGATATAACCGGCACTTTGGCCAAGGGATAAACTCATATCCCGGGCAGAGACACCCTTGTCGATTCGTAGCTCAATGAGCCTCTTGATAAAGCGATCCTGATCCATTTTAAGACACCATCCTTATCAACAATTCTACTATATAAAAATAAAAATATATCTGATTTCAATAGTGATTTCCTTTGACCTATCTAAATAATTCATATATAATCAAAATAAAATATAATTAAAATAGATATTATGGAAGAGAATGGAAAAGGGGGATCGCGATGATTCCGTTCGTGTTGACGGTACTGACGATAGCTGTGATCATTTTGCTACGACAAGGATGGATGCGCAGGTCCTATCGCCAATGGATGACTTATGATAGAATAACGGGAGTATATAACCGCTTGGGGTTTTTAGAAGAGACTGCCCGGATTCTGGACAACGGTGGTGCTCAAGGGGGCTATGCTATTTTATCCTTTAATATTAAAGGCTTTAAAATAATTAATCTGCGCTTTGATGAAGAAGTCGGTGATGATGTGCTAATCCAGGTTGCCCGGGCCCTGGCAGAATCAGCGATAGATCCACTGGTGATTGGCCGGATGGAATCCGACCATTTTGTCTGTTTGGTGCGTCAGCAGGCTTTAAATTATTCTTTATTGACCAGCTTTTGTCAGCAGGCATGGGACAGTCCGGATGGTTTACTTTGCCTTAATCTACACGTTGGTGTTTATCTTGTACAGGAGGATTCCTTGAGTGTGGCACAGATGTGTGATCGGGCGAAGCTGGCTAAGGGATTTATTGAGGATGGCTACACCCAGCCCTATGCGGTTTATCGCCCTGTTATGGAGAATGGATACCTTGAAGAACAAGAGATTGTCAGTGGGATTCAAAGGGCCATTGCCCGGAAGGAAATTGTGATTTATTATCAGCCCATTGTGGATGCACGGACGGACCAATTTGTTTCTGCAGAGGCCCTGGTCCGATGGACACACCCGGAGCGAGGCCTGCTCTTTCCCGGAAGCTTTATTCCAGTCCTTGAGCGCAGTGGGTACATTACTGCTTTAGATCTTTTTGTTGCCCATGGTGTGAGTGCCTGGTTGGCAAAGCGTCAGAAACAGGGAAAGGTGCTGTTGCCGGTGTCCATTAATCTCTCCCGAATGGATTTTTATGATGATCATATATTGGATCAAATCGGTCAGATTTTGGAAAGGAGTGGTATACCATCGGGAAGCCTTGGATTGGAGATTACAGAGACGGCTCTTTCCAGCCTGACAGAGGCTAATCTGGCAAGATTGCGGGTGTTACAGCTTCGTGGCGTTTCGGTTGCCATTGATGACTTTGGTACAGAGTATGCGTCCTTTGCCACCCTCCTTGATTTTGAACAGGACATCATTAAATTAGATTTTTACTTTATACGGCGGATTGGAGAAAGCCAGAAGGCAGAAGAAATTATTGCGTCAATCATCCAAATGGCCCACAGCATCGGGGCCAAAGTGGTGGCAGAAGGGGTCGAGAAACAAGGACAGGCTGATTTTTTGCGCCAAAAAAATTGCGATTATTTGCAGGGATATCTTTATGCCAAACCGATGACCCAGGATGCTTTTGAAAAAATGTTGGACCAGAGGACTTAAAAGACGCCAAATGGAGGAAAATGATGTCACGAACAATGCGGCGCTTCAAACAAGCGCTATCCAAGCCAGAGTGTCAAGAAATTTTAAGGACAGAACCCCGGGGGGTTCTGTCGGTTATGGGAGATAATGGCTATCCCTATGGGATTCCCATGAATTTTTATTACGATAAGGCAGAAAATCGGATTTACTTCCACTGTGCCAGAACGGGCCATAAGCTGGATGCTATCAAAAACTGCAGCAAGGTCTGCTTTACCACCTGGGATAAAGGCTTTAAAGAAGGGGATGATTGGGCCTGGCATATTGGAAGTGTCATTGTTATGGGCCAGGCCACCCTGGTGGATGACCCAGCGGTTATTGAGGAAAAAGTTCGGCAGCTTGCCTTAAAATATTATCCCACCACCGAAGAGGTTGAGATGGAAATTGCCCGGGATATCCACCGGGTGGGGCTTATTGCCCTGGAAATTGAGCAGATGACAGGAAAGCGTGTGAAGGAGAAATAAGCACCTGCACCATCAGGTTAATTCATCCCGAAGGGCATCGATAATATTTTCTTTTTTTATTTTATGGGTGGCGTAGACCATGGTGGTCAGTACGATGGCAAAGACGCCGAGGGTACTGATGGCCAGACTGCCCCAGGGAAAGACAAAGGCGATTCCATCAAGCTTTTCCTGGGCCATCAGGCCCTGGTGGATCAGCCAGGCCAGCAGCCCGGAGATGGGGACACCAAACAAAAGGGTGCGCAAGCCATAAAAGAGGCATTCAAAGGCCATCATTCGGTTGAAATCCCCTTCGGACATCCCCACAGAACGAAGCATCGCCAGCTCCCGCCGCCGCAGTCGGATATTGGTGGAGATGGTATTAAACACATTGGCAATGGCAATAAGGGAGATCATAACAAGGAAAACGCCGGTAAAAACATCGACCACAAAGATTGCATTGCGAAAGAGATCCACGGTGGTGGATAAATTGACCAAGGAGTACTCCGTGGTGAGTCCGGCTTCATTAATCATGGACTGGATTTGAACCATGGACGCGGCCGGTGTTTCAGACCAGAGGGTCAGGCCATATTGGGCCGGAATGCCCAGGGTGTCAAACTGAGCCTTAAGCTGGTAGGGAACGACCATCATGAAGGTATAAACCGGCTGAGCTTTGGAGGGGGCCTGGGCCAGGGGATCCAAGGGATAGGAATCCACAAAAGTGGCACCAATGGTCTGCTGGGTACCCCCAGAGTCAGAGACCAGGGTGAAGGTCATGGTGCTCCCTGTAAAATAGGTGCGGTGCTCCTGGCTGTTGACGGCAAGGGCCAGCACCTTTGCCCCCGGGCCAGTATACTCTGAGAGGGGAAGCCCCTGGCTCTTAATAAAGTCCGTGTAAATTTCATCGGAGACGAACTGGACATCAATGGGAAGGGCCAGGGCATCTCCCGTGCTGGGGTCCCCTTCGGCAGCCCGATAGGCACTGACAAAATCGGCGGGTAAATTTGAGGTGATGCCAGGGTAGGTGGCATCGGCTTGAAGGGCACTTCGATAAACCCCGCTGGCAGTTTTAAGGGTATCGCTAATCTTTAGAAAGCGATCCTCCCCCATCTCCTCAGCGGAGAAGATAATGTCCCCGTCCATCTCCACTGTGTAGGCTTTTGCAAGCTGTTTCAGGGTGGTTCCAAAGGCACTTCCAGCCATAAAAAGAACAACGCTTAGGGTCAGTGAGAGCACCACGCTGCGATAGCGTTTTTTATTGCGCTTAAAATTTTTCAAAGCCAGGGTTCCCTCCAGGCCCAGAAGGTGCTGGGTATGGGGATTGGTTTTAACGGCCGAGTCATGGATTTTAATGGTATCGGTTTGGCGGATACAGTCCATCACCGGGATATGAGCCGCCCTTCTGGCAGGAAGATAGGCTGAAACTAAAATAGTGATGAGGCTGACGGCGGCAGCGACCCCAAGGGCCGGGAGGGATACCCACAGGGTTAAGGGGGTGCTGCTGGTGGTGATGGTACTGAAATTTTTAGCCACGACTGGAAGCAGGAGGGCAATACTGCCGATTCCTGTGAGGATTCCCAGGGGGATGCCCATCCCTCCGATGCACAACCCCTCAAAAATAACAGCGTGCTGCAGTTGTCTTTCGGTGGCGCCCACGGATAACAGGATACCGAATTGATGGGTCCGCTCATTTAAGGCGATATTAAAGGCATTATAGATCAGAAAAATAGAGCCAACCGTGATAATGGCAATGAGAATACCCCCGGTAGTATACAGCAGGGTATTGAAAAGACCATTATCGGAAAGTCCCATAAAACGGAGGACATCCTCATTAAGGTAATGGGGCGTCGTCTCCGGGAGCCCACTGAGATAGGTGTGGAGATCTCGGGGATTTTTTAAGGTGACAAAGAGGGTTGACGGGATGGCGGTGTTGGTGGAATCGGTCTGGGTAATGGCCGTGTAGCCCGGGGCAGACTGCTCTTCAAATCCAGGGCGCTCATAGGTTCCCACGATGGTATAGGCCTTTTCTTCCCGGGGGGTAAGGGTTTCCCCAACCGTATAGGGGGTGTGTTGGCTAAGGGTCTGTCCCCCGGCATTTCGGGTGCCCAGCGTGAGGGATAGAGTCTCCCCAAGGGCAAGCTTAATGCCGCCCTTAAGGGCCAGATGGGAGGGGATGAGGACCTCCGCGCTATTTTCAGGCAGGCGGCCGGAGATCAGGCTGATGGGCAAGGTCTCCCGGGCATTCTCCCCAAAGCCTGCGATAAAAAGATAGGGCTTTTCCGGGGTTTTGACATCATCGAGGGAGGCATACCCCATATCCTCAAAGGAAGCGATACTGGATACTGCCGGATCCTCGGCTTGGGCCTGGATAAAGGCAGGATCGACATTGAAGAAGGCGACCTGCCAGTCCCCGTATTTTGCCATGGAGCTCTGGACTAAAAAATGGAGAAGGGAGGTGCCAAAGGTGACCACCGCAGTGATCATGGCGGCGGATAGAATCACCCCAATAATGGTGACCAGGGTTTGGGTTCGGTTTTTTTTAAGCCCCTGGAGGGCAATGCGGTTAAAAATGGTCATGAGGGTTTCACCAGCCCTTCGTCCCGGACCACCTTGCCATCGGAGATGGTAATCACCCGATCAGCCTGGAGGGCAATGTTTTCGTCGTGGGTAACGATGATGAGGGTTTGATGGTAGCGCTTGTGGCTTTCCTTGAGAAGGCGGATGATTTCCTGTCCGTTTTGGCTGTCCAGACTCCCCGTGGGCTCATCAGCCAGCATGACCGCTGGAGCATTCATCAGGGCCCGGCCAATGGCGACCCGCTGTTGCTGACCACCGGAAAGCTGATTGGGTAAATGGTTTTTTCGGTCAGTGAGCCCCAGAAGCGTCAGTAGGTCGGCAAGGCGCTTTTCATTCACCGGCCGTTTATCCATCAGGATGGGCAGAGTGATGTTTTCCACCACGGTTAATGTTGGAATCAGGTTGTGAAATTGGTAAATCAGCCCCACCTGTCGTCTGCGGAAAATGGCCAGGGCCTCGTTATTGGCAGCGTAGACATCCTGTCCATTGAGAAGGATTTTGCCACTGGTGGGGGGATCTACCCCGGCAATGGCGTGGAGCAGGGTGGATTTTCCGGAACCCGAGGACCCGATGATAGCGGTGAATTCTCCTTTTTCAAGGGTGAGGGAAACGTGTTCCAGGGCGGTTATGGGGTTTTCCGCCGTGCCGTAGGTCTTACAAAGATTGTCGATTGATAAAAATGCCATAATTGATGGTCTCCTTTATGTGTTACCCCCATTATAACGGAGTGGACTGACATTATGGTGACTATGTGGTGAGAGATTCGTCACTTAAGGGATGGTGGGTTTGGGGAAATGGAGGATAAAGAGAGCACCGCCCTGGGGATGGTTTTTTGCAATGATCCGCCCACCCTGGCGGGTGATGATGCTGTGGCAGAGGGCCAGTCCGATCCCATAACCGGTGGGGTTTTCAGCTTCCCCCTGGTAAAAGCGGTCGAATAAATGGGGGATTTCTCCTGGTTTAAATCCGGGACCGCTGTCATGGATGGTGATGGTGGTAAATAATGGGGTATCCTCACCAGTAATGGTCAGGGTGCCGTGATCACCCGCACTGTTCATGCCATTTTTAAGAAGATTCCCCAGGGCCTCAGACAACCAGGCAGCATCTCCTAGGAGCTGGGCCCCCTGGGGAAGATGGAGTTTCAGGGTAATGTCGTGGAGTTCCATGGGAATACGGAGGGGGGTAAGGGCGGTATGGATCAGGCCTGGGAGGTCAATGGATACACTTTGAAAGGAGACGATGCCGGCATCTAACCGGGAGAGCTTAAGGAGGCTGGTAATCAGCCAATCCATTTGGGCGAAAAGGGCCTCGCTTTCTCGCAGCAGAGTCCGCCTCTGGGGCGCTTCGGGATCCTGCTTTAGAAGAGAGAGGATCAGATTAGCAGAGGTGAGCGGGGTACGGAGCTGATGGGCGATATCTGCAAGAGATTCGGCCAAATGGGCCTTTTCTTTTTTGAGCGCCATATTTTGCTCCTGGATGCGTTGGGTCATTTTGGCAATCTCGCATTTTAGGATCGATAACTCCCCCTCCTCCATTTCAGTGAGCACCAGGGCGTCATCGTAATGGAGGACCTCGTCAATCTGGTCGGCTAACGCTGCCAGGCGGCGGTATCGGGTACGGGTAAAGCATCCAAAAGCACCCCCCAGGGCGGTGGCAAAGGCCAGGATGACCAGGCCGGCCGAGGGATTAATGGCAAAGCCAGCCCCCAGGGCCCCGGCAGTGATGGCGGCGAAGACCAGGGTGAAGCGTCGAATTTCTTTATTTCGAAGCATGGCCGTTCCCCAGTCGATACCCCATGCCCCGAAGGGTGACGATAATTTGTGGCTCCCTTGGGTTATCCTCAATCTTTTCCCGGAGCCGCTTAATATAGACGGTAAGGGTATTATCGTTGACAAATTCTCCGGCGGCATCCCACACTTCGTCTAAGAGTCGGTCCCGGGTGATGATGCTGGTGGGAGCATTGATAAAGACCAGTAACAGGCGGTATTCCAGGGCTGAAAGGAAAACATCCTGGCCATCCCGCTGAACGATCCCCTTTGCGGTATCCACCTGAAGGCTGCCGATTTTAAAGGCTCCTGGGGTCTGTCCGCTTTTGCGCAGGGCTCCCTGGATCCGGGCGATGAGCTCCCGGGGGCGAAAGGGCTTCGTGATGTAGTCATCGGCACCCATGTTCAGTCCAGTCACCACACTAGCCTCATCATCTGAGGCCGTCAGAAAAATAACGGGGACATCTCCTGCGGCCTTGATGGCGGTGTAAAGGGCAAAGCCAGAGCCGTCCGGCAGAGAAATATCCACCAGGGCTAAATCAAAGGACCTTTCCTCTGTGAGTGCCACCGCCTCCCGTCGGGTGGCGGCGTGGATGACGGAAAAGCCTTCGGCACCTAGCAAAACCGTTAAATGCTTGGCAATTTCCTGATCATCTTCAACTAATAATATCCCGTTCATTCCACTTAGAATCCTTTCCTTGTTTTCAAACAAGATTTTAATCCGATTTGGCCGTGAGGCTACTGGCAATCATACCGCCGATAATAATGGCCAGACCCAGAAAGCCCGTGGGAGACGGCATGGGATCCCCCAGCCACAGGATGCCCCCCAGGAGGGTAAACACTACCTCCCCGGATTGAGTGGCTTCAATTACGGCCAGCTGGCGGTGGTTGTGCTTCACCAAATCCGTGGCTTTAAAGAAAAGCAAAGTGGCGACGATACCGGAAAACAGGGCGACGATAAAGGACTGGAATTGTTGACCGGCCGAAGGCGGCCCGGCGGCCATGACCGCGTAGCCTCCGGCCAAAAGCCAGAAGGGCATGCTGCACAGGGTCATGCCGAAAACCCGGCCCAGGGTGGTGAGGTGTTCTGCGGTACAGATGACCATCATTTTCCGGTTCCCCAGGGGATAGGCAAAGGCGGCCAGGACAATGCAGACCAGGGCCAGGAGTACGTCGGACAGACTGGTGGTGGCCAGGTGCTCCCATTGCAGGAGAAAAACCCCCAGGAGGATGATCCCTGAACAAGCCAGCTGTATCCCCGGGATGCGTTTACCGAAAAGCGGTGTCAGGAGCACCCCACAGACAATGGTGAGCTGCCAGCTGGCCGCCACAAACCAGGAGGCGCCATAGACCGATGCCAGGGTGAGGGGCAGATAAAAGAGCCCAAAGCCGACGGTGCTCCACAAAAGCCAGGACCCGGGCTTTTTTTTAACGGCCGTCCACACCGGGTACAGGCCGCCCTGTTTCCAAAGGATTAAAAAAAGAATGGGCAGGGTGTACACATAGCGCAGGACGGCACTCCACAGCCAGTATCCCCCGGCCAGGTTCATACTGCGGTTGAAGATAAAGGTAAAGGCGAAAAAGAAGGAACCCAGGATTCCATAAATGAGTGCTTTTTGAATAGTGATGTCCTCCATTTTATAAGAAAATTTTATACTATTTTATCATAAATTACCCAGGGGAGGAAAACAACCATCCCTTTTTTTAAACCGTTCGTTCTTTAAGAATTGTAAAAAGTGTCAGATTCATCTATAATAAAATCATCGATTTATATAGAAAGGAAAGCTACGATGAAAAAACGCTTACTCGCCTTATTGTTAAGTGCCGCCTTGGTACTGGGTACCCTGCCCATTTCTGCATTCGCCCAGGACGAAGGGGTGGTCGATTATGGAACGCCGGGCGTTGATTATGTGGAAGGTGAGGTCATCGCCTGCGTGAAAGGCGGTGCCGCGGCGCTGCAAACTTCAGTGCTGCGGAGGGCATCGGCCTACAGTACGGCCGATTTGCTGGCTGTCACTCCGGAATCCGAAGAAATCAGCACCTTTTCCCTGGAGGGTGGTTCGGAGAAATCCCTGGTCCTTGTCACCGGGAGTGATACCGAAGGGATCATTGCTGATTTGGAGAGCAATCCGGCAGTGGAATATGCTGAACCCAATTATATCCTCAAAATGACCGATATTGGCAGCCCCAATGATCCGGGCTATCCCTATCAATGGGGTCTTAATAATCAGCTGAATAGCCTAACCGGAGCAGATATGAAGGTGAAGGACGCATGGGCCCAGGCCCCGGCTTCTGCTGCCGGAGGTACGCCCGTGGTGGCGGTGCTGGACAGCGGCGTAGACTACCGCCATAAAGATTTGGAAGCGGTCATGTGGGACGAGGGCGAAAACTTCCCGGCGTTGACAGGCATGGGCGGTGGGAAATACGGCTACAATCCAGGGGGAACAGATACGACAGACCCCATGGATACCCTCGTTGGTCATGGCACACACTGTGCCGGCGTCATTGCCGCCCAATGGGATAATGGCCTGGGTGGAGCCGGCGTGGCGAAGGACTGTGAAATTATGGGCGTCAAAATGTTCGGCGAAACGGGCGGAGGAAACCTGTTGTCCGCCATTAAGGGCTATGCCTATATCCAGGCCGCCAAAGAAGCTGGGGTAAATGTGGTAGCCATTAACAATTCCTGGGGACCATCTTCCTACAATGGGACACAGATGCATTCGATTTCCACAGCCTCAGATTCCATTGGTCGGCTGGGGGTTGTTTCCTGTTTCGCCGCCGGCAATGAGGGAACGGATAATGATTTAAATGTCTCCGGTCTTGTGGACAGTCCCTATGTTTTAAACGTGGGCGCCATGGACAGCGAGGGCTATCCGACCTATTTCACCTGTTATGGCAAGCGCTCGGTGGATGTCTTTTCTCCAGGGGCGCAGATTCTGTCCGCCACCTCCACGGATACCACGGTGCCCATGGATAACCACGAGATGCCCGTCCAATATCTGCCGTGGATTCAGGCGCCTGGAGACAGTGTTTTTTATGAGAATTTTGAGGGTGGGTCTCCTTCTGTCCGTTTGCAGCTCTACAACCAGGCAGGTCGCTTAGTTGATACTGCGGCACAGGCGGCGGCATCTCCGGGTTATCTCAGCGATACGGGAAGTCAGATTAATCTATCGGCCATCCCCGATGGTGAGACCTTCTCCATCCAGCTTAGCTTTGACAAGGACAAGCTTTCAGCAATAACCGGAACGGAGGACCTCTATCTGGCCTTCCAGGGCAGTATGGGAAGCGCTTGTTACGGCAAGGGTCTGATCCTTCAGGCAAAAGGGACTGATGGAAGCTGGCAGTCCATGGACTCAAGCCAGGTTTACCAGGGGCAATCCATGCCCTTGCGGTTGAGATTTACCGATCACAATTGGAATGTTTCCACGGGAAAGGTGAAGGCGCCCCTGGACCTGCTGAGTTCTTTAGAGGGAAATGAAATCGTCCTGCGCCTGTCTGGGACCATGACGGGAAATATCGGTGATACGGTCTTCCGTTTAGATGATTTTGGCATTGGTACAAAGCCCTCGGATTATTATTACGCAGATGGCACCTCCATGGCCACTCCGATGATTACCGGCTTGGCGGCGCTGCTCAGCACAACGTATACCACGGCTGGCGGGACCATGGGGGAAAATGCCCTGGAAATGATTGCCCGGATTAAAGGCGGGGTGGACCGCAGCACCGCAAAAGCCACTGGGCTGACCGAAAAATCCGTTTCCGGCGGTTACGCAGATGCAGAAAAGGCCTTTACCGATCCGGTACCGGTGTTGAACGATCTGGTGGTATCCGGCAGCACGGCTGTCATTACAGGCTATTTCTTCGGTGCCGGTGTAGGCACCGTTGCCATCGGGGGCGAATCCGCTCCGGTGACAGCCTGGGGAGACCGGGAAATCACGGTCACCCTTCCAGATGGCATAAGCGGGATGCCCGAGGTGACCATTACCCGCAGCGATGGGGAGTGGGGCCGGAATTTCTTCACCCTTGAGCCGGATTACCGTGGATATTCAGATCTCGCGGTACCGGATATACGCTATGGTCAAGTCCAGGGGAATGACCTGACCTCAGCGGACGGCATCCCTGTTGCCATGGCGGGGGCCGGCCATACCCTTCTGTATCTGGGGATGATGGCGGAAACCAATACTCATTATATGGAGGCTTATGATATCCAGACCGGCACTTGGCGTTCCGTCCCGCTGCCCTCCCAGGGTATTGTGGGGTATGGGATGCGCTTCCTTTACCAGCTGGCGGGTGGAAAAAGCAAGATTTACATGCTGTACAGTGAAACAGAGGGCCAGACCAGCACCGTCAAAATTGGGACCTTTGATCCGGAAAGGGATACCTGGAGCAGTGTAAAAGCAGATTTGAACGGAACCGAGGCCCTGGCGGTTTATGGTAATCAATTATTGGTCATCGGCGGGGATGTTCAAAAAGACGATGCCTTTGAAGCGCTGACAACGGTGCGGATTGTAGATCCCACCACTGGTCAGGTGATCGGAAACCTGCCCGAGCTGCCGGAAGGGCGCAGCGGTTCAGTGGCCTATACATCTGGTAATACCCTGATCGTTGCTGGGGGCTATTCCAGTGTGATCAATAAATTAATGGGTAAGGCATCGACAGCCTACGGGAACACCATGGTGTTCGATGGATCAACATGGACGAAGAACGACGATAATTATTTCGATGCCAGTGCCAGTAATCCCAATTATGATTTACAACAGACCCTGGATTTTGCCGCTGGTGCTGTCGATCATGGGTTGATTCTAACGGGTCCGGTGAAAAACCTTGGGAAAAGTACGCTGAGTACATTTGCAGCGGAAGGTATGATGGACACCTGGCACCTTGATACCCAAACATCCTCCTGGAGCGGGGATTCCGCACTGTTGTACAGCAGCCAAAAAACAACGAAGAATGTTGGGGCTTCTTTAAATGGTCAGTTTTATGCCCTGGGCTATCGGGATGGGCTGTCAGACAATCTGGTTTTCCGTGCGACACCGGTGGCGTATACGCCGCCGACGGGAAATCCTGGGGAACAAAAACCATCGCCCACTCCCGACCCTACCGTCGAACCTCAGACCACTACCTCTGTAACGGCGGCCAATAGCAATACCGGCCTTAGCGAAACCGGCCAGGTAGGGGTTGCCATTGCTTTGCTCGCCGCATTGACGGCAGTCATTATTGCAGGCGTATATATGGGTAAGAAAAAGTTGGGTTATAAAGAATAAAGACCAGCCGGCTAAAAGAAGGGAAATGAACAAAGAGGAGGCCGAGCCACCTCTCAGTGTGTCGACAAACCCAGGTCAGAGTGATGATAAAAATACGAGAACCCCGGCGCCCCTGCGGGCTGGAGCTTTCGGCTGCCATCAACTTAAGAAAGCAAATCCGCCTTAAATCTTATCAAAACTGAAAGTTTTGCGCATTGACGAATGGGCGGTTTCCCTTTGTTCGTCAGCGCCTGGGGTCCGGGGTGAATCTTTTTTATCCTCTCTCTGACCGTGCTACACCACTTTATTGAAGCTTTGAATCGCTGATTCCTTCACCAGGATTCAGCGATTTTTTTAGTAGGGTGTTTAGAGGACGATGGCATCCAGGACCGTGATTAAGGCATGCCGTACTGCGGTGCGCATCCTCCGGCTCACGGGCAGCTGGGTCCCATCAATCAGGGTGAGGGTATCGGCGGTCAGGCTGCTTACTGCAGCCGCTGAAACCGCATAACTGCGGTGGATGCGGATGAAGCTGTCAGGAAGCTGAGCGAGGAGTTCGGTTATCCCATGGGGAATAATGAGATGATTCCCCTCCAGATGGAGGTCAGTCATCTTGCCCTGGGCCTCCAGATAGAGGATATCTGTTGGCGGGACAAGGTGGAGCGACTGATCATTACCCTGGAGCAACAAAGGTGCGATGGTGCTACCCGCCAGGGTTTCTTCTAAAACGGACAGTAAATAGTCGAAGCTGTAGTGTCCAGCGTAAACCGGGTATTTTTGATCCTCCGATGGGATGGTGATGGGGTTGGACATATGAAAATGGACAAGCTCCAGGCTACGGTGGTCCGGGGTAACCCGCCAAAGATAGGAGAGTCGCTGGTTGTCCATGAAAAGCTGATTGGTGTTAAGACCAGTTCGCCCCAAGTAATGGCCGGTTACGAGACAAAAATGGGATGAAATCGGGACGGCGTTGTAATGTACGTTGAAAATATCAACCTTGGGCAGTTCCAGAAACAGGCGATCCATGTGGGCCAGAAGCGCCTCGGGTGTATTAAAATATTCCAGTTCATGGGCGCCAATACAGGAAAAATCGGAAGCAAGAACCTTCGTCATGCGGGTGCGGCTGCCTGTCCACAGTTCATCGATGATTTCCTGGGTCCAGCTTCGGGCCAGGTTAATCAATGCTCGTTTCACAAGAACCTCCTTCAGCCAATACGGTCTGCAGGGATTGGATGCTTTGCCAATCGAGGGTCAGCTGGGAGCCATTTGTTAGAATAACGGTATCCTCCTCAAAGGTATCGATAAAGAAGCGGTTGATGGCGATACTGCGTCCCAGGGGGAAAAAGTAAGGGGGCAAAGCACTAAGAATGCGTCGAAAAGGACGATTAAGCTCCAGAAGAGCGGATTTGGCGTGAACCTGGGTATGGCCATCCTTCCATCGAATCCAAAGGATATCCATCGGGTGGAGAAAAACAACCTGCCCGTCAATGGTTTTTAGGGCCAGTCGCTGGGGAAGTGCTTTGGCTTTACACTGGGCCAGGTAGGATTTGAGAATATTAAAATTGGCCCGGCCAATGGTAGCAGGAAAAAACTCCTCTTCTGTGGCCAGGCCAAGGGCCCTGGAAAGCGCGCCGTGCATCAATTGGGGTCTTGGGGTTTCCTGGAGCCAGACAAAGCTTGCCCGATAGGGCTGATCCGGATTTTTGTCAGAGGGATGGAGGGCCCGAAGACAAAAGTTATAGGACACCAGAAAAACCTCGCCATAATCCCGGGAGACGGCAGCCTGAAAATAAAGTTCTCCCAGCTGTCGTGCATCCCGGGTTGCGGTGATGGACTGGCGCATGGCAGAGAGGCCCCGGGCGAAGGCCGGTTCCTCCGGCCCGATCCAGGAACAGTCCTCATGGGCATAGCGAAATAAGGTCTGACTGTCGCCGTGAAAGTAGTCCTGAAGGATTTCCTCGGTATAGCGCTGGATTGCCTCTTTTTTTGCCATGGTTTTCCCCCTGGTTTTATAGAATTACAGGGTCTTCCCCAACCGTGCCAGCATGGTCTTTTTAACCGCCCGAAGCACATTTTCATAGCCAGTACACCGACAGAGATGTCCCGAGAGGAGTTTACGCAGCTGATCATCGGTGTATTCGATGCCGCTATCTAAAATCTCCAGGGAGGTGAGTAAAAAGCCGGGGGTACAGAAGCCGCATTGGACGGCGGCCTCATCGATAAAGGCCTGCTGGATATCGGTTAGCTCACCATTGGGGCCAAGGAGACCCTCCACGGTGGTAATCCGCTTGCCATCGGCCCAGATGGCCAGATAGATACAGGAATTATAAGTGACCCCGTCGATGAGGACGGTACAGGCACCGCATTCCCCCACCTCACAGCCTTTTTTGACACCAGTCATCCGAAAATCATTGCGAAGGAGGTCCGTCAGGGAAGCCCGGACGTCCACCATGGTATCGACCTCCCGGTTATTCAGGGTAAAGTGGATGTGTTTGTATTGCTTATTCATAAAGGATTCCTCCTGCCCGTGTAATGGCCTTTTTCAGGCCGCGCTCTGCCATGACCTCTCCGATGTGGCAGCGGAAGGCCTTGCTGGCCCGCCAGCTGTCCCGGGGATTGATGTCCTCAAGGACGGCCTGGCCAAAGGCTTCAGCCAGGGCCGCCGTGGGACGCTGTCCCCGGACCAGGGCCTCGGCGGTGGGCACCCGCATTGGAATCGGTCCGGCAACGCCGTAGGCGATGCGGACATCCTCCAGGGTGGTCTTATCCGCCGATAGACGCACATTGACGGAGCAGCCCGTGGTGGCGATGTCCATAGCTCCACGCATGGCGTACTTGGTGTAGTGGCCATAGTAGCCGGTATAGGCCGCTTTGGGGATGATGATGGCGGTTTGGATTTCTCCGGGGTGCAGGTCTACCTTCCCAGCGGATAGGTAAAAATCGGCAATGGGGAGGATGCGGACACCCTCCGGCCCGGTGAGCTCGACCTGGGCATCCCAGGCAAAAAGGGTGGAGGCAGAATCCGCGGAGGTAACCCCATTACAGGTGTTGCCGCCGATGGTCCCGATGTTTCGGATCTGGGGCCCACCGATTTGGTCCACGGCCTCACCCAGTACGGGAATGATTTCATTGATTAAGGGGTCATGGGTGATTTTAGTAAAGCAGGTTAAGGACCCAATGCGCAGGTTTTCTTCGGCGTCCAGGGAGACACCCCGAAGGGCATCAATCCCCTGGATGCTCACCAGAGTGGCACCAGCCCGGCGGCCCTCCCGGATTTGGACCAGGACGTCAGACCCACCGGCGATGATTTCCGCCTCAGGATGGGCGGTGAGCAGCGCTGTGGCTTCCTCCACGCTGGCTGCTTCATATAATGCTTTAATATCGTACATATTATTTTACCTCGTGATTGTAGAATCCAGCGGTATCGAAGGCTTCAAACAGGGTTTGGGGGCGGAGGGGAATCTGGTTGATCCCGACCCCGGTGGCCTGGCGCACGGCGTTACGAATGGCCGAAGCTACCGGACATACCGGGGGTTCCCCCAGGGATTTGGTCCCAAAGGCACTGGTGGGCTCTGGGTTTTCCACAAACTTAGCCACCAGGGTGGGATGATCCACAAAGGTAGACAGCTTGTAATCCAGGAAATTGCCGTTTAAAAGCTTGCCGGATTTTTCGTTATACAGCATGGTTTCGGACAGGGCATAGCCAATCCCCATGCTCATACCGCCGTGGACCTGGGCCTCGGCCAGGGCCGGATTAATGAGGGAGCCACAATCGTGGACATTGACCAGGTTTAAAAGCTTGATCTTGCACAGATTGGTATCTACCTCCACCTCGGCAAAGGAGCAGCCAAAGGAATAGGCGTTGGATTTAATCTGATAGGTGGACTCGGAGGTAATGTGCTCGCTGTGCTCTAAGCTGTAGAGCACCTCGGTGGACAGTTCCCCCAGGGTCATGAGGACTTCACCGTCGGGCTTTCTGATAATATTGCCATCCACCAGATCCAGGTTGAAGGCAGGCATCCGGGTCAGGCGCTGGGCGTTTTCTAAAATCCGTTCCTTCATGGCCAGGGCGGTTTGACGCACAGCAAAGCCGCCGGCATAGGTCTGGCGGGAGGCGTAGGCCCCGGTCCCAAAGGGTGTGATGTCTGTATCCTGGGTGGAGATCATATGGACCATGTCAAAGGGAACGCCCAGGGTCTCTGCGGTCATTTGGGCAAAGGTGGTATCCGCACCCTGGCCGATTTCTGTTTCAGCCAGCTGGACCTGTACCGAGCCATCCTGATTTAACACCATGCGGCAGGAGGAGGATTCCAGGGAAATGGGCCAGACTCCGGTGTTGTACCAGAAGACCGACATTCCGATGCCCCGGCGAATATCACCGGTTTGGTCCGCATACTCCTTTAGTTTTTCATTGTAATGGATGGTTTCCATCCCCAGGTTAATACATTCATTAAAGGAGTCGGTGTACAGCTTGTTCTTGGAGAAGCCGTCGGTATAGCCCACGGGCATCAGATTTTTCCGTCTGAAGGCAATGGGATCCATGCCCATGGCCGCGGCTACATCCTCGGTATGGCTTTCAACTGCGAAGGCGTACTGGGGCATCCCATAGCCCCGCATGGCCCCGGCTACTGTTCGGTTGGTAAAGACGGTATAGGCATCACACTGGACATTGTCACAGGGATACAGCTGGGGGAAAGCCCCCATAGCCTTGGCGGCAATGCTGTGGCCGTGGGAGGCATAGGCTCCCTGGTTGGAGAAAATTTCGCATTTTCGGGCGGCAAAGGTGCCATCGGGCCGGACGTGGGAAATAATGTGGAACCGCAGGGAATGGCGAACCCGGGTATTGGCAAAGGTTTCCTCTCTTGTGGATTCCAGTTTTACTAAGCGGCCACCGACCTGGGTGGTCAGGAAGGCACACAGCGGCTCGTACAGCGCATCCTGCTTATTGCCGAAGCCACCACCGATGTAGGGCTTGACAATGCGGATTTTCCCCCAGGGCATTCCCAGGGCCTGGCCCACCACCCGGCGGACGATATGGGGAATCTGGGTGGATGAAACCACCGTAATGCGATCCCCCTCCTCATAGGCGTAGCAAACAGGGGGCTCGATATGGCAATGCTGGACCGTCGGGGTGTCGTACCAGCCCTCTACAACGGTCAGTCCGGGCTCTTTGGTGGCGGCATCGTAATCCCCGATTTCCCGATTGGTGTGGGCAAGGATATTGCCCGGGTAGTTGTCGTGAATCTGGGGGGCATCCGGGGCCATGGCCTCCTGGACATCCATTACCACAGGGTATTCCTCATAGGTAACCTTTAGGGCGTTGACGGCCTGGGTTGCAGCAACCTCATCCTCAGCGATGACGGCAGCCACATCGTCCCCGTAGTAGCAGACCCGGTCAGTAAGAACCAGCCGGTCCGCCACATCCTGATGGTTCGGGTCTGTGGACCAGGGGTGACCTGCCGTTGGAAAATAGTGCTTTTCCTTTAAATCAAAGCAGGTCACAATCTTAACCACTCCGGGGATTTTTTGGGCCTGGGTGGTATCAATGGCCGTCACCCGGCCATTACCGATGGTGGCATGGCAGATCTTGGCAATCAAGGCACCGGCATCGCAGATATCATCTGTATATCTGGCCCGTCCGGTGACCTTATCCCCAGCATCTACCCGAGGGAGTTTTTTTCCGATAATCATGGTTTGTTCCTCGTTCGATTAAAGTAGTAGTGTTTAACATCCCTCTCCAAGGATGGAAATGATTTCTTTGCCCGTGGTTAAATGATAAAATATTATACCACAGGACAGAGGGTAACAATATTTAAAAAACTACCGCTAAGAGGACACGAGCTACGGCCAGGACATACCGTGGCCATAGCTTATAGTCAACTATTACGGTAGTTGGTAGAAACACCCGACCAGATTACGGGTATATATAAGCAAGATAATTCGATATTCAGTTATTGGGCCTATTAACTAGTCTTGATCCATCAGGGCTTTTTTAGCCAGATCAAAATCTTCTGCATCCTTGATGGGGAACAGGATATTGGCTAGGATACCAACAATACAGGTGGCAGCAACAGAGTCGCCGAAGATGAAGCGCAGGACTGCGGGCAGCTGTGCCACGGCTTCGGGGTTGCTAGCTAAGCCTAAACCCAGGGCAAAGGTGATACCGAGGACTAAGATATTCCGTTCGCTGAAGCCTGCTTTGGCGATCATTTTGATCCCGTTGAGCATGATCATGGCAAAGACGGAGATAACCGCACCACCGAGCACGGGTGCCGGAATGGTTGCGAAGACGGCGCCGAGTTTCGGAAGGAAGCCGCAGATCATCAGGATGAAGGCTCCGGTAGCAATACAGAAGCGGTTAACGACCTTCGTCATGGAGACGATACCGGCATTTTGCCCAAAGGCAGTATTCGGCAGGGCGTTAAACATTGCTGCAACAGAGGAACCCAGGGCATCTGCCAGAATGGCACCAGCCGTTTCTTTTTCAGTCGCTTCACGGTCAAAGGCTGCAATGGTAATCCCCGAGGTATTCCCGATGGTTTCCAGGCCAGAGACGATGTACAGGGCCGCAAAACCAAGGATAGCAGAGGGCTCGAAGGTCATATTGAACTGGAAGGGCAACGGAATACTAAACCAGGCTGCGCTGGTCACGGCAGCTAAATCCACCATACCCAGTGCAAAGGCCACAATATAGCCAATCACCAGACCAAAGAGGATGGATGAATTGGCGACGATACCCTTACCAAAGCGTTGGAGTAGGATAATGACGATAAAGACGAAGAAGGCCACCGCCAGGTTCTGGACCGAACCAAAGGTTGGAGAACCCACACCGCCGGCAAAGTAATTGGCACCGACCTTGAGCAGGTTCACCCCGATGGTGATCAGGGTACTCCCAACAACCAGTGGGGGGAAGAAGCGACGGATGTATTTATAGAAGAAGCCCATAAATACTTCGGTCAAACTCCCCACAAGGCTACCGCCGAGGACAGCCCCCAGGCCGCCTGTGGCTGCGATGGTTGTAGCCGTAGGTACAAAGGCAAAGGATGTTCCCATGACGATGGGCAAGCGAGAACCAATCTGGAACTTGCCAATCTTAATGGGATATAATTGGACGAAGGTCGTTAGGCCGGAGACAAACATCGCACATTGCATCATCAAGACCGTATCGGCACCGGAAAGCGAGCAGGCGCCAGCGATGATCAGGATGGGGGCCAGGTTTGATGTAAACATGGCCAGGATATGCTGCATACCCAGCGGAACGGCAGTGCGCAGCCGTGGCCGGCCATCCAACTCGTAAATCAATCGTTGATCTTCTTTTTTACGATCAACATTTTTGTTATCAGAATTCATATTTCCTCCATTTAATGAACGTGAATGCCAAGCACCCACATGATGTATCCTCTGATGTTCCCAAATGCGGTTAGCATAATTGTGATAAAACCCCTAATTTGTTTTGATCGTCAAGGCCTTCCCCCTTTCTTTGGTGCCTTTGTCGTTAAAAAAATAACGATGCAAGCCGAAAATTCCCATCGTATTGGCAGTGCACCCGGAAAAAAACAAAAAAATGCGAGAAAATGGATGCCCTTCAACGAATGGACGCGACGATATGACATTGAGTATAATAGAAAATTATTCTCAATTAATAAAAATATATTATTATAAACTTTAAACATTTGCAACTTGTTTTTTAAAATTAAGAAAGAGAAGATTAAGAAAAGAGGGGTGGCTGTTTGCCACCCCTCTTGAGAACTTGCAGTACCGCCTGTAGAATCCTTTTGTGGATGAAATTTGGAAGATTAATAAATGCGATTGACAGAGAAGCCGTTTTCCCGCAGGGCAGCTAAGACACAGTCGATATGGTCATGACCATTGGTTTCCACTGTTACCTCGAGCATCACCTTATTGGCGTAGCGGTCCAGGGCCTTAAACTGATTGTGCTCCAATTCGATGACATTGGCACCATTTTCGGCTAAGAGGGTCGCCACCTTCACCAGCTGGCCAGGCTTATCCGGCAGCTCCACGGCGAAGCACATAATCCGTCCCCGGCTGATCATCCCCTGGTTAACGATGGAGCTAATGGTGACTGTATCAATATTACCGCCGCTCATGACGCAGACAATCTTCTTTCCGGCGGCGGCTCGTTTCTTGAGACCGGCCAGGGCCACCACCCCGGCGGTTTCTGCCACCAGTTTATGCTTTTCCATCACCAGCAGGACATTTTCCTGGATATCCTTCTCGCTGACCGTGATCAGTTCATCCACGTATTTTTGGGTAAGGGCATAGCTTAAATCCCCGGGCTGCTTGACTGCTACCCCTTCGGCGTTGGTACAAACAGAGGGCAGGCAGGCTACCCGTCCTTCGTTGATACTGGCCCGCATGGAGCAGGCCCCCATGGGCTCGACACCGATAATGCGGATACCCGGATTAATGGCCTTTGCCGCCATGGCAATACCCGCCACTAAACCGCCCCCGCCAATGGGCACCAGGATTTCATCGGCATCGGGGAGTTCAGAAAGGATTTCCAGACCAATGGTCCCCTGGCCGCAGATCACATCGTAATCATCAAAGGGATGAATAAAGGTATAACCCTCTTCTTTAGCCAGCTGGCAGGCATAATCATAGCTTTCATCGTACACATCCCCATGGAGAACGACATCCACCCCGTAGGATTTGGTGGCGTCTACCTTGAGCAGGGGGGTGATATTTGGCATGATGATGGTCGCTTTAATGCCCATTCTTTGGGCAGAAAAAGCCACCCCCTGGGCATGGTTTCCGGCGGAGGAAGTAATAATCCCCTTCTCCAGCTCTTCCGTCGACAGACGACAGATTTTATGATAAGCTCCTCGGATTTTAAAAGAACCAGTCATTTGGAGGTTTTCGGGCTTGATATAAATGTCACCGCCATACTCGCTGCTATAAAAATCACTCTTGATCAGGGCGGTTTTTTTAATGATGGGGGCCAGGTGCTCCTGGGCCTGCTTCACTTCTGCCAGGTGATCCTGGTCTAAATAATGGTTAATTTTTTCTTGATCCATATTGACTCCTTGTTTATTGGTTTGCGTAAGGGATACGACTGGAATTATATTCATGCATTCTTAAGTATACAGAATACAGAAATAATGTCAATAACCTGAGGATTGAAGTTTTAGGAGATATGAAAGGTGGTGGAGTGGCTTTAAAAAATGAGCATCACATGGTATGATTATCCTATATATTTTTATAGAGAGGAAACGCTTATGACCTTTAATCCCAACAGTTCTTTTTTATTCATTCTGGCGGCCATCGTCATTATCTTCGTGCTGGCCCAATCGGCCTTCTTTTTGGTGCGGGCATTGCGCCAGGCCAAGGCCTCGGGCATGGATATGGCCCGGATTCGCCAATCGGTTTTATCCACGGCTATTTTTACCATCGCACCAGCGGTATCCATTCTTTTAGGGGTGGTGACCCTGGCTAAATTCCTGGGGCTTCCCCTCCCCTGGATTCGGCTTTCGGTGATCGGGGCTATTACCTACGAGCTGCCCGCGGCATCCTCCACGGCCACGGCCCTGGGGATTTCCCTATCGAGCCTCATTGGTGACCCCAAGGTGTACACGGCGATCCTCTGGGTGATGACCCTGGGAATTCTGCCGAGCCTGATCTACGTCCCCATTCTGTTCAAGCGCATCCAGCGGGGGCTGGTTTCCATGAAGGCCAAGGATAGCCGCTGGGGGGATCTCTTTATCGATGCCATGTTTCTGGGGATGATCTCCGCTTTCCTGGGGATGGTTTTTTCCACCATCAGCCAGGGCTTTGTGGGGTGGATTCCGGTTTTCGTCCTATTGTTTTCCGCGGCGGTCATGGGGGTCTGTGGTCTGCTCATTAAAAAATTCCACCACGCCTGGCTGGAGAACTATGCCCTGCCCATCAGTATGCTCTGCGCCATGATTTTTGCCATCTGGGTCACCCCGGTGATTGGAGGTTAAGTGATGAAGGATTTTAAAACCTATAACGACGCGACCTATCGCTACGGACTGCTTTGGATTTGGACGGCCATTGCGGTGCTCCTGGCGGTGCCGGTTATTGTTTGCCTGGTGTACGATGCCTGGCCCGAGGGCACGGCGGTGCTCAAGGGACTTTTGGGAGTGGCGCCCATTTACTGGACCGTTGGCCTGATCGAGGTGATTACCTACACCCCTATGCTGGGGACCGGGGGGACCTTCATCGGTTTTGTCACCGGGAATGTGACCAGTCTGAAGGTGCCCGCCGCATTAAATGCCATGGAGGCCATGGAGGTGAAGCCCGGCAGCGAGGAGGCGGAAATTGTATCCACCATCGCCATTGCGACCTCGGCCATTGTGACCACCATCATCATTTCTGTGGGGGTCCTCCTCTTTTCACTGCTGACCCCGGTGCTGGAATCCCCAGTGCTGAAGCCGGCCTTTGACAATATTCTTCCGGCCCTTTTTGGCGGCCTGGCCGTGGTATTTATTGGCAAGAGCTGGAAGATTGCCATGGCACCCCTGGTCTTTATGGTTCTGCTGTTTATCGCGGTGCCCAGTTTAGCCAGCTCTGTGGGGGTATTGGTCCCCGTGGGAGCCCTCATTGCCATTGGGGCTGCCCGGCTGCTTTATAAGAAAGGATGGATCTAATGCTCATTGGATGGATTATTTTAGGGGCGATTTTAGTATTTCTGGGGGTCCTTCTGATTCGGACGGCGGCCTTTGTGCCGCCAGTGGTGGAGAAGCCCGCAGATGTGGATCTGCCAGCCATGGATGAAGAAAAGATTTCCCGGGATATGGCAGATATCATCCGGTGCCGGACCATTTCTTATCGGGATGACGACCAGGTGAACTGGGATGAATACCAACGGCTTTATGGGCTTATCGAAGAACGCTTTCCATTGGTCCATAAAAATGGCCATCGGGAATTTATTGGAAAAACCGGATTACTCTTCACCTGGAAGGGGAAGCACAGCGATGCCCCCGCTGTGTATATGGCCCATTACGATGTGGTGCCAGTGGATGCCGAGGCCTGGGAACGCCCCCCATTTGAAGGGGTTATTGAGGATGGTGTGCTTTGGGGACGGGGGACCCTGGATACCAAGGGAACCTTCTGCTCTATTTTAGAGGCGGCAGAAATCCTCATGGCCCAGGGCTTTGTCCCCGACCAGGATATTTATCTGGCCTTTTCCGGGGAAGAGGAAATCGACGGGCTGACGGCAGTGGCCCTTTCAGATACCCTGAAAGACCGGGGTGTCCATCCGGCCATTGTGTTGGACGAAGGTGGTGCTGTTGTGGAGAATGTGCTCCCGGGGGTTACCGTGCCCTGTGCCCTGATCGGCACGGCGGAAAAGGGAAAGGTTAATGTGGAGCTTCAGCTTAAGGGGGTACCGGGCCACGCCTCCACCCCACCCCGGCATACGGCAGTGGGGCGGCTGGCCAAGGCGGCTGTTGCCATTGAAGCGCATCCCTTTGCCCCTAGGTTAATCAGCCCCGTGGCAGAAATGTTCGATTGCCTTGGCCGGCACAGCAGCTTTGCCTACCGAATGCTCTTCGCCAATCTCTGGTGTTTCAAACCGGTGTTGTACGCCATGGCCAAGAAGGGCGGCACCGAGCTATCGGCTATGATGATGACCACCGTCGCCCTGACCCGGATGTCCGGGAGCGATGCCTTTAATGTCATGCCCCCGGAGGCATCTATGGGCGGGGATATCCGTATTTTACCCGGGGAGAATGCCCAAAGCGTCGAGGCCCATCTCAGATCCGTTATCGGGGATGATGATATTACCATTCATCGGGTGAACGGTACCGATCCCAAGCCTGTTTCCCCCATGGCTGGGCCGGGCTGGGAACGCCTGACCCGGGTCATTGGACAAACCTGGCCAGAGGCCGTGGTCTCCCCCTACCTGATGCTGGCCTGCAGCGATGCCCGCCATTACTGTCGGGTTTTTGACAAGGTGTACCGTTTTTCCGCCATGGCCCTGTCCAAGGAAGAGCGTGGGATGATCCACGGTCACAATGAACGTATCCCTTTGTCAAAGCTGTATACCACAGTGGCCTTTTATCTGCGGATGATGATGGCTTCTAATTAAGAGAAAGACGACCGCCTGCCCCCAGGGAATAATCGCCGTCGGGCATCCCGCAGGCCATCATAGCATCAGCAATCAAGAGCACCTTATCGGTGCTTTTTTATTTGAAGGTAATGCGCAGAATGGGCCAAACAATGTGGATGCCGTCCGCAATGACTTCGGTGGTCATGGCATCCAGATCAAAGGTCGCCCCGACAATGCCGGGCTTTCGGTGATGGAGGCCAGACATGCCGTTGAAGAGATGGGTGGAGTGGGAGGCCCTGAAGGGGCTTTACACCGAATCGGAGATTAACAGGCAACCTGCCCTTTGGCGGGAAACCGGGGCCATTATTGCGGAGCGAAGGGATGAAATTGCCCGGTTTATGGCGGACAACATAACCCCCAAAACCCGCATTGTATTAACCGGTGCGGGGACCTCGGATTACGTTGGAGACACGGTTGTGGGAGCATTAAAACAATGTCTGCCCTGTCGGGTTGAAGCCATTGCCACTACGGATATTGTGGCGGCACCCGATGAATATATTGAAGCAGAAACACCGACTATTCTGGTTTCCTATGCGCGTTCTGGCAATTCACCGGAAAGTATGGGGGCCTATGATCTGTTCCAGGATCAGGTCTCTCATTTACAACAACTGGTCATTACCTGTGACACAGAAGGGGATTTGGCCCAGAAGGCTTTTAAGACTGAAAATGCTTTGGTTTTGCTGATGCCGGAGGAATCCAATGATAAAGGGTTCGCCATGACCGGTTCCTTTAGCTGTATGATGATGGCAACGCTGCTGATCTTCAATCTGGATACCCTGGAGGAGAATCACCGGTATCTTGAAATCCTGGCGGATCAGGCCGAGGCGTTCCTCACCTGGTCAGGTTTTAAGCTTCAGCGAAAGCGTCATGGGCTTCCGTCATGGTCCTAAATCCATTATTAATGATGAAACCTTCGTGGTGGTCTTTGTCAGTGGGAATGCGTACACCCGACAATACGATTTAGATCTCATTGAGGAAATCCATGAGGATGCGGGCAGCCATAAGCTGGTGGCTGTTACTTACAATGGACCAGGGGATTTAGCCCATCGCTGTGATCAGCTCATCGACTTTAAAGGAGCACCTGTTCCAGAGATTTTTAAGGTATTTAATTATATGCTGGTGGGACAGATTTTTGGGCTTTTTGATTCCGTCGCTTGTGGGGTTACCCCGGATAACCCACGTCCGGACGGTACAGTGAATCGTGTGGTAAAGGGTGTCACGCTGCATCCCTATTCAAAGTAGAGGTGAATAAAATGATCGGAATCATCTTAGCGACCCATGGCCGTATGGCCGATGGAATCCTGGTTTCCATGGAAATGATTGCCGGGGCCCAACAGGGTGTGGCCACGGTTTGCTTTAATGACGGCGAAGGAACTGAGGCACTAAAAGCCCGCCTGGAAGCGGCAGTGGACGGGCTCAATACGGATCAAATCCTGATCCTGTGTGATTTGGCCGGAGGCTCCCCCTATAATGTTTCTTCCCAAATCAGTACCGAACGTAGTGGGCAGAATATTGTGGTGATTGCTGGGCTCAATCTGCCCATGCTCCTAGAAGCGGCCCTTAGCCGAAGCTATCTCGAAATGAATGCTTTGGTATCAGCGGTGCTTAAATCCGCGGGAGAAGGAATCCGTCAGTACACAGTCCCCATGGCAAAAGCGTCAGTGGACGCAGAAGAGGGAATTTAGGTGGTATGATGAATCAAATCCGATCAACCCGGGACATGTTAAACTGGGCCCAGGCAGAGGGCTATGCCGTTCCTGCCTTTAATATCCATAATATGGAAAGCCTGCAGACTGTGGCTCAAACCGCTGCAGAACTGGGTTCTCCTGTTATTATCGCCGGGACGCCCTCAACCATTGATCGCTATGCCGGCGGGGATTTCATCCAGGCCATGGCGGCCGTTTGTGCCGGCCGGTGGGAAATCCCCATCGCCATCCACTTAGATCATTTTGAGGATGTGGCGGCCATTGCCCATAATATTGATCTGGGATTTCGATCCTGTATGATTGATGCCTCCATGCTTCCCTTTGAGGAAAATATTAAACAGGTGCGCCAGGTGGTGACCTATGCCCATGAACGGGATACTGTGGTAGAGGCTGAGCTTGGCCGTCTGGGTGGCCGGGAGGATGATCTGACGGTGGCCGACGGAGAAACCGCCCTCACCGATCCCCAGGCAGCAGCAGAATTTGTGGCACAAACAGGCATTGATTCCCTGGCGGTGGCCATCGGAACCGCCCATGGCCTGTACAAGGGGGAACCCTATTTGGATTTTGAGCGATTATCCGAAATCCGGGAGCGGGTCACCATCCCCCTAGTCCTCCACGGGGCATCGGATGTTCCCGATGAATTGGTGCAGGAAGCCATTCGACGGGGAATTTGCAAAGTTAATGTCGCCACGGATTTGAAAATCCCCTTTGCCCAAGCCGTTAAGGAATTCTTTCAAAGCAATCCAGAAGCCTCAGACCCTCGGTACTATATGGCGCCCGGTAAGGTCGCCATGGCTGAAGTGGTTGCCCATAAGATTAGGGTCTGCGGCAGCGAAGGACGGTATACGGTAAAATGACAATGAAAAATCCACTTTTAACCCAAATCATCGAAGGCCGCCAGAGGGATAAGAGCATCGGTATTTATTCTGCCTGTAGTGCTAATCCCTTGGTTTTAGAAGCCGTGGTGGAGCGGGCACTGGAAACAGATTCTGTGGCATTAATTGAAGCCACTGCCAATCAGGTTAACCAATTTGGGGGCTATACTGGAATGACGCCCCGGGATTTTTATGACATGGTCTGGAACATGGCCAGAGAAAAGGGAATGCCCGGGGAACAGCTGATTCTTGGTGGAGACCACCTGGGGCCCCTAACCTGGCAGGATGAAGAGGAAGCCATCGCCATGGATAAGGCCGAGGCGTTGGTCCGTGCCTTTGTGGCCGCAGGCTTTACCAAAATCCATTTAGACACCAGTATGCGCCTGGCCGATGATGATCCAACCCTCCCCCTGGCGGACACCACCATCGCCCGCCGGGCCGCCCGATTGGCCGCTGCCTGTGAAGAAACCTTTAAAAATGAGGTTTTAGGACAGCATCCCGATGCCATCGAGCCGGTGTATATCGTCGGAAGTGAGGTGCCCATTCCCGGGGGTGCCCAGGAGGAGGAATCCATCCACATCACAACACCCGAGGATTTTGAGAATACCCTTGCCCATTTTAAAGCTGCCTTTGAGGCAGTCGGAGCATCCGAGGCCTACACACGGATTATTGGTGTGGTGGTCCAGCCCGGTGTGGAATTTGGGGATAATGCGGTGGAGGCCTACGATCGGGAGCGGGCGGCAGCCCTTTGCCAGAGTCTAACCCATCATCCCGGATTGGTATTTGAGGGACATTCCACCGACTACCAAACCCCCAGGGACCTCCGACGGATGGTGGAGGATGGCATCGCCATTTTAAAGGTGGGGCCAGCCCTTACCTTTGCCTGCAGGGAGGCCTGTTTTGCCCTGGAAGCCATGGAGCAGGAAGTGGTGCGGGACGAGGAAAAGCGGTCCCAATTTAAGAGTACGCTGTTAAAAACCCTTTATCATACCCCGAAATATTGGAAGCGGTATTATGATGAAGATCAGCTGACCCTCAAAATGAAGTATAGCTACTCAGACCGGGTGCGATACGTCTTTGGAGAAGCACCGGTACAGCAGGCCCTGGCCGAATTAATGGATAATCTGAATAATGAACCCGTTCCCCGGGCACTCATTAGCCAGTATATGCCAAGACAGTATGACCGGGTCTGTGCCGGGACCCTGGAACCCCGGGCCGAGGCCCTGATTAAAGACCGCATCAAGGATTTGATTGACCATTATCTTTACGCCACGGGTGTTGTATCCCCGGGCCGGTAACACTTAAAAAACCGCCAATACCCTGTAGTCTGCCATGTGGCAGTGCTACAGGTGTTGGCGGTTTTTAAAATGCCCTATCCTCTTTTTTCCTTCAGCCGATCCTCCAGAAGCAGGATCGGCAGGCAGTCGCAGGTTAGGGGGCTTGCCTGATAGTCCCGATATTTTTGTTCATCGGTGCAAAAGGGCTCCTCGTATTGGATGAGGGACAGAATTTCCCCAGGGAAATCGTACTGATGGAGCCCCTCCTCGTTAATCTGGCAGAACACAAATTTATTCACCCGGTTCCGGCGGATAAAATGATTCCGGTCCAAAATGCCCAAATGCTTGGAGAGATTGGACTGCTTGATACCCAGAAGGTATTCCAACTCACACACACACATTTCCCCGTGGGAGAGCAGGTTTAAAATACGCAGCCGGGTGGGGTCTGATAAAGTTTTTAGGATGTCGGTGATCATGGTGTTCCCCTTTCACGTCGTCCTTTTAGTTTAACCCATTTTCGGGGGCTTGTCATGGAAAATGTTCAGCCGCAGCAGCCACCGTCTCCGCCTTTATCACCACCGCAGCAGCAGGAGGATTTGGAGAGTTTTTCCTGAAGCATGGCCATGGCCATTTCAGAGCGGTCGGTTCCTGTCCACTCCATGAGTTCTTCATTGCTGGGGTAGCTTCCCTTTCGGTAGACCTCCCCATCCACCAGGGTAATGGGCAGGGAATCGGCGCCTTCGTTTAACAGGACGGTGTTGACTTCAGCATTGTCCACATAGACCTGGGGCTCCTCGGACAGATTGTGGCGGATGACATCCTTGTGCAGTTTCACCAGATTGCTGACCATGGTGGCCATGCGGAGGAGCTCAGGATCCACTCCAGGACCGCAGACCCCAGTGGAACAGCACATTGCCGGATCAAAAATTTCTACTTTACTCATTTTAACAACCTCTTTCTAATATTATTTTCAAATTACGCTTGCCAGGGAATCACAATGGCGTTGCCCTGGCTTTCCTTAGCAATACGGGAAATCCATGCTTCTTCGGCGGCGGCCCGGGCCAGCAGGAAGGGATCTCGTGTATCCGTCGCGGATAGACAGGCGTTAACCACCCAAAATCGGTTATTGATGCCAGCCCGGTTCAAATCAGCCTGGAGGCGGTCTGCCTCAAAATAGGGCGTGGCTTCTGGCAGAGTGACGATGACCACTTCCGTTTCATCTGGGTTTTTAAGCCGGGGCAGCAGATGGCGGACGGAATCGGGAATCTCCGCATGGGAGCGCTCCATTTCCTTATGATAGCTTTCAGTGGAATTAAGGAGCAGGAGGGTATGGCCCGTGGGAGCGGTATCGATGACCACAACCCGGTCGTCAGCCTTTTCCACAATATCTGCAAAGGCCCGGAATACAGCGATTTCCTGGGTACAGGGTGAACGCAGGTCCTCTTCGATATAGTCGATATCGGCCTGGGATAGTCCGTTTTTCCGGGCCTTGCCAATCACCTCATCCCGATAGCGGGCCAGCTCTTCGGCTTCATCGATATTGCTGATGGTGATGTTGGGGTGCTTCAGGGACTGAGTACTGATATGGCCGGCGGGGTCCGTGGTGGTCAGGTGGACCCTTTTGCCCATCTGGGCCAGGCCCAGGGCAATGGCACTGGCCACGGTGGTCTTCCCTACGCCTCCCTTACCCATGGTGAAGATAACCTTCTTTCCCTTCTGGTTCAAATCTTGAATCAGGGTGGAGAGTCCGGGGTAATCCACAGCCTTGGTTTTCGGCAGGACGGTAATGGGGGGCTCGGGCTGAAGCATCCGGCGGATATTGGCAATACCGCTGATATTGTAGGAACGCAGGGGAATCATGGAAATGGGGTATTCCCTTAAACCCTGGGGCATGGACGCCAGGGCTTTTTGTTGTTTGCAATAAAAGCTTTCCGAGATGCAATCCCCCAGGACCTCACCATCCAGCAGACCGTTGATAATGAGCTGCTGGTTCGTGACTCCGATATCCCGCAGTTCGGCGGAGGCTCGCATGGCTTCCTGGAGTGGGGCCTTTTCCGGTCGAGCCACCAGCATGAGGGTGGTCATCTTTGGATCTGAGAGGGTGGCCACCGCTTTTTCGTACATGGCCTTCTGTTCCCCCAGCCCCGAGAGCTGTCCCATACAGGAGGCCCCGGTGGTGTTTTCATCGATGAAGGAATTCCAGGCCGATGGCAGCGCAAGCATCCGCAGGGTGTGCCCAGTGGGGGCGGTGTCAAAGATGATATAATCGTAGGCATCCTGGATGGTTTCGTCGGTAATGAAATGGGAGAATTCATTAAAGGCGGCAATTTCCACAGTACAGGAGCCGGAAAGCTGTTCCTCCATATTTTGTATGACGGATTCGGGCATCTTTCCTCGGTAAGGTCCGACTACAGACTCCCGATATTCAGAAGCGGCTTCCTCAGGATTCAGGTTGGCCACGGTCAGTCCCGGGACATGGTCGATGGCTTTGCCTTTATTATCCAGTTCTGTTTCAAAAACATCCTGGAGGTTAGAGGCGGGGTCGGTACTGATTAAAAATACCTTCTTCCCGGCATCCGCCAGGGCCATGGCAGTGGCACAGGAGGTGCTGGTTTTGCCCACACCGCCCTTCCCGGTAAAAAATAGATATTTGGTTAAGCCCGGGGTATCCGGGGCATAAGTTTTTAGTTCCATGGGAATCCTCTTTCTGAGCCATCTTAAGACTCTGTGCATTTAATTCGATCATATTACTTTATATTCATATAATAAAACATAAGAAAAGGACTGTCAAGGAATTAATAAATATATAAGCATATCGTTATGTATAAATTAAGAAAAGGGACTGTAGCGCTACAGTCCCTTTGAAATGGTATTTTTTAGTTCTAAAATATGTGCCTCGATGGCGGTAATCACAGCGTCAAAGGCTGCATCATCTTGATCCGTGGGATCGGGCAAGTTCCAATCGGCATCAAAGCTGCGGCCGATGTAGGGGCAGCCAACACCACATCCCATGGAGATGGCGATATCTGGGGCGGGGATTTCAGACACCAGCTTATTGTGCTGGCCCTGAGCCACCATATCGATGCCATAGCGTGAGCGCATGATTCGGTTAGCATCGGGATTGATGGATGACTTCAGCTCACTGCCTGCCGAATAACTCTCAAAAACATCAAAAGCCAGATGTCGGCCCAAGGCTTCGGCGATCTGGGAACGGCAGGAATTATGGGTACAGATAAAGGCAACTTTAGGCTTTGACATTCGGCCAACCCTCCTTGGCAAAAATACTGATGAAACAATAGAACCAGGCAACGAGCTGGCAGTTGGCGTTGAAATTGGGCTGTTCCAACAATTGGGAAACTTCTTGGGGGCTATAAAAGCGGGCCGTGATTTCCTCATTTTCCGTAAGATGGTCATGGGTTAAATCCCCATCGACCTCTGCGACAACGAAGGTCATTTTCAAATCACTCATCGCTGCTGCGGCGTAGGTCGGAGGAAGAATCTGAAGGATATTTGTTAGGGTGAGGCCCGTTTCTTCATGAAGCTCCCGACGGACACAGTCCTCGATGGTTTCTCCCTTTTCAATGCGTCCAGCCACTAGATTATACACATCCTCGTTAACGGCCATGCGAAATTCCTTTAAGAGGAGGAGTTTTCCGTGGTAAAGGGCGATGATGGCCACACCGCCATTGTGGCTTCCTAAATCATCAGGATGGGTCATTTCATTAAAACTAATCATTTCATAGTGCTTTTCGCACTGGGTATTTTGATTGAGATAAGTCAATTGATAATTTTTAATGAATCGGCCATCCTTAATTTTCTTCATATTGACGAGCTTGAGTTTACGCTTTTCCATTAGGATTCTCCACTTTTATAATCGATCAAAAAAATCACAGGCCTTCTGAGCGATACGATCGACGAGGGCAAAATGCTCGGGCGTAAGATCCCGCATAGAAAGTAAATCAGGGTTTAAGGCCAGCTCAGAGCCGATGAGGGCTTCAATATCAATACTGCCAGCCAACTGACCGCTGAGGGCTTCCGTTGCCCGCTTGGCACAGCATTTGCTACAGCCATCCACGGAGATGGTGGGGTGGGTCTGGGCAAAGGCTTGCTCCTGCTCACCGCCGGCGATAAACAGTGGAAGGCACAAGGTACTCACTTGGCCAGGACGCAGCTCTTCCATCATTTTGCGTACCACTAAACGGGACAGAGTTCCACCCAGGCATTCTTCACCGCTGCAGGCGATGTATCCAATGTTTTTTTCTGCCATTATGCTTCTCCTTCTTTTTCTAAAATCCGGGCCACATCCCCTTCTAAGACCGCTGCCCATTCCTGGACGAAGGCGAAGCCCTCATCCGAGAGCATCCGGGGAGTGCCGTGATCCTCACCCCGATGTTCCCGCATCCGGTCAATGACCCGGTGGCTGGCACAGACGGTGCCGCCGCAGGCTTCGGTGCTCTTGAGGGCGCAGCACTTGGCGCAGCCATCCAGGATGAGGCAGGGCTGGCCCTTCACAGCAGCCACCACGTCCGCGTCTCCGGTGACCACCCGCCCCAGACAAAAACGTTCGGTACTTTCCGGCAAGCTGCGGGTTGCTTGAATCACGGCTTCCCGGGCGATGAGCCCAGGAGCCTTTCCAATACCGCTGCAGGCGATGATTTTAATTTTAGACATTGAGTTCCTCCACTTTCTTTTTCATGATTTCAAAATAATCTTGGGAATCTAAAAGCAAATCAGAATCCTCATCCCAATCGGTTAATTGGACTTCGGCAATCCAGCCCTGGGTATAGGGGTAGTCGTTAACACGTTCTGGGGATTCATCCAGAGCGGTGTTGACGGCGGTAACGACACCGCTTACCGGAGAAACCAGCTCAAAAATGGATTTCCCGGATTCAATGGAACCCAGTTCTCCAAATTGCTCGATGGTGGCCCCGACAGAGGGCAGATCGACAAAGAGAATATCAGAGAGATTCTGTTGGATGAAATCCGACACGCCGATGCGGGCATGATCCCCCACCCGGAGGACCCAGCAGTCATTTTCATTAAAATGATAATCCGCTTCAGGGACTTTAAAAATAAACTTGCCCTTCGTGAAGGAGGTAAAAGAGACGGCCTCTGGATAGGCGTTATTGGGGGTGCGCTCTTTGGCTGCATCTTCGTCAGAGGATACCTTGGCGATAAGGGCATCTATCAGGGCCTTGCACATGGCTTCTGGCGCATCCTCTGCCAGGGCAGCGGCCAGGTTAAGGGCCACAGCATCAGCACTGATATTGAGGCGTTTGCTAATTTTCAGGCCCTGTTCAGCAGCCAATTTGCTGGCACAGCGGGTATTGCATCCGTCAATGACCAATAGCTCGCCCCCTTCAAAGTCCTTGGCATAACGTTTTGGGGCGGTGTGGCAGAGAACCGGACAGACTAAATGATGCTCCCCGGTGGCTAAAATGGCTTTAGCGGCGACGGTCGATAAATGACCGGCAGGTTTATCTAACCCGTTACAGGGCAGGATGGCGTAGGATGGACTCATATGGATGGGTCTTCCTTTTCTGCCTTGCGAATGGCCTTGATGTGACGGGTGGTTTCCCCTTTGTCCGGAAAGGTGATGGCATCCAAGCCACAGGTCTTCCCACAGGCCCGGCAGAAGACCACACAGTTCAGGGGATTTTCCACAATGAGTGGCTTTGGGGAATCAGGGGTCTTTTTATAAACCTGGTGGGGGCAAAAGTCAAAGCAGTCCATACAGCCATTACATTTGGCATAGTCAATCTGGGGGGACCAGTCGATGGTATCCCGGGGCACGCCCATAAAGGTTTGATCTGCCATTACCAATCCACCCCCATTTCTTCAAGCTTCGCTTCCACGATAGCAAAGGCCTTTTCGTTGGTCATATCCCGGATATCTAACATGACGGCGTCGTCTTCGATATCAAGGCCCGCCTCTTTAAAAGCATCCTTAAACATCTTGCGCTGCATATTTGGGGCGCAGGCACCGATGATGACCTGACGGTGTGATTTAAGGAAATCGGCCAGGAAACGGTCACCATCCTCTTCACACAGCTGGGGGTGGATGATGGCATACACCACCGGCAGCTCCACCCGGACCTGATTAATAAAATCCCAGATATCCATGGCAGCAAAGCCAGGACATTTACCGGTACACACGCACATAATAAAGCCGGGTTTGTTTGAACTTTCAGACATAAGAACCTCCTATAATCACCATATAATGATTTAATTATATGGTGATTATAGGAGGATATGAAGAGAATGTCAAGAAGTATTGAAAAAATTCGGTATTCCATTTATAATAATCATATAATAAATACCTTATTGATTAGGAGTAAACTATGGCATCTTTTGACCTATCCGTAAAAATACTAAAAGCCCTGGGCCATCCCATCCGTTTTCAAATTGTTCAGTTCCTGTTGGATAAGCCCCATTGTGTTTGCGAATTGAAAGAACACTTGGACTTTTCACAGCCGAACCTTTCCCAGCATTTGAAAATTTTGAAGGAAGCAGGCATTATTGACAGTGAAAAGGTGGGAATCCAAACTCATTATCATATTTGTCTCCCCCATACCCAAGCCCTTCTTGAAGCGGCAGAGGCCATGGGTGATGAGATATTAGAAAACATGTTATCCTGATTTTATGGTGATAAACTGAAAAAATAAAGGGGGTGGCCAATGGAAGGACGACAGATTTTTCTAAAGCGTTTGTATGAGGCTTCCGATACAGGGGAGCATGTTATCGGTGCGGTTTGTGGTTCCGGTCTGACGGCCAAGTATGTCATGGCGGGCGGGGCGGACTTTATCCTGGCCCTGAGCTCTGGCATTTACCGGAGCATGGGCCGGGGGTCCCTGGGGGGACTCATGCCCTACGCCAACAGCAACGAGATGGTGGCGGCCTTTGCCAAGCGGGAGCTCCTTCCCATGACCAGGGATTTTCCGGTGTTCTTCGGCCTAAACGCCACGGACCCCACCCTGGAGATGAAGACCTATATTAAAGCCATCCGGGATTGGGGCTTTACCGGGATTAATAATTATCCCACCATCGGCTTTTACGATGGGGATTTCCACGACGCCCTGGAGGCCTCGGGCCTGTGCTATGAAGCGGAGGTCCAGGCCATTGCCTACGCCCATAAGCTGGGCATGGCCACCATTGCCTTTGCCTTTGATGCCGACCAGGCCAAGCAGATGATCCGGGCCGGGGCGGATGTTCTGTGCGTCCATTTAGGGCTGACCGGGGGAGGCCTTTTAGGGGCCTCTAAGGTGTTCTCCCTGGTGGCGGCCAAGGATAAAATCAACGCCATTTTCGAGGTGTGCGATACCCTGCGGCCAGGGATTTTAAAGATGGTTTACGGCGGACCCTTAAAGGACCCGGTGGACGTTCAATATATGTATCAAAACACCCAGACCCATGGCTACATTGGTGGGTCGGCCTTTGACCGGATCCCCACGGAAAAGGCCCTCCTCAATATTACTCAGGCCTTTAAATCCACCCAGAGCTTTACCGAGGATACCTTGATGCAAAAGATGCTGACGGGTATTACCAAATATTACGATTATCCCGCCTTTGTCAAGGAATACATCAAGCAGAACTACATGAATGAGATCGCCTTTTCGGACCTTGCCCGACTCTGTGGGGTGAGCCGGGGGCATTTAAGCACCCGCTTCAAGCAGGAGGTGGGCTGCACCCTCCAGGATTATTTGCTGAGTTACCGCATGAAGAAGGCTGCTTCCCTTTTAAAGCGCGGGGTAACGGTGGCCGAGGCCGGGGCCATGGTGGGCTATCCCGATGTGGCTCATTTCAGTAAGATGTTTAAAAAGACCATGGGAGCCTCACCGAAAACGTATAAATGTCATTAATACAAAAAGACAAATCCGCCGTACAATAACACATGGCTTTTTACCGCAGATGACAGTATGATTAGGGTAGATCCTAATGATACTGTTTTTTCTATGGCCATAGAAAGGTGTGTGATACCGAGGGGTATCGGAAACGGAGGACGAATGTGAAGACAATTGCCATTGCAGGAACCTTTGATACCAAGGGAAGGGAATACGCTTACGTCAAGGACCTCATCGAGGGCCTGGGACTGAAGACCCTGACCATTAATACCGGCGTGTTTGAACCTGTGTTCGAACCGGATGTGTCCAATGCTGCCGTTGCGGCGGCTGCGGGAGCAGATATTGCGGAAATTGTCGATCGGGGGGATCGGGCCTACGCCACGGAAATACTCTCCAGAGGGATGGAAATTCTAGTGCCCCAGCTGTACGAGGAAGGCCGGTTTGACGGCATCCTCTCCTTTGGCGGGAGCGGCGGAACGGCTTTAGTTACCCCGGCCATGCGGGCCCTGCCCATTGGGGTGCCCAAGGTCATGGTATCCACCATGGCCTCTGGGGATGTGTCCGGCTATGTGGGAACCAGCGATATTGTGATGATGCCCTCGGTGGTGGATGTGGCCGGGCTCAATTCCATTTCCACTAAAATTTTTGCCAATGCAGCCTTTGCCATTGCCGGTATGGTGAAATTTGAGGACACCCATGAGATTGAAAAGAAGCCCCTCATTGGGGCGACGATGTTCGGGGTCACCACCCCCTGTCTCACCGAGGCCCAGAAATATTTAGAGGACCGGGGCTACGAAGTGCTGATTTTCCACGCCACAGGTACCGGTGGACAATCCATGGAAGCCTTAATCGATGGCGGCTTCATTGAAGGGGTGTTGGACCTCACCACCACCGAGTGGGCGGACGAGCTGGTGGGCGGTATGCTGGCGGCTGGGGAACATCGCTTAGAGGCCGCTGGCCGGGCTGGGATTCCCCAGGTAGTTTCCGTTGGGGCGGTGGATATGGTGAATTTTGGACCCATGGACAGTGTGCCGCCCAAATTTGCCGGGCGGAACCTTTACAAGCATAATCCCATGATTACCCTCATGCGCACCACTGTGGATGAAAATCAGGCCATCGGCCAGAAGATTGCTGAGAAGCTAAGGGATACCACTGGCCCGACGGTGGTCATGCTGCCCCTAAAAGGGGTCTCCATGATCGATGCAGAGGGGGAACCCTTCGACGGACCCGAAGAGGATGCGGCCCTATTCGATGCCATCCGGAATGGTCTGGATCGGGATAAGGTGACCCTCCGGGAAATGGACTACCATATCAATGACGCGGAGTTTGCCACGGCGGCAGCCCAGCAGCTCATTGATTTAATGGAAAATAAATAATTAGAAAAAGGAGAATCGCAATGAACAAACAAACACGGGAAGAAATCGTACAGGGCTATAAGGCCAAGGTGGCATCCGGGGAAATCTTAGTTGGCGTGGGCGCCGGCACTGGGATTACCGCCAAGAGCAGTGAAGCCGGTGGGGCGGATATGCTCATTATCTACAACTCCGGGCGTTACCGGATGGCGGGACGGGGCTCCCTGGCGGGCTTACTCTCCTATGGGGATGCCAATCAGATTGTCTGCGAAATGGCCAGTGAGGTCCTGCCTGTTGTTAAAAACACCCCTGTTTTAGCTGGGGTTTGCGGCACCGACCCCTTCCGGGTTATGGAAGTTTTCCTTAAAGAGCTGAAGGATATGGGCTTCTCCGGGGTACAGAACTTCCCCACCGTCGGCCTCATCGATGGGGTTTTCCGCCAGAATCTGGAAGAAACCGATATGGGCTACGGCCTGGAAATTGAAATGATCCGCAAGGCCCACGAAATCGGCCTGCTGACCACGCCCTATGTCTTTGACGAGGATCAGGCCAAGGCCATGGCGGAAGCCGGTGCGGATATCCTGGTGGCCCATATGGGGCTGACCACCAAGGGAACCATTGGGGCGAAAACAGCCCTGACCCTGGACGACTGTGTGGAAAAGGTCCGGGCCATTATGGAAGCCGGCCGCTCCGTCAATCCGGAGATCATGGTTATCTGCCACGGCGGCCCCATCGCCGAACCCTCGGATGCCCAGTACGTCATTGAACGCATCGAAGGGATCGATGGTTTCTTCGGCGCCTCCAGTATTGAACGCTTCGCCGCAGAAAAGGGCATTACGGCTCAGACCGAAGCATTTAAGGCCATTAAAAAATAGTCGGTATTCACAAAAGACCTCCTCATCGTTGTGATGGGGAGGTTTTTTAATGTATGGAGGAATGGTTTAAGGGAAAGAAAGGTGATATAATAATAAGAAATGACAATCGCTGGATTACAACGTCAGTTGACCTTAAAGCAGGAGGAAGCATAGGGAATGAACAAACAGCAGCTAGCCAACAAAATTTGGGAATCCGCCAACAAAATGCGTTCGAAAATAGAAGCCAATGAATACAAGGACTATATCTTAGGCTTCATTTTTTATAAATATCTCTCGGACCGGGAGCTGGAATTCCTAATGGATAATGATTATACAGAGGATTTGATGGTCACCGTAACGGAAGAGGACTCCGAAACCGTGAAATGGGTTCAAAATAATATCGGGTATTTTATCGCCTATGATAATTTATTTGCCACTTGGATTGATAAGGGAAAGGATTTTGATGTAGCGGATGTCCATGATGCTCTTTCCGCATTCAGTCGTTTGATTTCGAGTACCCATAAAAAGGTCTTCGATGGTGTGTTTACGACCCTGCAAACCGGGTTAAGCAAGCTCGGTGATACCTCTGGTGCCCGGACAAAGGCCATAAGCGGGCTCTTACAACTTATCCGGGATATCCCCATGGATGGCCGCCAGGGATACGATGTCCTCGGTTTTATCTACGAATACCTCATTGAAAAGTTTGCGGCCAATGCCGGAAAAAAGGCTGGAGAATTTTATACGCCCCACGAGGTATCCCTTCTCATTTCTGAAATTGTGGCCCATCATCTCCGGGGAAAAAGTGAAATTAAAATATATGATCCCACATCAGGCTCAGGTTCACTGCTCATCAATATCGGACATAGTGTAGCGAAGTACATCCGGGATGAAAATAATGTCAAATACTACGCCCAGGAGTTAAAGGAGAACACCTATAACCTAACACGGATGAATCTGGTCATGCGGGGAATTAAACCGGCCAATATCGTCACCCGAAACGGCGATACCCTGGAGGAGGATTGGCCCTATTTCGAGGAAAATGATCCGGTGGGGACCTACGATCCCTTGTATGTGGATGCAGTGGTATCCAATCCGCCGTATTCCCAAGCCTGGGACCCGGAAAATAAGGAAGGGGATCCCCGTTATGCCCGCTTTGGACTGGCACCGAAGGGAAAGGCGGACTATGCCTTTCTGCTTCATGATCTTTTTCACATAAAACCTGATGGCATCATGGCCATCGTCCTTCCCCACGGTGTTCTTTTCCGAGGTGGAGAGGAAGGAGCAATCCGAAGAAATCTCATTGAAAACAACCATATTGATACCATTATCGGATTGCCGGCCAACATATTCTACGGGACCGGTATTCCCACCATCATCATAATCCTTAAGCAACAGCGGGAAAATACCGATGTTTTGATTGTCGATGCATCCAAGGGCTTTGCAAAGGAAGGAAAGAACAATAAACTGCGGGCATCAGATATTAAACGGATTAGCGATGCCGTTATTGGCCGGTGCACGGTCGAGGGCTACGCACGGGTGGTCAGCCGTGAAGAAATCCGAAGCAATATGTACAATCTCAATATTCCACGGTATGTCGATACTTCCCAAAAGTCTGAGGCCTGGGATTTATATGCCACCATGTACGGCGGCATTCCAAAATCTGAAATTGATGAATTAACACTGTATTGGCAGGCCTTTCCGGGATTAAGGGGGACATTATTTGAAAATAGTGCGACCCCTTATACCCAGCTGGCGGTTAAGGATATTGGAGAAGCGGTTTGCAACCATCCGGATATCCTTGGCTTTGAGGAAAAATTCAACAATGCCTTTGATGATTTTGGTGGATTCCTTAAGGGTGAACTCATTGCAAAAATGACAGAGTTAAATATCGCCAGGGAGGAAGCGGTTCTCAGCGATGCGATTTTTGGCCGTTTAGAAGGCATCCCTTTAATTGACCGATACGAAGCCTATCAGCTTTTAGATGAAGCCTGGGAGAAAATCGCCGTCGATTTAGAGATCATCCAGACAGAAGGCTTTGGGGCCACCACAAAGGTCGATCCCAGGATGGTCATAAAAAAGAAAAACGGAAAGGAACAGGAGATCCAGGATGGCTGGACCGGCCGTATCCTCCCCTTTGCGCTGGTCCAATCGACCTTATTAAAAGCAGAGCACACCGCTTTGGTAGAGAAGGAAAACCGATTGGCAGAGATTCCCGGCGATTACGAGGCCATTCTGGAAGCCTTGTCTGAAGAAGAAAGGGATTCTGAGATTTTGACGGAATCTGGTGATGCCTTTGTTGCCAAGGAAATTCCAAAGCGGATTAAAGCCTTACAGGCAGAAGGTCCAGGGACTGATTTAGACTTTTTAAAGCATTTGAAAAGGGTGGAAGCCTTGATAAAGGAAGAAAAAGCACTCAAAGCCGCCATTAAAAGGGATAGCGCAGCCCTTGAACTGCATACAAAGGAAACCATCGAAGGGTTGCCTGAACAGCAGGTGAACACCCTCCTCGAAAGAAAATGGATTAAAAGTTTATTAGTGAAACTCCTGGCAATGCCGGATTCCATGGTCAAGGTCCTGGTGAGTCAAATCCAGGCCTTATCAGACAAATATGACACCACCTTCTTCGACATTGAAGCACAAATCCAGGAAACTGAAAAAGGTCTGGCCCAGATGATTGATGCACTGGATGGCAGTCCTTCTGATCTGGCAGGGCTTCAGGCATTCAAGGGAATGCTGATGGGTGAATTGAATGGATAAACAGAAAAAACCGGCCATTCGATTTAAGGGGTTTGCGGATGATTGGGAACAGCGTAAGTTGAAAGAAATTGCAGATAAGGCCGTAGAAAAGAATGTAAAACTGCAATTTACAGAAACATTTACGAATTCCGCAGAGTTTGGAATAATTAACCAGCGCGATTATTTTGACCACGATATTTCAAATGCAGACAACTTGGGCTCCTATTATGTGGTAAGAAATGAGGATTTTGTTTACAATCCAAGAATTTCAACATTTGCACCTGTTGGACCAATTAACCGTAATAAATTAGGCAGAAACGGTGTAATGTCACCGCTTTATACTGTTTTTAGAACTCATGACATTGATAACACTTTTCTCGAACAGTATTTTAGGAGCATATATTATAATGGTCTCATAAATTAAGACATTTTTTCAGACGGATATTAATGAATCTGATATACTAAAAAGAGAACCAAGAAAGGATTCATTACCATGTCCAGACAACGAAGAAATTTTAGTGCCAAATTCAAATCTAATCTCGTGATTGAGCTGTTAAAAGGTGAAAAGGAGCTCAATACCCTTGCAACCGAGAATAACATTCAACCGAATCTCCTTCGTAATTGGAAGAAGGAATTCCTTGATAATGCCGCCATCGTGTTCGATGATAAGCGTGAGGAAAACCTGAAGGATAAGCTTTCCGAAGAACGCAAAGAAAAAGC
>NZ_FNRK01000039.1 GCF_900107815.1 Eubacterium aggregans
TTAGCTTACGTAAAATGGTGGTCGCTACAGGGCTCGAACCTGTGACCCCCTGCTTGTAAGGCAGGTGCTCTCCCAGCTGAGCTAAGCGACCATCACAATGAGTACGAACCTTATTATACGGTAGTCCGCACGCATTGTCAACTGCTTTTTACAAGTATTTTTGAGTATTTTTGCCTATTCTTAATAAAACTATCGTTTTTCAGCTATAAATTGTATGCGGTCATTTTCATTTCCACCTGCAATAAATGTACCAAATGTATGAACCCGCTGATTTGTTAAATCTGGGCGTTTTAATATATGAAAAATGTCTTCCGCACTATAGATAAATTGGCTTTGTTTTTCATCAAACCGTCGATACAGCCCATTTTCCTGTTCCACAAAAAAGGAGAGGTCAAAGTCCATGCGCATTTCATCGATATGGGGTTCGTTTTCCCAAACACAAAAAATATCCTCCAGATCATAAACAAAGGTTCTGTCTTTAATGACCTCCTGATATTTTGTTTTAGTATTCATATCAAAGGTCAGCATCCCACCGGGCTTCAGAGCATCGATACTACAGCTAATGAAATTATTAAAGGCCTCTAAGTCCGGAAGATAGTTGACGCTATCGCAGCAGCAAATGACAGCATCGAATTGTTCCTGGATGGCGAAGTTGCTCATATCCCCCATAAAAAAGCGGACATTATTTAAACCGGCTTCCTCTATTTTCTCATCCGCGACAGTGAGCATATTTTCAGAAAGATCCACCGCCGTAATTTCATAGCCCTTCCTGGCAAGCTCCAGAGTAATATTCCCTGTGCCACAGCCAAATTCCAGGATGGTTTTTACCTCATTTTTAGCGTTGAGCATCACCCGAAAAAGGTAATCTGCCCATTCCTTATAATTGATTTCGGTCATTAATGCATCGTACACCTGTGCAAAATCTTCGTACATATTTCCCCCTATGCTTTATAAGCTTTTTCATTCATTGCAATGCGGCAATACGCTTCAACCCCGGACAACAGCACCTTTTCATCAAAATTAAACTTGGGAGAATGCAATCCATTGGTGAAGCCCTTTTCTTCATTACCGGTGCCTAATCCCATGAAAAGTGCTGGGATTTTCTTTCCGTACATGGCAAAATCTTCTGCAATCATTTGTTTTTCGAAAATTTGCTTATGCTCATCCAGCACCGGCCAAACCTTTTCGTACAGCTCAGGATTATTTTTAACCGGAGGGTACATATCGTCAAAACGGATCTTAATGGTACAGCCGTACATTATTTCAATCCCCCGGGCCATTTCGACCATCCGGGTTTTCATTTCTCTTTGGATTTCTTCGTCAAAAGAGCGTACGGTACCGGAAAGACTTACCTTATCCGCTACAACATTCATCCGGGTCCCCCCTTCGATGGTCCCCACAGAAAGTAGAGCCTCTGCCCTGGGATTGAGCGTCCGGCTGATGATTTTTTGCAGGGAAGAGATATAATCCGCACTGGCGACTATGGCATCGACGCACTGATCCGGATTAGCCGCATGACCACTCTTCCCTAAAATATCAATATAAAACTCCGAGGTCATGGCAATAATCGGGCCTGGGGCCGTCGCCACCACGCCTTCTTTAATGAAGGGAAAGAGATGGGTCCCGAAAATTGCACTCACGTCAAAGCGATCAAACACACCACTTTCCACCATGGGCTTTGCTCCCCCGGGGCCTTCCTCCGCGGGCTGAAAAACCAATAGGATGTCCCGAGGTATCAGCCCCGGATGTTCGACCAGAAATTTTGCAAAGATCAACAGCATGGTCATATGTCCATCGTGGCCGCAGGCATGCATCATCCCTTCATGCCGGGAAGGACAATCAAGCCCCGTATCCTCTGTGCCATCCAGGCCATCCATATCGGACCGAAAGGCGATGGTTTCATGAATTACCCCATTTCCTGGAATAAACGCAACAACACCAGTATCAATGATTTTTTCTGGCTTCAAACCCAATCCTTCCAAATAATTCATGATAAAGGCCTGGGTTTTAAATTCCTGGAAGCCACGCTCGGGAATCTGATGCAGCTGACGCCGTAGGGTATATGCTTCTGTTTGGTAGTGTGTGAGTGAATCTTTTATTTGCTCTGGTTGCATTTTTCCTCCTAATCGTCCTTTGGGCTGGTCCGAATCCGCTCAATATGAAGCGCGAGATAACTGATTTCTGTTTCAGTAAAGCACATGCCCAGCTCTTCCCCCAATCCATGGCAAATGGCTTTTGCAACATTAAAGGAATAGGCACATTTTTCCTTTGTGAAGGCGATCATATCCTGATTTAAAGCTTCATTTTTATTGGCTCTGGTCATCATGCATTTAATATGATACAGCAGTCGGTTATAGGCAATGGTTCCGATTTCTTCAATTTGACATTCTTCCTGAATCCGATCGACACTTTCCCGGATGATACTGGTAATTTTCAGGGATTGGGAACCCCCCATATCACACAATGCGGAGTGAATGTATAAAGTAATATATCCCAGCTCTCCATCGGGAATAAAAAAGCCCGTACGCGCTTCGATAATGTCTTTGGCCTTAAGGGCGACGGCATATTCATCCTCATAGAGCAAACGGATATCCTCTGCAAAGGGGTTGTGCATCGCCATTTTGGCCTGCATTCGCACCACAGAGAAGGCGATGTGGTCTGCCAGAGGCAAAAGGATGTTATTATCGATGGCTGTATCCCCAAAGGCCTCTTCCGATAAATCAATAATGGCCCCTGCAATTTCAACGTAAATGGGATTTACGGAATTTAATAAATCGTCTGTGGATCCCTTTTCGGTGGCCTGCTTGAGAATATACTTTTTAGACCCCGAGCCTTCTTCAAAGGGATGGTTTACTTTTTTCCCAAAGCCAATTCCCTTTCCCATAAAAATAATCTCTTGCTTTTCCTGAATATCAACCACAACCACGGCATTGTTATTCAGAACCTTTTTTATATAGTACACGACACACCCTCTATTTACAATCCTGATCATAATACAAAGAAGGCTGAGCACATCATGTTCCAGCCTTCTTCTAACGGACATCTAATTGTATTATACTATTAAGAATTTATTTTAACAATATCTTCTTTGTCTTTAATCTCCCCAGTGGTTATTATTTCCATTTCCTTGGTTGCTGGAAGATCGGTAAAAATAATGGGAATTGCCGTAGACGGCACATTTGCTTCAAGGAAATCCAGATCCAAGGTCAGCAGCAAATCTCCCGCCTCAACATGCTGTCCTTGCTCGATATGACCTTCAAAGCCTTTCCCATCCAGTTTAACCGTATCAATGCCCACATGGATTAATAGCTCGGTTCCATGGTCACTGGTGATTCCTATGGCGTGCTTGGTGGGAAAGAAAACACTGATGGTCCCACTGCAGGGTGCATATACTTGATGACCCTTTGGGAAAATAACCACACCGTCTCCCATCATTTTCTGGCTGAAAACCTCGTCCGGAGTTTCTTCAATGGGCGCTAACCGACCAGATATTGGTGCGATAAAGGTTTCTACCAAACCAGTCTTTTCGGAGACTGTCTGTTCCTGGGGTTCCGGCGGCGTAGGGCCAGAAGCCTTCAGATTGTCAATTTCTAACTGATCTGCCAGGGGCGTTTCTAAAAAGTCTTCCAAATGAGATTTGATGACAGATACCCTCGGCCCGTAGATAACCTGGACACCATTACCTTTTATGATAATTCCGGCCGCTCCACTTTGTTTAAGAATAGGTTGGTTAACCTTGTTCGCATCCTCAACGGTACACCGTAATCGCGTGGCACAGCAATCTACATCGGTAATATTCGCCTTACCACCCAGGCCTTTAGTAATCAACATCGAAATTTGATCGGTATCAGAAAGGGTTTCACCCTTAGCGTTCTTTTCGTTAACATCGTCTCGGGTGTATAATTTAGGCTCGGTATCATCATCCTCACGCCCTGGTGTTTTCAAATTCAATTTCTTAATGAGGAAGCTGAATAGGAAGTAATAAATCACAAAATAAACAATTCCCACGGCAATCGCCCAAATCCATCCGGTTTTGGCATTTCCCTGAAGAATTCCGAATAAAAACATATCGATGAGCCCACCGGAAAAGGTCATCCCGATACCAACATTAAGGATGTGCATGAGCATATAAGAAAGGCCGCATAAAACACAATGGATTACATATAAGAACGGTGCTACAAATAAAAAGGTAAACTCAATGGGTTCTGTAATCCCCGTAATCATAGCGGTTAAAGCCGCTGATAGAAGCAAACCACCAACCACCTTGCGTTTTTCTGGACGGGCACAACGATACATGGCCAGTGCCGCCCCGGGTAATCCAAAGATCATAAAAGGGAATTTTCCAGACATAAATCGGGTTGCTTCAACACTAAAGTGCTCGATGTTTCCGCTTGCCAGCTGAGCAAAGAAAATATTCTGTGCACCCTCCACCAAATTACCATCAATAACCATGGTACCACCCAGTGCGGTTTGCCAGAAGGGTAAATAAAATACGTGATGCAACCCGAAAGGAATGAGTGCCCGTTCAATAAAGCCGTAGATGAAGGTTCCCGCATAGCCTGAACGAATCACTAAATCCCCCAGAGCGTTAATGCCAATCTGAACATAGGGCCAGATGAAGAACATGGCCGCACCAACTAAACAATATACCAAGGCTGAGATAATTGGTACAAATCGGGTTCCTCCAAAGAAAGAGATAACCTGAGGTAATTCTATATTATAGAACTTATTGTGCAAAGCCGCAACACCAAGTCCCACAAGGATTCCACCGAAAACCCCCATCTGCAAAGATTCAATACCGATGGTTGTGGTAATCGATCCTGATGGCAGCATGTGTGTCGCCACAAGGGGGACAAAATTTGTACCACTGTTAATAGCTGCCAGCTTTAGTCCGTCATTTGCAATGGCCAAGGATGCCGGATCAAAGGTCCCCGTCAAATGGATGAGCGAGCCGATGACTGTATGCATTACCATGTAGGCAATCACACCGGACAGGGCCGCTACAGCCTTCTCCTTTTTAGCCATCCCAATGGCTACCCCCATTGCAAAAAGAATGGGAAGATTGGCAAAGACAATATTCCCCGCATCTGCCATAATCGTAAAGATCATGTAAGGAACGGTGCCTTCTCCCATTATCGCGGTTAAGCCGTAGGCCTCAATCATCGTTTGATTGCTGAAGGATCCACCGATTCCCAGCAAAAGCCCAGCGACTGGTAATAAAGCGATGGGGAGCATAAAGGAACGCCCGACACGCTGAAGCACACCAAAAATCTTATCTTTCATAATTTCCTCCTGTTTACTTTTACATCGATATTTTTTTATACAAAAAAGGCACCAGCATCCAAAAACTCCTAGGTCGTTTTGAATAGCTAATGCCTGATTGAACAGTAACACACTATCGATGTTTTAAATTAAATAAATTATAGACCCCTTCTTCACAATTGTCAAGCCCTAAACAAAATAATTTTTCTCTGATTTTCCAATTGACTTTTATACTTTAGCATGATATTCTTTGAACTAAGCTTTATTAAAGATTGTGATCAGGAAAAAGTAGGCTTCCAATTCCTTCCAGAGAAGTGCCGTTTGGTGAAAGACACAAAGGATAGGCAGTACCGAATACATCTTGTGAATCGTGCACCGAAGGGGTAACCTGGTAGGCTGCAACGGGTGCGCCCGTTAGCGCGCAGGAGTATAACTGCCAAAGGCAGCGTACTCTCCGAGCGCATTGCCGTGAGGCCGTGCGAAATTGAGGTGGTATCACGGGATTTTCTCGTCCTCTTTCCTGAGGGCGTTTTTTTATTGCCCGAAGGGTTTTTATCACTTCGGCGATGCGCCGTTATTTAGGAGGAATTTATGATTGTTAAGTTGGCCCTTTTGATTCTTTTTTTTAGTAGTATGGTCGCGGTGGGTTTCTACTGCCGCAAACATTCTACCAATGTGAGTGGCTTCGTCCTGGGAGGACGATCAGTGGGGCCCTGGCTCACTGCCTTTTCCTTTGGGACTTCATATTTTTCGGCTGTTATCTTTGTGGGATATGCTGGACAATTTGGATGGAAATATGGCATTGCCTCCACATGGATTGGTATTGGCAATGCACTTCTTGGCTCCTGCCTGGCCTGGATCGTCCTGGGACGACGCACCCGGATTATGACCCAACATCTTGACTCTGCTACAATGCCAGAGTTTTTTGGCCGACGTTTTAATAGTGACGCTCTTAAGATTGGAGCCTCTATTATTACCTTTGTTTTTCTCATTCCTTATACCGCTTCCTTATACAATGGTCTATCCCGCCTCTTCGGTATGGCTTTTAGCATTGATTATTCAGTGTGTATTATTGTTATGGCCTTACTCACTGCGGTTTATGTTATCGCTGGGGGATATATGGCTACAGCGATTAATGATTTTATCCAGGGTATTATTATGATCTTTGGAATCATCGCTGTCATTGCAGCTGTTTTAATTAATCATGGCGGCTTTACTACGGCACTTACTACCCTTTCCCAGGTCTCAGATCCCTCTGTTTCCAGTCAATCGGGTGTTTTTACTTCCTTTTTTGGCCCGGATCCCCTGGGACTCTTAGGTGTAATTATTCTGACTTCCCTTGGAACTTGGGGACTTCCCCAAATGGTCGGTAAATTCTATGCCATCTCCGATGAGCATGCTATTACTAAGGGAATGGTCATTTCGACCTTTTTCGCCATCATTGTTGCTGGGGGTTCGTATTTCCTTGGTGGCTTTGGGCGACTCTATTCCGGCATTATCGATGTAAAAGTGGATGGCTATGACGCCATCATTCCCATGATGTTAGAAAGCCTGCCGGATATCCTCATTGGCATCGTGGTTATTCTTGTTTTATCGGCATCCATGTCCACCTTATCCTCACTCGTCATGGCATCAAGCTCCACTTTAACCCTTGACTTGATCAAAGATAATGTCATTAAGAATATGTCCGAAAGGAAACAGATACTGTGTATTCGAATCTTAATCGTCGTTTTTATCCTGATTTCCGTCGTCATTGCCATCGTGCAGTACAAAAGCTCAGTTACTTTTATTGCACAGCTCATGGGAATTTCATGGGGTGCCCTTGCGGGTTCCTTCCTTGCCCCCTTTCTCTATGGTCTGTACTGGAAACGCGTGACCAAAACCGCCGTCTGGTTCTCCTTTCTTTTCAGTACGTTTCTCATGATTGGAAACCTGTTCTTTGGGCAGTTTTACCCCCTTTGGCTAAAATCCCCCATTAATGCTGGTGCCTTTGCAATGCTGCTCACCTTGGCCCTTGTGCCCATCATTAGTCTAATGACCAAGCCCCCCAAAAGGGAATTGGTTGAGGATGCTTTCTCGGCTTACAACCGGATGGTTACTGTCCCTATTAAAGAGGATTTAGGCGAATAAAATGCACTTATAAAAAAGGATGCCACTACATAATTGTAGCGACATCCTTTTTTATCGACTCCATCGATGTTTTTTTCGTTTAGTATAGGCCTTTGGAGCACATTCAATTCGACCATTACCACCCAAAGCAACTTTAGGATTATCGGACATCATTCTTTTAAACTGGCGGGGGCCCAGAACATCTTGGGCAATCTCCAAGGCCTCACCCATCAATTTATAGCTCCGTACCCGATGGGCATCACTGGCCATAAATTGAGCCATATTATTTTCTAGCATAATATGGGCGGTCTCTTTTGCTCCATGTCCATAATATCCTGTCAAACTGAGCATATTCATCTGAATGAAAGAGCCTTTATTGATAAGATCCAACAAAACATTGGGATCTTCCTGAACAAAATCGTATCGCTCGGGGTGGGCAATTACAGGGCTGTATCCCTTGAGTTGAAGGCGATAAAGAAAATCCTCAAAGCTTTCCACACTCGCATCATGTCGAACCGTTTCTACCAGTAGGTATCGACTTTTATTTAAGGCGATAAATTGATCGGAATCCAGGATTTTTAGAATATCCGGGTCGTAGAATACTTCATTTCCCAAGTATACCTGTATCTCCAAATTCTGCTGCTTCATGGCTCTTACCAATTGCTGCATGACCTTTTTATTATTCGCTAAGGTTGAGGTGTAGTTGGTATAACTCATATAATGAGGCGTCAATGTCACTGCACGGAATCCTAAGGATTCGGCAACCCTAAGCATCTCAATGCTTTCATCAATACCATTCGAACCATCGTCTACCCCTGGCAGAACATGGGTATGTATATCGATCATATGATTGACACCTCCTCTCTATTCAATATCCGCACCCAGCATTTCTATTTTTTTTGTTTGTTCATTTTCCTTTGTGCTCTTTTTTCAGTATGATTCTTTGGTTTATCTTCTTCATAAGCACTGTAATAATAGTAGTAACCACTACGCTTGTTTGTTGGCGTATTATTCGCAACGACACCAACAATATGTCCGCCTACATTTTCAATATTTGCAATTGCCAACTTGATGCCCTCTTTATTGGTCACTTCTAAGGCCGTTATCAAGATGAAGCCATCGGTGACTCTCGATAAAACAGCAGCATCTGTAACAACCCCAACTGGAGGTGCATCAATTAAAACATAATCATAGGACTCTTTCAGTAATGAAACTAATTCTGCCATACGACGACTTCCCAACATTTCTGATGGGTTTGGCGGTATTGGCCCTGATGAAATCAAATGCAGTCCCTCAACCTCTGTCCGTTGAATCGCATCCGCAATATCAACTTCTCTTACTAATATATTTGATAGCCCCACACGATTGTTTCGTTCAAACAAACGATGAATCCGCGGCTTTCTCATATCGCAATCCATGATTAAAATACGTTTGTTTGATTGAGCAAGGGCAACTGCATAATTCGCCATTATAGTCGATTTACCTTCTCCCTTACCTGCACTGGTTATTGTCAAAACCTTTATCTCATTATCAATATCAGAAAAGGTAATATTGGTACGCATATTTCTAAATGCTTCAGAAATGGGATCTTTTGGTGACTTATAGGTTACAATAGAATTTCTCATCTTTACTTCTCTCCTTGACTACTTAATTCACTAGCATGAGGAATAACCGCAACGATGGGAATATCTCCAACTAAATTTTTAAGCTCCTCTACACTTTTTACAGTTGTATTGAGCATCTCCTTAATAAACACGATAAATACGCTAATCACAACTCCCAGCAAGAACGCAATGGCTAAATTCAACTTCAAATTCGGTGAAACGGGTTTATTATCTACCTTAGCCACATCGACTATTTGTAAATTATTAATCTTCATTAAACCCGCAATATTATCCATAAATACCGTTGCTGTTTCATTTGCAATATTTGCCGCTTCTTGAGGGTCCGTGCTCGTCACTGTAATTTCAATAAGCTCTGTATCATTGACTGTTGTTACTTCCACCATACCGGCAAGCTGCTTATCAGTATAGCTCAAGTGCAGGTTGCTAGCGACTTTGGACATGATACTTTCGCTTTTCGCAATTTCACTGTAGGTTCCTACCAGCTTTTGATTTGTTAAGACATCATTATAGGTAGCACTAGAACCCGTTTCCGAATATCCTTCTGGTTTCCCAACAATTAGGGTCGTGCTACTACTGTATTTAGGTGCAATAAAAAAAGTGGTAAAAATCCCTGCAATTAAAACAGCAACCACTGTCAGACCTACAATAAATTTCCAATTATCACGTAACAAATCAAGTATCTCGTGTAAGCTAATCTCTTCTTCCATTTCTTCCTCCCAAAACAAACCATGAATTTAACATCGTGCTTCTTTGTCTTTTTAAACCTGTTTTTTATTTATTATACCAAAAACAGGAATAATGGCAAGTAAAAAGCCCTCAAACCGAGGGCTTAATTTATTGAGCATTATTGTAAACCGTAAGACGATTTCGTTACCACAATATCTCCCTGGAAAGACACGCTGGCGTTTGCTCCAGCTTCACCTTGTCCTTCCCAATAATATATTTTCAATTGAACATCATTACCACCCTCATCTTTAAAAGTAGACTCCGACAGTAATGTTCCATCTCGTCCGAATATTCCAACAACATCGGCATAAGTCATCCCATTTTGAACTTGTTCAAATTGGGCATTGGTTACTAAACTAGTGGTTGTCGGTTGTGTCACCGTTGTAGAAGGTGTTGTCGTCGTTGGTGTATTTGTAGATGTATTACTTCTCTGTCCTGAAAAAACAAAGGTGTATAGCATAAAACCAATGGCTCCGACGATAATCACTGCGCCAACTGCAATAATTGCAATTAAACCACCATTTCCTTGCTTTTTCCCACATTCTGGACATACTTTATCCTGAACATCTAAAATGGCTCCACAGGCTTTACAACGTCGTTCTTTAGATGTTTTTTCAATAATAATTGGTGCGGTCTCTTCTTCCGGTATTATATCCGTCTGTTCCTCTTCGCTCTGGTCCAACACCTCAGTTACTTCTTCTCTATTTTCTACAGGTTGAGGTGTCTCATCAGTCGCCCCCAAGACTTCTGTTTCTGTATCCTCCGATTCGACCGGTCCTGTCGGCTGTTCTTCCTCCTGATGCGGTGGTAAATCAGGTGCTGCTACTAACTCTGTCTCTTTTTGCTTTACAGCCATAGCTGAAAGGGCTTTGTATTCCGGTGCAACGGCTCTTTTAAACCCATTAATCAGTTCTGGATTTTGGACAGTAATTTCCATCCGGGTTTTGCCTTCAACTGGAATCTTGAAATCAATTTGGATGGATCCCATTTCTCCATGCTGACCAATAATTGAAGGTTCCTGCTCGTTGACTCGATAACTAATGCCCATTTTATTCAAAGCTTCTTTTGCACTATCAAACCAAATTGAAAGGGAACCACTGGCTGTTAACGCCTGTTTCATTTATTCTTCCTCCTAATCACATTGTCACAAATACTCTTTTCAATTTACTTGATAAGTATAACATATTTTTTAAAATTTGTCTTGCATTTTTGATTTTCTTGCTATATAATAGCATCCGTAGCCAATTTTAGGGGTATAGCTCAGTTGGTAGAGCAGTGGTCTCCAAAACCACGTGCCCCGGGTTCAAATCCTGGTGCCCCTGCCATTAAGACTACATGAGACCTACAGTTTGTAGGTCTTTTTTTTAGTTTTAATTTTTTCGTGAATTTTATGAAATAGAAAAAAGCCCGCATAATTGCGAGCTTTCGTTATTTTTTAATGGTGACCCATGGGCGACTTGAACGCCCGACACCCTGATTAAAAGTCAGATGCTCTACCAACTGAGCTAATGGGTCATATGAAATTATACCTCTCATCCACTGCGTACAGTCATAAAATGGGGAAGTCCGCCCCACTAAGCGATTCACAC
>NZ_FNRK01000026.1 GCF_900107815.1 Eubacterium aggregans
GTTCCGTAAGCTCCTCGACGAAGGTCGTTGCGGCGACAACATCGGGGCACTCCTCCGTGGGATTGACCGGACTCAGATCGAACGTGGCCAGGTTCTGGCAAAGCCCGGTTCCATCAACCCCCACACCCACTTCATGGCTCAGGTCTATGTTCTGACCAAAGACGAAGGTGGGCGTCATACGCCATTCTTCGACGGCTACCGTCCGCAGTTCTACTTCAGAACAACCGACGTGACCGGTAACATCAAACTGCCAGAAGGCGTCGAAATGGTTATGCCTGGGGATCACGTTGAAATGGAAGTCACCCTCATCACCCCCATCGCCATCGAAGAAGGTCTCCGCTTCGCTATCCGTGAAGGCGGCCGTACCGTTGGTTCCGGAGCCGTTGCGAAAATCATCACTGACTAATGACGCTGAGTCCGGTTTTCGCAGAAAATCGGGAGTGGCCTGATCTACGAACGTTTCCCTGAGGGGATCACGTGCAGTAATGTGCACCTTCGGTGCGTCAGAACTGCGCAGTGTTAGGGAGTAGGCCGCGATAACGAAGCGAATGCAAATGACGTGAGAATCTTCTTTTATCAAGATAAAAAGATTCGAGACTCATTTGTAAACATTATAAAAGAGCCTGCTCCGCGCGAGTGGGCTCTTTTTCATAGGAGAAGCTATGGATAAGAAAACACGTCGGCAAGTCATTGATTCTTTGTTAAACCAGAGCAACCGACTGAGCATGGCTGATGCGGAAAAGGAAACCCTAAGGCAATTATGTGTTCAAGGAGCCAAAGAGGGGGATGCAGCGGCTACCTTGGCCCTTGGACGGCTTTACTACGAAGGTTTTACCGTCAGCCAGGATTATACCACGGCAAGGCATTACTTTGAGCAGGCGGCGGATTTGGGGTCAGAATGGGCCCTCAACTATTTAGGTTATTGCCATTATTATGGCCGGGCCATCCCTGTGGATTATGAAAAGGCCTTTTATTATTTTTCTAAATCAGGGGCTGAGGGGAATCATTGTGCCCTGTACAAGCTGGGAGATATGTATCGGGATGGCCTATATGTGGCGGCAGATCAGGAGAAGGCGTTGTCCTATTATCGACAGGCCATTGTCCGGATTACACCGGAAACGGCAGAGTACCCCAATATTTGTTTTCGCATTGGACATTGCGTTTTGATGGCTGGGGATAATGGTGTTACGGCTCTGGATGCCCTTAAATGGCTTCATCAGGCCCAGGAAGGCTGTTTTTACCTCCTAAGTCAGGGAGATCCCTATGCCCATCTTTCCCTGCCAGAAATCGAGCAAGATATCCGAAAGGCCTTGTCCTTACTGCAGACTTGGATTCCCCAAGATCCAGCGGTTCAGTATACATAAATCTTCCTTTAGCGCCATAAATACTGCTTAAAAATAAAGGAAAGAGCCCTATCCTATTTGTAATTAAGGAAATAGGAGGACGCTGTTGTGGCGGATAACGGGAGTTTTAAATTTCAGAGGGGTTATGGTATGGGTTTACCTTAGTGGAAATTGTGGTTGTATTGGCTATTTTGGGGATTATAGCGGCCTTTACCATTCCGGCGATGCTAGGATTTGTGAAAGAAGCCCGAGAAAAACAAGCCTATACGGAAATCCGTGAGGTGGCCTTGGCTTGTCAGAGTGCTTATACAGAGATTTATGCCACCTATCGCCTCAAACCTGAGGATCAGGTAATCTATACACCACGGTATGAATCCGCAGAGCCCTGGGACAAAGCTTTTCAGGAAAAGGTTCGATCATTGCTTGGTGGGGATGTGCACTGGGAGGATGTCCAGGGGATTGCAATAATGGGTAATATTATGGGGATTTACTATAAAAGCGGGGATTCCGTTTACCATTATTACAAGGATGAGACAGGAAAAGTGACCATCACAAAACAATAGGAGATTAAAAAATATAATTTTGCTCCTTGACACCCTTTTGTTTAATGCTATAATAAAAAACAACTTAATACTCTTCAGGGCAGGGTGAGAATCCCGACCGGCGGTATAGTCCGCGAGCCGAAAGGCATGATTTGGTGTAATTCCAAAACCGATGATAACATCGAGCAGTCGATGAAGTTCAGATGAAAGAAGAAAATGATTCGTGTTTATAGTGCCCTGGAATATTTTATTCCAGGGCTTTTTTACGCATAAGCGAACAGAAGTATGAATCAGAATGCAGAAAAGCCCTTTTAAAAGCTTGTTTTTAAGAGGGTTTTTCTGCATTTTGATTGACACGGCACAGCCGTGAAGGCGTGTCGGTGCAGAGCACCGGAACGCGTGAATCGATTCAGGAGGTGGGAAAATGACAGATCGAGACTATATGGCCATGGCCATCGAAGAAGCAAAGAAAGGAATGGGGTGGGTGAATCCCAACCCCATGGTGGGAGCCATCGTTGTGAAGGATGGTAGGGTGGTATCAACGGGGTACCACGCATCCTATGGGGGGGACCACGCCGAGCGTATGGCCCTGAAGGATTGTGGAGAGGAGGTGTGTGGCGCCACCTTGTATGTCACCTTGGAGCCTTGCTGCCACACCGGCAAAACCCCACCCTGTACCCAGATTATTTTAGAAAAGGGAATCGCCCGGGTCGTCGTAGGCAGCCTGGACCCCAACCCAAAGGTGGCCGGTGGGGGCATCGCCGTGCTGCGGGAGGCGGGTATTGCGGTGGAGACCGGTGTTTTGGGAGAACGATGTGATGCCTTTTATCGTCCCTTCTTCCACTACATTACCACCAAACGGCCCTATGTGCTCATGAAATACGCCATGACGGCAGATGGCAAGATTGCCACAGAAAGCGGTGCTTCCCGGTGGGTCAGCGGAGAGGCATCCCGGGAGGAGACCCAGGCCCTGCGGTGTGAGCTGGCGGGGATTATGGTGGGCATCGGAACAGTGCTGGCCGATGACCCGGCCCTGACCTGCAGACAGCCGGGGGGACGCAATCCTCTGCGGATTATCTGTGACAGCCGGCTGCGCATTCCCATGGACAGCCAAATCGTCACCACTGCGGCATCAGTCCCCACCGTCATTGCCATGGTGGAGGGTCCGGCGGAGAAGGTAAAGGCATTGGAAGGGGCGGGCTGCGAGGTATTATCGGTGGAAAAAGACGATGCCGGAGAGGTCAGTTTAAAGGCCCTGATGACAATTTTGGGTGATCGGGGCGTGGACAGTATCCTTTTAGAAGGGGGTGCTACCCTTAATGCCAGTGCCCTGGGGGCGGGCATCGTCAGTATCATTCGGTGTTATTTGGCCCCTAAAATTTTCGGTGGAAAAAAGGCACCGGGACCCGTAGGGGGCCTGGGCGTGGCAGTACCGGATCTTGCGGTTCCCCTGGAATTAATGGATGTTCACCGGATCGGCGGGGATTTGGTTATCGATTGGAGGATGACATGTTTACAGGCATTGTAGAAGAAATGGGGAAGGTGGTAGCCATTGAGCGGGGAAGCCGTTCCTCGGCATTGACCTTTACCGGCGATAAAATCTTTTCGGATTTAAAGATTGGGGATAGCGTGGCCACCAATGGGGTGTGCCTGACGGTCCGCAGCCTGGGGCATCGAACGTACACCGCTGATGTCATGGCCGAATCCCTGCGGCGCAGTGCCCTGGGAAGCCTGAAGGTGGGCAGTTCCGTCAATCTGGAACGGGCCATGGCCGCCGATGGCCGCTTTGGGGGACATATTGTCTCAGGGCATATTGACGGGACCGGGACCATTACGAGGAAGGTCCAGGAGGATAATGCCATGTGGTACCACATCACCACCTCCAGGGAGGTGCTGCGTTATATTGTGGCTAAGGGTAGTATTGCCATTGATGGCATCAGCCTGACGGTGGCCACCGTGGGGACCGATAGCTTTGGGGTGTCCATCATCCCCCATACCCTGGATGAAACCGTCCTGGGGAAAAAAGGCCCCGGGGATGTGGTCAATATTGAGAATGATGTTATCGGGAAATACGTGGAAAAGTTAATGGGCCTGGGTCCGGTGGAGGTCTCCCCTGAAAAAGGGGAAGGCCTCACGGTGGCAAAGCTGGCAGAATTAGGATTTTAAGGAGGATGTATGACATTTCAATTTAACACCATTGAAGAAGCACTAAAGGATATCCGACAGGGTAAAATTGTGCTGGTAACAGATGACGAGGGCCGGGAGAACGAAGGGGACTTTGTGTGCTCTGCGGCGGCAGCCACCACGGAGAATATTAATTTTATGGCACGATTGGGCCGGGGGCTGATCTGTATGCCCATGGAGGCCAGTCTGGCGGCCAAGCTGCGGCTGCCCCAGATGGTGGCAGATAACACCGATAATCACGAAACGGCATTCACCGTCTCCATCGACCATGTGGATACCACCACCGGGATCTCTGCGGTGGAGCGGTCTCTCACGGCCATGAAATGCGTGGAAGAGGGGGTCCGCCCCGAGGATTTCAGACGGCCGGGGCATATGTTCCCATTGGTGGCCAAGGCCGGTGGCGTACTGGAGCGGAACGGGCACACCGAAGCGACGGTGGATCTGATGAAGCTGGCGGGGGTAGAGCCCTGTGGGTTGTGCTGTGAAATCATGGCTGACGATGGAGAGATGATGCGGACGCCAGAGCTGATGGCACTGGCCAGGGAGTACGGGATCACCTTTATCACCATTGCAGACTTACAAAAATACCGTAAAATCCACGATACCCTGGTGGAGGAGGTGGCGGTGACTAAGCTGCCCACCCGCTATGGTGATTTTATGGCCCATGGCTTTGTTAACCGCTTAAATGGGGAGCACCATGTGGCCCTGGTAAAGGGGGACATCGGCGACGGCAGGCATCTCCTTTGCCGGGTCCATTCTGAATGTCTCACCGGGGATGCCTTTGGCTCCATTAAATGTGATTGCGGCCAGCAGTTTGCCGCCGCCATGACCCAGATTGAGGCTGAGGGCCGGGGGATTCTTCTGTATATGCGCCAGGAGGGCCGGGGTATCGGGCTGATTAATAAGCTTCGGGCCTACGAACTCCAGGACCAGGGGATGGATACCGTGGAGGCCAATGTGGCTTTGGGCTTTGCCCCGGATCTCCGGGAGTATTACATTGGGGCGCAGATTCTAAGGCATCTGGGGGCAAAATCCCTGGAACTTCTGACCAATAACCCCACTAAAATCGAAGGGCTTTCAGATTTTGGCCTGGAGATTGAAAAACGGGTATCCATCGAAATGCCTGAAACCACCCATGATGGCTTCTATCTCAAGACGAAGCAAGAAAAAATGAACCACTGCACACACTATTAAAATGGAGGATGAACAAATGGCTTATAATGTATTAGAAGGTAAAATGATTGCGGCAAAGGATGTACGGATTGGCATCGTGGCCGCCCGGTTCAATGAATTCATCGTGTCCCGCTTGCTCTCCGGGGCTGTGGATGGCCTGGTCCGTCACGATGTATCTGAGGAAAATATCGATGTGGCCTGGGTTCCCGGGGCCTTTGAAATCCCCCTCATCGCCCAGAAGATGGTGGGAACCGGTCGCTATGATGCAGTCATCTGCCTGGGAGCAGTGATCCGTGGTGCCACCAGCCACTACGATTATGTGTGCAACGAGGTATCCAAGGGCATCGCTACGGTTTCCCTGAAAAGCGATATCCCAGTGATGTTTGGCGTCATCACCACCGAAAATATTGAACAGGCCATCGAACGGGCTGGTACGAAGGTGGGGAACAAGGGCTACGACTGTGCCCTGGGCGCCATCGAGATGATCAATCTCGGCAAACGCATCGGCTAATGGCCCGGCTGCTCTTTGACTACGACGGCACCATTAACGATGCCCTGGTGGTGTACGCCCGGGCTTTCCGAAAAATTTACGGCAGGCTCGTGGCAGAGGGGTGGGCGGAGCCCCGGCAGTATGGGGATGCTGAAATCAGCCAATGGCTGGGGTATAGCGCCGAAGAAATGTGGCGGACCTTTATGCCGACCATGCCCCAGGAGAAGCGCTTGGCCTACAGCCGGCAGCTGGGTGAGGAAATGACGGCTATTATCCAAGGGGGCGGGGCCCGATGGTACCCCGGGGCAGAGGCCATGTTGGCCACCCTGAAAGCCCAGGGGCATACCTTGGTATTCTTAAGCAATTGCCGGCACTATTATCAGGAGCTTCATCGCCGGGTTTTCCAGATGGATCGCTTTTTTTCGGGGTATTACTGCACCGAGGATTATGGCGGGGCCTCAAAGGTAGGGATTTACGCCTATATTGCCGAGACCATAGGTGATGGGTTTATCGTTATTGGGGACCGGGACGTGGATATGGCCATCGCGCGGGTCCATAGTCTGGCCGCCATTGGATGCGGCTATGGCTATGGGCGTGTGGAAGAGCTCTCTGGTGCCAATATAGTGGTGAACCACCCTGATGAGATTATGGAGGCCCTTAGGAAATTGTTGGAATGAAAATAAATTGATGTTTTGAAGATTGACGAAAAGGTTTTCTAAAAGATCGAACAGGACGAGTCTTTCCAGTTGCACCACCCTTGTGATTAAGGTATAATCCATATAAGAGCAGGGGAAAAAAACATGGAGGAATTACGATGAAAAATGTAAGCTTTGACTATTCGAAGGCAGCTGGATTCGTGCGGGACCACGAGGTTGCTCTCATGAAGCGGTTGGCAGAAAATGCCCAGAAAGAGCTGGTGGCAAAAACCGGTGCCGGGAATGATTTCCTCGGCTGGATTGATTTGCCTGTGGACTACGATAAGGCAGAGTTTGACCGGGTGAAAGCAGCCGCGGATAAGATTAAGGGCGACTCTGAGGTTCTGGTAGTCATTGGAATTGGTGGCTCCTATCTGGGCAGCCGTGCCGCCATCGAATTTCTGGGACATAATTTTTACAACAAGGTCGACGCCGCCACCCGTGGGGGTGTGGAGGTATACTTTGCCGGGAATAATATCAGCGGAGCGTATCTGAATGATCTCATAGACGTCATTGGAGACCGGGATTTCTCTGTTAATGTCATCTCGAAATCCGGAACCACCACGGAGCCGGCCATCGCCTTCCGGATTTTTAAGAAAAAACTCATTGAAAAATATGGTGCAGAAGCAGCCGCCAAGCGGATTTACGCCACCACGGATAAGGCCCGTGGGGCCCTCAAGGGCTTAGCCGATGCCGAGGGCTACGAAACCTTCGTCATTCCCGACGATGTGGGCGGCCGGTTTACGGTGCTGACCCCGGTGGGGCTGTTACCCATCGCTGCGGCCGGCGGCGATATCGCTGCACTGATGCAGGGGGCTGCGGATATGCGAGCCATTGCCTTAGAGAAGGACTTTGAAGAAAACCCCTCCATGCAGTACGCCGCCCTGCGAAACATCTTCCTGCGCAAGGGAAAGAGCATGGAAATCCTGGCCAATTACCAGCCCAGCCTCCACAGCGTAGCAGAGTGGTGGAAGCAACTCTATGGCGAAAGCGAAGGCAAGGATCAAAAGGGAATCTTCCCGGCGGCCTATGACCTGTCCACAGACCTCCATTCCCTGGGACAGTTTATCCAGGATGGGGCCCGGATGATGTTTGAAACGGTGCTGAATGTGGAGGAAACCAAGTCCACGGTGGTTATTGAAGCCGAAGAAGAGGATCTGGATGGCCTGAATTATCTGGCCGGAAAGGATTTGGATTTTGTCAACCGCAACGCCATGCTGGGGACCATGCTGGCCCATACCGACGGCAGCACCCCCAACCTGATGGTGACCCTGCCAGACCAGAGCGCCTACGCCCTGGGGCAGCTGTTCTACTTCTTTGAATTTGCCTGTGGCGTAAGCGGCTATATCCTTGGGGTTAATCCCTTTAACCAGCCCGGGGTAGAAGATTATAAACGTAATATGTTTGCCCTTTTGGGTAAACCTGGCTACGAGGATGAACGGGAAGCGTTGCTGAAGCGGCTATAGCCCATTCTTTTGGGAATAAAAAACAATATTTTTATAGAGAAACAGCGCGCAGCCGTAACCGGTTGTAAGCTGTTTTTTCTTTGTAAAGCTTACCGCTTTCTGAGAACCACAATTGTCCCTTGTTCATTTTTCAAAAATATGGTAGACTATTCCAAGGTAATTTAAAGGTTTCTAAACTTGAAAATAATCTGGAGGAAGCACTTAATGAATAAAAATACGAAAATACTTATCGGTGTAGGGATTTTTGCACTGGTCCTCATTCTGCTGGTCAGCTTTGCCCTGGCTTATTCAGGCCGGGACGTGACCCTGCTGAAAGACCGTGCCCTGAATCTGAATGTCAATGGACAGAGCGTGATTATTCCCTTAAATGACGATCAGGCGGTTTACGATGTCCCCTGTTTAACCACAGAGCGGGACAATGTCTTTATCTTGGAAAATGATGCCGGAGCGTCCATCAAGGTGGAAGGGGTCACCCTGCAAACGGGTCGGAAGGCCAAGGTGGGCTTGTCTAAGATTTCGGATAATTATCGTCTGAGGGTGACGGTGGAAACCAGTAAGGATAACCGGACCATTTATTTTCGGACGAAGTCTTCTCTGCTGCCGGAAATGCAAGTCAGCGGGACAAGCCAATCCGGGGGTGAATACTTTGTGACGGATGCGGACAGTCCGGTGATGTATAAGCTGGACGGCAATGGCAATATCACCTGGTATATGGCTCTTTCCAAGGATCAGGCCAAGGGGCAGATTTTCACCAATCTTCAGAAGCAGACCCTGGAAAACGGGGATATCCGTTATACCTATCAGCTGGTAGACCCAGATGTGGATACCTATGGCATCAGTGATTATTTCCCGGGAAAAACAGTGGTGATGAACGAGAAATTTGAAATCATGGCCAATAAAACCGGTGGATTTACCCGGCTTTATAAGGATGTGACTAATGATGATAAGGTACCAGGTCAGCCAGTGGATGGCCATGGCTTCGTCCTTCTGGGGGATACCCATTATATCAGTGAAAGCTACGAAGTAGCCCGGGTGGATAATATTCCGGCGGCCCTGGGTCCCGGAACGGAAGGTACCCGGGTGGCCGCAGCCATTGTTCAGGAAGTCAAGGATAACCAGGTTGTCTTTGAATGGTGGAGTACGGATCATCCGGAGCTGTACGCCCTATCCACTGCCGGCAATAATTACAGCAGTGCAGAGGTTCAGGATTATCTTCATCTTAATGCTCTGTTGTTGGACCCCTCGGACAACAACCTCATCCTCTCCTTTAAAAATGCCGATATGTTGGTCAAAATCAATCGGGAGGATGGCAAAATTATGTGGATTCTCGGGGGAAATGGGGACCAATTTGGTCTGTCTGATACCCAGAAGTTTAAATCCCAGACCGATGCCACCATTAATGCCGATGGCAGTATCACCGTGATGGAAGGCAGTCGTGCCATCACCTATACCCTGGATGAAAAGACAAAGGCGGTGACCGCCGTTAAGGAATACCCCTTTGGGGATAAGAGCGTGACAAAATACGGCAGTGCCCAAATGACCGGTGGGGATCAGGAGATTTACACCATCGGCTGGGGTGTGAATAAGTCCGGCCGGGCGGCCATTACCGAGTATAATAAAACAGAAGGGAAGAAGGGCCTCGAGGTTCTTTACCCCAATGGACAATACACCTTCCGGGTCAACTTCTCCAAGGCGGAAAAAAAATAATAACAACATATGGATGAAGGTCCTCGCCCATGAAGGTGGTGCGGGGGCCTTTGTGTATCCAAACCCCCATTGGATTTAAAGATTCCTGTATTATAATAAAAATTCCAAAAAAATCATTTTATTGGGATGAGAAAGGAAGCATAATGGGAGCATCGATAAAGCGTTTTTTAAAAGAGTGGGGAAATTACATCATTTTGTTGGTTGTGCTGCTCATTACTTTTTTTGTGTTGAGGCAATGGACCACACCCCGGGAGCTTTTAGAGATTTTAAAGCAATCTAAGCCCTTGTATTTGGCTATGGCCATTCTCGCCGTTGCTGTTTATGTGGCCCTGGAGGCTTATATGCTCATGCGGCTGATGCGCCATAACCACCCCAGGGAGACGGCGGGCTTTTCCTTTACCCTGGCGGTGGTGGGGCAGTTTTATAACAACATCGATCCTACCTCTTCCGGTGGACAGCCCATGCAATTGTACGAGATGAGCCAGCGGGGATACTCCGTGGGGACGGGGACGGCTGTGTTGATGCAGAAATACGTGCTGTACGAGGTGGCGGTGACCGCCATCGCCGGAATTGCGGCTTTTTTTGCCTCTCATTTGATTTCCGGCTGGGGTCCGGATGGGGTGATGGTTATCATCGGACTGATCATCAATGGGGGGATGGTTGTTGTGATGTTATTTCTCCTGGTGAATGCCGTGGCTACGGAATCCCTAGCCCAACGATGTATTGTTTTTTTTGAACACGTAGGGATTATTAAAAATAAAGAGCGATGGAAGGGGCGTGTTTCGGGTTTCTTCCAGCAATATCAGGTGGGTATCGAAGCCATGAAGAAGAACATGGGGGAGGCGGTGGTGTTGACCCTCCTGTCCATTATTCAAATGATCATTTATTTTTCAGTGACCTACTGGATTTACCGGGCCCTGGGGATGTCGGGGCTGCCCATTAGTTTCTTTATCCTCAGGCAGGCCTTGCTTTACGTTTCGGTGGCTTTTATTCCCACACCAGGGAGTGCCGGAGGAGCGGAAGCGGTGTTTCTAATGATGTTTGGATCGGTCTTTGGAGCAGGGACACCGGTGGCTATGATTATTTGGCGGTTTATCACCTTCTACCTTATCCTTATCCTTGGGGGAATTTATGTGGGGATTTTTACCCTGAATAAGGAACGAAAGCGCAAGGGCAGAAAAAATAAAAGGAGACAGAGATGACAGAGTTTAATGAAAAAATCGATCGCCGGAAATCCGGGGATATCAAATGGTGCCCAGAGGTGGTATCTCAAAACATTAAAGCAAGAGTAGACGATAATATGCTGCCATTATGGGTGGCGGATATGGATTTTAAAAGTGCGCCACCCATAATGGCGGCACTGGAAGAACGCTTGGCCCACGGTATCTTTGGTTATTGCCATCCCACCACCCCCTGCCTAAAGGCAGTTACCTGGTGGCAGGGGCGCCGATTTGGCTGGAGGGTTGATCCAGAATGGGTCCAGATGACCCCCACGGTGGTATCTGCCATCAATATCGCTATTCGTGCCTTTACCGAGCCTGGGGATGGGGTGATTGTCCAGCAGCCAGTGTATCGGCCCTTTTCGGATATTGTAACGGGCAGCGGCCGCCGGGTAGTGAATAATGCCCTTGTATCCGATGGTGCAGGGTACTACACCATGGACTTGGAGGCCCTTCGGCAGCAGACGGCAGATCCCCGGACTAAAATGCTCATTTTGTGCAGCCCCCACAATCCGGTGGGGCGGGTATGGCACCCGGAAGAGCTTCGGGCATTGGCGGATATTTGTCTGGAAAATAATGTGCTGGTGGTCACTGATGAAATCCATTCGGATCTCATTTATCCCGGGCACACCCATTATAATTTGATGGCCCTTAGCCCGAAATATGAGGATGCTTTTATCTATCTCTCCGGACCGGGAAAGACCTTTAATATTCCGGGGCTGACGGTGGCCTACGCCATCATTCCAAAGGGGGATAAGCGTCGGGCGTTTATAGCAGAGCAGCGGGCCCTGACCCTGGAAATTGAAAACACCTTTGGGTTGGCAGCCCTGACTGCCGCCTATTCCGAGGCGGGAGAAACCTGGATGCTGAAGCTCCTTCATTATTTGGAGGGCAATGTTACGGTTTTAGGGGAGTTTGTGGAAAAGAAGCTTCCAGGAGTTACCATGAAGCGGCCCGAGGGAACCTACCTGTGCTGGCTGGATTTTAGAGGAACCGGGTTTAACGACCGGGCCATCCGTGAGAAAATCATGGGTGAGGCCGGGGTCATTGGTAATGCCGGTCCTTGGTTTGGCCAAGGGGGAGAAGGGTTTTTACGGCTGAACGTGGGCTGTACACGCCAGACACTAGAAGAAGCTCTCTGGCGGATAAAGAGCGTGTTGGAATGAAAACATACAAAGCATATTGACATAATATGGAATATGCTGTAAAATGCAGAAAAAGGTAAAGGGAGGTATTACGATGTACACATTATGGAAGGCATTGGAGTCCGCAAAGAGTTTTAAATGGATTGAATTATCCCATTCTCTCAATAATGACAGCCCCTTTTGGGGGGGAATCCCAGAGGGGGCCGTGGAGTTAGCTAAAACCTGCTTTGACTGGGGACACCCGGATTTGGAATGCCAGATTCAGACCTTTAAATTTCCAGGGCAATTTGGAACCCACATTGATTTCCCGGCACATTTCATCAAGGGGAAGGATAAGTCCGAGGCCTATGGCGTGGGCGATCTGGTCTTCCCCCTGTGCGTGGTGGATATTACCGCCCAGTCCAAGGAAAATAACAGCTACGCCGTGACGGTGGAGGATATTAAAGCCTACGAGGAGGAATTTGGGGCCATTCCCGAGGGTGCCTTTGTCGCCCTGCGTACGGATTGGTATAAACGGTGGCCGGATATGGATGCCCTGTCTGGTTTGGCAGAGGATGGCAGTGAAAATTTCCCAGGCTGGTCCATGGAGGCCTTAAAGTATATTTACGAGGTCCGAAAGGCAGCGGCCAATGGGCATGAGACCCTGGATACGGATTCCTCGGCGGTGGCGGCAGCGGCTGGGGACTTGATTTGTGAACGCTATGTTTTGGACCAGGAAAAGCTCCAGGTGGAGCTGCTGAAAAACCTGGACGTGGTGAAGCCCGCCGGGGCGGTTCTTATTGTGTCCTATCCCCGGATTGAAGGGGCGACAGGGCTGCCAGCCCGGGTATGGGCGGTAACAGAATAAAGGGTATCCACTAAAAAAGGGGGATGTCGATTGTCAACAATGTGAGGGTTGATGATTGACGTCCCCCTTTGCTGTGATGTGAATTTCTTAGCCTTGAAAGGATTCAAAAAGAAACAAGGGTAATTTTTCCACAACCCCTTTAAATCCAGTTTCCATCATGTTACAATATGTATGAAAATAAGTGCAACGATGTAAACATATGTAAAAATGGAGGAGAAAGCATGGGAATAAAACTGGTCGCGCTGGACATGGACGGGACGACTTTGGACAGCAATATCCGCTTAGCACCAGAAACGCGCGAGGCCATCGTTCGTGCCATTGATGCTGGCGTTCATGTGGTACCTTGTACTGGACGGGTTTTTGCCCAGCTGCCCCGGGAAATCTTAGAAATTCCAGGCCTAAATTACGCGGTAACGGCCAATGGGGCTCGGGTAACCGACCTGCGCGAAAACAATACTCTCATTTACGAAAATCCAATTCACGGAGATGTCTTATCAATGCTTTTGGAAATTGTCACAGCCTATCCTGCTTTACTGGAAGTCTATATTGGAGGCCGGACATATATGGAACGAAGCTGCTTTGATGCCATGGGAAGCTATGGTGTACCAGAGGAGTATTACAGCCTGTTTGCAGAATCCTGCCAGCTTATTGACTCTACGGATGATTTTAAATCTTTGCTGAAAAGCCAAAGTGTGGAGAAGGTCAATATTTTTTGCGGCGATGCCGAGATCAAAGGCCGGATGGCAAAAGCCCTGAACAAGACTGGTGAAGTCATGGTGACGACTTCCATGGAAACAAATTTAGAAATCAATGCAGCAACGGCGAATAAAGGCGATGGACTTTTCCATCTTTGTAAAAATCTGGGACTCCAGGCCCAAGATGTCATGGCCATCGGGGACAGCAACAACGATATGGAAATGCTTAAATACGCAGGATTGGCCGTGGCGATGGAAAATGCATCGAAGCCCATCAAGGCGATTTCAAACTTTATTACCACAACGAATGATGCTCTGGGTGTGGCCAATGCCATGGATCGGTTCATTTTATCAGAGTGGGTTTCTTAGGAGGAAGCTATGGGAGAAATCAAGCTGGTTGCGTTAGATATGGATGGAACAACACTGAATAGTGATATAAGCTTGGCCGGGCAAACCCGGCAGGCCATCCAGGCGGTAATGGACTATGGTATTAAAATTGTACCGTGTACCGGCAGGGTAATGGATGAGGTCCCACGGGATATTCTGGATATTCCCGGAATATGTCATGCCATTACCTCCAATGGTGCCCAGGTGACGGATTTGAAAAACCAAAAGGTGCTTTACTCCAATACTTTTAAACGGGAAGAGCTTCAGGAAGTTGTGGAAATTTTAGATCATTATGATCTGATGATTGAAGCGTATATTGATGGCGGAATCTGGACCGAGGCCCGGTGTCTGGAACGGATTTGGGACTACAATGTTAAAGAGGAATACTGGAGCATGTTCTTTAAAACCCGTCATGCCGCCCCCAGTCGGGATACTTTTATTGATCGTATCTTATGCAGCCCGGTGGAAAAATTCAATATCTTTTTCCGGCATCAGAAGGAACGTGCCCGCCTGGCGGAACAGCTCCGGCAAAAAACAGAAATGACCGTCATCTGTGCGGCGGAGAATAACCTTGAAATCAATAACCCCACTGCCAACAAGGGGGACGGACTAAAGCATCTGTGTGGACGGCTCAATATCTCCGGAGATGAGGTCATGGCCATTGGCGATAGCAATAATGACATCGAGATGCTTAAATATGCCGGCTTGGCTGTTGCCATGGGGAATGGTGGAGAACGGGTTAAGCAGGTTTCCGATTATGTGACCACCACCAACGACGATGGCGGCGTGGCCCTTGCCCTAGACCGCTTTATTCTAAAACGGCCATCATAAAAGAACTTTTTTTATGCCACTTTACTAAAAGTGGCTTTTTTTGCGTAGAAATAGACAAGGGCGGTAATGTTAAATGCGTTCGTTTCAGGTATAATTAAGGAATAAGAAGGGATATCTTATGCGAAAATTACTCACGTTTTTTTTGGTGCTGACCCTGGCCCTTGTCCTGACAACGGGCTGTCAGAACCAAAACAGTGCTGATTCCCGGGTTTTGTTTAAAGCCAAGGATGAGAGCGTCGAATTGTATATGCCTAACGATTCATGGAAGGTGATGACCGATGAGACCGGAGAAGCAGAGTTGGCTTCAGGGGAGGACAGTCTCATCAGCATCATCTACGTTCCGGTTTCAGAATTCAGCAGCCTGACTTTTTATAAAAGCCAAGGAGATCTGGAAGCGGGGATGCGGCAGATGAACGCCGACACAGGGAATACCTTTAGTACCAGCTATTTCTCAGATACCAAGGTGAATGGAATCGAAACTTACAAATACCTGGCTAAGATTACCGATGCCAAGGGTGGCGTTAGCTATACCGAATCCTACACCATCAAAGGGGATGAGGGAGCTTATGTGGTCAATGGCGTGGTCAAGGGCAATAACGAAGTCCTGGTCCAAGAGATGGAAAATGCCGTGGATAGCTTTACCATCCTCACCGGAGCCCTAAAGGGTAGTACGGCAGAAACCGTGGAATCCACCAAGACGGAAACCACCATCCAAAAGGAACTTCAGGCAGAACAGAATAGTCTGAAAACCTACGATTCCTTTACCACCCTATACGCCACTGGGGAAGTCAAGATCCGCAAGACACCCAGTGTCTATAGTGATAGCCTGGGAAGCATCGAACGTGGCGGTGCCGTAACCGCCATTGGAGAGACCAATCATTGGTATAAAATTCAGAATGAGGATGGCACCGCCTACGTTGCCCGGGGTTACTTTGTAGCGAATAAGGATGCTGCAGATGGCACCTTAGAGGCCGAAAAGCAGTCCTTAAAGACCTATGATGCCAAGAAAATGCACACTACCTCAGAAGTGCATTTCAGAAAGGATTGCACCACCTACAGCGATATTCTGGATACCCTGGCGGTGAATACCGAGGTCTCTGTTACCGGGGAAACCACCAATTGGTACCAGGTGACCTATAAGGATCAGAATGGCTATATCGATCGCCGGTATGTGACCATTGACACCCCTGCGGCCACAAAAGCACCCCAGGCAAAGCCCACCGCCACCCCATCCCCCACGGCGACACCGACACCGACCGCAACACCAGAACCCACGGCCACTCCGACGGCAACGCCTGAGCCCACCGCGGTGCCAACGGCAACGCCAGAACCTACGGCAGCACCCACCGCGACGCCTGAGCCCACCGCTGCTCCAACAGCGACACCAGAACCAACGGCAGTGCCCACGGCAACGCCGGAAGTAACGCCCGAGCCGACACCCGTAGCCACAACCCAAACGGCTAATCCCACGCCCACGGTTATCCTGGGGGATGGGGTCACCTTGACAACGCTGGATCATCCCTTGACGCTAACGGCTCTAAAGCCCGGGAACGTCCGGGAACAACCCAACGCTGAATCCAAGCTGATCAAGACCATGGCCATGGGGGATCAATTTACGGCCATTGCCAAAACCTCCGATGGCTGGTACCAGGTTCAATTGGAGGATAAAACCACGGCCTTCATCCTGGCAACCTATCTGGGTGGGGATTGATTCTGTATTCACTCGGTGAGACCGGTTTTACCGGTCTCTTTTTATGTCCTGCGTTGCGATTTTGAACGCTCAATGCTATAATCCTTATAAGGAAAACATAAAATGGAGGCTGTATGGACGAAAAACAAACAACCCTTTATCTTGTCCGTCACGGAACGACGGATTTAAATGTTAAAATGTGTTTTCAGGGAGCCTTGGATATTCCTCTGAATGCATTGGGTCTGGCCCAAGGGGACCGATTATACCATTACTTTAAAGAAATTCCAATCGATGTGGCCGTCAGCAGCCCGCTCATCCGGGCCCAGCAAACCCTGGAGGCCCTGCTGGGGGACCGAGCATACCGCTACGATATCCAAATCGAATCTGATCTCACAGAAATCAATGGAGGGGTGCTTGAGGGGCGGAGCATGAAAGAATGCGCCGTTTTCTTTCCGGAGTTCATGGAGGCCATGGGTGCCCATCCCGGGGCCGTCAATCCACCGGGGGGTGAACCGGGCCCAGTGGTTTACAATCGGGTTGCAGAGGCCATCAATGGACTGGTCCGTGAGCATCAGGGAAAGACCATCGTGGCCGTATCCCATGGATTTTCAATTCAGACCTGGCTCAATTATGCCAAGGGCATCCCTCCGGAGGCTATGGAGGAGGAGGTACTCCCCAATGTATCCGTGAGCAAATTTACCTTCGATGAAAATTTTAAGATCACCATTGACTATATCGGTGATAATAGCCATCTGCCAGAAGACATGCAGCAAACCTATAATTGGGAGGAATTAACCATGGAAGAACCTGTTTTCTTATGCTATCCCCGGTGCTCAACCTGTAAAAAGGCCCGGAAATTTTTAGAAGACCATGGCGTGGCCTATACCGAACGTCATATTGTAGAGGACCCCCTGACCAAGGAAGAAATTTTAGTCCTCATGGACCGCTATGGGGGAGAGCCGAAGCGATTCTTTAACACCAGCGGCATGCGCTATCGGGAATTAGCGCTAAAAGACATCGTCCCTAATATGGATGCGGAGGACATGGCCGTCTGGCTGGCCACCGATGGGATGCTTGTCAAACGTCCCCAGCTGATTTTAAAGGATAAGGTCTGTGTTGGGTTTAAAGAACAGGAGTGGGCCGAGGCCCTGGGTCTTTAATGGCCATGGAAATGAGTGAGCGCTATAGCTGCCTGTCCCAGGGTCCCCAGCCCATGGAAATTGTCCTGCTTATGGGGCGAGGCTGCTTTTGGAAAAAGTGTCGCTTCTGCGACTATTACGATGATGCCGGGGAGGATGCGGTCAGCATTCCCCTGGACCACAGGGTTTTAGATGCGGTCACCGGAGAATTTGGCCGTCTGGTGGTCCTAAACTCTGGCTCCTATTTTGAGCTGCCCCGGGAAATCCAGGCGCGAATCATCGATCTGTGTATGGAAAAGGGGATTGGCCATCTCCACCTGGAAAGCCATTGGCTTTTGGCGAATCAGGTGAAAAAGCTAAAGGCAGAGCTGGCCAGAAAGGGCATCGCCCTCCACCCCCGCATCGGTATCGAGACCTTCGACGAGGATTATCGGGAAGGGGTAATGGTAAAGGGGATGGGCTATGGCCTGGATCCCTCGGATATTGCCGCCGTTTTTGATGAATGCTGTCTCCTTTTCGGCATGGAGGGCCAGAGCCCTGAGCAATTTGAGCGGGATTTGGTCCTGGCAAAAAAATGGTTTCAGACCGTCTATATCAACATCTTCAACGATAATAAAACGCCCATTAAAGCCGATACCCAGCTCATCCGCTGGTTTATGGACAACTGGTATGAAGCCCTGGAAAAAGACCCCCAATGCTGGGTTCTCGTAGAGAATACAGCCCTGGGGGTCGGGGACTAAGCTATTTGAAATGGATGAAGGGTGCCCGCTGATCTGCCGGAGTAATGAGATCCAGCAGCACCTGTCGAAGGGCCTGATCCTCCTCGGAGGATCTTTTTTTAATGCGGGCTTCCTTTCCCTTTTTGGGATTATGGCTTTTCCGAGTCATAAAGCGTTCGTACAATAACTGGTCCATATTGGTGGCATTGTAGATAAAACCACAGGGATGGACCACCGCTAGTACCTGGGGATAGATTACCGAGGCCAGGCTATAATCGTGGGTTACGATGATATCGCCCTTGCCGGCCAAAGCACTCAGCTTATAATCCATGGCCCCGGGCAGATAGTCGCTGGGGGAAAAGGCCATGACATCCTCATCGGTGTCCTCATCCCAATCCCTGTTTCCCTCGGTAAAGATAAAAGCTGGAATATCATATTCCTTGGAAAGTTCATGACAGATTACCTTCGCGCTTTTGGGGCAGGCATCCCCGTCGATTAAAATCCTCATTTTTTCACTCCCTTTCGATGTGATTCTGCGTCGAGCTCCAGGGCCAAATCTGAGGGGGTCCTGTGCTTTAAATTACCCAGACGGACGCTAAAATAATAATTATTCGTAAATTCAATCAGGGCAAAGGCCCATAAAATAGTGCCAAAAACATTAAAGGGTACCCAGAGCTGTTGGGGCTCCCGGAGCAGAAGGTAGATAATCAATAAAGGATAGAGGCACAGCATGTAAGGGGTCACCTTTTTTAAAAGGGCGAAAATTTTAAGAATGAGGGGGCGATCCATGGAAACACCTCTGGCCTCTTGACGGCGGTAATACCAATAGGCCGTTCCCTGTAGGAGGACGAAAATTAAGATGGCCCCCGGGATGATGAGCCGTAAATCCAGACCTGTTTCCAGGGTTCCAGCCAGGCCATAGATAATATAGCCACAGATAAACGCCGTTACCAGTTCGCTGATAAAGAGCTTATGGCATTGTTTTTCACTTCGTGTTGGTGTGGTTTTTGGATTCATGGGGAGATGTCCCTTTCTCTGGTTGATGGTATCGGTGTTTTTCAATATAAGCCGATAACCGCTTGGTGTTCAGCAGGAAGATGACGATGAACACCGCATAGATGGCAACAAAAATAATAAGCTGTGTGGGATTCTCCGACATAATACCCGCCCCAATAAGGGTGTTGAGCAAGATGCCCGGAGTACGCCCCACCACACAGAGCAGTAAGAAGCGTCGGAAGGGAATTTTGGTCAGCCCGGCCACAAAACAGATGAGGTCATCGGGAAATGCCGGAAAAATAAAAATGAGGAATAGGATGGTTTCCATTTTATCCTCATGGATACTTTCAAACTTCTCAATCCAGGGCGAATTGTGGGAAAATTTAACCACAAAAGGCCGCCCCAGCCGCTTCGTCAGCGCAAATACCGCGCAGGACCCCAAAATCACCGCGGCGGAGCTGATCACCGTCCCCCAAAGACCACCAAAGAGAGCACCACCAATGAGGGTGGTGGTCCCGCCAGGCAGGGGAGCCAGAATGACCTGAAGCATCTGGAGGATGAAGTAAACGGCGGGGGTCCATGGTCCAAAGCCCAGAAGATAGGTTTTGAGTGCATCGATGGTCCCTAGATACTTAAGCATGTCGGTGCCGCCTCCTTTTGGTTTATTTTAGCATACCCCGATGGAGAATTCCCTAAAAACCTCAAAAAATTTCTGAATAAATTTGTGCTTTTTCCTTGACAAAAACAGCATTCACCATTATAATTATAAACTGTTCGGTAAATAAATATAATCGAATTTTAACTTAATATTTTTACTTTGCTGAAGCAGTGGAGAGGTGTCTGAGCTGGTTTAAGGAGCACGCCTGGAAAGCGTGTATACGTGAAAGCGTATCGGGGGTTCGAATCCCCCCTTCTCCGCCATTAAAAAACGATACGCGTAGGCGTTTTTTTATTTTTTGGAAAAAAACAAAGACAAACACTCCCCGTTTCCGTGGAGCGTTTAGTGTAGCTTCTCAACACCAATCCATCTTCTTCAAAAGGGCGGAGAGGGTAACCTCGGCCCAACTATACTGTTTCATGTATTCCCCTGAAAAAGCCCATTTTCCACGGTTCATTCCTTTGAGCAGCATATAATAATCACAATCAAAGGCCTCCATATTGACACAGTGCCCTGTCCGATTTTCGGAGAGGATTTCCTCTATGCCATATTGTTTTAGAATCCGTCGCAGCCGCATTGCAGCCGTGCGGCAGAGGGCGTCATCTCCATCGCCTTCCCAAACCACCGCCATTGCTTCTTTTGTCGTGACAAATCCCCCTTTATTATCGACTAAAAAGGCCAATAACTCCTTGGCCTTGGTACTGGAAAATTCAATAGGCTGCCCATGTAAAAAAATATCAAAGGTGCCAAAGGTGCGAATAAAGACCGGCTTATCCTGGCGCTGGCTTAAAAGTCGTGCCCGTTGGAGGACATCGCGGATATCGGCGGCGGAATAGGGCTTGGTCAGAAAATAGTCAGCCTTAAGCTTTAAAGCTGCATTGGCAAACTGATCATGGGCGGTGACATACACCAACACAATCTCCGGATACAGGGCTCTTAAGGCCTTGCCCAGGGTTAGTCCACTCATCTGGGGCATATCAATATCCAGGACTGCAAAATCCACGGCATGCTCCCGGGCGAAGTCCAGGGCTTCCCGGGGATTGGCAAAGGTTCCAATCATATCGATATCCTGGATCTGGGCACAGAGCTTCTGGAATTTGCGCATGGCCCAGGGTTCATCATCTACAAAAATAGTTCTCATTTTCACACTTCCTTTTTAACCTTTGGAATGACCAGAGTAACGGTGGTACCCACCCCCGGGGTGCTGGATATTTTCATTTTTCCCTGGCACATCTGTGTCAATCGATAGTTGATATTGTACAGTCCGGTGGAGCCGACATCCCTTTCCGCCTCATCTTCCCGCATTTTGAATCCAATGCCATCATCCTCAATGGTAATGGTGAACGCATCAGGTGTTTCCCTGGATGTTATTTGAATATGCCCGCACCCACCCTTGGGTCGAATACCATGATTGATGGCATTTTCCACAATGGGCTGGATGGTCAGGGGCGGAAGCTTGAAATCCAAGGAATCACTAGGGTATTTTAAGCGAATCCGGTTCTCAAAACGTAAATTTTGAATTTGCATATAGGTGCGGACATGGGTTAATTCTGTTTCAAAGGAGACAAGTTCCTGGGAAGACAGGGTATCGATATTCATTCGAAGGTAGCGGGCAAAGGATTCAATCTCCTCTTTGGCTCGGTTAGGGTCCACTTCAATGGCATCTTCAATGGCTCCCAAGGAATTGTAGAGAAAATGAGGTTTGATTTGGCTGAGCATTAGGGTGCTGCGTAAATTATTCAGGCGTATCTCAGAGAATTTATTCAGCTTTTGATGGACAGTACGAAGCTCAGTGACAAAAAGCATAATATTGATAAAGAGTATCCCCATCACCAGGGTGGTTGTACAGGTATTAATAATCCAAATATCCCGATAGGGGAGTCCGTTGGTGGGTGTTACCCAATAATCGATGAATCCGCAGAGGATATAACAGAGGATAATCAGACCAGAGGAATAAATGCCCATGGGGATAATCTCATCATAATTATTATCAAAATATATAAATGAAAAGCAAACGGGAATTAGGGTAAATAAAAAATTCTGAAAGCCTAATGCCCAGTCTAAAAAAAAGGAAGCCCCAATCTCAAAGAGATAGGCATAGAGCAGGATGCAAAAAAACATCGATTTAAAGGAACTGAACCGTGAAATGCGATACAGCAGGAAAAAAGGGAACAGCCAAAGAGACAGATACCGATTAAAAGATATTGTTTTAAAAAGAGGAAGATCAATAAAGAATAAACCGATTGGATGACGCCCAACAGCAAGTGGATTAAATAACGGTGTTTATCAATGGATCGATACACGTATTGGAGTAATCGATCCCGATTAATATCGAGTTTTAGCACGTCAAAACCCTCCTCAGCCAATTTTGAAGCATTTTACAGATAAAACCACAGGGCATCTACGCTTCTGATACGCATGCTACTGTAAAATGGCAGTATGATCGATAGCGAGTAGGATACAGATTCAATTTTTAGGAAATGATAGTTAATAATCATTATAACAAAGGAAAGGGGTGGATGCAAGTGGATAATTCCCTTGAAAAGACAGGGAACCCAATGGAGTTACTTGAATTTTTAACGGTTTATTCGGGCTGTCAGTTCATATCCGATTTAAAATTTTCAACACAATGGAAGGTTGTGCTGAAAAGGATAAGTGAGCAGGAGATACTTATATATCAATTCTCGTTGGACGAATGGAAGCAGGCGTTAAAATACCTAAAAAACGAAAGAAACTCGGGACAGTCAAGGGAAGAGATTCTTCGACAATTGCTAAAGGAATAGCAAATACAACAGAGAAAGGACAAAAGAAAAGGGCGTGTTCGATTTAAAAAGAATAAAAAGAAGAGTGGAAATTGGCTTATTACTATTGTTTATTGTTGGCTTTTTAGGAAGTGGTGTGGGAGTGATGACGTCAATGCATTCCGTCGATGCTCAAGCTGCCAGCCGGATTTTTGTGCCATTAGTACAAAAAAGCTGGGGTCATGAGGAAGAACAAACACAAAAGCGTTTCATAACAAAAGAGTCATTCAATATCGTTAGAGGAATAAATCCGAATACGGGTTTAGGGTCGGGTTGGAGTATACAAGGCTCCATGAAAATGGGGCTGCTACTCTTAATCAGCATCATTTTAATCATCCATATCCGAAAAAAGGCCAAGCAAAGAAGATGATTATCAAAAATAAAAGTTTATGCAGATGAAAGAGAAGGACGGTATGAGGAGACTAGGAATTACTTTTTTCATGACGATGATGATTTTTATGAATTTAGGAATATGTATTGATGGCGGAGCGGTAAGGGCGGAGAGTGTGGATTCCATAAGTTATCTTTCTCAAACGTATGGAGTTCCCTATACAGAAAAGGATGCCAATGGGAGTGCTGCGGATAGGGATCAGGATGGGAAGTTGACCTATATGTTACCATCCAATGGCTATAAAACCGCGACAAAAACAATAAGAGAAACGATCACCAATGAACAGGGGTGCCAGGAGGATAAAATAACCACGGTCTATACTGATTGGGTTGAATTTAATGCCCGATCGGTGATGGATCCTAATTTAGATGATTATTCAAATAATGGATATTTTGAAAAAGTTTATAATCCCAGAAACCATCAGGTCAGCAGCACGACCGGAGCGTTAGCGGATGCCTTCGGCCCTGGAAATCTGGAGGTCCAACATTGGCAGGATGGCGGGCTTGGCCAAACCCAGGCACAGTACTGGCGGATTGTATTTGCCAGCGACTATGCCATGGATAATGCGGTGATGACCATTACCCTTCCTTATGATGGAACCATAAGTTAGGATACAACAGACTGGGTGATTAATCGCTACTATCCTGGGGTTAATGGTGGTGGACACTATACCCAGGCATTACAAGCAAAATCCATAACCATCAATGAAAACATTGTGATTATTGAGCTTGGTAATATTCCTCCTGATAGTGCCTATGGAATTACCTTTACGAAACGATTTAATCCCCCGGCAGATTTTTCAGAGGATAAAAAAATAACGGTTACCAAGGTGACCGGCCAATGGAACGAAGAGGGATTAACGTTGGCACTAGAGGCTAAAAAAGAGAAAATGCGGGCAGAAGGGGCCATTCCAGAGGAAATACATGCAGCAACCCTGGATTATATGAAAATGCCACAATCCATTGAGAGCATTCGTTATGAAAATGAAGTGTGCCCCCTCCGCTTTGATGTCATCCATCACTTTGTAAGCAAAACGGATGGAAAGGTGTTACCGCCAGATGTTCTTGGGATTTTGCCATTAAAACAGGTGGGGAAAACAGTGGGGACAGAGGTTCATGCAACGGCTCCGAGCCAAAATACGGTACAGGTTGAGGATGGTATCTGGCGTTTTAAAGGCTATGATCGAGAGAAGGATACCATTGCGAATAAGGATGTTGAATTTGTCGGCTATTGGGAATTTGAGCCGGCAGCAGCAAAATACCCGGCAACAGAAACGAAGGATAAACCGCTAAAGAACGATGTAAAAACGGGCATTACAAGGGATCATTGGGGATTGATGCTTTTACCAATCCTGTTGGCTGCAGTGGTGGCTTACCCGGCAATTAAAAAAATAAAAGGAGATTAATTTCCAGTTACTGGAGGCGATGCCTTCGATGGGAACAGAATACCCCCAATGATCATTTGAGATCATTGGGGGTATTTTTCTATGATCCACTGGATGAATTGGAACACCCACGCGAAAAACTGGGGATTGATGCCAGAATGGAAGCAACGATATAATTAAGGAAGTTTAAAGCGAGAATATTGAATCGTATTTGGCGAGTAAATCGAAGGTGGGGGAGTGAGAATGGCCATTCATATTCGGGTCCCAAGGATGCTCGAGGAGCAGCGGGATGAGCCGGGAATTCAACAGGAATTAAATCAAGCAGAACGAATTTTGAAAGTGCAAGCTACTTTGCTGACCGATGGACATATTCATTTTATCTTTATGAAGGGGGAATATCGCCAAGTAATGCGTCAGTTAAAAATCACTGGCTTACTGATCAATAAAACGGGAAACCCCCTTCACAGTATCAGTGCCTCCATGCATCTGCGGTTTAATAATTTTAAAGCCATCATCCGGCCCCGGATTATATCCTTTCCCGGGCATTATATTGGGACTCTCTGGCCGGAGGAAGGGCTTTTGTTTCACAGCAATTTCCAGGTAAAGGGAAAAATGGCAAACCAGGTGTTTTCAGCCCTGGATATTAGTGGCAGTATGGAGAACATCCACTTTTCCCAGGAAAAAATAGGCGTTGCCCTTTAAAGACACTGGAAAGAATGGTCATCATCCGGAAAAATCAATCCAATCTGTCGCCGGGCTTCATCCATAATCTCCAAACTCATTAGGGAGTATTGATTATGGCAGGCACCAGTATGGCCTGCTTCAATGAGCCGTACCCATTCGGTCACTTGACCCACCATATCCAGATCCCGGCCTTTGCCAGGTGTGGCACTAAAAAGGGATTCGGGGGAACCCTGGCGGGGAAAGAGCTTAAGCTCCAGGGGGCGGTTGATGGCTGTTAACAAAAGGGTCCCATCCTCTCCTTGGATTTGGCTGGGAATGTGGCCATCAGTAATTTTAGAATAGGTTAATTCGGCGTCCATGCCGTCGTAGGTTGCCAGGATGGTGCCCGCACCGTCCACTCCGTTTTTGAGGCGGATCCCCTCAGCAACAATTTTTTGAGGTGCACCAAAGAGCTTGACCAGGGGATGGATGCAGTAAACCCCAATATCCATTAACGCACCGTTAGACAAGGCGGGGTTAAAGGCATTTTCTACGATGCCTTTTTTAAAATGATCATAGCGGGAGGAGTATTGACAATACTGGAAGCTGACCCGACGAATGGTCCCTAGACGGGGCAGGGCGGCTGTCATTTTTTGAAATCCTGGGGTAAAGAGGGCGCGCATCCCTTCCATGAGTACAAGGTGCTGCTCCTCTGCCAGGGTGATTAGCCGGGCGAGCTGGGCCGCATTGGTGGTGATGGTTTTCTCACAGAGGACATGCTTGCCATGGCTTAGCATGAGAAGGGCTTGTTCGTAATGACAGCTATTGGGGCTGGCGATATAAACCCCATTAATTTCTGGATTTTGGGCCAGGGCAAGGAGATCGGTTTCGATGGCCTGGGCACCATGTTTTTCTTTAAAGGCCAAGGCCGTTTCCGGATTTCGGGAATAGACGGTGTGATAATGAAGGGATGGGATGGTCTGGACAGCTGAAATAAACCAATCGACAATAAAATTGGTACCGATAGTGGCGACGTTGATCATGGGGGTTCCTCCAATCTTTTAAGGAAATTCATACCCTGTATAACACTAGATCCTCTGTACAAAGAACCCCCGAAGCCTTTAATTCTTTTGATTTAAAGGCTTCGGGGGGAAAGGGCTTATTCGCCCATGATAATAATCTTACATTTACGGGAACGGGCCCGGGTGCGGTCAAAATCTACAAAGTAGACATAGCCGGTTTTTCCAACACCTAATTGGCCGTCATCCACATCGAAGATCGCGCTGGAACCCAGAAGAGTCGCCTTTAAATGGGCATCACAGTTGAGAAGCTGGGTCTTATCCCCGCCGGGAATCCAGGATTCCCAATCCGGCCAGGTAAAGACATCTTCAAAATGCTTGTCCCCAGGGTAGCGGTATTGGCCAAGTTCCACCTCGTCGGGAATAATCTTCTTGAGGGCATCATTTAAATCAGCCTGGAGGAATTCCGTGGTACCGTCTTCGGTGAAGTCGTGAACAAATTCTTCGAAAAAGACGGAACAGGTGGTGTGGGGGGAAATGACGGTACAGGTTCCGTTCTGGACCCCGCTGTTTTTAATGGCGGTCCGAACGCTGTCCGTGATATTGATAAAGCTGGGGGTGCCGCCGTGGGATTCAAGCTGGATAGTTTCTTTATAAACGGTCATAAATCTCTCCTTAAATGAAATTATCGAAATTGTGTTTTAAAACAGCAGCCATTCCGGTATTGGCGGCGCGCTTCATGGCCAGGAAATCATCAGCGCCCTGGGCGTGGATTTCTTTGGTGGCACCGACGAGGAAGTCGGTAAAGATATTAATCTTGGCAATGCCTTCGGTGGCGCAGCGGTGGATATTATCATCCCCGGAACCAGAGCTGCCATGGAGGACTAATGGTACCGGAACAGCATCGGCCAGTTCCTTCAGCCGTTCAAAGTTGAGGACCGGGGTGGTATTACCGGCGTATAGGCCGTGGCAGGTCCCAATGGAAACCGCCAGGGAATCCACATCGGTTTGCTCCACAAAGGCAACGGCTTCTTCCACAGAGGTGTAAATGGAATCGCTTTTTTGGCCTTCGGCACCACCGCCAAAGGCATCTCCCTGGCCCACATGGCCAATTTCTGCTTCCACGGTGATTCCCCGGGGATGGGCCAGTGCCACGACTGCTTTGGTGATCGCCACATTTTCCTCAAAAGGTTTGGAGGAAGCATCAATCATGACCGAGGTGAAGCCTAAGTCCATGGCTCGTTCCAAAAATTCTAAATCCTGGCCGTGGTCAAGATGAAGAACCACAGGAACCGAGACCGCTTCTCCCACCAGTTTCCCGATGACTGCAGCTTCTTCCAGGGAAATGACATCCTGATGCGCCTGGGCAAAGGATAAAATAACAGGTTTACCTTCTGCTTCAGCGGTTTGGACGAAGGTCCGGGCCATATCGAGGTCCAGAAAATCAGGGGCGGGTACGGCGTAACCGCCTTTTTTTGCATCGTTGAGGATTTCTTTTGAATTGACTAACATTTTACGCTTCTCCTTCTGTCTTTCTGTCTTTTTCTGCCTGTAAGATGGCTTCGGCCATTTCCCGAATTCGTATAACCGGGTCCGGTGCGCTGAGGATACCACTGGTGCCGCCGGTGCCATCTGCACCCAGGCGGACGACATTGTACACATCCTCTGCGGTGGTAATCCCCGAGGCAATCATAATCCCAATGTTTTTATCAATGGCTCGGATTTTAGAAACGGTATCCAGGATGTAATCATCCCCTGCTACCTGGCCCGTTCCGATGAGATCTGTGGGTTCAGCCAGCAGGATGTCCGGACCAAGCTGGGCCAGTGCCAAGGCCTCTACGACGGAATCCCCGCAGACAATGGTGGTCATCTCCAGCTCCTTGGCCCGCAGAATGGTTTTGTACAGGGCGCTGATGGTCAGTGGGTTTTCGGCATGGTTGAGGAATACCGCATCGGCACCAGCGGCCTTTAAAGAATCCGGCAAAACATGGCCCATCCCACGACCGGGTGTCAAAGGGTCCATGTGCTGGGCCGTGACGATGATATGGGATGTTTTTTCCCGAATCTGGCGGATATCGGCATAGGGGCAGGTAAAATACAGCTCAATGCCAGTTTCTTTTGCGATTTCATCTGCGGCGACAGCCAGCGCCAGTGCTTCTTCTCCATATAGATACGATTTGGGATTAACGACTAAAAATACATTATGTCCAGTTTCCACAACCAACCTCCAACTTTCTAATACTTTTTTGAATACTTTAGACCATTATAATTCTTTTAATTGGCTGACCCGATCCGGGATGGATTCCCCTCCGAAGAGGTAGCTTCCGGCAATGAGGATATCCGCACCGGCCCGGACGAGGTCCGCACCGTTTTGGCCATTGACACCGCCGTCCACACTAATGGGAACGGTGTGCCCACACTTAGCCATCAGTGCTTTAGCCTGCGCAAGCTTCCCATAAATGGATTCATCCAGCTTTTGGCCGCCATAGCCTGGCTCACCGCTCATCAGTATCAGCCAGTCCATATGGGGCAGCAGGTAGGGCAGGCGCTCCAGTCCGTAGGACGGCCCGATGCCAATCCCCGCCTTCATACCGAGTTTTCTGATTTCCGCCAATAAATGCAAGGGATTGGGGCAGGCATCCAATTGGAAGGTGATGACCTCTGCCCCGACATCTGCAAAGATCGGGAAATAAATATCCGGGTGGGCCACTTCGAAATGAACCGAAATGGGCAGGGGACAGACTTGGTGTAAATCCCGGACGGTTTGTGGCCCGAAGGCCACATTGGCCACGTAATATCCATCCATGATATCGACGTGGAGATAGTCAATGCCTGCGGCCTCGGCCTGGGCGACTTGGGCGCCCAGGCGGGTTTGGTCACAGGCTAAAATTGAAGCAGATATGCGTGCCATGTGAACTCCTCATGATTTGAATGGGTGACCCCTAATGGGTGGTCACTGCGTGCATCCAGTCCTTGGCCAGGGGATAAAATTCCTTGTACTTTTCATAGTAGAAGGTATAGGCATCGTGGCGCTCCTGACTGGGTTCAACGATGTAGTCCACCGTGGTCATGGATTCAGCAGCCGTCTGGATATCCGGATAGATGCCCCCAGCCACAGCGCCCAGGATAGCAGAACCCAGACAGGGTCCTTCCGTTACCTTTGGAACGATAATGGGCACATTGGACACATCCGCATGGGTTTGGAGCCAGAAGGGACTCTTAACGGCCCCACCTGAAATAACAATGCCCTCGGGGACGAAGCCTGCTTCCTTGAAGGAATCCATAATGACTTCGGTACCGTAGCAGATGCTTTCAATGATGGCCCGATACATATGGGCCGGGGTGTGACCTAAGGACAAGCCATAGAACATTCCCCGGATATCCGCATCCACATAGGGTGTCCGATTCCCCTGGAAGAAATCCAGGGCAATAATGCCATCGGAGCCGATGGGCAGCTTTTCTGCCTCACGATTCAGGATGTCATAGACGCTCACACCTTCCTCAGCCGCCTGGGCCTTGTAATTGCCGCAAAGCTGTTCTTTCACCCAGTTGACGATGGAACCGGTGGACGTCTGTCCTCCTTCTACCATCTGAAGCCCCTTGACGATGGCATCGGGATAGGAACCCCAAATGCCTTTACTGTGGATGGCTTCTTTAAACTGCGCAATGTGCAGGTGGGAGGAGCCGGTGATTAAGGTGAGTTTACCCGGCTGGACGGCATTCAGTCCAATGACACCAACAAAGGCATCGGCACCGCCTTCGCCCACCGGAATCCCAGGGACCAGACCCATGGCCTCTGCGGCTTCTGGTGTCAGGCCGCCGACGAGGTCTCCCATGGCCATGACCCGGGATGGTAGCTTCTCTACCAGATCCTCCAGGCCAATGGTGTTATAGAAATCAACGGGATAGCCCCCTTCTTCTGCGTTGTAGTACCAACGACAGGATGCACAGTTGATGCTGGCGGTATATTCCCCGGTGAGACGGTGGATGAGCCAATCCGTACATTCATAGAAACGCGTGGCCGTATGGTACACTTCCGGTTCATTTTCTTTGAGCCACAGGGCTTTAGCAGGCAGGCACTCTGCAGAAACCATGCCGTAGCCATTGTATTTCAGGGCATCGTGACCAGTTTCGTACATCCGTTTGGCTTGTTTGGCAGCACGGATATCCATCCACATAATGGCAGGCCGAAGGGGGACCATATCATCTTTAGATAAAAGCACTGTACAACAAGTGGTATCCACGCTCATCCCCCGGATGTAAGCCGGATCAATGCCACTTTCTGCAATGGCCGCTTTAGATGCCTTACAGATGGCATCCCACCATTCATTGGGATCTTGTTCTGCTAGTCCCGAGGCGGGGGTGTAAAGAGGATAGGACTCCTCACAAAAAACAATGGGATTCCCCTTTAAATCAAAGATTCCAACCCGGGCGCCCCCGGTTCCCATATCGACCCCTAACACACACTCTAATTGTTTCATCATTATTACCCCTTTCAATGATCTCGCAATTGATAAGACACATATGTGCCTTGCAGTAACGTACGTTATAGTCATCATACAACGGGAACATATGTGTGTCAATATTTTTTTGAAAATTCAATTATTCTTGACATTTTCGTTAATAATCACGTATAATCTAGTAACAAATGTGCCTAAATGAAAGAAGGACAAGAAATGGCGAAAAAAAACGATTCGACGGAATCAATGTTTAATAAAATGGTTCTCATTGCAACGTTGTACTATAAAGAAAAAATGTCCCAAAATGAAATTGCCAAAAAGTTGGGAATCTCCCGTCCCTGGGTCTCCAAGTTACTGACCCGGGCAGAGGAAGCCGGTATCGTAAAAATCGATGTGCTGGTTCCCTTTACGGAAAACACCGCTTTGGAAAACAGCTTGATGCAGAAGTATCGTGTTAAGCATGTGGGCGTCATAAAAAACGATTCACCCATGAAAGATGATTTAGCTTTAGCCGCAGCCAATTATTTCATATCTGAACTTCGACCTGAGGATGTGGTGGGGGTGGGGTGGGGAACTGGGGTCACCCGGCTGATTTCAGCCACCGAATCACTGAGTTTTCCAAGGGTAAAGATCTTGCCCCTGGCAGGGAGTTTTGGAAACTCATTGGATTTCCTGCCCAATCTGAGCAGTATCCGGCTGGCTAAAACCCTGGGTGCCGTGGCAGAGGTCATCCATGCCCCTGCGGTTTGCAGCTCAGAGGAAGAATTCGAAACCCTGATGGCCAATCCCCAGACCCGTCAGCTTTTGTGTGAGGCCGAACACGCTGATATCCTATTGTTGGGGATGGGCACCTTCGAATCCTCAACCATGCCCCAATACGAAATTTTTACAGCAGAAGAAATTGAAGAGCTGCGCAGCCGCCGGGTTATGGGGGATATTGGACTACAATATTTTGATGTAGAGGGCAGACCCATTGCCATTGGAGCCACAAAAAAGCTTATCCGGGCCAATATCTTTGATGCCAGCAGCAACGCCCGAACCAGCATCGGTATTGCAGAAGGGGCAAAAAAGAGGGATATCATCCACGCAGCACTTTCTCTTAAGCTGGTCAATGTTTTATTTACCAATGAGGAAACCGCTATGGCATTGCTGGAAAAATAATGGGAAGAGTCTAAAACGTTTTTAATTTTTGTGTTTACATTAAAAATTCCAATGATTATGCTTAATGATGTACCGTACAAATCCCCAAGACCCATCGGGAAATCCGGAACTCGATGGGTTAAAATCAATTTTATGTATTGCGTAAGGAGGAAGTAAATGGCACATCCAGAAAAAATCATTATCAAAGGACTTCAGCAGAATAACCTGAAAAACATTTCCCTGGAAATACCCAGGGGAAAAATCGTTGTTTTTACGGGGGTATCGGGCTCGGGAAAATCCAGCATCGTCTTTGATACCATTGCAGCAGAGAGTAAGCGTCAAATGAACGAAACCTACCCGGCCTTCATTCGGGGGCGGCTTCCCAAATATGAAAAGCCCAGGGTGGACAAAATCGAGAATCTATCTCCTTCAGTGGTCATCGATCAGAGCCGGATGGGGGGCAACGCCCGGTCTACGGTGGGGACCATCACAGATTTGTACTCCGCCCTGCGGGTGCTGTACTCCCGTATTGGAGAGCCCCAGGTGGGGAGTGCCTCCTGTTTTTCCTTTAACGATCCCAGCGGGATGTGCCCGGAGTGCTCAGGACTGGGGAAGGTAATGACCCTGGATCTATCGGCCACCTTTAAACCTGAGGAAAGCTGGAATACAGGAATGGTGGACCTCTCTCTCTTCAATCCTGGAAATTATTATTGGAAGCAGTATGCGAAATCCGGTCTCTTCGACCTGGATAAAAAATGGAAGGACTATACCGAGGTGGAGCGTTGCCGGATGCTTTATGGAAAAGACACCCCGGATGGCCCACCGCTCCATAAAAAGGTGGAGGGCATCCACAACCACCTCACCCGGCTGCTTCTTAACCGGGATCGTTCTACCGCCAGTGAGACCATTAAAAACCGGATGTCCGAGCTGATTGCAGAGGAGGACTGTCCCCGTTGTCATGGAAAGCGTCTGAACGAAGCCGCGCTGTCTGCCCGGATTGCAGGCTATACCATTGCCGAAATGGGAGAGCTGGAATTCACCACCCTTCGGAAAGTACTGTCCGCCGTGACGGATCCCAGGGCTGTAACCATCATTGAAGGCATGGTGGCGACCCTCACCCGGATGATTGATATCGGCTTGCCCTACCTGAGTTTGAACCGGGAATCCCCCTCCCTTTCCGGGGGAGAAGCCCAGCGCTTAAAGCTGGTGCGCTACATGGGAAGTGCCCTCACGGGGATGATCTATATCTTCGACGAGCCCAGCACCGGGATGCACCCCCGGGACGTGTACCGAATGACACGGCTCTTAAAAAGTCTTCGGGACAAGGGCAACACGGTGCTGGTGGTGGAGCACGATAAGGATGTTATCCGCATAGCCGATGAGGTCATTGATGTGGGGCCCCTGGCAGGGCGCGGGGGCGGTAAAATCCTCTTCCAGGGAAGCTATGCGGCTCTTTTAACCTCCGGGACAATCACAGGGAAGGCCATGGAGGAGCGGATTCCCTTGAAAGCCCATCCCCGTGTCCCCCGGGAATTTCTGCCCATTCGTCATGCCAGCCGTCATAATTTAAAGGATGTATCTGTGGATATTCCCCTGGATGTGCTCACTGTAGTAACTGGAGTGGCCGGTTCGGGAAAGAGTACCCTCATCCGGGAAATTTTCGCCAGGACCTACCGGGACCAGGTGGTCTTAGTGGATCAATCCCCCATAACCGCAACGGGGCGATCGACCCCTGCCACCTATCTGGGCTTTTTTGATGAGATTCGAAAGCAGCTGGCCAAGGCATCGGGCCAGCCGGCATCCTTATTTTCCTTTAATAGTAAGGGGGCTTGTCCGGTGTGTAAGGGAAAGGGGATCGTGGTGACGGAGCTGGTGTTTATGGACCCGGTGACCACGGTGTGTGAGGTCTGCGAGGGCAAACGCTATAGCGATGAAGCTCTGTCCCAGAGCTATCGGGGAAAAAATATTGTGGATATGCTGTCAATGACGGTGGAGGAGGCCCAGGATTTTTTTCAGGAAAGTGGAAAAATCACCAAGCATTTGAACGCTATGGCGGCGGTTGGTCTGGGATACCTGTCCCTGGGACAGCCCCTGTCCACCCTTTCAGGTGGAGAGCGCCAGCGCTTAAAGTTGGCTAAAAATCTGGATAAAAAAGGGAATATTTACATTTTAGATGAACCCACCACCGGACTTCACGCCAAGGATGTGCACAAAATTATGGGGTTATTGGATGGCTTCGTGGTCAAGGGAAATACGGTTATCGTCATCGAGCATAACCTGGATGTAATGAAACAGGCCGATTATCTCATTGATATCGGACCGGATGGCGGTACCGCCGGGGGGCAGGTGGTGTTCACCGGGTCCCCGGCGGTGATGGCCGCCCAGGGGGTGACCATTACCGCAAAATATTTGAGGGACAGCCTTATCAATTAATGCTTTTTCTTCGGGCGATTGGCCTTAGCGATGGCTTTAAACTTTTGCGCCTTCTTGGCCAAATAGGCATCGGGATCATCGCCGTAGGCCGCTTCAGCAACCAGTTTCTCGTAGGACCTAAAACGGTCCGGGGATAAAGTCCCATGGGCAATGGCGGCTAAAACTGCGCAGCCAGGCTCTGTGGTGTGGGTGCAATTTCGAAAACGGCAGTTCTGGGTTAAGGCTTCGATATCCTCAAAGCTTTTTTCAAAGCCTGTGGAGACGTTCCACATGCCCAGCTCCCGCATCCCCGGGGTATCGATAACCAGGCTGCCCCCAGGTAGGCGTATCAGCTCCCGGTGGGTGGTGGTGTGCCGCCCCTGATCATCATCCCGGAGACCTCCGGTTGCAAGGCGTCCTTCCCCCAGGAGACCATTAATTAAGGTCGATTTCCCTGCTCCGGAGGAGCCAAGAAAGGCAGCGGTGTGGCCAGGGATGAGGAAGGATTTCAGGGTGTCAAAGCCCTCACGGGATAAAGCGGAGGTGACGAAGACCTCCGTGCCAATGGCAACGGCGTAGACCTCAGCCAGACGTTGGTTTAAGGTATGGCACAAATCGGCTTTGGTCAGCACCACCACTGGCTGGGCACCGCTTTCATAGGCCAGGGCCAGGTAACGCTCCAGTCGGTGGATATTAAAATTCTGATTTAAGGACATACAAATAAAGATGGTGTCGATATTGGCGGCGACGACTTGGCCAGCCAGGGCCTTGCCCGCTGCCCGCCTTACGAAAAGGCTCTTTCGGGGAAGGACCCGGTGGATAATGGCGTGGCCGCCGGCATCGTTGTCCTGGTCCAGGAGGACGAAGTCCCCAACACCGGGAAAGTCCGCGGGTGTGGCAGCTGCATAGCGCAGACGGCCAGAAACCTCGGCCAGCAATTCCCCGGAGTTACAGACCACCCGGTACAGGTTTTTTTCCTGGGTAATGACCCTGGCGATAATGGGGTTCTCCCCAAAGGTGTGTGCCAGGGTGCGGACGCGGTCATCTAAACCATAGTGTTGTAAATGGATTGAATTATTTTGGATTGTGTTCATGTTTTCCTCCTAAAGATTTTGTGGGGTCTTATGGAGGTTATGCAGGATTAGTGTGTGCAAACCTCCCGGTTTGCCACAAGATCCAAGGTGTGATTGGTTTTCAAAAAGCAATGCTCCTTTTTTATAAAATAGTGGGAATATGATATTGTATAGTTTTAGTTGACAACTGATTCACAAGGATTTAAGCTAATCAAAGAGTCAGGAGGAGACGAAAAAATGGCAAAGAATAGACAATATGATCCAGAATATAAGATACAGGCCGTGAAGCTGGGAAAAGAAATTGGTCAGTCTAAGGCAGCTAAGGAACTCGGCATTCCCAAGAATACATTGTATTCTTGGATGAGATCCTGCCGACTCGGTAAGTTAGACCTGGGGCCAGGTTCACAGACGCCAACAAGCGCCATGTCACTGACCGAGGAGCTTATCACCTTACGCCAGCACGTTAAGGCACAGAA
>NZ_FNRK01000011.1 GCF_900107815.1 Eubacterium aggregans
TTCTGTGCCTTAACGTGCTGGCGTAAGGTGATAAGCTCCTCGGTCAGTGACATGGCGCTTGTTGGCGTCTGTGAACCTGGCCCCAGGTCTAACTTACCGAGTCGGCAGGATCTCATCCAAGAATACAATGTATTCTTGGGAATGCCGAGTTCCTTAGCTGCCTTAGACTGACCAATTTCTTTTCCCAGCTTCACGGCCTGTATCTTATATTCTGGATCATATTGTCTATTCTTTGCCATTTTTTCGTCTCCTCCTGACTCTTTGATTAGCTTAAATCCTTGTGAATCAGTTGTCAACTAAAACTATACAATATCATCATTACTACTGTCTCCACGTGGAACGAACCGTTCGTTTTGATGTCTTGAGTGTAATTTTGCATATCTCCGTTTAAGGGAATATGTCCACAGCTTTTTTTGCATTTTACTCGTTCGCGGGAATATGTCCACAGTAAATTTCTCATTTTGACTGTTCACGGAAACATGTCAACTTATTCCATATCACCTTTACCTAAATTACACTTTGAGCATAGCGTCTGCAAATTCTCAACTACTGTTTCTCCACCTTTAGCCCAAGGAACAATATGGTCTACATGTAAATCCACAGATGGATCTTTTGCTGGAGACGCACCGCAAGCACAACATTTGAAATTATCTCTCTTCAACACTTTAAAACGCAACCGTGCATTTATATTTCTTGAAGTCCTGTGCTCTTTCTTTTTAAGAGGTTTTTCTACACTAATAGTTTTAGAAATATTGTCCTGATCATTTATTTTATTTTCCTTTATTTCTTCTTCATTAATTTCCTCTGAACTATCTAAATTGATATATTCAACAAAGGCTTCTAATGCTTTTCTCCAACTGCCAAATCTTCGTTTGTATGTATCAAGAGAATATTTTGATATATTCCCCTTCGTTATATCAGTTGATGTTGGTTGCCTTCCTAATTTTGTCCAGATACGCTCCAATTCATTAAAAAGTGTTTGTTCATCAATTCTTCTTCTAGCCAAACCCGTTGGTTGAAGTCCTGCTGACAATAATGCTTTGTCCCAAGTTTTAAATCTTGAAAAGACATGTTCAGCTGCGTATTTCCCATACTGTTTATAATCATCGTATAGTACGGTATCCTTATTAAGTTGTTTCGCTATCCGCTGCAAATCAGCATAATAATCTTCATTTTTTATTTGCTTCAACTCAGATCTTGTTCTTTCGTTTCGTAACCCCGATTTCGACAATGCATTTTTCCATGTTCCAAAATGACCTTGTATTGCAGTCTGTGAATATTTTCCATATTTCTTATAGGTAGAAATAGAAATATAGTCTTTGCTCAATTCTTTTGCAACACGCTTAATATCTTCTATGATTTCTTCGTCAGTTAATTCACTTCTATACTCATTTAATTCAAATTTCATTTTCTCACCTACTTTTACATTGTTATCTATTTTATCTTCTCAACATATCAAATTCATCTATCCTGTCCACTCAACCATATTTACATTTTAATTTGTCTTGATATGTTCCCACAAACGCAAAAACACACTTTAGGTCGGGTAGTTGATTTAGATGTTACTAAAAAACACAGTCTTTTCAAGGGTTCTAACGTGACATCAATACGACCGTCTCCACGTGCACCGTCCCCGGAAACATATCCACACATCGCACCTTTTCCACCTGATACCCGGCCTGCACAAAGAAGGGCAGATCCCGGGCCAGAGAGCTGGCTTTACAGGAGACGTAAACAAAGGTGTCCGGAGCGAAGTCGATGATTTTAAAGATGGCCTTGGGATGGATGCCATCCCGGGGCGGATCGAGGATGATGACATCGGGGCGGTCGGTGAGCTCGGCCACCTTCTCCATAACATCCCCGGCGATGAAGGTGCAGTTTGTGATGCCATTGCGTTTGGTATTGGCTTCTGCGGCGGTTACGGCTTCCTCCACCAGCTCGATGCCCACGACTTTTTTAGCGACGGGTGCCATGATTTGGGCGATGGTGCCAGTGCCACAGTAGAGGTCGTAGAGAACCTCTGACGGAGTATCCCCAACGAATTCCCGCACCACGCTGTAGAGCTGCTCGGCCCCAAGGGTGTTAGTCTGGAAAAAGGAGAAGGTGGAAATTTCAAAATCCAGCCCCAGGATCCGGTCATGGAGGATATCCTGCCCGTAGAGGACTTTCATATCATCGGCCTTGACCACGTCGGCCACGCCATCGTTGAGGGTGTGGAGGATGCCGACGATGGTCCCGGTTAGAGGTAGTTCCAGCAATAGCGATGTGAAGGCCCCGGCATCCAGCTCGCCCTGGCTGGTGGTGACGAGGTTAATGAGGATTTCCCCGGTGGCTTTGCCCTTGCGCACGACGAGGTGGCGCAGGAAGCCTTCGTGACGTCGCTTATGGAAGTAGGTGGTACTTCCCTCGGCGAACCACCCGGCCACGGCGGTTTGAATGCTGCCAAAGTCGCCATCGACAATGGTGCAGTGGGGTGTGGGCAGGATGTTGTAGAAGCTCCCCTTTTCATGGAGGCCCAGGAGCAGGGGGCCATCCGGGGCATCATCCCCGAAGGAGTATTCCATTTTATTGCGGTAGCCGCAGACCTCGGGGCTGGGGACGATGGGTAGGGCATCGTAGCCGGTGATGCCAGCATCGGCCAGCAGGCCCATGACATAATCGTTCTTCATGGCCAGCTGATTTTCATAGGGCAGGTTCTGGAGGGAACAGCCGCCGCAGCGCCCAAAGTGGGGGCAAGCCGGCATAATTTCCTCCGGAGCTTTTTGCAGGACCTCCAGAATCCGGCCTTCAATCTTTTTACTCCGTTTTTTCGTCACCATGATGCGTACCTTTTGGCCAGGAATGCCATCCTTGACCCAGCATTTCCGCATGTCGTCGCCGATGGGGACCAGGCCCCAAGCCTTACCAGGAAACACGGCCCCCTGGATTTTCATTTCGAAGTGATCACCTTTTTTCATCATATTATCTCTGCTTTCCATTGGGATTTTTATCCATTATTGTTTTAATGATGCCATTGTAACATAAAACCGTGTGAAGGTCGGTAGTGGAAGAGCCAGACAAGATAAAAAACGGCCTGGATTCTAAGAATCCAGGCCGCTGCTGATGAAAATCGGTATGAGCCCTCCCCATCTCAGAGCTGTTTGGTGATGATCTGCAAAGAACCATCCGCCTGATAGCTGTATAGCGCCACGATATCTGTATCCTCGGAAGTGATGACGGCAAAGATACAGGTGGCATCGGGATCATCCAGGTTATGATCGATCCAGGTTCCGGAATTGATATAGGTTTTTCCCATATCTGTTTTGCAATATCCCGGAATATGCGTATGGCCGAACACGACCACTTCGACCTGTTCATCTGGATTTTCTAAGTACTCTTCCACAGCTTTTTGGGTATAGTAGGATGAATCAAGGGTTCCCGAAGCGGCTTCAATAAAGCTGTTCGGTCGCTTCACATCATTTAATTTCTGACGCTCGTCCCAGGTGCGCTGGATGTTTTTAAAGAGAACCGGCGCAGAAATGGTTCCATCCTCCTGCTGAGCCGGATAAAAATCCAGATAGGAATAGGCATCATCAAAGCCGCCGATGTGCATATCAAAGATTTTATCCTGTAAATCCACCTTAGGGGTACAACGTTCCGATACGCCTTTTAAAATGGAATAGTAGAGATAGGCACCGTATTGATCCACATCCGAGGGATCCGGGACCTGGGTAATGACCGGAAGATCCTTTTCGACCTTGGGATAGCCTTCCAGATAGGCAGTGGCACCATAGCGGGCATAGAAATAGCCCATGGGCAAGATGGTTTCATCATTCCCGCAGAGTTCCCGATTGGTCAGGGTGTCCGGTGCACTGAAGGCATCGTACCGGTGGCCGTGTTCAATGACGATTTCCTTCCGCTTGCCCGTATAATATCGGCCTAATCCCTGCTTTTCATGGATTTGCACGATGCCGGGCAATAGCTCATCCAAAAGTTCTGGCTTCATGGTCAAATCGTGGTTCCCTGCGACATAGACCACCGTCATGTCACTTTGAATGAGGTGGTTGAGGGCATCCATCACAGCCTGATTATTCGCCGCAACATCACGATAGAACTGGTCTTCATCGGTATAGCTGGGGTAATAAACCGGAAGGAACCACGCATCCAGGAAATCACCAGCGATGACGAGTTCTTTGACATCGTCGGTTTTTTCCAACCGCTGCAGGAATTCAACGAGGAGGGCACGATTCTTTTGGGTTTCTGTATAGCGATCATCCACACCTAAGTGCAGATCACTGATAACGACAGTTTTATCCCGCTGAGGATTTGCAGCCCACATCGATTGATGGTTTATCATAGGATTCTCCTTTGCTTTTTCTTTTCATCCTTAAAACGCTGGTCTGACACACTCACGAAATCAAATTTAAATCAATGAGGGCAAATCGAAAAAAGCTACCAAAAGAATGAACCTTGGTAGCCTTGAAATGATGACAGTATTTGGAAATGCAGGCCGGAAACGGTGAAGCGTGCGGCGCGTAATTCGGGGGATACGTCGTGCTTTTAAAGGCATAGCGCTTATGAACCAAAGCATCGTCGTATTTCGCCGTTTTCTCCTAACCCGTATTTCATAATTCCAATCACGGTCACTGCTCCGCCCATCGTTCAGATGTATAAATCGCTACGGCGTCAACATTACCAATACGATGGTTCTTTGGAATCTATACAAATATTAGCACTAATTTTTAATGATTTCAATAGAGTCACCGTTACAATTCTGTCCTAAACGGCTACTATTTTGTTTTTTTTGACAAAGTACAAAAATTGTCATAAACCGTAAAGGAAACGCAAGATTTTGCTGTCAGCACCCCATAAATTCCATGGCATCCCCTTCCTTTTTCGTGATATAGTCAATATAGAGGTTTTTCCTCTTCTGGAGATGAAGGAGGCGTTCATATGGACATGAACAATATTTTAGGCTCGAATGAGGGCAAATTACGGATTATCCAGGAAACCGTGCCTGGTAAACAGGTTACCCTGGCCCATATCATCGCTGGTCCTGCGGCCATCGTATATCAGAAACTGGGGCTAAACCCCGCCATTGATTATTCCCAGGCGGCCATTGGCATCTTAAGCATGACACCACCGGAAATCGCTGTGATTGCTGGTGATATGGCCACCAAAACCGCAGCCATCGACATTGGATTTATTGACCGTTTCAGCGGTACCCTTATTTTTACTGGCCGGATTTCTGATGTTAACTCTGCCGTTAAGGCAATTCTAAATTATTTAAAAACAACCCTCGGGTTTACGGTGTGCGATATTACTAAAACCTGATTTTTTACATTCTAAGAAGGCAGACCTATGAAGAAAATGGTACTCATCGGCCGCAGCGAATGCGGTAAGACGACCCTGAAGCAGGCACTGAAGGGCAAGAAGATTCAATACGAAAAAACCCAATATATCAATTACTTTGATGTCATTATCGATACTCCTGGGGAATATGCTGAAAATGCCAGCTTGGCCCGGGCCTTGGCTCTTTATGCCTATGAATCGGATGTGGTGGCCCTGCTGATTTCTGCCACAGAGCCTTATTCCCTGTACCCACCCGCCATCGATGGGGTCAGTACCCGACCAATTATCGGCATCGTGACCCAGATTGATTCTCCCTATGCCAATACAGAGCAGGCCATTCGCTGGCTGGAGCTCACTGGGGCCAATCCTATTTTTCCCATTAGCTCTTATACGGGTGAAGGCCTCTGGGATTTACTCACCTACCTCCGGGAGCCAGGGGATGAATTTCCCTTTACCAGGGAGGAACTGGAAACCCCACGGGAGGTGCTGTCCACCAAGTACGAGCCGCCGGCAATTGGTGAGGCCATTGAGGATATTTCCGATGAATCCAGCTTTTTAGATATTAATGATCGCATGATTATTTAGAGATCACCCTATGAAGTCATCCATCCGTCAGGATTGGGATGGCTTTTTTATTTTTTCACTATTTCCAAAAATTACTTGACCTGTCGTAGTAATCAGTTTATACTAAAATTACTCCGACAGACATAGTATATCCCTCGGAGTAATGTCAGGAGGATGAGATTATGATCGGAAGCGATGTGATCCGCGGATATAACGATACAATCATCCTGTATCTGCTCTGCAAGGGCGACTCTTATGGTTACGCTATCTCAAAGGAAATCCGAACCCGGACAGCGGGCGCCTACGTCATTAAGGAGACAACGCTGTACTCTGCCTTCAATCGATTGGAAAAGAACGGCTATATCGAATCTTATCCCGGCGGGGAGACCCAGGGTAAGCGCCGAACGTATTACCATATCACAGAAGCGGGGCGGCACTATTACCAGGAGAAATGCGACGAGTGGAGCATCACAAAGGATGTTGTCGAGAAATTTATCATGTATTCATCATGTGAGGTATGAAGAAGTGGAAACCTTATTAAACTATTTGGATAATTTGTTTGTAAGCCTGCCCGATACCGAGGATGTTCGGCGGGCCAAGGCAGACCTCCAGGATTCCATGGAGGAACGCTATAACGAGCTCAAGGCTGCCGGAAAAAGCGAAAACGAGGCCATTGGCACGGTGATTTCAGAGTTTGGCAATATCGATGAGCTGAAACAACTCTTTGCTCCGGAGCCAGAGCCAAAGCCAGAACCCGAATCTCCCTTCGAAGCTCAGAAGGAAAAACCTGACCCCCAACCGACTCCGGAAACACCACCGGAGGATGGACCCGTGGTGGATATTGCCATGGCGGATGAATACCTGGAAGTTTCCCGGAAGACGGATATGATGGTGGGCATGGGTGTCTTTTTATGCATCGTATCCCCAGCCCTTTTGATTTTGATGGCTACCCTGATGCCCACAGATTTAGGTGGAATCCTTGGACTGATTCCTCTCTTCATTGGGGTAGCCATCGGAGTCGCTCTGTTCATCTTTGCAGATCATCTGAAGGAGCCCTATAAATATCTCAATTCAGCTTTCATCCCAGACCCTGAGATGATTACCTGGGTGGTGGAGAAGAAGGCCGAGGAATCCGGCGGGTTTACCCTTGGTCTGACCAGTGGCATCTGCCTTTGTGTCCTCAGTCCCTTGGCCGTCATCCTTCCATCCGTCACAGAAAATGATTTGCTGATGGAACTGGGGGTGGTCCTTCTTTTGCTGCTGGTTGCAGCAGGGGTCTTCCTCATCATTGTCTTTGGCAGTCAACGGGGCCATTACGGCAAACTGGTCCAGGATGCAGATTATTACAACTGTGCCGCTGATCCAACACCAAAAGCCCAAGAAACTGCCCGGGAGAAATCCTTTAAAGGGATGTACTGGCCCATCGTCACGGTCCTTTATCTGGGCTCCAGCTTTCTGAGCGGAAACTGGGGAAGCAGCTGGATCATCTGGCCACTAGCGGCCATTTTGTACAAAGTCATTCGAAATATGTTTTTAAAATAGCGATAAAAAAAGCCGTACACCCCATGGGCATACGGCTTTTTTATCATATTTCGGTTTTGATTAGTCGTCTAAAACGATTGCATCAACCGGGCATTGATCAGCGCAAGCGCCGCATTCTGTACAGGTATCTTCATCGATTTCGTAGATGGAACCTTCAGAAATTGCTTCTACTGGGCACTGTTCTGCACAGGAACCGCAAGCGATACATTCATCAGTAATTTTGTAAGCCATTGGAAACACTCCTTTCAGTAACGATTTGATTTTATTATATCCTATGTACTCAGTAAATCAAGAAATAATTTTATCTTTTTATACTTTTTAATATCAATGTGAAAGCGCAAAAATTTATCAGCTATGCTATAATGAAAGTATAACATTTGATCTGAGGTAACGCTATGTATCGAATACTCATTGTGGAGGATGACGACTCTATTGCCGCATCCATTGCCACCCATTTATCCGGCTGGGGTTACAACACCCACTGCGCCACCCGTTTTTCTGCTGTCTTAGACGATTTTGAGGCCTGGGATCCCCATCTGGTGCTGCTGGATATTACCCTCCCCTTTTTTAATGGCTACCATTGGTGCCAGGAGATTCGAAAGATCTCCCGTATCCCTATTATTTTTTTATCTTCCACCTCCGACGATATGAATATCGTCATGGCCATGAATATGGGGGCTGATGATTTTATTGCCAAGCCTTTTGAGCTAACGGTGCTGACGGCTAAAATTGCTGCGCTGTTGCGCCGCGCCTACGATTTCATCGGGGAGTCCTCAGATCGGCTTGTCGTTCAGGGAGCCGTGCTTTCCACCAAGGAAATTACCCTATCTTATCAGGATGCCCGGCTGGAGCTGACTAAAAATGAATATCGGATTCTCCAGGTCCTTATGGAGCATCCGGGACAGGTGATTTCCAGGGATCAGCTCATGGAAAAGCTCTGGGAGACTGATCTTTATATTGACGATAATACCCTAACCGTCAATGTTACCCGACTGCGAAAACGCCTAGCCGAAATCGGTTTAACAAATTTTATTACCACGAAACGCGGCCTGGGCTATCTGGTGGAATAAGGCCATGGTCACTGCTTATTTGAAAGGCCGGGACATCCCTTTGCTGCTCGGGTTTCTTCCCCTGCTGCTTTTTCCGGTGATTTTCTTTCTCTACCACCTGCCTTGGGAGCCCCTCCTTTACGGTTTACTGCTATACACCTGTGCGGCTCTGGCTCTTATTTCCTGGGATATTATACGCTTCCTGGAAACCCACCGCAAGCTGCGCCAAGCCGCTAACTCTGTGGTGGATAGTCTTTCGGCCCTCCCGGAACCGAGAGACCAAATTGCCCAGGATTACCAGCACCTCCTAAACCTTCTGTCCGAGGAAAAGCGTCGCTTGGTTTCCGATGGGGATATCCGTCTGTCAGACATCAATGAGTATTACACCCTTTGGGCTCACCAAATCAAAACTCCCATTGCAGCCATGGACCTGGTGCTCCAAACCGCCCGGGATGGATTAGATGTCCAGGGGAGCGCAGAACTCGCAGAGCAGCTCTTTCGAATCAGCCAATATGTAGAAATGGTTCTCCAATTCATTCGTACCCAGGGAACCGCCCGGGATTATGTCTTCACCCCATCGGACCTGAATGGCATTATCCGGCCTGTCCTGCGCAAATTTGCCCGGTCCTTTATCCGCCGCCACATCACTCTGGTGTACCCCCCCCTGGAGGCCACCGTTCTGACCGATGCTAAATGGCTAGGCTTCGTTTTGGAACAGTTGCTGTCCAATGCCATCAAGTACGTTTCTCCAGGGGGACGCATTACCATTGCCATGTCCTCCCCGGGTATTCTATCCGTGGCCGATACAGGCATGGGGATTGATCCAGCGGACCTCCCCCGGGTTTTTGAACGGGGCTTTACCGGATATAATGGACGGGAAAATAAAAAATCCACAGGTATTGGGCTCTATCTCTGCAAACGGATTATGGACCAACTTGGCCACAAGATTCGCATTGATTCCACCCCAGGAGAGGGTACGGTGGTCACTTTAGATTTAAATAAGCAACAGATTTTTTTAGAATAAAACATCGACGGAGGATACAATCATGCCCGAAAAACGCCAGAAGGATACCAGTACCTTTTTAGGCACCGCCCCAGTGGGCGGCCTGCTCTTTAAGCTGGCCCTGCCCGCCGTGGCGGCCCAGCTCATTAATATGCTTTACAATATCGTGGATCGGATTTATATCGGTCATATTCCCGAAGTGGGGGCCTTGGCCCTTACCGGTGTAGGGGTCTGTTTGCCCATCATTATGATTATTTCTGCCTTTGCCGCCCTGGTGAGTATGGGCGGGGCTCCCCGGGCCTCGATCTTCATGGGGAAGGGGGATGATTCGGAGGCGGAACACATCCTGGGGCATTGCTTTACTCTCTAGGTTCTCCTATCCATTATCCTAACAGCCATTCTACTGCTCTTCAGCCGCCCCTTACTGTTATCCTTTGGAGCCAGCGAAAATACCATCAATTACGCCATCAGCTATATGGGGATTTACGCCATGGGAACGATTTTCGTTCAGCTGACCCTTGGGATGAATGCCTTTATCACCGCCCAGGGCTTTGCAAAAACGGGAATGCTGACGGTCTTAATCGGTGCAGTTTTGAACATTGTTCTGGACCCGATTTTTATTTTTGTCCTGGATATGGGTGTTCAAGGGGCTGCCCTAGCGACTATTATCTCCCAGGGGGTCTCTGCCCTGTGGTGTCTGTCCTTCCTCTGTAGCAAAAAAACCGTTCTTCATCTGGGAAAAAAGCATTTTGGTCTGACACCCCGAATTATCCTACCCTGTGTCGCCCTGGGGCTCGCCCCCTTTATCATGCAGGCCAGCGAAAGCGTCATCCAGGTATGCTTCAATGCGTCTCTCCTCCGCTATGGTGGAGATGTTGCCGTTGGTGCAATGACCATCCTGACCAGCGTTATGCAATTTGCCATGCTACCCATGCAGGGCTTGGCCCAAGGGGCCCAGCCCATTTCCAGCTACAATTTTGGCGCCGGCAATGCCTATCGGGTTAAAGAGACCTTTCGGCTCTTACTCCGGGTTAGCCTGATTTATTCTGCCCTCCTATGGGCCGCTGTCCTGGCTTTTCCCCAGGTTTTTGCCAGTATCTTTACCGGGGATACTGAGTTGATTCGCTACACCGCCTGGGCACTGCGGGTTTATGGTGCCGCCATCGTGGTGATGGGTGCTCAGATGGCCTGCCAGATGACCTTTATTTCCCTGGGGAATGCCAAGGCCTCCATCATCGTGGCCATAATGCGAAAATTTGTACTGCTGATCCCCCTGATTTATCTTTTGCCCCAATTCATGGCTAACCAAACCCTGGCGGTGTATCTGGCGGAGCCTGTGGCCGATGTATTGGCCGTGTCTTTTACGGTGGTGCTCTTTACTTTTCAATTCAAAAAGGCCCTCCAGTCTCTTTCGACCACTGCCTGATTGGCGCAATCTTTTAGCACCCTTTCCCTGAGAACCAATTTTTATCCTTGTTCCTAAAAGGAAAACGTGCTACACTAACAGGCAACGGTAACTTGCAAGGTTCGTCCTTCCAGGAAACCCTCAATACATAGTGAACGGCTGACTGGTTTGGGTTCGTCCCGGACAGGAAGGTGCTTTGCGACATTATGGCTGCGTTTTTGACGCATTCATTTTAAGCGTGACTTTTCCTGGCCCCAGTCTATTCATTAGACTAGAGCCAGATTTTTTTGTCAACCTTTTTTCAGCTGTCCATCCGAAACGAGGCGATATGGACACTATTCTCACAAAAATCGAAAAGGGACAGCCCCCGTGTCAAGAGGAACTCTCTCTCCTCCTCTCCCGGCCGGAGGATGCTGTCCGAAATCGGCTGGCCCAGTCTGCCCGCAGGGTCTGCGAGGCCCATTACGGCAAAGCAATCTACATCCGCGGGCTCATTGAATTCACCAATTATTGCAAAAACGACTGCTACTACTGTGGTATCCGGCGCAGCAATGCCAAGGTAGCCCGCTATCGGCTGACCAAGGACGATATTTTAAGCTGTTGTGCTGCTGGCTACACCCTGGGCTTTCGGACCTTCGTCCTCCAGGGCGGGGAGGACGGGTATTATACTGATGACCGCATGGCGGACATCGTCACGGCCATTCGCAGCGCTTATCCCGACTGCGCCATCACCCTCTCCCTGGGAGAACGCAGTGCGGCCTCCTACGCCCAGCTCAAGGCTGCCGGCGCAGACCGCTACCTCCTGCGTCAGGAAACCAGTGTGGACCGGCTGTACCGCCACCTCCATCCCCCGGAAATGGATGGCAAAAAGCGTCTGGAATGCCAACACACTCTGGGGGATTTAGGCTATCAGCTGGGCATGGGCTTTATGGTGGGGGCTCCGGGACAAACGTCTGAGGATCTGGCCCAGGAGCTGCTTTACACGACCAAAAGACAGCCCCAGATGATCGGTATCGGTCCCTTTATCCCCCACGCTGACACGCCCTTTGGGGGCAATCCCCCGGGTAGTCTTTCCCAGACCCTGCTCTGTCTGTCCATCCTGCGGCTGTTAAACCCCAAGGCCCTTATTCCCGCCACCACTGCTTTGGGGACCATCCATCCCACCGGCCGGGAGCAGGGCATCCAGGCCGGGGCCAACGTGGTCATGCCCAATCTCTCCCCTTTAGCGGTCCGCAAGCAGTACAGCCTCTACGATAATAAGATCTGTACCGGGGATGAGGCGGCAGAATGTCTACAGTGTCTGGGCCGACGCATGGAAAGCGTGGACCGCCACCTCGTCATCGACCGGGGTGACGCACTGCCTTCGTAAAAAAATCAAATAATTTTCTCTCCAAATCGAAAGGAAGCTAAAATGTATCCCTACAACATCAACTCCTCCAAAGCCGAGGAATTCATCAACCACCAAGAAATCGAAGAAACCCTGGCCTACGCCCAAGCCAACAAAAGCAACCGGACACTCATTGAGGAACTCATTACCCGGGCGGCGGACTGCAAGGGTCTCACCCATCGGGAAGCCGCCGTGCTGTTAGAATGCGACCAGCCGGATCTCAATGAGCGGATGTTCTCCCTGGCCAAGAAAATCAAGCAGGATTTCTACGGCAACCGCATCGTCATGTTCGCCCCCCTCTATCTCTCCAACTACTGTATCAACAGCTGCGTGTACTGCCCCTATCATCGCCAGAATACCCACATCCGAAGAAAGAAGCTGACCCAGGAGGAAATCCGTCAGGAGGTCATCGCTCTTCAGGATATGGGCCATAAGCGCCTGGCCTTAGAAACCGGAGAGGACCCCAAGAACAATCCCATCGAATACGTGCTGGAATCCATTAAAACCATCTACGGTATCAAGCACAAAAATGGGGCCATCCGCCGGGTGAACGTCAACATTGCCGCCACCACCGTGGAAAACTACAAAAAATTAAAGGATGCCGGTATCGGAACCTACATCCTCTTCCAGGAAACCTATCACAAGGAAAATTATGAAGCCCTTCATCCCGCGGGCCCCAAGCACGACTACGCCTATCACACCGAGGCCATGGATCGGGCCATGGATGGGGGGATCGATGATGTGGGCTGTGGCGTTCTCTTTGGGCTTAATCTCTACCGCTACGATTTTGTGGGCCTGCTCATGCACGCCGAGCATCTGGAAGCCGCCAAGGGGGTTGGCCCCCACACCATCTCCGTCCCCCGGATCCGCCCGGCAGACGATATCGATCCTGACACCTTCAGTAACGCCATCTCCGACGAAATCTTCCAAAAAATCGTCGCAGTGATCCGCATTGCCGTGCCCTACACCGGGATGATTATCTCCACCCGGGAATCCCAGGCCACCCGGGAAAAGGTACTGGATCTTGGGGTCTCCCAGATCTCCGGGGCTTCCTCCACCGCCGTGGGGGGCTATGTGGAAAAGGAAAAACCCGAGGATAACTCTGCCCAATTTGATGTCAATGACAACCGCACCCTGGATGAGGTGGTAAATTGGCTCCTCACCCTGGGCTATATTCCCAGCTTCTGCACCGCCTGCTACCGGGAAGGCCGCACTGGAGACCGTTTCATGAGCCTGGTAAAGAATGGGCAAATTGCCAATTGCTGCCACCCCAACGCCCTCATGACCTTAAAGGAATACCTCATGGATTATGCCGGCCCCGAAACCCAGGCCAAGGGTGAAGCCATGATTGCCGCTGAGCTGGGCAATATCCCCAAGGATAAGGTCCGGGGCATTGCCGCGGAACGACTGGAAATGATTGAAAACGGAACGAGAGACTTTCGGTTTTAATGAAGCCGTGGGGGAACAACAGATGAAGGTCACCTTTTGGGAATGTATTTCCAAAAGGTGAATCTCATCTGCTTTTTCCCGTAGGGCGAAGCCCGCGACGAGTGCAGCGAACATCGTGAGCGGAACGAGTCCCCACGGCACAAAAAAAGAACCTTTAATCCGGTTCTGTATCCCTTGAAAAATAGATAAACGTGCTATAATATGGGTAGAGAGTGACCGCTTTAGGCGGTTGCCACGTTTCTTATTCGATGCTACCCATCACCGGGAAAGTCGTGGGTAGCTTTTTTATGCCTTGGCAGGCAACTACCCTCCACGGTCACTCATTTTTATTATGGCACGTTCCTTTACAAAAAGAAAGGAACATCACCCATGAGCCTCAACAACACCCCCGCCGGCGAGCGGGTCCACATCGGCATTTTCGGCCGGCGCAACGCCGGTAAATCCAGTCTGATTAACGCCATTACCGGCCAGCGTCTGGCCATCGTCTCCGACGTCAAGGGGACCACCACGGACCCGGTTTTCAAAACCATGGAGCTCCTGCCCTTGGGACCCGTCATCCTCATCGACACCCCCGGCCTGGACGACATCGGCGCCCTGGGTGCCCTGCGCATCGAAAAATCCCGACAGATACTCAATAAGGCGGACATCGCCGTGCTGGTGGTGGATGCCGCCACAGGCCTGACCCCCCAGGACGAATCCCTCCTAGCCCGCATCCGGGAGAAAAAGCTCCCCTATGTGGTGGCTTACAATAAATCCGACACCGTCCCCCCAGCCCAGCTGGCGGCGCTGCCCCCGGAAGCCATGGCCGTCAGCGCCACCACGGGAGAGAACATCCACGCCCTTAAGGAGCACCTGGCCCATCTGGTGCCAGATACCCTGAAGGACCGCCACCTGGTGGCGGATCTCCTTAGCCCCGGAGATTTTGTCCTCCTGGTCATCCCCATCGACAAGGCCGCCCCCAAGGGCCGGCTTATACTCCCCCAGCAGCAGACCATCCGGGATGTGCTGGAGGCCGGTGCCTCGGCCATGATGGTCCGGGACTCTGAGCTGGCGGACACCTTGGCGGGCCTGGGTAAAGCCCCCCGTCTGGTCATCACCGACAGCCAGGCCTTCGCCGAAGTCTCCCACATCGTTCCGCCAGAGATTCCTCTGACCTCCTTCTCCATCCTCTTTGCAAGGTACAAGGGGGATTTGGCCCAAACCTTGGAGGGGGTCCGTGCCCTGGATACGTTAAAGGAGGGAGACAAGGTGCTCATCGCCGAAGGCTGTACCCACCACCGCCAATGCGACGATATCGGCACCTACAAAATCCCCAAATGGATCGCCGCCCACACCGGCATCACCCCGGACTTCACCTTTACCAGCGGGGTGGAATTCCCCGAGGACCTCACCCCCTACAAGCTCATCATCCACTGCGGGGCCTGTACCCTCAATCCCATGGAGGTAACCCACCGCATGGCCGTGGCCCGGACCCAGAACGTGCCCTTTACCAATTACGGTATTTTCATCTCTTACATCAATGGGATTTTGGAGCGCTGCATCGCGCCGCTGGCCCATTAATTCAAAAACTTCCAGACCCCCAACGGGTTCTGGAAGTTTTTTTTGAAAATGATTGACAACGACGCAGAAAAGGAATATCATAAAAATCACACAAATCATACTTTTGTGATTAATGCTCGAATGGAGGCAGCCATGAAGAAAAAAACACCGGAAGGGAAATACGCCTGGACTGTAAAAGTCGGGGAACGGGGGCAATTCGTCATCCCCAAGGAAGCCCGGGATGTCTTCGACATCCACCCAGGGGATACCCTGCTCGTGCTGGGCGATAAAAAACAGGGCATCGCCATCCCCCCCAAGGATATGTTGACCAAAGTGACCCAGATGATCTTTGACGCAGAAGAAGAGGAGCGTGAGGAATAATGGACATTTTAAAGGTACAAGGACTGTGTAAGGCCTATCCCGCCTTCGCCCTGTCCGATGTGAGCTTTACCCTAGAGGCTGGCCACATCACCGGATTCATCGGGCGCAACGGTGCCGGGAAGTCAACGACCCTGAATTCCCTTCTCCATTATGTGCATCCCGATGCCGGCAGGATTACCTTTTTCAATCAGGATTGGGAGAAAAATGAACTGGCCATCAAAGAGAAAATCGGCTTCGTTGGCAGCAGCATCCAGTACTACCCCCTGAAAAAGCTGTCGAAAATTACCGCCATCACCCGTTCCTTCTTTTCCCAATGGGATGATGTCGCCTACGCTCGCTATATGACGCTGTTCAATCTGGACGAGAACAAAACCCCAAAACAGCTCTCCGCCGGGATGAAGGTCAAGTACGCCCTGGCCCTGGCGCTGTCCCACAACGCCGAGCTGCTGCTTTTGGATGAACCCACCAGTGGTCTAGACCCCGTCTCCCGGGATGAGCTGCTGGATGTCTTCCTGACCCTCTGTGACAAGGGCAAATCCATTTTGTTCTCCACGCACATCACCTCCGATTTGGATAAATGTGCCGACGATATTATTTACATCAAGAAAGGCCAAATCATTGCTGAGGAAAGTTTCAAGCATTTCGTGACCCGCTATCAGGTGGTCACGCTGCCGGAGGGAACCACACCCTCCGCCAATGATCCCCGGCTGATGGGCATCAAACGCAGCAAGCAGGGTGACACGGCTCTGGTCCGAACCACAGACGCTGCCGGGTTGGGTTTCCCCTCCCGGGAGGCTGATTTGGAGGATATCATGGTTCATTTTGAAAAGGAGAATCCCTCATGTATGCAAAGTATCTAAAAAAAGAAATCACCTTGGTCATGCATCCTGTGGTTCCCCTATTCATGCTGTTGGCCGCCATGGTTCTCATCCCCAATTATCCCTACACTGTGATTTTCTTTTATACCACCCTCAGTATCTTCTTCACCTGTATGCTGGGACGGGAAAATGGGGATGTGGCTTATTCTCTGGGACTCCCCATCACCAAAGCCGATGTTGTTCGGGGCAGAATGCTCTTCGTCATCCTGATTGAAGTCATCCAGGTGATACTGGTGGAAATCTTCAGCCTGGTGCGCCATGCCCTGAACCCCGCCCCCAATATGGCCGGCATGGAAGGAAATCTGGCCCTGCTGGGCTTTGGCTTCGCCCTCTTCGGCCTTTTTAATCGGGTGTTCTTCAGTCGATACTACCGGGATATTAACACCGTGGGGAAAAGCTTCATTGCGGCCACTACCGTCTATTGGGTTGGTGCCATCCTCGTCGAAGGCAGTACCTTCGCCATTCCCTATGTGCGGGACGTCCTGGATACCCCGGATCCCCAGAATCTGCTCCCCAAGGCCATCGTCTTCATCATCGGACTCGTCGTATTCCTCCTGCTGAATCTTCTAACCTGTAAAAAAGCGATTAACTCCTTTGAAAAGCAGGATTTAGCGGTATGATCTTCAAAAAAAGCCCCAGTTCGGGCTTTTTTTATTTAATGTCGCTCCAGTACCACACGGTGCATCTTATTCCCTTTAAAATAATAAATGACAAACACCACTGAGCGGACGGCCCAGTCCAGAATCATGGCAAGCCAGGTTCCCCAGACCCCCAGGCCCAGTCCCTGGGCAAAAATATAGCTGAACACAATTCGGGCAAGGACCATGGAGAGGATGGATACCACCATGGGGAAGGCCGCATTGCCCATGGCCCGGAATGCATTGGGCAGGGTAAAGGAGATGGGCCAAATCAGCATATCCATAATCCCATGGGTCCACAGAATTCGGGTCGCTGTTTCTGCCGTTTCTGGTGTCAGGTTGTACAGTATCATAATCCCAGGCAGCACCGCCAGAATCAGGATGGTCATCACCCACATGGACAGGTAGGTCAGCCCCATGAGCCGCCGAACATAATACTTCGCCTGTTCTGCATCCCCGGCTCCGGCGCAGCGGCTGACCACAGTAACCATGGCATAGCCCATGGACATTCCCGGTAAAATCATAAAATTGGCCACGGCCATGGAGACAGCGTTGGCCGCAATGGCGGAGGTCCCAAAGGTGGTAATGAGCCCCAGGACCACCAGCTTACCAATTTGGAATAGGGAATTTTCTACCCCACTGGGGATACCGATGCGCAGAATCCACCGGATCATGCCGCCATTAAACCGGAAATGTCGGATCTGGTCAAGGTACACCGCCTTGTTGGGGTGTCGGAGGATGACCAACCCGATGATCGCCGCCACCACCCGGGAGGCCAGGGTTGGAATGGCCACCCCTGCCGTTCCAAAGTGCAGCCCATAAATCAGGATGGCATTCCCGCACACGTTGATGGCATTCATAACGATGGCAATGCGCATGGGCGTCGCCGAATCTCCCTGGGTCCGGTAAATAGCCGCCACCCCACAGTACAGGGCAATCCCCGGAATCGCCGCCGAGCAAATAAGCAGATAAGTCCGGGCATGGCCGTACACCTCATCAGAAATCGCACCAAAGACCCCGTGGAGGATAAAGTCCTGCCCCAGATACATAAAGGCCGTAATGGCCAGTGAAAAAACAAACAAAAATCCCATGAGCTGCTCTGCCGCCCGCCGTGCTTCCCCGGCACTTCGGCTGCCCAGGTATTGCCCAATGACCACGGCCCCACCGGTGGCCAGTGCCGTCAGTACCTGAAGGATAAGGATGAACACATTGTCCACCAAAGATACCCCCGAGACGGCAGCCTCCCCCACACTGGCAATCATAATAGAATCCGCCATCCCCACCAAAACGGTGAGGAACTGCTCCATCATCAGGGGAAGGATCAAGGCAATTAAGGCCTTCCGGGTGAATAAAAGCTTACTTTTATCCAACGTTATCCGATTGATCATTAAATTCTGTCACTTCCTTCTTTAAAGTATGTTTTTAATTATACCATAGGCCATCCCCCGGGAAAGCCAATTGCCCTTGGAATCTAAAAAAGCACAGCACCGGTTTAACGGTGCTGTGCGCCTTCGATTCTCACCCTTTATTCTGGTAAAACGGCGTATTTAATACCCTCCTGCCGAGCAATGCTTTCCAATGCGTCAATGGCATTTTCCAGGGGGTATACCCCAGAAATATACTTAGCCCCATCGATGCTGCCATTCGTCAGCAGGTTTAATGCCCATTGGACGTGGTAGGGGGTGTGATGGTACACCGCCTTCAAATTGATTTCTTCATAATGAAATTTCTGGCAATCAATGGCAATGGAAGTGCCTTTTTTCATCCCCCCAAAGGTGAGAACCGTTCCTCCAGGACGGACCATGTTAATGGCATTTTCCCATACCTCCGGAAAGCCCGTTGCCTCGACCACCACATCGGCACCCCGGCCACCATTGCATTTTTCCTTAACCCTTTGCACATGCCCTTTATCCCCGGCATTTACCGTTCCCGCTGCCCCGAATTGCCGGGATAATGACAGGCGGTAATCGGACAAATCCACGGCAATGACCCGGGCGCCCTTTAATGCCAGCAAATCCATAAACATGAGTCCAATGGGCCCGGCCCCAATGACCACCACATCATCCCCTGTTTTAACTGGAATACGATCCGCCCCATGGACAGCACAGGCCAGAGGTTCTAATAAAGCAGCTTGCTCGTAGGGCAGGGACTCTGGAATTTTATAAAAATTATACTTGAGCATGTGGCCGGGTACCGCTACATATTCTGAATACGCACCATTGAGATAATTCAAATTTTCACACAGGCTATATTCATTTTTCTTGCAGTGATAACACTCAAAACACGGTGTAGTATTGGCACCCACCACTCGATCACCAACCTCAAATTGCGTCACTTTTTCTCCAACTGCAACGACTTCTCCGGCAAATTCATGACCAAAGGTGGAGGGCACGGAGGTTATAATGGTCGGGTGGCCCCGCCGATAAGTTTTTAAATCCGTTCCACAGGTTAATGCCGCCTTGACCTTGATTAACATATCCTCCGGACCAATGGTGGGGATGTCCGTTTCTTCAAAGCGCACATCCCCCGGTGCATAGAACATCTGTGCTTTCATTTTCTGATTCATCATTCAATATCCTCCAATTTGGTTGTCTTAAAATAATCCATTGATGAAGCCCACGATCTTGTAAATAATATAAGGCACTAAGTGGGCCCCACCATCCAATGATGAAATCGTCGTCGCGCCCTCTGGAAAGGTAAAGCTGGTGGCCTGGGCCATGGTGGTAAACACCGGTGCAATATCTGTGGCAATGTAGAGGATGGCCGTCACGACGATGGTACTGGTAATCAGGGAACGGAAAAGGTTCCCCTTTGACGCAATGACTGGCCAAAGCACGAAGAAGGGAAGGGTTGCCAAATCCACCAGGGGCAAAATTTTATTCCCTGGAAGAATAAAGGCCAGCAGCAGCGTAATGGGAATCATTAAAAGCGATGTTGAGATGACGGCGGGTGAGCCCACTGCAACCGCGGCATCCAGCCCAATGTACAACTCTTTCCCTGGAAAGCGTTTCTCCATGAATGCCTTGGCGCCCTCACTGAGGGGGATCAGGCCTTCCATTAGAATCCTGACCATCCGGGGCAGGATAAACATCACAGCCGCCATATTCACCCCGAGGACAACCATCTTCCCAAGATCGTACCCCGCCAAAGCGCCTAGTCCAATCCCAAGGAGGAGTCCCAGCATCATCAGTTCTCCCAAAAGGCCGAAGCGTTTTTGGATTTTCTCATTGTTCCAGTCAATATTTCTAAAACCAGGAATGCGATCGTACACCCAATTCAGCCCCATAGCAATGGGGGCCCAGCTCACCGATTCGGTATGGGGTAGGGATACCCCGGGCATATCGTAATACTTCTGAACCAAGGGTGCGGATAAATCGGCAAACTTCATGATGATAATAAAAGTAATGCCGGCCCCAATCACACCTAAAACCATATTTCCCGTTAAATACTGGATGAGTGCCCCGGTAAGGACAAAATGCCAGTAATTCCAAAAGTCAATATTCAAGGTTTTTGTCCAGTTTAAGGTGAGCATGATGATATTGAGGGCCACACAAACCAGAAAAACGAAAGGAACGATATTCGTCCCAAAGCTAATGGCCGCTGAAATGGGCCACCCCACATCAATAACCGTCAGATTCAGGCCAAAGCGCTCTGTCATAGCCGTCGCCGCTGGTGTGACAGCGCTCCCCATCAAACCGATGACGAGGTTTATGGCCGTCAGCCCAATACCGATGGTCAACCCCGAGCGAAAGGCCTTGGACAGCTTTAACCCCAGCGCCAATCCCAGTATTGTCACAATAATCGGCATGACAACAGCGGCGCCCATATCTAAAACATATTGTAAAACGTTCATAATATCCTTACCCCAATCAATGGATTTTATTTGCTTTTTAAGTACTCAGCGATTTGATCCGCCAAAGCCTCCTTGCCGATTCCCGTTAAAAATTGGATTGCCCGGAAGGTCTTAAAGTCCCTCAGCGCATCCGTTGGTATTTCAGCGGTGTGAATAATGACATCCGGCCGATAACTTTCGGCTGCGGTCAACACCTCTGAAACCTTACACTCCAACACCTCAATGGGTGATATCCCCCGTTCTTCCAGCATCTCCCTGCATTTTTCAGAGGCAACCGTGGAAGTGGCGATACCTGTTCCACAAACGGATAATACTTTATAAATTCTCATTGATGCTCCTCCCATTTTTTAATAATCTGAATCATCTCATTTTCCTCAGTGGCTCCTAACAATCGATCCAGCACCACATTATCCTGTAACAAGGATACGATACATTGCAGAAGATCGATATGATCCCGTCCCATGGACGCCAGCATGATGACCATGGACACCGCCAAGGGTTCTTCATCTGAGGTTCCGCCCATTTGCTGGAAACATACCGGCTCCTTCAGGATGGCAAACCCAACCGCTTCCTTTATCACAAATTCCGAATCGGCGTGGGGAATAGCAACCCCAATTCGCTCCAGCTGAATCCCCGTTGGATACAGCCTCTCCCGGTGAATAACCGCCTCGGTAAACATCGGCTTACAGTAGCCCCCTGCCACAAAGCGATCCCCCATTTCGATTAATAAATCGATTTGATCACCAACGACTGCCTGCACCATCATCAAATCTACATTAAGTTGTTCCCAAATCACGGTCAATGACCTCCCTATCTTCTTTCTTTATCCTTTAAAATCAGTTTTAATTCATAATCCTTAATCATCTGGGCGAACTGCTTTGGCGATTCTGCCCTGTGAAAATCTTCTTTTACCCTGGGATCTGTCAGAATATTCACCAAATGGAAAAATGCCTTAAGATGCTGTTGATCGTCAACGGTGGATAGGCAGCATACATAGTCAACCCATATGGGGGAACCCGTCTTTGTATTAAAATCCACAGAATTCTCCAGACGGATTAAAGACATCCCCACCGCCTTACTCCCTGCATCAAAGCCGGCATGGGGTACGGCAAACCCTTCTGAAACCACAATATAAGGCCCATTTTTCTCAATATTCTCAACCATGGCCTCAATATAACACCCGTCGATGAAGCCCCCGTCCAAAAGGATTTGTCCTGCTGCGGCAATGGCCTCAGAATAGTTACTGCAGTCCATATCTAACACAATATGCTCAGGTATGAGCAGCTCATGAAGAAAGGGGGTGGAAGATAACTGGTAATTCTCGAAGAAGCCTTTGATATTTTCAAGAATCATGGCCTTATCCTGACACTCCAGCCCTTCCATTTCATCAAGCTTTGATTCCATAAAGGTCATCAAGCCTTCCCCAGCCGTATCCCCGATCCCCTGAGATTCCTGGAATACATTGGCACTCCCGCCACTTTGTTCTGTGATTTCATTAAAAGCCCTGGAAATCCTGAGGACATCTGCCTCAGAAATCAGGGGGCTCACCACAATATAGGGACAGGGGCTTTCTTTCAGTGCCGTCGTTGTAATGATTAAATCAACCTCCCGGCAATCCATTTGCTGTAAGCCATGGACAGACGTCACCCCCATGATATTAAAGCCAAATCTGGACCGAAGCTTTACCGTCAGCACTTGGGCCGTCCCAATGCCATTCCCGCAGACCACCACCACCCGAAAATCATGCTCCTTCCATTTCAGACGCTCCATAGCGGCACAGAAATGAACGATGATATAATCCTGCTCATCCTGATCAAAATGATGGCTCATATTTTCCTCAAGAATTCCAATATTTTCTTTTACGACCGCAGAGAGCACTTTATTCTGTTGGGCAATCTGCCGGACCACCGCGTTATTCGACGGCATATGGCAGTGCTGGACAATGATGGGTTGGCCAGATCCTGATAAAAAACATAATCGTGGTTCAAATCAAGCTTGAGCGCCGTTGAAATGATTTCGATAAATCGGCGGGTTTGGACTTGAAGCATAATGATCTTCTCATCCCTTTTAGACTTCTTAATATAATGCAGTGAATCCAGGATTAAACTCAGGAATTGCGCCTCCCCCTCTGGCATATCCATTCCCCAGTACTCACCCATGGATTCCAGCAAATCGGCGGCCATCCGATTCACCCCCGGTCCCCCATCTTCCAACTGCACCACCTTCCCCTGGCTGATACGAAAAAACACATAAGACAGATAGAAAATCAGTATTGTAAAGGACTGATCCGTCAAGTAGTTCCCATGGATGGCCTCCTGGCGAATAATCTGACATCTTAAAAATTCAACAGTATCCTTTGAAAAGGCCGTTTCCGCCAGATCTTCAATATATTCGACCACCACAGGTTTTTCCTGGACCGATCCATAAACACTGCTCACCGACTCTATAATGGCTCGCCGACGGCTAATCTCTGTTCCACACAGTCGAATGCCCTTATTGGAAAGGGACTCTACCTGGAGGTTCCGATACGCAAACCATGCCTTTACCTTCACCAAGTCATTGATAATGGTGACCCGGCTCACCATTAATTCATCGGCAATTTGGGAATACGTTTGATAACCCTCGCCATGAATCAGCATAATTTGAATTAAAAGCTGACGCTCCTCCGGGGATAGCTTATAGCAATAAAAGCCTTGGATTTTTTCGATAGCCCCCTGTAATTCCACGTCGGACATGGGGTTGATGATCGTTGTGCCATCAATGCCCAACGCCTTATATCCATGGCTGCTTAGGAAATCGTTGATCTCCTGAATATCGTGGCGGACCGTCCGGGGTGATATCCCGAATTGCTCGGCACATTCCTCAATGGTAAAGGGCATTCTTTGGTTTTCAAATGAAACGAGAATATCGCGCGATCTTTTTTTCATTCTTACCCTCCTCCTTGCTATATCTGCATTATATCTGGTTTTTAACTAGAAAAACAGTCAAAAGGACAACCCGTTTTTCTGCAGTGCTTTTTATACTTTTCCTGGGGCCAAGGCCCCATTTTTTGCCCCCAAATACAAAAAAGCCACCGTGTCGGGGACTCCAAACACGGTGGCTTTTTTACGTTTATCCTTCCATATCCGCCTTGGCCTTTTTCTGACCATAGGAGTTATGGAACTTATCAATCATTTTTTCCATTTCAGCTTCATCCAAAATCACCGGGGTCCCAATGGACCGGGCGTAAACATAGACCTTACAGCATTGTTCGATTTCCTCGACAATATTGAAAGCATTGAGGATATCCTCCCCGCCGCCAATCAGTCCGTGGTTGGCCATAATAGCCGCATAACGATCCTTCATGGCTTCAAAGGTTAGTGTCGCCAGCTCCGGTGTTCCAAAGGAAGCATAATCACCACAGCGCACATCTAAACCCGAGAAAGCAACCAGATAACTGGAGGCCGGCAACCCTTCACGGATGGTCGCTAACACCGTAGCGTAAGTGGAATGGGTGTGAACCACGGCATCAATGTCATCCCGATCGGTATAGAAGATCCGGTGGAGGCCATGCTCGCTGGAGGGCTTACGCTTGCCATCCACAATATTCCCTTCAAGGTCCATGACCACCACATCCTCAGGTTCTGTTTCAAAATAATCGATTCCCGAGGGGCTAATGGCGAAAAGTCCCTTTTCCCGATTTAAAATACTGATATTTCCGCCGGTTCCTTTGGTCAAACCAGAGGTAATGAGCTTCTGACAATATTTTACGACATCCTGACGTTCTTTTTCTAACAACATGAAAGTTTCTCCTTCACTTTTTTAAATTTTCCATTCAAAGACAAATCGGCAGGCCAACTACGCACGATACTCGTATAACAGCCGTCCGCCATCCACAAAACGCTGTACATCCTCTACGAATTGGCGGGTGTGGTTGGTCAGTACCGCATCGGTGGCTCCGGCAATATGGGGGGTGATGACCACATTGTTGAGTTCCGTAATATACGGATGGTTACTGGCAATGGGCTCTGAGGCGTAAACATCGAAGGCGGCACCGGCAATGCGGTTTTCCTTCAGGGCATCCACCAGGGCGTCTTCATCGAGGATGGCACCCCGAGAGCTATTAATAAAATAGGCAGTGGGCTTCATTTTCCCAATCATCTCCCGGCTAATGATTCCTGTGGTTTCCGGGGTAATCTTCATATGACAGGTGATGAAATCGGAACCGGCCATGAGATCTTCCAGCTTTTCCACCTTTTTAATGCCCACGCCTTCAATATCAATGGGACAGCAAAAGGGATCGTAGATCAGCAGTTCCATCCCGATAGCACTGGCGATTTTACCGACTCTCCGACCGATGCTGCCATAACCGACAATCCCAAGGGTACTCCCCTTAAGTTGAGTCCCCTTAAAGACCATGTAAGGCGCACCGGGCTTCATATCCCACACCATATCGACCTTTAATCCATCCTTGGTTTCCTTCACAAAATTGGGATCAGCAGTGAATTGACCCTCTTTAAGGGCCCGGTAAGCCATAGGAATCCGTCGTGCCACAGATAACATTAAACCAATGGTCATTTCTGCAGTGGTGTCTGAGTTACGGCCTGGTGTGTAAATCACCGGGATACCCCGTTCTTTAGCTGCTTCCATATCCACATTAACCGGGGTCGCCCGGGTCACAGCAATGAGCTTTAAGTTTGGTGCATTTTCAATGACCTTGCGGGTGACATCGTCGTAGCTGGTGATGATGATATCCGCATCTGCTGCTTTTTCGGCAAACTCTTCTTCTGACATTTTTGCCAAGCCAATGGCCCAGCCATCCTTCACGACCTCACCAATGCTGTATAAAGGGGTCAGTGCTTCCTCGTCGTACTCCGCTGTAAAAAAAATCTTCATGTCTTAGTCCTCCTGGATTGAAAATTCGCCGTTCTTAATACGCTTTAACAGGCGTGCCCGTTCATGCCACAAATCAGCATTGGCCACGCGAATAGCCTTGTAAAGTGTGTACACCTCTTGGTAAATTGCCGTATTTTCTAAATTGGGAAAATACACCTGGGTAGCCCGGCAGCATTGCCTGGCGGCATCGATATAATTCTTGTATTCGCCTGCTGCAACCCCCATCATCATGGCGGCTCCCTTGGCTCCCAACTCCGCCCCATCGGAGATAACCACCTGCATTCCCAGCACGTCGGCAATCATCTGGGCCCAAATGGCACTTTTAGCACCACCTCCGGCCAGATAAACCTTGGCGTTGGCATCCACCTCCACATCGGCCAGGCAGTCTTTAATGGACAGAGTAATGCCCTCGTACACCGCATGGGTCAGCTCCGCCCGACCGGTTTTGGCGCTGATTCCAAAGAAATTCGCCTTGGCATCAGGGTTGTAAAATGGAGACCGTTCCCCAGCTGCACTGATATAGGGATGGTAAATCACCCCACCGCTGCCAGCAGGCACATCGGCAATCATAATGTCAATTTTAGAGAAATCCTTGGTCATGGCGATTTCTTCCAACACCCAGTCCAGATTGGGGGTACCATTCATGGTTGGCATGAGATTCATAAACAAATCTCCCACCGCGTGCTTTTCGTAGCGGGTGCCTTCTTTGCCAAACTCACAACGTTCCCGCTTAATGAAGCTTTCATTGGCACAGGTGGTTCCCAGGATGACGCAGACATCATTTTCCCCAACAGCACCAATCCCCACTGCACTGGCCACCACATCGATGGCCCCAGTGATAACGGGCGTCCCAGGCTTCAGTCCCAGGAATTCTGCCATCTCGGCGGTCACACCACCTGCAATGGTATCAGAGGTGCTAATTTCTGGAATATAGGAAATGTATTCCTCCAACCCCAGGGTTTTTAACATATCTTTTGCAACGACGCCTTTATCGGAATCCATCAAAGAAGTCCCGGTATCACTTAAATCGCCCCCCAGGAGACCCGTGAGTTTATACCGTACCCAATCCTTGCAAAAGAGCATATGACTGGCTTGATCCAAGACTTCTTTTCGATTGTTTTTCATCCAGGATAACAACATCAGCTGAGTGCCTGTTAGTGCTGGTGTTCCCGTAATCCGATGAATGAGCGCCCCCAACTGAGGTTCATCTTCTGTTACAACCCTGACTTCCTCTGTCGCCCGGCCATCACACCACAGAATCGCATCCTGGACTGGCTGTCCTTCCGCATCAATGAGCCAGATTCCTTCCCCCTGGGCCGTTACGCCAATGCCAAGGATTTCCTCTGCCTTTGCCGGGCCGCTGGCCACCAGATTTTTGATACACAACGCAACCTTATCCCACAGCAGATTCATATTCTGCTCGACTTCAACATCCCCAATGTAGATAGGCTCATTCTCCAGGCTTTCTACCGCCAGTTCTTTTCCTGCCGTGTCAAACAGCACTGCCTTGACGTTGGACGTCCCGGCATCAATTCCAATGATGTACTTCATCAGACCCTCCTCCTGAGTGTAGAATACCAGCTCCCCCCAAGGGTCTGATATTCCCGTTTAATTTATATCATCCACCTCCGTGGAATCCATCGAATTTTGTGATAATGCGCTAACAATAGCACTGGCCGTGCAATCGTCCAAAATCAGCGTGTCAATAGCCCCGGAATTGAGACAGGCCATAATGGCCTCTACCTTATCCAGCCCTCCCGCAATGGCGGTGACATTAGGAATGGATTTAATCAAATCCATATTCGCACTGACAAAACGTTTTCGGGCCGTACACCCCGTGTAGCTACCATCCTGTCGAATCGGATTAATACACAAGTCCCCCACGAACCCCTCGCCTCGGATTCTGTCAATATCTTCACTCCGCATGATGCCGCGGCTGTACATCGTGGCATTGTGGCTAAGCTGTCCGATTCCAAAGAGCGCCATATCACACTGGCGCATGATTTCAAAGGTATGTCGAATCGTCCGCTCCTCCATGAGGAGCTTTTTTGTTTCTTCTTTTTCCAGCATGGCTGGGGCGTAAAGCATATAGGACACACAATCCAGCTTATCCGCCAAAATTCTGGCAATTTCATCCGACTTGACCATATCCACATCAATATTCTGAGCACCCACCATCTGGACCACTCGACAATCTCCGCGATTCATATAGGATAGCCGGGAGATGGTCCCTGCCAGGGTTTCCCCCCAGGACACCCCAATGGTCATTCCTTGGCCGATTTCTTCCTCTAAATAGCGGGCCGCCCGTTCAGCCAGAGCCGGTCGGAAATCCTCCTCACCATAGGTCTTGGCGATGATGACGCGCCGGAGGCCATAATGCTCCTCGATGGCCGCTTCTTCCTTGACCTTCCCACCATTAAAGCCATTGACTGTAATGGTCACAATCCCTAAATCCAACAGGGAATTGATGATTCGGTTGACCCGCTGCCGGGTTGTTCCCAAACGCTTTGCGATTTCATCCTGGGTGAGGCCCAGGGTGTAATACCAATGTGCAATTTTAATATACAAGCTACGATCTTCCATAAAAACCTCCGTCAATCGTTATATTACTATTATGACATATGGTTTCTATCTCAACAATAGTAATACATTTGTATTTTTATATTACTTTTGTATTACACGATTATTATACGACGGAATCGTTACATATGTCAAGAGAAAAACCATTTTTCCACCTTTTGTTATACAAAAACCCCTAAAATCCCACATTCCTTCCTTAAATACAGATGCATTCCGGAAACCGACGTGTTAAAATTAAAGAAAAACGGAGGATGACGATGAAAAAAATAGGAATCGGGCTTTTAATGATAATACTTTTCTGCCTCTGTACCACCAGTGGTGTTTTAGCGGCAAATTCAACGACTACTGACAAAAATGCCAGTACTTTGGACCCTAAGGTCATTGCGTTTAACCTGACGGATGCTGCCATTGACACACTCTTTTCGAGCCAGGATTCCAAAACCACGGTACCCCCATCCCCCGATATCACAACAATCACGACCCCCCAGGATCTTATCGACTTTGGGTTATCCGTCTCCCAGGCCCCAGCACATTACAAGGATGTGACCGTGTCCCTAGAAAATGATCTTCAGCTTACGGAGCCCTGGATTCCCATTACCACCTTTGCCGGGACCTTCCTGGGCAATGGCCACACCATCTCCGGGCTGTCCATCGCCAATGATGAAAGCAGTGTTGCCCAGGGGACAAACCTGGGGTTTGTTGCACTGCTTACCACTGACGGAAATATCCAGGACCTCAATATCCAGGGGGAAATCACCGGAATCGGGAATGTTGGCAGTATTGCCGCCCTCAGCCAGGGGAATATCCAGGGCTGCACCTTCAGCGGCATCATTGATGTAGAGGACCTTCAACGCACCCCGAATGGCAGTCTCTTTTCAGGCTGTGGCGGTATCGTCGGAATAAATAATGGGACGGTGGTGGATTGTAAAACGGAACAGAACACCACCATCACCCGCACCGGGATGCTCTGCGGGGGGATCGTTGGAATGAACCTCTTTACCCTTAGCAAGGGGACACCCACCGGGAGCATCACAAATTGTACGAATAATGCCACAATAACCTGTTTGAACGACGATACACGGACCATGGGCGATGGTACCGGGGGAATTGTCGGCCGACACCAAACCTTTGGTGTCGATGAAAAGACCATCCCTACCCTTCCAGTTCAAATTTCCGACTGCACCAATAATGGTGCCATTACCTCGGCTATAGCGTCACCGGAGGAATTGCCGGGCAGCTGGCCGATGGCAAGCTGGAAAACTGCATGAATACCGGGACCATTATTCAAAATGTCTACGGCCTGTGGACTGGTGGGATTGTCGGCTCTTACAACCAAAACGTAACCTGTCCCGAAGGCAGCACCGATAGCATCTTCATCAAGGGCTGTACCAACAGTGGAAGTATTGAAGCCGTCACCCGGGTTGGGGGGATTGTCGGTGGCGATGAAAACAACGCCGGTGGCTTGGTTCGATCGCCTTCGGTTTTAACCATTTCTGGATGCATCAATACAGGAAAGATATCCGCCAAGGGCTATATTGGGGGCATTAGCGGCTACAGCCGTTCAACCATCAGCCGCTGCTACAATACTGGAGATTTATCCAACACCCTGTTGGATGATAAAGGCGATGGCTACAACGCGATGGGGGGCATTGCCTCCCGCTCAGGTATGCCCATCACCGATTGCTTTAACCTCGGCAATCTTTACACCCAAACCATGGACCCCCTGGAGTATCACTGCTACAGCGGCGGTATTTTAGGGATTGCCGATGTGGATTCCCCCATCCTTATTCGCTGCTACAGCGCAGGACCTGTGGACGGCAGCCACACCAATCCATCCCTGGATACCAAGGATGTTGATGCCCAAATCAAAGTGAAGGTGGTCTATTATGGTGGTGTTTTAGGTGGGGGCCGGGTCAGTGCATTAACGGATTGTACCTTTAATAGAGACGCTGGTGGAAAAGCCTCCCGTTCCGTCGACCAGGTATATGACGACCCTAATACCGGCCTGACCGCCCTGCAAATGGTGGGGGAAGGGGCACGGGCAGCCATGTCCGCCTTCTTTACCGACGGGACCTATACCCAGATGAGCGATTTAGTGAGCGAAAAGGGCACCTTTGCCTTTATGCCGGTTCTTAAGGATATGCTCACCCCCTACGCGGTGGCACCGGAGAAGGCACTGGCTAACAGTGCGGTGAAGGTCACCGAGGTTCCAGTTACCCCCACCCCAACGGTCCCGACTGAAGAAAACAGCCCCACAGTGGCATCCACCAATCCCCATACGGGTATTGCGGTGGAACCCCCAAGGCTATCCCTGGGCTTTGCCCTAGTTCTTTCTCTGGGCCTGACGGCACTCCTGGGTAAAAGAGTGCATCACTAAGTCCTTCCATTTAAAAAGTTCCAAATCAAAAAGGATCTGGACATCGACAGTGTCGATGCTCAGATCCTTTTTGGCTCCCTTATTCCCTTTCTTTTTTCTTTTCTGGCAATGCCAGGAGTATCCCGCTAAAGGCCAGCAAATCCAGATTTAGGGTAAAGGTACCGTCCTTGGCCTGCTTGTAGTGAAGCCCCTTTTGCCCCTTAGGCAATTCTCCGCCATAGAGGGCTTCCTCTGTTCTGAATAGAATTTTCGGACGGCCGCCCGTCAATCCCTCCAGGGTATAGTCCACCTGGGCTTCCGCCCCAAAATTAAAGATAGCCAGCAGGGCTTCCCCTCCACCCCGGCGAATAAAGGCGTACGTACAGGTTCCATCCTGCTCGCAATCCAGCCATTCAAAACCCTGGCGATGGTAATCCTGGGCACTGAGGGCTGGATGCTCCAAATAGAGTCGGTTTAAATCCGCCATAAAATGGTAAAACCCATCGTGAAGGGGATACTTTCGCAAATCCCAATCCTGCTCTCGCTTTTCATCCCATTCCCTAAACTGGCCGATTTCGTTCCCCATAAAATTCAGCTTTTTCCCGGGGTGGGCCATCATGTAGAGGTATAGGGCCCGGGCTTGGGGGAATTTCATGACGTAGTCCCCATACATCTTGTTAATAATCGTCGCCTTACCGTGGACCACCTCGTCATGGGAGAGGGGGAGGAGATAGTGTTCATTATAAAAGTAAGCCATGGAAAAGGTCAGCTTATGGTAGTGGTCGATACGCTCTTTCGGTGTCTTTTTAAAATAATCCAGGGTGTCATTCATCCACCCCATGTCCCACTTATAGTCAAAGCCCAATCCTCCCTGGTTCACCGGGGTGGTCACCTGGCCATAGTTGGTGGAATCCTCGGCAATGAGCATACAATTTGGAAAGAGGGTCTTTAAGCCACTGTTCATGGTTTTAAGGAATTCCACCCCATTGGCATTGACCCCTCGAGCTTCATCCCCCTGCCAATAAAGAATGCGGCTAATGGCATCCATACGCAGACCATCGAAGTGATAGTAACGCAGCCAATAGTCTGCCGCAGACTGGAGGAAACTCTGAACCTCTCCCCGGGAATGCATGAAGTTGCAGCTTCCCCATTCGCTCACGCCCACGGCCTCGTAGGGATATTCATACAGAGCCGTGCCATCGTAGTGGGCCAAGCCATAATCATCCACGGCAAAGTGGATGGGGACAAAATCCAGAATGACGCCAATGTCGTTCTGATGGAGGATATCCACTAGGGCCATGAGCTGGGCAGCGGTGCCATAGCGGGATGTGGGGCTGTAGAAGCCGGTGTTCTGATAGCCCCAGGATTCGTCACAGGGGTGCTCGGACAGGGGCATGAATTCCACGTAGTTGTAACCGCTGGCCTTCAGGTAGTCCACAAGGGGTTCAGCGATTTCGTCGTAAGCGTACCAGCCGTTTTCGTCCTCCGTATTGGTGCGCCAGGAGCCCAAGTGCAGCTCGTAGATATTCACTGGCTCGGCTAACCCCGCCCTCCGGGCCGCCATCCAGGCGTCGTCCCCAAAGGTGTATTCCTCCAGATTCCGGATGATGGAAGCGTTAGCCGGGCGCAGCTCCATACCAGTACCGTAGGGATCGGCGTGGTCGATGATGCTGCCGTCAGCCCCGGTGATTTTATATTTGTACATCATCCCCACTTCTGCCTCTGGGACAATAACCTCCCAGAAATTACCGTCGTGGACCTTCTCCATGGGGATGGGGTCCCACCCACTAAATTCCCCAATGAGGCTAACATTTCTCGCCATCGGCGCAAAGGTTCTAAAAACGCTGCCTGTCCCAATGGGATGGACGCCTAGATAAGTATACGCATTAAAGCATCTTCCAGTGTAGAAATTAAAAAAATCCATGGTGGCTTCCCCATTTCTCTAAGGTTATGTGTTAACCCTATTATATAATGAGAAAGCCGCCATGGCTATGGACAATCCGATCTTTTTGGTTGTTTCATGCCAAACTACTGCTCGTTTCCATAAGTATAAAGAAAGCGATGGCGCTCTGATTCAACGTATTTCTCGGGAATAGTGGTAATTTCCACCCCACCACAAAGGGCCAGATAACATTTTGCAGCCTTCTCTGTGACCTGACTGCATAACAGTGCTTCTTTTAAATCCCGTCCCACGCACACTGGGGCATGATTTCGGATGAGTACGGCATTCTTATCCGCCAGAGCTGCCACGGTGACCTCACCCAATCGCACATGCTGTTCGGCATTGACGTATTCATCCGTGATGGGGATTTCACCACCAATCATTTGGCTCATCTCTTCAAAAATAACGGGGATGCCATGGGTCGCCGCACACATCGCCGAGGCATAGACCGGATGGCAATGAATAACAGCCCTCACATCCGGACGATGAACGTAGATCAGGCGGTGGACATGCATTTCAGAGGTCGGATTATTGTGCCCTTCCAGCTTTTTACCCTGGAGATCCACAATGACCATATCCTCTGGTCTCAGGTCAGAATAATCGATACGGCTCGGTGTCACCATGATATTCCCGTCGGGCAAGCGCATGCTGACGTTGCCCCAGGTCCCGATAACCATCCCTTCTTTTTCAAGCCACAGACAGGCTTCAATCATTGCGTGACGTCTTTCTAAATATTCCACAGATTATTTATCCTCCGCTGTTTCTGCTATACTTTCATAATACAGATTGATGTTCTGTATTGGTTGCTGCCATATATTTCTATATTCCTGTCGCCCGAATAAAGGACCGGAAAAGCCTTCTGGAGCAGGCGTCCTTTTCAAAAATCAACTCGGGATGCCATTGTACCGCTAAGCCATAAAACGATGTGGTCACACGAATGGCCTCAATGAGGCCATCGTCGCTTATGGCTTGGACCTCCAGGTCCTTTCCCAGGATATCGATGGCCTGATGATGGAGACTATTCACCCCCATTTGACCACAACCACAAATCCGTTCCAGCAGCGTTCCCGGCTGAACCTGTACCCGATGATGATAGATCTGCTCCAGATGATCCCCTTGCTCATGGCAAAGGCCCAGGGTGCTGTCCTCGGGCTTCAGATCAGAATAAAGGGTCCCCCCCATGACGACATTGATGAGCTGGAGGCCTCGACAAATTCCCAGAAAGGGTTTATTTTGGACCATGACCTCATGGAGGAGCTTCACTTCAAAACGATCCCGCTGGCTGATGTCCTCCGGATCTGCTCCGGGGACGTACAGGCCCGGGCCAATATCCACCCCACCGGTAAAAACGAAGCCATCCATAGCATCCACTAACTCGATAATATCCTGGGCTTCTCCCGCAAAGGGAAGAATCACCGGAATCGCCCCTTCATCCAACAGAGCTTCCAGATATTGGGGAAAGAGACGCACAACCTTGGCATCGACCTCAAATCCCTTGAGCTTGCCGACCTGGGGGGTTACCCCAATCAGCGGTTTACGCCCCCTCATTGCTGTGCACCTCCTTGTTTCACACCGACTATTCGTGTTTGTTCCTTCACTTTATGCTCAACCATTTCCTCGTCCTCTTAAATTTTCAAAGTTTTTCATATTATATCCTGTTTTCCTGCATTTTGTCTATGTTTATTCCTCTCATCCAGAGATCCAGACTAAAGATGATAAATTTTTAACAATTTTTTCCCTTTTATCATCAAATCTTGGGCATTCCTTTAGCGAGTATTTTCCCTTGTTTCTCCCAAAGCCTTATCGTATAATTCTACCTGTAAACATTTCGTTAATCATTTAACAAACAATCGACAATAAAAGGAGGCTATTATGAATCGATTTACATTACCCCGTGATTTATACTGGGGCAAGGGTGCCCTGGAACAGTTAAAAACATTAGATGGTCAACGCGCCATCATCGTCCTTGGCGGCGGCTCCATGAAACGCTTTGGCTTTGTGGACAAAGTCCAGGACTATTTAAAGGAAGCAGGGATTGAGACCCAGGTTTTCGAAGGGGTGGAGCCTGATCCATCCGTGGAAACCGTAATGAAGGGAGCGCAAGCCATGCGGGAATTCCAGCCCGACTGGATTATTGCCATGGGCGGCGGCTCCCCCATCGATGCGGCAAAGGCCATGTGGGTCTTTTATGAATACCCCGAAACCACCTTTGAGGAAATCATCCAGCCCTTTTCCTTCCCCACCCTGCGGCAGAAAGCAAAATTCCTTGCCATTCCTTCGACCTCTGGTACCGCTACCGAGGTAACGGCCTTTTCGGTCATTACGGATTACACTAAGGGAACGAAGTATCCCCTGGCTGACTTCAATATCACTCCGGATGTAGCCATTGTCGATCCGGAACTGGCTGAAACCATGCCCGCCAAGCTTACCGCCCACACCGGGATGGACGCCCTGACCCACGCCATTGAGGCCTATGTCTCTACCCTGCACTCTCCCTTTACCGATCCCCTGGCCCTCCAGGCCATCGTTATGATCCGGGAGTACCTTAAGCCTTCCTACAACGGGGATATGGCTGCCCGGGAACAAATGCACTATGCTCAGTGTCTGGCGGGGATGGCCTTTAGCAATGCACTGTTGGGCATTACCCACTCCATCGCCCATAAAACAGGTCCGGCCTACGCCATCGGGCATATTCCCCATGGCTGTGCCAACGCCATCTACCTGCCCTATGTCATCCGATTCAATGCTAAGGATTCCCAGGCCTGTGCCCGTTACGCTGAAATTGCCCGTGCCCTGGGACTCACCGGTGATGATGATGAAACCCTAAAAGAAGCCCTCTGTGCACTCATCGAGCAATTCAACCTTGCCATGGACATTCCCAATACCATGAAGGATTTTGGAATCCCCGAGGATGAATTCCTTGAAAAACTGGACTTTGTGGCCAGCCTGGCTGTGGAGGATGCCTGCACCGGTTCCAACCCCCGTGCCATTGATGTCCCACTCATGACGAAGCTGCTTAAGGCTATTTATTACGGAACCTCCATCGATTTCTGATCCATCTAAACCTTATGATTTCTGTTGATTGACCAAGGGACCACCTCGAGTATCGGGGTGGTCCCTTAACCTTTATCGAATTTAGGGGGAATCCTGGCAAAAAGCATAAAATGTCTAAAGCATTCTTCAGTAATGAAGGCTATACTGGTATGAATGAACAGCATGAGAAAGGATTGTGATTAAAAATGGCAGATAAAACGGTAAAGGAAACCATCAAGGCTTCTGCTGTGAATGTGGCACTGAATTATTTAGATAAGGACCCGGAAAAGAACCTCCCCAAGCTGCTGGATTGGGTGGATCGCTTTGATCGGGGGGACATGTTCCTTTCCTTCAGAACGCTCTTCCGGGAGGTCCTTGACGACCCCGACAATAATTGGTATCAGCTGATGATGAGTCTCTGGAATGATGTGGACACCGACGTCCGCAAGACCACCTTCAAGAATTTTATTGTTAACAGTGCTCTCATCGGACTGCCCCGGGGGGATGCCTATCGTGAAAAATACCAGTGTAATATTCCCTGGGCCATTCTTTTAGACCCTACCACCGCCTGCAACCTCCACTGCATCGGCTGCTGGGCCGCAGAATACGGCAAAAACACCAATATGGACTACGCCACCCTCAGCGATATCGTCAGTCAGGGTAAAAAAATGGGCACCTATATGTATATCTTTACCGGTGGGGAACCCCTGGTACGAAAAAAGGACATCATCCGTCTCTGTGAAGAACATTCGGACTGCCAGTTCCTCTCCTTTACCAACGGGACGCTCATTGATGATGCCTTTGCCGAAGAAATGCTCCGGGTGAAAAACTTTGTTCCGGCCATCTCCGTGGAAGGCTTTGGAGAAGCCACAGACAGCCGCCGGGGTGAAGGGACCTACGATAAGGTCATTGCGGCAATGGAAATCCTACGTCGGCATAAACTGCCCTTTGGCGTGTCCTGCTGCTACACCAGGACCAATACGGAAGTCATTGGCAGTGAAGCATACATCGACGACCTCATCGCCAAGGGGGCTAAATTTGCCTGGTTCTTTACCTACATGCCCGTGGGTAAAGATGCCGTCCCTGAGCTTTTAGCCACTGATGAGCAGCGGAAATATATGTACCATCAAATTCGGAAATTCCGAAAAACCAAGCCCATCTTCACCATGGATTTCTGGAACGATGGGGAATATGTCCGGGGCTGCATCGCCGGGGGACGGAACTACCTCCATATCAATGCTGCCGGAGATATTGAACCCTGTGCCTTTATCCACTATTCCGACTCCAATATCTATGACAAAACCCTTTTGGAAGCCTACCAGTCCCCCCTTTTTATGGCCTACAAAGAAGGTCAGCCCTTTAATGACAATATGCTGCGCCCCTGCCCACTCTTAGACAACTACGGTGCCTTAGCCAAAATGGTGGATGCCTCCGGTGCCCACTCCACAGATATGGAAAGCCCCGAGGATGTCCACGACCTCTGCGACAAATGCAAGGCCGTCTCTGAAAAATGGGCCGATACCGCCGAACAGCTTTGGCAAGAAAATCCCCATTGGAATCGGACGGAGCGGGAATTTAAGTATTAGGCTTGGAACCTTGACACCCACCCGTCCCACCGCTATAATGAAACCACAACCACATAAAGGGGAGCTTGTGCACAGGCTGAGAGGAAGCGTGACGCTTCGACCCACACACCTGATATGGGTAATGCCATCGTAGGAAATAATATACGAACCGACTAAGGGAACACCCCATACCCATGGGTGTTCCCTTATCAATTTTTTGGAGGAAAATAATGTTAAAAAGTAATCTGAACCAGGTCCGCAGCACCACACCTTTGGTCCACAATATCACCAACTACGTCACCGTTAATGACTGCGCCAATATCCTAATCGCCTGTGGGGGTGCCCCCATTATGGCCGACGATGTGGACGACGCCGTTGAAATCACCGCCATTTGCGGGGGACTGAACCTCAACATCGGCACCCTGAATTCCCGGACCATCCCTGCCATGATGACCGCCGGTATTCGAGCAGGTGAACTGAACCATCCCATCCTGTTGGACCCTGTGGGAGCAGGTGCTTCGACCCTGCGTACCCAAACGGCCCTGAACCTCGTGGAAACCCTGCCCCTCACCGCCATCCGGGGCAATATCTCTGAGATTAAAACCCTGGCCACCGGCACCGGGGCCACCCGAGGCGTCGATGCCGATGTGGCGGATACCGTTACCCCGGAAACCTTAGATGCCGTTATTGCCTTCGCCCAGGAATTCGCTGCCAAAACCGGGGCCGTCATCACCATTACTGGGGCCACGGACATCGTCGCCACCGGGGATCGGGTGGGGATCATCCGAAACGGGGTGCCTATGATGGCCGATATTACCGGCAGCGGCTGTATGCTGTCCGCCATGGCCACAGCCTATCTCACCGCCAATCCTGGGGACCCCTTTATGGCCATGGTTGCCGCAGTCTGTGCCATGGGTGTGGCTGGGGAAATTGCTGTGAAAAACATGCTTCCCACGGATGGGAACGCCACCTTCCGCAACCGCCTCATCGATGCCATCTACCATCTGGATGGGGATACTCTGGAAGGACGGGCCAGCTATGAATTGCGCTAAGGACCTCCTCCTCTACGCTGTGACTGACCGATACTGGCTGGGGAACCACACCCTGACCCAGGATGTGGAAGCCGCCCTTAAGGGGGGTGCTACCATGATCCAGCTCCGGGAAAAAACCCTCTGCGATGCGGATTTTCTCGCTGAAGCCAAGGTCATCAAAGCCCTGTGTGCCCAATACAACGTCCCCTTTATTATCAATGACAATGTCGCTATCGCCCGGGCCTGTGATGCCGACGGCATCCATGTGGGGCAAAGGGATATGGAAGCGGATGATGTCCGTGCCCTCATCGGCAGCACAAAGCTCCTGGGGGTCTCTGCCCAAACCGTGGAGCAAGCCCTTTTGGCCCAGTCCATGGGCGCCGATTACCTGGGTGTCGGAGCAGTGTACACCACCGGGACCAAGGCCGATGCGGACAATGTCTCCATGGATACCCTGACCGATATCTGCGCCGCTGTGGATATCCCGGTGGTGGCCATTGGCGGCATCACCCAGGAAAACCTCTCTGGGCTCTCTGGTACGGGGATTGCCGGCATTGCCGTTGTCTCGGCCATCTTTGCTGCTGAGGATATTAAAGGCGCCACCCAGGCGCTGCTGACCATTACCCGGGAAATGATCCATGACTGCTAAGTCCATTTCCCTGAGGGACATTGCCACCCCCATTACCGGGGTCATCTTCGATCTGGATGGAACGCTGCTGGATTCCATGCCCATCTGGGCTACCATCGCCTCAGACTACCTTCGCTCCCAGGACATTCAGCCAGAGCCGGGTTTAGATCAGCATTTTATGTCCCTTAGCATGGCCCAGGGTGCCGCTCACTACAGAGACCACTATGGCCTTGTTAAGCCAGTGGATCAAATTATCACCGAGGTCTGCGCCATGGTCTACAAGGCCTATGCCACCCGGGTCCCCTTAAAGCCCGGGGCTTACGACTTCCTCACCACCCTCCATGCCGCTGGTATCCCCACGGTCATCGCCACGGCCTCGGAGCGGGATCTCATCGATGCTGCCCTGGCACATCATAAACTGACCCACTGCATCGACCATATTCTCACCTGCTCTGAAGTGGGGTGCGGCAAGGATTGCCCTGAGGTTTTCGAAGCCGCCTTAGCCCTTTTGGGAACATCCAAAAAAAGCACCCTCGTCTTTGAGGATGCTTACCACGCCATTAAGACGGCCACCGGAGCGGGGTTTACTGTCGTAGCCGTTGCCGATGACAGCGCTGCTGCCGATACCGGGGCTATTCAGGCCCTTTGCCCCATGACTATTCATACCTTTAAGGAGCTTTTATGAAAACCGTTTTAACCATCGCCGGATCGGACTCCAGTGGCGGTGCGGGTATCCAGGCGGATATCAAAACCATCGCCGCCCATGGGCTATACGCCACCAGTGCCATTACCGCCCTCACTGCCCAGAATACCCTGGGGGTCACCGCCATTCAGGAAACGACACCGGATTTTCTGGCTGCCCAGCTGGATGCGGTTTTTACGGATATCCCCCCGGATGCCGTTAAAATCGGCATGGTGGCAAACGCGGCGTTAATCGCCGTTATTGCCGAAAAGCTGGCCCAGTATAAACCCGCCGCCATTGTGGCAGACCCGGTAATGGTATCCACCAGCGGCTCTGCTCTCCTGGCCCCAGATGCCCGGGAGACCTTAATCCATACCCTCCTGCCTTCAGCCTCCCTCATCACCCCTAATATCCCCGAGGCTGAGGTGATTTGGGGACAGTCCATCCCCGATGAAAAGGCCATGGAGGCCGCCGCCCGGGCCATCGCCCGCCAGCTTAAAGGCCCGGCGGTTCTCATTAAAGGGGGGCACCGGGTGTCCGATGCCACGGATCTTCTCTGCACCCAGGGCACCTGTACCTGGTTTTCCGCCGAGCGCATCGCTACGGAAAATACCCACGGCACGGGCTGTACCCTATCCTCGGCCATTGCCTGCCAGCTGGCCCTCGGTGAGGATTTGCCCACCAGCATTAAAAGGGCCAAGGACTACCTCACCGGTGCCCTAAGGGCGGGGCTCAACCTCGGCCAGGGCTCTGGGCCTTTGGATCACGGTTGGCAAACGGCCTATTAGACAGATAATCCCATCTAAAAAGTATCTTGACGGTGCCTTTGCTTAGCTATACAATAAAAATATCAAATCAAAATGGAGATACCCATGAAAACCTATGAACTGGTCACCGATCTGATCAACCAATGCGGTGGTGCATCCAACCCGGTCACCACCTTTTCCGACATTGAGGCGGAAAGCCCCGAGGCTTATATCCGGGCCAAGCACCCCGTAGATTACGCCGACTTCAAGAAAACCACCTTTGACAATGGAGATGTTCAGTTCGTTTTAGATAAATACACCTTAACCTACCGGTATACCTTCAGCGCCTAATCCTGCTGCTTCGGGTGGCAAAAACACCCCAGTGCATGGTCATTCACCACCCCCACGGCCTGGAGAAAGGCGTAGATGATGGTACTGCCCACAAAGCCCATCCCCCGACCCTTCAGATCCGCAGAAATGGTGTCGGACAGGGGCGTCTTTGCCGGCAGAGCATCATCGGTGTTCACCAAAGTCTGGCCCTGGGTAAAGCCCCAAAGGTAGGTATCGAAGCTGCCGTACTCCTCCTGGATGTCTAAAAAAACCTGGGCATTTTTAATCGCCGCCTCGATTTTTCGGCGGTTGCGCACAATCCCAGCGTCCTGCATCAGGGCTTCTTTTTTAACTGTGTCATAAGCCGCCACCACCGCCGGATCAAAGTTATCGAAGGCCCTTTGAAAATTTGGGCGCTTCTTTAAAATGGTCAGCCAGGATAGCCCGGCCTGGAATCCCTCCAGAATCAGCATCTCAAAGAGCAGGCGATCGTCATGGACGGGCACCCCCCATTGATAATCATGATAATTGATATATTCTGGAGATTTCAAATCTACCCAGGTACAGCGCTGTAAGACCGCTGGTATGGGCCCTTTCCCTTTATTTTCTAAATCTCTTTCCATTGCTCCCTCCTCGTTTTTATCTATTATAATCGCCATAACCGCCTTTCACAAGGCAAAGTATCCATTGACGGCACACCTCCCTTTTAAAATTTATACCTCAATTCTAAAAACTCGCCCTTTGATTATGGTATAATAAAATTATTATTAATGTAAAAGGAAGGTGTAATGGACGATGGAATTAAAACAATCCACCCTTATGTATTTCAGTCCAACCGGCTCCACCGCCCAGGTTATCCGGTCCATGGCAGATCACTCTGCGGCCCCGGTATCTGAAGTGAACCTCACCCCGATTCAAGACCCTTGCCGACGGTCCTTTGATGATCGAGAGCTCCTGATTATTGGGGTTCCTGTTTTCGGCGGACGCATTCCCCCGGTGGTTAAAGACCGCCTGGCCTATATTAAGGGCGCTGACACCCCTGCCGTCGTCGTCGCTACTTACGGAAACCGCCACTACGACGATGCACTGCGGGAGCTTTCTGATTTTCTATCGGCCAAAGGCTTTGTCACCATTGCCGGTGCTGCCGTGGTCACGCGCCACTCCATTGTCCCCACCATTGCCGAAGGCCGTCCGGACGAAGGGGATTATGCCGCCTTCAACGCCTTTACCGAACAGGTCTTTGAAAGGATTGCCGCCATGGAACAGGGGCATCCCGAGGCGGTGACCCTGCCAGGCAACCCGGAATACAAGGATTTCAAAGGGATTCCCTTTAAGCCCATTACCAACATGGACTGCGTGGCCTGCTGCGCCTGTGTGGCTGTCTGCCCCATGGGCGCCATTCCCATGGATTCCCCCAGTAAGACCATAAAAGAGAAGTGTATTACCTGTATGGCCTGTGTTTGGGCCTGCCCAAAGAATGCCCGAGCCCTGGGGAAGATGGATATCCTCTTCACTAAGCAGCATATCGGCAAGACTGCCAAGGTCCATAAGAACCCGGAATTTTTCTTATAAGCTTAAGCCTACACAAAGGAGATGAGAGAATGATTGATGTCCGATTAGAAGGGGATAAGATGATTACCCCGGAAAAAGCCCAGTCCCATATTAAAAAGCGGATGGATTTTGAAGATAACTACGGTGCTACCCCCGACGCCCTTTGGGATGCTCTAAATGATATTGAAGAACCCACCGCCATCACCCTGTATGATACCCAAGCCATGTTAAATAACCTGGGACAATACGGCTACGATCTTTTAGATACCTTCCAGGATGCGGCGAAGGTCAACGGAGACCTGTTGTTTGAAGAAGATTAAGGCATCGAATGTGAGGAGGCTTTCTTATGCGGACTATTGTTATCAGTGACATTCACCTCGGCGTCGACGACCGCATTGCAGAATGTGTCCAAAATAGATCCTTACTGATCTCTTTTCTTGAACACCTTAGAAGGGAAAAACAGGTAGATGAGGTGGTTATTAATGGGGATTTTTGGGATCAATGGTTTTATCCTGGGGATTATGAAATAACCGGAGATTCCAATACCTTTTATCTGGACGTTGCCGCTAATAACGCACCGGTCATTGATGCTTTCAAAGCACTCCTCGCCGATGGGATCAAAGTGGTCTATATTCCGGGAAACCACGATATGACCTTGTCTGCTGCCACGCTGGATCAAATTCTGCCTGGTATCGTCCAGGCCCGAGATACCCGGGGACTGGGCCGATACCGCACCGGCTGTCGGAGCGAGGTTGTCATCGAACATTCCCATCGCTACGAGCTTTTCTGTGCCCCAGACCCCTTTTCCAATTTAGAGCATATGACCCATGGGCAGCCCATCCTACCCCCAGGATACTTTTATGCCCGTCTCGGAGTGACTTCTTTGATGGAGAATTTTCCACAAATCACCAAAGACCTCGGAACTATTTCTACTCCCAATCCAGAGGATGGAGATCAATACACGGCTTATCTGTACTTCAAAACCTGGGAAGACCTCATCAACCACCAGTTTCCAGTGACACAGACCCTGGATGACCCCTTTATTCAAGTTGCGGTGGATGGGTTCCAGGGTCGTTTCTCCATTGCCGATCTTGTTCCTACAAAAACAAAGCACCACATCAGCGCCAAACTCTACACCGATATCCAACGCCGCTGGGAAAAAGTCCAACAGCACAATCTCGTCCCGGCTCCTACCACTGCCCTCTTTCAAATGCAGCATACTACAAATTTAGCAACACACATCCAATATTCCAGGCAGCAGTATTTTGATTTGGACCCCACAGTTGACGTCGTAGTCTTTGGCCATACCCACGTTCCTGCTTACCATGATTTTTCAGGGGATTACGGTCAAACAAAGTGTTTCGTTAATGAAGGGACCTGGGTGGATCATAATTTCGACGATTTGAAAAATACCGCAACCTTTGCAGATATCCATTCCGGGGAAAAAACCGATTCCGTATTCCTCCTTAAATGCCTGGGGACAGAACGGCTGGAGGATATTGTTTCCGTGGAGAATGCGTATGTTAAGCGATAAACACAATACCAAAAAGCTTTTTGATGAAGCCAAGGGCCAGTATGGTTCAATAATGATGATTTTATTTCCCTTCGAAAAAACTTCCTGGAATAGCATCAAAAAAAGGGCCATGGCCCTTTTTTTGATACCTTATTTCTTTATAAGGCTCGCCCGGAGAGATGGATGGAAAATTCGTAGCGGCTGCCGTCCACCACCATACGCACGATCTCAATGGGACAATCCTCCATATAGGTCACCCGATTATTGATCAGTAAGGGATGCCCCACCGGTAAATCCAAAAGCTGAGCCTGGGTAAAATCCGCCACCGCCGCCCGGATAGTATCATCGGCATCAGTTATTCTAACCTGATGTTTTTTCTCTAAATAAGCATATAAAGACGTAATCTGATCCTGATCCTCTAAAATGCCCGGGGCAATATCCGGATTCAGATAATTTGTCATAATGGCGATGGGCCGACCATCTGCCATCTGGATGCGCTGGATGCGGATCACTGCCGTTCCCTCCGAAAGCTTGAGGGCCTTCAATACAGAAGGCGGTGGAATGATTTCATCAATATAAATCCCTTTGGAGGAAACATCATACCCTTTTGCCCGCATGGTTTCCGTAAAAGAGGTTACCTGGTTGAGGCGCTGGGTGGCTGTGGCATCGACCACCTCGGTTCCCCGGCCCTGTTGAACGTGGAGAAGCCCCTCCTGCTCAAGCAAAGCCACTGCCTTACGGATGGTGGTTCGGCTGACCTCAAATAGGCTACAAAGCTCTGTTTCTGTGGGAATCAAGGTTCCCGGCGGATATTCTTCATTGGTGATACGCTGTTTTAATGCATCGTAAACACGACGATAGCTTGGATATCGGGACATGGCAAACCTCCTCTTATTTTTTAGAATAGCATAGCCTATAACATTTGTCCAACCCTTAAATCAAACATCACTAAAACATTTCTATTGATATCCTAAAGATAACTATGTATAATCAAAAACAAATCCGGATAGAGGGATTTATTCCCAACAAATCATTTTATGGAGGAAAGATCATGTCAGTTTTAGATATGTTTAGTATGAAAGGTAAGTGTGGGTTTGTAACCGGCGGCTCCAGGGGGATTGGCTACGCCGTAGCGAAGGCATTGGCTGAAGCTGGAGCTGATGTCGCCTTGGTCGCCACGAATATGGCCATCGCTGAAAAAGCAGCAGAGGATATTCGCACCACTACCGGGCGGAACATTACCGCTATCGGCTGTGATGTGACCAAACCTGAAGAGGTGGATGCCATGATGGCGATTTTTCTGGAAACCTACAAAACCATTGACTTCGCCGTCAATAACGCTGGCATTTTCAACGGCTTTGCGGTGGAAGAGATTAGCCCCGAGGATTTTAAGGCCGTACTGGATGTTAACTTAAACGGCGTTTTTCTTACCGCTCAAGCGGCTGCCAAGGCCATGTTAAAGGAAGGGAAGAAGGGCAGTATTATTTCGACTGCCTCCATGTCCGGGCACATTGTCAATGTTCCCCAGACCATCGCTAATTACTGCGCCTCTAAGGCCGCCGTTATCCACCTGAGCAAGGCCATGGCTGTGGAATGGGCCGAACGGGGGATTCGCGTTAATACCGTAAGCCCTGGGTATATCACAACCGAGCTGGTCGCTGAACTAACCGATATGCACCCCATCTGGAATGAGATGGTCCCCATGAAACGCCTTGGGACTGTAGAGGATTTGGTGGGTGCCTACCTCTACCTCGCTTCCAATGCTTCCCGCTACACCACCGGCTCCGATATCATCGTTGACGGCGGCTATTGCTGCCGATAGGAGAACCCATGACTTATTCAAAACACGATATTGCCCGGATGATTGACATCAGCGCCGTCCAAGCCCAGTCCACCCAGGCCGATGTGGATGCCATTATCGCCGCAGCCAAGGCCCATCGCTTTATTTGCGTCTTTCCCCTCCACGGCTTTATAAACCGGGCCTTGGATGCCATGGCGAACGAACCGGATATTATGGTTGGTGGGGTCATCGGCTTTCCATCCGGCGGTGAACTGACCGCCTTCAAGGTTCATCAGGCCAAAACCTTGACCGCTATGGGTTGTGGCGAGGTGGATATGGTCCTCAATGTGGGGATGTTGAAATCCGGACTGGACGGCGCCGTCGCCCGGGATATCCGCCGAGTAGCCGATGCTGCCGGAGACACGCCCCTTAAGGTTATTATGGAAGCGCCCCTCCTTACCGATGACGAAATTGCCCGGGCTGCAAGGCTGATCTGCGACAACGGCGCCAGTTTTATTAAAACAGGGACCGGATGGTCCGGCACCACCACGGACCACCATATCAAAGTGATTAAAAAAGCAGTGGGAAATACCCTTCCCCTCAAAGTAGCGGGTGGGGTGCGCAATCTGGAAACCGTTCTGCGGATGGTGGATATGGGCGTCAGCCGTTTCGGCATTGGTTATGCATCCGCTCTGAATATCCTCAATGAAGTTAAAGAATAATGGAGTGTCTTTATGAAAAAAACAGTGATTGCCTACGATTTAGGAACCGGAGGGATTAAGGCCTCTCTCTATGCCTCTGACGGGGCACCCTTAGCCAGTACCTTTAAAGCCTACGATACCACCTTTCCCGAAGAATCCCGCCACGAACAACGCCCCGAGGATTGGTGGGATGCGGTAGTGGCCACCTGCCAGGAGCTTATCGCCACCAGTGGCGTCGATGTGGATACGATTGAAGCCCTGGCCATTTCGGGCCACAGCCTCGGCGTTGTTCCCATTGGCACAGATGGCCAGCTTTTAGCGGATACCACTCCCATTTGGTCCGATAAACGGGCCACCTGCCAGGCCAATCGTTTTTTTGAAAAAATCGATTATGAAGAATGGTATAACCGTACCGGCAGCGGCTTTCCCCGGGAATGCTACTCCCTTTTTAAAATCATGTGGTACCAGGAAGAGCAGCCCGAATTATTCGCCAAGGTCCATAAGATCATTGGAACCAAAGATTATTGCAACTATCGTTTCACCGGACGGCTGTGTACCGATTATTCCTACGCCTCTGGCTGTGGTGCCTTCAACCTGAAGGCCTGGGACTATATCCCGGAATATATGGCCGCCGCCGGTATCGACCCCAGCCTCTTCCCAGAAATTTTAGATTCAGACGCCGTTCTGGGAACCATTACTCCGGAGGCAGCGGCCCTTACCGGTCTGCCCACCACCGTCAAGGTGATTGCCGGCGGTGTTGATAACGCCTGTATGGCCCTGGGTGCCCGGGGAATAAAAGATGGTCGGATTTATACCTCCCTGGGAACCTCGGCCTGGATCGCCTTAACCTCCCAGGAACCCGTGGTGGATTTCAAATACAAGCCCTATGTCTTTGCCCATGCCATCAAGGGGATGTACGCCTCAGCAACGTGTATCTTCTCTGCAGGGAACAGCTACAAATGGGTTCGGGATACCCTCTGCCCGGATTTAAAGGCAGCCGAAGAGGCCGGTGGCCCCGATGCCTATATGGCCATGGATCAGCTGGCAGAAGCTTCTCCCATTGGGGCCAATAAGCTCCTCTTCAATCCCAGTCTGGCTGGGGGCTCCATGATCGAAGCCAGCGACGACATCGTCGGGGCCTACGCCGGACTCAAGCTTTCCACCACCCGGGCAGACCTGATTCGATCAGCCATGGAAGGTGTTGCCTTAAATCTGCGCATCGCCCTGGATATTCTGTGCGCCTACGGTGATGAAGCCCTCACCGAAATGCTCATTGTGGGTGGCGGCAGCAAAAGCCCGCTGTGGCGTCAGATCTTTGCCGATGCCTACGGCCTGGATATCCTCAAAACAAGCGTGGATCAGGATGCTGCTTCCCTTGGGGCTGCTGCCCTGGCTTTTAAAGGCGTGGGTCTGTGGGAGGATTACTCCCCCATCGATGGCCTCCATACCCTGGAAGCCCGAACACCAGTAAACTCCGAACACCAGAAACAATATGAAGCCCTGCTGCCAGTTTTTAAAACGGTTGCCCAGGCCATGGCCACTACAGGGGATGCTTTAAAGAATTTATCCTAACCTGAAATCAGATAAATATACTCATGCTAAAGATATATTGTGGTGTCTTTTTTATTCCAGCCACAGGAGCTTCTCCGGCTGAATCCCAAGAGACACCGATTTTCCCAGGGATAAAGTAGACATATTGTTCTTTTCCATCGCCACCACCAAACGCCCCAGGCTCTTTCCATCCCCTTGGATACGGACGACAACATTGTCTTCAAAGGGCAGCTCAAGCAGGCACTCAATCCTTCCCTTTAGGCGGATGGAGGCCTCCAGGGGTTCATCCTGGGTCATAAGGATATCGTGGGCTCGAATGGCCAGGTGGGTACGCCCGGGTACCTGGGGTGAAAGACAAAACCCCCACTCCGGACAGGACATTTGCCCCTTACCATCTGGCTTTACTGCCGCGATGTTCTTACACCCGGTGATATTGGCCCCCGCCACGGTTACCGGGTCTTTAAAAACAGCCTCCTTGGTCCCCACCCGCTCCATGTGGCCCCGGCTGATAATCCCCATCCGGGAGCACAGACTGTACACCTCGTCCCGGTTGTGGGAGACAAAAAGCATGGGGGTGTGGTATTTCTCAAAGATTTCCAGCATCTGGAGCTCCAGGGTCATTTTCAGGTTATGGTCCAGGGCGGAAAAGGGCTCATCCAGCAAAATCAGCTCTGGCTTAGCTGCCAGCATCCGGGCCAGAGCCACCCGCTGCTGCTGCCCACCGGAGAGCATCCGCGGGTATTTTTCTGCCAAGCCATCCAGGGCAAAATCCCGAATAAAGTCCGCCACTAGGGCCTCCCGTTCATCCTTGGATAGTGCCACCCCGATGTTTTGGGCCACGGTCATATTGGGAAAAAGGGCGTACTGCTGGAAGAGGTAGCCCACCCGACGCTCCCGGGGGGGGAGATTAATCCCCTTCTGGGAATCGTAGAGCACCCGGCCATTTAAGCAGATGCGTCCCGAATCCGGCTTCTCAATGCCGGCAATACACTTAAGGGTCAGGCTCTTGCCGCAGCCGCTTTCCCCCAACACCGCAAAGATTTCCTCCCCGGTTTCAAAGGCGACCGCCAGGGTAAAATCTCCGAAGGTTTTAACAATATCTACGGATAAGCCCATTTTAGCCCCTCCTTCCATCCAGCCGACGCTGTCTGCCGTTGACCCAATTCATCCCCAGGATGGAAATCACGGAGATGGTCACAATGACTGCCACCCATTTGTAAGCTAAAACCCGATTGCCATTTTGCACGGCCGAGTACACCGCCACCGCCACGGTCTGAGTCTTCCCAGGAATGTTCCCCGCCAGCATGATGGTGGCCCCAAATTCTCCCAATGCCCGGGCAAAGGCCAGGATGGTCCCTCCGACAATCCCCGGCAAACAGCTTGGAAAGACGATCTGCCAAAAGATCCGAATATCCGATAGTCCCAGGGTCTGCCCCGCATAGATGAGGGTTTCATCCATTTGCTCAAAGGCCCCCCGGGCGGTGCGGTACATCAGCGGAAAGGCCACCACCGTGGATGCCACCACCGTTCCCAGCCAGGTAAAGACCACCTGAATACCAATCTGGGACAGCCAGACCCCCACGCCACTGTTTTTCCCAAAGAGGACCAACAGAAAAAAACCCACCACAGTGGGGGGGAGTACCAGGGGCAGGGTGAAGAGGGCATCAAACAACCCCGATCCCCGCTTCAATCCAACCACCTTCCAGGCGGCCAGGGTCCCCAGCAAAAAGGTAAGGCCCGTGGCAATGAAGGCCGTTTTTAATGATAACAATAAGGGTGACCAATCCATGGTTGCTCCTTTCGAGGTGCGAAAATTTGAGGGGGGTGCTGTTCGTCCGCTGATTTTTGTGGAAACGGGGCGGCTGTTCGCAGTAGGTATCACAATCACACTCCCGCTCGTCGTACAGGCTGCGCCTGTTCGCCTCAAGGTCGTGATGCCTGAGATACCTTCTGCGGACAGCCTGGGTAAGCTGGGACGAACCTAAATGTATGGGGGGCTCAATACTCCGTTACCCGGCGGTGTCCAAAAACAAAGGAGGGGCGGACATATCTTTCGCGTAAGTCTGCATTGGGGCGAACGGGCATGTGTTCGAAAATGCGAAGCCGTTTCGGTAACACACCCCGTCCGAATCCACGGGCAGACGGAGCGAAAGCATATGTCCGGCACTCCGGGGCTTGCTGAGGGCAATCCCCACCGCCCCGCGAACAGCCGTGCTATTGCCACTAATTACAGCGGATGAATGGCTCCAACCTACTGCTTATTTCTCCGAGTAAATCGTAAAGCCGTACTTAGTCAGAATATCCTGGGCATCCTTCGTCTTTAAAAACTCCGTAAAAGCCTTGGCCGCATCCTTTTGGGTGGAAGCCTTCACAATCCCCATGGGATAGATAACCGGGTCGCAGCTCCCTTCTGGGGCTTCGGTAATGACAGTCACATTATCTTCAATAGCCGCATCCGTTGCGTAAACCACACCGCATTCCGCATTGCCTGTGGCCACCCAATCCAGGACCTGACGGACATTGGTGGCCAGATTTGCTTTAGCTTTTACGACATCCCAAATCCCCAAATTCGTAAAGATGGTTTCAGTATACTGCCCCACCGGCACATCTTCATTCCCAATGGCAATCATTTTCACCTTATCGGTTCCCACATCCTCAAAGGATTGAATATCCAGGGTGGAATCCTTCCCTTTAATGAGGACAACCTTGTTTTCCAGAAGCTTGGCAATGGAATCGGAATCCATGAGACCCGCATCATTCAAGGTGTTCATCTGCTTCATGGCTGCCGATACGAAAACATCGGCATTGGCGCCTTCTTTGATCTGTTTTGCCAGGGTTCCCGAGGAATCAAAGCTGAAATTCACCTTGACATCCGCATATTGTTCATTGAATTTCGTGGCAATTTCAGTAAAGGCATCCGTTAAGCTGGCCGCCGCCATAACCGTAATTTCACCGGTCTGATCACTGGTCTTTGCCTTGGAACTACAGCCTGCCAATACGCACACCATAGCCAGAATGGCCACCATTGCCAATATGATTCTCTTCTTCATTGTTTTTCTCCATTCATTTCAGTTGTACCGCTTAGATCTCAAAATCTTCCAACGTCCCTTACTTTGCCACCGCCTCTATCCGCTCGATGGTGTCCCCCACGGCAATTTCCCCACCGTGGATGACCTTGGCAAACACGCCTTGGGTGGGCATAATGCAAGTTCCCATTTTTTTATGGATTTCACAATGGTTATGGCATTCCTTGCCGATCTGGGTCATTTCCAGAATCACCTCACCACAAACAAAACGGGTCCCCACGGGCAGGGTACTGAAATCAAAACCCTCTACTACCAGGTTTTCCCCAAAGGCACCGTCCACCACATCCGCCCCCTGGGCATTAAAGGCCGCAATCCGCTCATAGGACAGCAGACTGACCTGCCGATGCCAATTGCCGGCGTGGGCATCCCCTTCGATGCCATGATCCACCCGAAAGGTCGCCTTTCCCTGGTTTTTCTTCTGAATCCCCTTCCGCTCACTGGTGCAAACCGCTCGTACAATTCCCATGATCATCCTCCTATTCCCACCATCCGGCGGGTTTCTTCATCCGCCTGGCCCTGGATTTCAAATCCGTGGCGCAGGGGTTTGTTTAAAATAGCTGTCGCTAAAGTCTGGGTGAGGGCCCCATCGTCCCCACCGTCACGCAGCAGCTTCCGCAAATCCACATGCCCTGCCCGATTGAGGCAAAGCTTCAAAATCCCATCCGAGGTGACGCGCACCCGATTGCAGGTCTCACAAAATTCATGGCTGACTGCACTGATGATGCCGATCCGCCCTAAATATCCCGGAATTTTAAAGTACTGGGCCGGGCCATTCCCCAGCTGCTCTGACACTGCCATGAGATTGGGATGCTTTCCCTTGAGCATCGCCATGACCGTATCCCCGGTACAGCCGCTGTAATCCCTGCCCATGCCGATGGGCATCATCTCAATATACCGCACGTGTACCGGCCAAAACCGGGCCAGATCGGCAATCCCCAGCCAGTCCTCCCGGTTCTGGGGCATCAGTACGGTATTGGTTTTTACCCGAATGCCCGCATCCACGGCTTTTTCCAGGGACTGCAGGACCCGATCCAGGCCATCCCGTTTGGTAATCTTCTGGAACCGCTCCCGATCCAGGGTATCCAGGCTGATATTAATGCCATCAATCCCTATTTCCTTCAGGGCTTCCACATACTGGCCCAGGACATATCCATTGGTGGTCAGGGTGACCTGTTCCACCCCGGAGAGGGCCTTCATCCGAGCCAGGAGGTCCACGGCACCCTTACGCACCAGGGGCTCTCCTCCGGTTACTTTAAACCGGGTAATCCCCAGGGCTACCGCACTGCGGCAGATCCGAAGGATTTCATCAAAGGTGAGTACCTCATCGTGGGTGATGGGTGTCACCCCATCCTCCGGCATACAATACACACATCGAAAATCGCAGCGATCCGTAATGGATAGGCGCATATAGTCGATGTGACGTCCGTGCTGATCCTTCATCGCATCACCAATCCTAGTGGCCAAAGCCGCAATTGGGGAAGGTACACACATCGCAGAGGAGACACAGCCCTCCTTCTCCCAGGCGGATGAAATCCTCAGCTGCAAGAACATCATCGGCTAAAATTCGGGGCAGCACCAAATCGAAGATGGTGCGTCTGGCGTACATCACACAGCCCGGCAGGCCCATGATGGGCACCCCAGCTTTGGTATAAGCCAGCATGAACATGGCCCCCGGCAGCACTGGCGCCCCATAGGTAATAATGTCCGCTCCGGTATTTTTAATGGCCAGGGGGGTCCGATCGTCGGGGTCCACACTCATGCCCCCGGTACAGATAATCATTTCACAGCCCCTTTTGAGCATCCCCTGGATGGCCTCTGTAATGGTCTTGGGATCGTCACCGCTTAAAACATGCTCATCCATGGACAGTCCGTATTCTAAGAGCTTATCCACAATAACCGGGGTAAAGGAATCCTCAATGCGTCCCTTGGAGACCTCGCTGCCTGTGGTAATGACCCCAACCTTCTTCTTTTCAAAAGGAACAACCTGGAAAATAGGGGATTCCCCCGCCACCCTCTGGGCCGCTTCCATCTTATCCCGGGCAATGACCAGGGGGATGATCCGGGTTCCGGCAATTTTATCCCCAGCCCGGACCGGAAAATCCCCATGTCGGCTGGCAATCATCATCTCACCCAGCCCATTGACTGCAACCAATGCCTCCCGATTGATCTTAAGCAGTCCATCCCGGTCTGCAATCAATTCGATTTTCCCTTCCTTCACCTCAGTGGGGTGCATTCCTTCCCCCTGGCAAATTTTGCGCAGGACCTCCGCCCCATCGTTTTCGTGAAGCATGGTTTCATCCGCTTCCCAAACGTAGAGATTTTCCTTCCCCACGGAAAGCAGCACGGGGATGTCCTCTTTTGTGACCACGTGGCCCTTGCGAAACACCGCATCCTTCGTCACACCCTTAATAATCTGGGTGATATCATGGCAGAGCACGTGCCCCACCGCATCCTCAGTTCGAATACTTTTCATCTTCCACTCCTCTATCTACAATTCTTTAATGCTTATCTGCAATCCAAGGATGCCTTAGGCTCTGGCCTTTCCAGCCCGATAGGCGATGAGCTCTCCGGCAATACTAATGGCGATTTCATCCGGGGTTTCTGCCCCGATATCCAGCCCGATGGGATTATGGATTCGGGCGATATCCCTGTCCCCAAAGCCCGCAGCCCGCAGCTTCTCATGGGTTTTCGCAATCTTCCGGCGACTGCCAATCAACCCGATATAGGTGACCGGCGTGCGCAGCACCTGTTCTAACACCGCATAGTCTGCCATATGGCCCCGGGTCATAATAATGGCATAGTCCGATGCCTCCAGGGTAATCTTATCTGCAATTTCCTCAAAGCTGCCCTGGATAGTGGCCATGGCCCCGGGAAATAAATTCAAATCACAAAACCGCTCCCGATCCTCGTAGACCACGGGCACAAATCCGATTTTTGCAATGACAGGAACCAAGGCTTGGGAAACATGCCCCCCACCAAAGAGATAGGCCCGACCCTTCCGGGATAGGGGCTCAATATAATGTCTGATTTTCCCCGGAATATACAGGGAGCCGGAGCCAAACCAGTTGCCGGAGTCCTCCAGGGCGATGCCCTGACCAAAGGCCAGCCCCCCATCGGCGTAAATCCCCATGGACCCCTGACCATCTTCGGCAATTTCCGTAATCAGCCAGGCATCCTCATTGGCGTCCACCTTCCGGGCCGCGGCCCGGGCAAAGGCCAGGGCCTGGGGATCATCGCTGGCAAAATATTGGAAATACACGGTGGTATTCCCACCGCAGATCATCCCAAGATCGGCCTTGGCGCTGTCGGATAAATCAAATTGCTCCACAAAGGAGCCCTTATCCTGATGGACCCGGGTTGCCAACTCCACCGCCCGATGCTCCACAGCACCACCACCAATGGTACCCGTGGCACTGCCATCGGCCAAAACCATCATCTTCGCACCGGCTCCCCGGGGGGTCGATCCGCTGGCGGCCACAACGCTGCACAGCACCACATCCTGTCTCTTTTCCAGGAAATCACAAAGGGCTTTTATCGTATTTCTCATTTTCTCCTACCTTTTCATTTTTATCAATTTTAACGAATTATTTTTTAAAGCAACTCGAAACCGTAACCTTACCACCGAATTCTTTTTTCAAGACACTCGATGGTAAAAATTTAAGACTGAAAATAGTCTTTGTATATCTCCTCCACGCGATCCTTGCATTCCCGTTCAAATCGGGTAAAGCGCAGGAGCAAATCCTCTCCCCGGGGGGTCAATTCTGCCCGTCCGCCACTTTGGCCTCCCTGGAAACGCTTCACCACCGGTTCACCCATTTCCTTTTCCATCTTCCCTATCATCTTCCAGGCTTTGCTGTAGGATAAGTGCATCTGTTCGCAGGCCGTCCGAACCGATCCGGTTCTTTGGATGAGGTGGAGCAGCTGGGCAGTTCCAGGGCCGAAGAACACCTCTTCCCGGGCCAGGCTCACCTTAATGAGGGGCCGAAGGAATACCTGGTTATAACTTGCAATCAAGGCTTCGGTTTCCGTCCCCAAAGGCTTCCCGATTCCGTCATCCATGGTCGCAACACCTTTCACACCATATCTTTTGGCTAGGGCAATCAGGGTTTCCGGGTCCTCTGCCGCCTCTACCGCCATCATCCCCGCCTTATCCATGCAGAGGGGATAGGGACAAGATCCCTCTTCGGTATCGGCCCAGGCAAAGGGTCTGGCCTCTGCCACCAGCCTTTCAATGGTCTCACCTTTAAAAAAAGGGGTCTGTACACTGGGGACGACAATCCCCTGGCACTGATTTTGAATCTCGGCGATCCCTTGCTTAAGGGTTTCCAGCTCCGATGTGGATTCATAATCCACATCCCGCATGCAAATCACACCGGTCCGCTCCACGTGCCGTTCCAATTGATCTGCCTCGTAGCCAGTCATGACGACAATGGGCGAAACCTTTGCCTGTTGGAGGGTATAAATAATACGTTTGATGACAGAAATACTTCCTGCCTGGACCAGTGGGGCAAAGGACCCCGACGGTGGAGGCTGTTTCCCGGCAACAATCACAGCACCAAATCCCATAGCGGCCTCCTTTGTTGTGAATAATAACTTGTTCTCTTTCTAATATTTTTTTATTATAAACCATGTTGACAAGGGTTGCAATCCTTTTTAAGGAAGATCGTCTCCATCACAAAAATTTACTGTTTCTTCACGCCCGTCATCTTCCCCTTGTTTTTTATGTCCCCTGGCTTTACAATGAAGGTATTACTGAAATGGAGAAACCTATGAACGATCAACTTACCCATCTCGATGACCAGGGCAATGCCATCATGGTCGACGTATCAGCTAAGGTAGCCACCAGCCGGAAGGCCGTGGCCCAGGGCCAAATCCAGGTCATCCCGGCCATTCTCTCTGCCCTGACAGCCGGAGAAAATCCCAAGGGGGATGTCTTAGCCGCCGCCCGGATTGCCGGCATTATGGCCGCTAAAAACACCTCGGGGCTTATCCCCCTCTGCCACCCTTTAATGATTACCCACTGCACCGTGGATTTTGCCCTCGATGCGGCGGCCTCCACCATCACCGCCACCTGTACCGTCAAGGTTGGCGGGAAAACCGGGGTGGAGATGGAGGCCCTCACCGGGGTATCCGTGGCCTTGTTAACCATTTATGATATGTGTAAAGCCCTGGATAAGGGGATGGTCATCTCCGATATCCACCTCCTGACCAAAAGCGGTGGAAAAAGCGGTGACTTTGAATTTGGAAAGGAATAAACCGATGAAAAAACGACTTGCCATCATCATCGCCAGCGACAAAGGTGCCGCTGGCACCCGGGAGGATCAAAGCGGCCCAGCCATCGCTGGCTACATGGAAAACTTAGGCTATACCCTGGTCGCCACGGATATCCTCCCCGACGAACGGGCCGTACTGGCCGCCCGACTGGCAGAAATTGCCGATGGGGGCCAGGCTGAACTGATTCTGACCAGCGGCGGCACCGGTTTTTCTCCCCGGGATTGTACTCCGGAAGCCACGGCCGATGTCTGTGAGCGCATGGCCCCGGGGCTGGGGGAAGCCATGCGGGCTTACAGCATGCAGTTTACCGGGCGGGCTATGCTCAGCCGGGCAACCGCCGGTATCCGGGGGACCACTTTGATTATCAACCTGCCCGGCAGCCCCAAGGCCGTGGTGGAATGCCTGGACTGCATTGCACCCCATCTGGACCACGGCATTGAGATTCTCACCGGTGCCGGCGGAGAATGCGCCAGATAATCTGAAGATTTTTAAAAAACAATCAATATCCTTGACAGGCTAGCGTTTACTAGCTATACTAAAGAGAGCTAGTGAACGCTAGCTTATTCCCTTTTTGGATTTCACTGTATTGAATTATCGAGGATATAATGGAAGATCTCACACTAAAGCAGTACTTAGAAGACGGTATCCGACACCTCTCCCAGGACATCGTAAAGGCCACGGTAAAAAATCCCCAGACCAGTCTGGCCATGGCCCGATTTGCTAAGGGCCGGAGGGCTGCCGAGGCCCGGCGGGAGGCCTACCAGATTCAGGGCACCCACGTTCCGCCCTTTCTCATCGCCAGTATTACCAGCCGATGCAATCTGCATTGTACGGGCTGCTATGCCCGGGCCGAGGGGGCCTGTGTGGATGGGTCGGAGGAACAGGGGATGGATGCTCCCCTCTGGAACCGCATTTTTGAGGAAGCCAGGGACCTGGGGTGCAGCTTCATCCTCCTGGCCGGGGGCGAGCCCTTCCTCCGCCCGGATGTCCTGGAAGCAGCCGCCACCCATCCGGAGATTCTGTTCCCCATCTTTACCAACGGGACTCTTTTAACGGATAAGGCCCTGGATTTTCTGAAGAAGCACCGTAACTTAATTCCCATCCTCAGCGTGGAGGGGGACGCCACCCTCACCGATACCCGCCGGGGTGCCGGGATGTATCAGCGCCTGATGAACAGCATGACCACCCTCCATCAGCAGGGTCTCCTCTACGGGACCTCGGTCACCGTCACCCGGGAGAATCAGGCAGTTGTCACCTCCCGGGACTTCCTGGATACCCTCACAGAGCGGGGCTGTCGGGTTGTTTTCTTTGTGGAATATGTCCCCATCTGCAAGGGTACTGGTGGTCTGGCCCCCACCCCAGCAGACCGTACCCGCCTGATGGCAGCCCTTCATGGACTGCGGGACCATTACGATGACTGCATCTTCATTGCCTTTCCTGGGGACGAAGCCCGAAGCGGCGGCTGCCTTGCGGCTGGCCGGGGCTTCTTCCACATCAACCCCAAAGGCGATGCCGAGCCCTGTCCCTTTTCCCCCTATTCGGACACCAATCTGAGACAGGCTTCCCTCTTGGAAGCCCTGCATTCAAAGCTTTTCACCCAACTGCAATCCCAGGGAACCCTCACCCAGGACCACGATGGCGGCTGTGTTCTCTTCGCCGAGGAGAATCAGGTGAAAGCACTGCTGGAGGCCTAATGTGAAAACCCGGGATAAAATCGTCATCGCCGCCCTGGATCTTTTTTCTGTGGGGGGATACAGCCGCGTCAGCGTCAAGGATATCGCCGCGGCGGTGGGCATTAAGGATGCCTCCCTCTACAAGCATTTCAAGGGGAAGGCGGCCATTTTTAATACCATCGTCACCGAAATGGGAGAACGTATGGCCGAGATGTCCCACCGGCTCTCCCTCCCGGATGCCAATGAGACCAATGCCACTTCCTTCTACGCCGCCCTTAATGCCGATACCCTGGTAGCCCTCAGCCGGCAGGTTTTCCTCTTCTACTGGAAGGATGACTTTGCCGCAAAATACCGGCGAATGCTTTCCATGGAGCAGTTCTATAACCCTGAAGTCTGCGCCATTTACCGAAAGACCTTCATGTCTGATGCCCTCGAATATCAAACCACCGTTTTCGCTCAGCTGATCCAATGCGGCGCTTTCATCCCCGGAGACCCCCAGGTCATGGCCATGAATTTCTACGCCCCCATTTTTCTACTCCTTAGCCGTTACGATGGCTTCCCGGAAAAGGAGGCTGAGGCCCTGGCCCTATTGGATGCCCAGGTCCGGGAGTTTTATCGAATTTATCGGCGGGGTACAGACACCCAACATAACACAAAAGCGTCGGGGCTTTAAGATAACCTTCCGACGCTTTCGTTATTTTTAATGATTTTATTTTGCCAATTCCAGCACCGCATCCTTGGGGATGGCTCCAACGCTACGATTCACTAAAACGCCGTTTTTAAAGACAACCAGGGTGGGGATACTCATGACCTGGAACCGTCTGGCCAACTCCGGTTGTTCATCAATATTTACCTTAGCAACCTTCAGTTCCTTTTCTTCTCTGGCAATCTCATCCACAACAGGGGAAAGGGCCTTACACGGTCCACACCAGCTTGCCCAGAAATCCACTAAAACAGTTCCCTGATGCATGGTCACTTCCTGTTCAAAATTATCATTGGTTAATGTCGTTACACTCATATCCATACCTCCATATTTTATTACTTTCATTATACGCCCCAATCTTAAACTTATCGGTGACATTATCACATTGACACAGGGCGTATAATAAAATAAAAGAAACATTAAAGGAGTGAACAACCCATTATGAAAGTATTATTAGTCAACGGAAGCCCCCATAAAAATGGCTGTACCCACACTGCCCTGAAAGAAGTGGCCTCAACCCTCGAATCCCAGAGAATCCAAACCGAAATCTTTTGGCTGGGCAATCAGCCGATCTCTGGCTGTATCGGTTGTGGGGCCTGCAAAAAAACAGGCCGATGTTTTATTGAGGACTGCGCCAATATTTTCTCAGAAAAGGCAGCCACTGCCGATGGCTTCATCTTCGGCTCCCCCGTCCACTACGCCGCGGCATCCGGTGCCCTGACTTCCTTTATGGATCGGGCTTTCTACGGGGGTAAATCTCCGGTGGGCGGTAAACCTGCTGCAGCCGTGGTCAGCTGTCGCCGGGGGGGTGCCTCCGCAGCCTTTGACCAAATCAACAAGTATTTCACCATCAGCAACATGCCTGTGGTGGGCTCCCAATACTGGAACCAAGTCCATGGTAATACCCCGGAGGAAGTCTGTCAGGATGCCGAGGGGCTGCAGACCATGCGGACCCTTGGCAATAACATGGCTTGGCTGCTGAAATGCATCGCAGCTGGCGCTGCTGCCGGAATCACCTTTCCCGAACGGGAACCCGGCATCCATACCAATTTTATTCGATAGAATGATCTTTCACCCAAAGAAAAAGCATCGAAGCCTTATGTCTTCGATGCTTTTTCTTTAAGCCCTGGAATCTACTGACGGCGGGCCTTAGCAGCATACAGGGCCCGGTCCGCCTTGGCAATGAAGTCCGGAATGTAGGAATACCTCGGGGTAAAGCAGGCGTAACCGATGCTTACCGAGATTGGGAAAGGCAGACATTCCGCTTTAGCTTTCAGGGCCATACCAATCTGATCACAGAGCCCTTGAGCTTTGGCTTCATTAGGGAACTCCCCCACCATGACAAATTCATCACCCCCATATCGGGCAATGAAACAGTTATTCCGATTACCAACATCCTGAAGGACCCGGGCGACATGAACCAAGGCAACATCTCCCTGGATATGCCCATAACGATCATTAATGGATTTAAAACGATCAATATCCATTATAAACAAGTACAGCTCCTGGTCATAACTACGAATTTTCCGGGCCAAATGCTCGAACAATTGATTTCGGTTATTGAGCTTAGTAAGGCTGTCTGTCGAAACCAGCTGTCCCTGGAAGTCAAGGAAAACCTGAAGGACCGCCAAGGTAATTCCCATACACAGCAGCGGTGTATTTGGACTGAAAATTTGAGCGACACTCCCAAGAAGTGGAAAAATGACGAATGAAGCCAAAGCTCGGTAACGGGCACGCAAGGCATACTTTTCCTTCTGAAGAGATTTCCCAAAAGCACGAACGGACGTCACAATGATATAGCCGTAGGACAGCATCAATTGGAGAAGGAGCAAATTTCCTTTCTGATAACGTCCAGTCTCATCAATATAGAAAAGCCATCCGGTCTGGACGGACAGAAGGGATAAAAGGACAAAAACAAACCAGGGAATGGCACATAGCCATTTCTTCTCTGGTTTATTCACCCATGTACTCTGCTGGGAGGATTCAGAAAACAAGAACCAGAGAAAGGCCATGAGACCCGCCCCAGAAAAATAAAGACCTTTAATGACTGCACTCATCTGATAAGACACCTGAATATAACCAGAATCCATGAGCCCCCACAATAAATCCAAGGCCATAGTGACAATACCAATGACCACTGTTTTAATGAAAATAGACCACACCGAATCCTCTGTAAAAACCCGCTGCATCTGCTGAAGAACGATAACAAGCAGGATAATACAAAATAAATTGATTTCTGAATAAAGTAGTTGTGGCATAGGAATCCTTTCTGCCGCAGCGGGAAAAGTTTGTGAATCAACCTGCAATGTAGTGGCATCTCCATAGCTTCCTTGTTTTTATTATAGAGTATATAACTCTATAAATCAATAGAGTATATTCCTCTACGCTATGATTAACAGAGGAAAGGGGGGATAGCATATGCACTATTTAAAACGAATTCGCGAACTGCGGGAGGACCATGATTTACGCCAATGCGATATTGCTGCGCTTCTCCATGTCGGACAAAAAACCTATTCGGACTATGAATTGGGAAAAACACGTATTCCCTTGGACTACGTATTAATTCTTGCAAAATTTTACAACGTTGATGCCAATTATATTTGTGGTATCTCCAATATTAAAAACCCATTTCCCCGACATTAAATCCCGTAATCTCAGAACCTTCCATTTATTGCTGATGAGCATCAGGGTCGTTTTTACGGGGTCCCTTCGTTTCATCCTGGTCATCCGGCAATCCTATTGTACGTACTTTACATTCCCGATTAAAAGAGTACAATGGAGAAAAAAAGAAGGTGGTTTATCATGAAGGATAACAGCATTTTCAACCTAGCTGAGGCTATCACCTGCGCCGATGCCATCGTCATCGGGGGTGGGGCAGGGCTTTCGGCTTCAGCGGGCTTTGATTATAGCGGGGAACGATTTACCCTGTATTTCTCGGATTTTGCAGAAAAATATGGTTTCCGGGATATGTACAGTGGCGGTTTTTATCCCTACGATTCCCGGGAGGAGCACTTTGCCTATTGGTCCCGATATATCCACATCAACCGATACCAAAATCCACCAAAGCCCGTTTACCGGGACTTATTACGGATTGCCCAGGGGAAGGATTATTTTGTCCTAACCACCAATGTGGACCACCAGTTCCAGAGGGCGGGCTTTGATAAAAAACGCCTGTTTTATACCCAGGGGGACTACGGACGCTTCCAATGCAGTACCCCCTGCCATCAGAAAACCTACGGGAACGCCGATACCATCTCCAAAATGGTTGAGGCACAGGGGTACAAAATTGACGAAAACAGCCTACTGACCTTGCCAGAGGGAGTCACGCCGGCAATGGCGGTTCCCTCGGACCTTATTCCCCACTGCCCAAAGTGCGGAAAGCCCATGACCATGAACCTCCGGGCGGATCATACCTTCGTGGAGGATGCAGGCTGGCACCGGGCCGCCGGATGCTACTCCGATTTCCTCCGCCACCACCAGGGACTTCATGTCCTCTACTTAGAGCTGGGGGTGGGGATGAATACCCCGGGGATTATCAAATACCCCTTTTGGAAAATGACCCAGGCCAATCCCAGGGCTACCTATGCCTGTGTCAATACCCAAGAAGCCTACGCCCCAGCCGAAATAGCGAGACAGTCCATCCGCATTGCTGGTGATATCGGCATCACTTTAAAACACATTCAGGAGGTACTCCCATGACCCAGGATGAACGACGACTTTATTTGATTCAGGCCTTGCTCAAAGAGCTGCCCCAATATGCGGGTGTTGCCATCCCAGGGGATGAATCCGGCCAACAGCAGCTGCTGCGCAGCCTCTTTAATCTCCGTCCGCCCCTGCCAACTGACGAAGCTTTCCTAAAGATCCAGGATGCCTATCTCTCCCAACGTGTTCGGGAACGAGGTACGACCGATGCCGCTTCCCTGGTACCCTCCGAAGTCAATCCCCGAATCTTTCTCTGGCAGGGGGATATCACGACCTTAAAATGCGATGCCATCGTCAATGCGGCCAACAGTGCTTTGTTGGGGTGCTTCCAGCCCTGCCACTCCTGTATCGATAATATCATCCATACCTTTTCCGGGGTACAGCTGCGTCTCCGATGCCATGAACTGATGGAAGCCCAGGGCCACCCGGAGTCGACCGGAACCGCCAAGATTACTCCGGGGTATAATCTGCCCTGTCAACAGGTGCTCCATACGGTGGGGCCCATTGTATCCGGTCCACTCCAAAGCTCAGACTGTGACTTACTGGCCCAGTGCTACCGCTCCTGTCTGGAATTGGCGGTAGCCCATGGGGTAAAATCCCTGACCTTTTGTTGTATTTCCACGGGAGTTTTTCATTTTCCACAGGATCAGGCCGCTAGGATTGCCCTGGAAAGCGTATCTACCTTTTTAAAAACAGATCAAACCCTGCAACAAGTCATTTTCAATGTCTTCACCGATACCGACTTTAATCTTTATAAACAGCTTCTTACCCATACGCCGCCAACCGTTACCCACCGGTAACCACCCCACAATATTGTGCGTACTTCCTAAGGGCTTGGCCCTCTGCCTGTGGCAGTGCCTGCACTGCGGCAGCTGTGCCGAGTACTGTCCAATGGGGGCGGTGGAGAGGCTAAGGCATTGACCGCCCGCTCCCCGTCATAATATAATCCCCCCGGGATTTCATCGGAAAATCGGATGTGTCAAAATGCTCCTGTTTTTCGCATGCAATTTTATCGTCTTTAAGGGCCATGGGCAATGCTTTGTCCGCGGCCTTTTTGTTCCATCAGATAGAAGGCCAATGTACTGCTACATTGTGCCCTCTATCTTTTTTTGCGTCGGGGTACACTTTCGAAAAAATCACAACCATGAGCTTACTTGAACCCGATGCGATATTATATACCCTAAGCCCTCATGGCATTTCTCGGGATGGGCTCAGCCCATTCCTTTGACTTTTTAAGGTTTTTATATTAAAATGAACACAGTTCACAAAGGGAGGTGACCAATGGCAAAGGAGACCCATACTAAAATTTTAACCATTTGTAAGGCGATTACGTCTGCCGATGGCCTGGCGGCCATCGAGATACGCCGGGTGGCTTCGGAATGTGGCATCGCCGTGGGAACGGTGTACCGCTACTTTCCCTCCAAGACGGCTTTACTCATGGCCACGGTGGAATCCATTTGGGGGGACATCGGAGAGGACGTGCTGAGCTGCACCCAACAGCAAAACAGCTTTATCGCCGCCGTCGAATGCCTGTACACCATCATTAAAAAGAGCAGTGAACGCTATCCGGGTTTTTATACCGGGCATTCCCAGGTCATCCTGCCCAAACAGCGCACCGAGGGCCGTCAGGCCATGGCCGTCTGTTTCCAACTGATGAAGGCGGACTTATCCCAAAGCCTTAAAAATGACAGGACCATCGATCCTAGTATCTTTAACGCGGCGTTTGCTCCGGATGATTTAGTGGATTTTACCTTTAACCACATCCTATCAGCCCTTACCACAGGGAGCGACTGCCGCTTCCTGTGTGAATTGCTGCGTCGATCCCTGCACTGACGGCGCAGCCCTTAGGAGGTATTTATGACCAATTCTTTCAAAGTACACAAACACACCCTTTTGCTCCTCGGCGGCATTGTCTGGGGGTTCGCCGGCTTTAATATCCTGCGCATCGGCCTGTTGGTCTATGACCCTTACGTCAGCATCATCAATATCCTGCTGTCCATTCTGGTCTACGCCGCCTTCCAGTTCATGGTCTTCGGTAAGATGGTGCGCAAGCATACCGCCCGTATCACCCAGTACGAGGAGGACCAGCAGTTTTTTATGAAATTTTTTGATATCAAGGCCTTCTGCATTATGGCCTTTATGATTATCTTCGGGGTGAGCCTGCGGTATTCCGGCTGGGTCCCTGAGGTCTTCATTGCTGTCTTTTACACGGGTCTGGGGGCCTCTCTGGCCACGGCCGGTGTGCTGTTTATCATCAATTATATTAAGGAATGTCGGGAAGCCCGATATAATGGAGAACTCTAATGAAAAAGTATATCAACCTCGCCTTTCTGTATGCCATGCTGGCCATTGCCGGCGGTGTCTTTTACCGGGAATTCACCAAGTACCTTGCCTTTGATGGCCGGACCACCCTCGGATTCGTCCACGTTCATCTCTTTGTCCTGGGGATGGTGGTCTTTCTCATTGTGGGGCTCTTCGCCCTGCTCACCGATGTAGAATCCCAAAAGCACTTTAAAAAATTTATGCTGTTTTACAACATCGGCCTGCCCTTCGCCGTCGTCATGCTCATCGCCCGGGGCGTTCCCCAAGTCATGGGGATGACCTTGGCCGCCGGCCCCTCCGCCGCTATTTCCGGCCTGGCCGGCATTGCCCATATCCTGCTGCTCCTCGGGCTGATCTTCCTGTTCTTATCCCTGCGCAGCGCATCGGCAAAAACCGTTTTGTCAAAGGATGCTTGATGTAGAACGAAGAGAATTTAATCAAAGGGTCCTTTGATGTGCTATAATTAAATAAATTTCTGACTTGGAGGAAAATCATGTCCCTGCTTTACATCGATGCCTGCATCCGAGGCGATGCCTCCCGCACAAAGCGACTGGCCACAACCTTTTTAGACACGTATTTCAAAACCCATCCCGAGGATACCTTAATAACCCGGGAAATTGCCCAGCATCCCATCCCACCCCTGAACGCCAAGGACTACACCAAACGCGAAGCTCTGATGGCCGCAGGGAAGCTGGATGCCCCAGTCTTTTCCCCTGCCTGGGAATTTGCCGAGGCTGAGCATATTGTCATCGCAGCCCCCTTTTGGGATCTCAGCTTTCCCGCCGTGGTGAAGGCTTATCTGGAACAGGTTTCTGTAGCTGGGATTGCCTTTAACTACACTGAAACCGGCAGCATCGGGCTCTGCGCGGCAAAGGATCTCACCTTGATTACCACCCGGGGCGGCATCACCACTGGGGATCTGGCTTTTCTGGAGCAGGGGGCCCGCTATTTGGAAGCCCTTAGTCAAATCTACGGTATTCCCCGTTTCCAGTGCATTGCGGCAGAGGGGTTGGATATTGAAGGATTGGATGTTCCCGAAATAATGGCCCAGGCAGAACATCAGGCAAAGGAAGCTGCATCGGCGTTATAGCCACGGGGTTAATCCCGATATTTGATAATGGAGGCATCAATGACAAAAAAACGCATCACAATTTTAGCCACTGGCGGTACCATCGCCGGAACGGCACCATCCGCTACCCAGACCAGCGGCTACACCGCTGCCGATTTAGGGGTGGAGGCCCTGGTAGATGCCATTCCTGAGCTTCGGGAACTGGCCTGTATCCATATGGAGCAGATCCTGCAAATCCCCAGCCAGTCCATGGACCCCGCCCGCTGGCTTGTTTTGGTTCACCGAATTAATGCCCTGCTGGCTAAACCGGATGTTGACGGCATCGTCATCACCCACGGTACCGATACTCTGGAGGAAACCGCCTATTTTCTAAACCTCACCGTAAAGAGCAACAAACCAGTGGTCATTACCGGAGCCATGCGCCCCGCCACGGCGCTCTCCGCTGACGGTCCCATGAATCTCTACCAGGCCGTCCAGGTGGCTGCTGATCCCCAGGCCGCTGGAAAGGGTGTGCTCATCGTCCTGAACGACACCATCCACGGTGCCCGGAATGTCACTAAGGCCTCTACCCACCACATCGAAGCTTTCGAAGGTGGGGAACTCGGGATTTTTGTGGGGGGACGGATTCAGTTCAACTGTGCCTCCCTCAAGCGCCATACCCTCCTCAGCCGTTTTGATGTCGAGGGGCTCACCAGCCTGCCCACCGTGTCCATCCTCTACGAAGCCGCAGGACTGGGGGATACCCTCTGGAACTGTGCTCAGACTTCCTCCCAGGGTATTGTCATCGCCGGTATGGGTAACGGCAGCCTGGGGGAAGGTTTGACCCGAAAGGTTGCGGCCGGGGTGAATATCCCCGTGGTGCGCTCCTCCCGGGTGGGCTCTGGTGCCGTCATCCCCGGTGGTGAGTTTGATGACGACCGCACCCACACCATTCCCGGCAACGACCTCAATCCCCAGAAGGCTCGGGTCCTTTTAATGCTGGCCCTCACCCAAAGTACAGATCCTGGAGTCATTCGGAAGTGGTTTGAAGAGTATTAAGGACATCATCATTAATTTGCATCAAAATTGTAAATTTGCAACCAATGTAATATTTTCAAAATAGCACTTGACTTCTTTTTCATAAGGCTGTATAATAAATTTGTATCAGCCGAAGGAAAGCCTTTGGGGGAAGGGAGCGATTCTTGTGTTATTCTATAGCTATATCGCTGCAGAGTTAGCCGCTAAGAGCATGTCTAAATAATTTGACTTGACATGTCTAAAAATAATTTGATAAAATAGTATCACCGAGTTGCGAAAGCGTAAGTCCAGGAATGGACTTGCGCTTTTTTTGCGCGTTAGCTAACAGAAGTATAAAAATACAAACAGCAGAGTCTGTTGAAAGCTTGCTTTCATAAAGACTTTGATGATTGTATTTTTACACGGCGCAGCTGCAAGGTGCGACGAAAAGGAGCACCGCCTGAAGTCCAAGTTCCAACTTGGACTGGAGAAATCAGCAAAGGTGATTTATACCGAAACGTATTGCACGTTAGCGAAGCGGAACGAGTTTACTTCACAACGGGTTATACTTAAAAAGAATTTAGGAGGATATTATGAAACCCCAAAACGCAATGGATCGCATGCGCACCATGCCGGTCCCCCAACTTATGCTGGCTATGGGCATTCCCATGATTCTGTCCATGGCTTTTCAGGCCCTGTACAACATTGTGGATAGTGCCTTTGTTTCCAACATGGCTTCAGGGGGTGAGGCAGGGCTCAATGCCCTTACTTTGGCCTTTCCGGTACAGATGCTTATGGTCGCGGTGGCCATTGGCACCGGGGTAGGGACCAACGCCCTGTTAGCCCGCAGTCTGGGAGCTGGAAATCTTAAAAAAGCCAGTCGTATCACAGGGAATGCCATTTTTCTAGGGCTGATTATCACCGGCCTGTGCATGCTCTTTGGCCACTTCGGGGTCCCAACTTATATTGCTACTCAAACGGCCAATCCCCAGATTTCTGAAATGGCGGTATCCTACCTGCAAATTTGCTGTGTGGTTTCCTTTGGCATCGTCTTTTTCGGAATTTTTGAAAAATTACTACAAGCCACGGGGCGCTCTACCTATTCCACCATCGCCCAAATTACGGGTGCCGTGGTCAATATTATCCTTGATCCCATTATGATCTACGGGCTATTTGGCATCCCCGCTACAGGAATCATCGGTGCCGCCTGGGCGACGGTTATTGGCCAAATCGCCTCTTTCCTGCTGGCCCTGCTTTTTCACTTGAAACACAACAAAGAATTAAAAAACAATCTCCAGGACCTCCGTCCGGATTGGCATATTCTCAGACAAATTTACGCTATCGGTCTGCCAGCCATTATCTCCCAGGCCCTCATGTCGGTTATGACCTACGCCCTCAATATTATTTTTGTGGGAATTAGTGAATCCGTTGTCACCGCCTATGGTCTCTATTATAAAATCCAGCAATTCATCCTCTTTGCTGCCTTTGGTCTTCGGGATGCCATAACTCCCATTATTTCCTTCAGCCATGGGATGCATAATACCACCCGGGTACGGGAGGGTATTAAATACGGGATGCTTTATACCCTGGCTATTATGGTTTTGGGGCTCACGATTCTTGAAATTAGCGCCGTCCCTTTGTCCCAGGTATTCGGTTTATCTGGAGAAACCCAGGATCTTTGTATCCAGGCCATTCACATCGTCTCCATCAGCTTCCTCTTTGCCGGGCCTAATATCGCCTTCCAGGGCGTTTTTCAAGCCCTTGATAGTGGGCTGGACTCCCTTATCATTTCGGTTTGCCGCCAATTCCTCTTTGTCATTCCCCTGGCTTGGATTTTCACACACATTGTCATTGCAAATCCCCAAGCAGTTCAACTCATTTGGACTGTTTTCCCCATTGCCGAGTTTATTACCCTGGGTATTGCCTGTATCCTCTTGAAACGGAAATAAAAAGACCCCTCAATGGAGGGCTGGTCCTCCATTGAGGGGTCTTTTTATCTTTATCCTTATTCCACCGGTATATTAAAGATGGCCCTCTGTTTTTTCCCATTGCTGTCATACATTTCGGCATGGACCGTAATAGCCGAGCTCGGGTTGTCCAGCCCCACACAAAGTTGGGCACCGTTACAGGCTGCGCCTACAGGCACTGGCTGGGCGTAAGTGGTAATACTTCCGGGATAGGAATTTCCTACTGCCTTCCCGTCATCCAGGACCTGGAGCGCTAAATCTGAAATCATCAGGTCCTGGATCTCATTGGTGTACCCCAGATTTTCGTAGGTGTAGCTCAGGATGACGACCTGGGCCGGTGTCTTATCAGAGTATGGGTTCCGCTCGTCGGTGGCAGTGGCCCCATCCATGCGTAGGGTCCACTGGCCGTCCACCGTCCAGCTTTCACCCAGGCCATAGATTTTTTCCGACGATGTATGAGCGGAACTGGTAGCTGCCGGTTTGCTGGTAGTATCATTTTTTTTACCACTGTTCATCATGCAGCTTCCTAAGACCAGCAGTACCGCCAAACCCAGAGCCACCAATAGAATCATCTTTTTTGCGCCACCTTGTTGTTCGCGATGGCATACAGGGCAGACCCGGGCATTACCGTCCATCTCACTGTGGCAGTAACGGCATTTCTTCGTTTGATTGTCCATAAAGCCCTCCTTACTGCCGGTCCAGGATGACACTAACCAGGTACACCGCCCCAAAGAGAACGCTAATCCCCGCCCAAATGTAGAGATCACTATAGCTGCCTGCCATAAGGGCCCCGATTCCAGCGCCCAGGACAAAGAAACTCCCGGCAGTGATCTGCCCACCCCGACCCATGCTGTTTCGCGTGGCGATGCCGACAATACCGCCGATCATCAGGCACAGGGCCAGGATGAATCCCGCACTTCCCCCAACCTCTCCATTGCCACTCATCGCATTGGCTGCACCGGCGGCGCAGCTCTGGAATAAGATAACCACCGATAATACGATGGCCACGATCCCAATTACTAACTTTGTTGTTTTCATCTGTACCTTAACCTTTCCGTTGATTTACCCCTAGTATATGCCTCAAATACCCTCTGATGGTATGCGGCGGGCATACAAAAAAACAGCCAGAGACATAAGCTCTGACTGAACTATCTTTCTCGCCTAATGACTGGCTATTTGTTGGATGCAGATATTAATGACAGCAAATATGCAGATGAGAAGAAAACACCACAAAAGACCAAAAATCACCCGCAAGACCATATTATCACTTTTCATAAAGGGGAAGCAATCCCGAAGGCCCCGATAATTACAGGTAAAAAACACCACGCTCAACAGAGCCAGACCCATATAAAGCTGGTTGGAGAAATTAAGAAAGGGCGTACCGTAATCCTTCCCGCCAGGTGTCAACACACAATATCCAATAAAAAGGTAGCCCAATACAGCAAGGATACTCTTCCAAAGAATGTGGCTGCGAAATCCGGGCAGAGCCCAGGATTCCCGGATCGATGATGGATTTTCAGGGGCTTGGTGGGTCCGGCCAGCACCGGACACTTTTGGCCTTCGGAGGGGAAGGGCTTTAACAACCATCTTTAGAGCCGTCACACTTTGATAGCGTTGCTCCGGTGCCAGCTGGGTACACCGGGTGATGATGGCTCCAAAGGGGCGAGGTGCCAAGGCCTCCTGGGGATGCTTTCCAGTAAGGAGTACATTGAGGAGGATGCCCATGGCATAAACGTCGCTGCGGGCATCGCTTTGGGAAAAGCCAAACTGTTCTGGTGCCGCATAGCCTGGGGTTCCCAACTTGTGGGTATCTTCAACCTGAGCGGGTTTAACCTGGCGGGCTGCATTAAAATCGATGAGCTTGACCGTTCCGCTTTCGGTTATCATTACGTTGGAGGGCTTGAGATCCCGGTGGACGATGGGTGGCGTCAAGCTGTGGAGACCTTCTAAAATCTGGCACAGAGACAGGGCAATCTCCCGCACCCTCACCCCTGGAATTGGTCCCAGTTGGAGATCATCCTCCAGGGTCCGCCCGTGGATGTAATCCTCAATGACGATGAGCCTGCCCTCATCTTCACATTGGTAGTGAATTTTAGGGATCCCCGGTAGTGCCGCTTTGGCCAGAGCCCCATAGGTTTCGGCATCGTATCGTTTAAGGCTTTTTTTGACATACAGCTGCCCGGATATTTTCTGACGCACCAATTTGACCACATGTCCATCGGTGGCCAAATCCGTCAGTTCCTCATATTGATCGAGAATAAAGGCCCCTGGATTTTCCATAACATTTTCTCCATCCCACTTGTTGTTTTTCTGAAATAAGTATATCATAAAATCAGACAGACACGAGGAGGAAAAAATGCAGAATAAACCCACCGATGAACTACTTAAAATTCTGGAGAATTGTTCCATGGAAACCGCCATCAGCCTGGGTATCCAAATGGACGACGCCGAAGGACTGACCTTCTGTAATTATCTGGCAGCCTGCCAAAACCACCACGGTATCGAGTTGGCCGAAATTGCCCAGTCTGCTCAAATCCATCGGACCTATATTTATCAGATTGCCGATGGCCGGCGCAACCCAGGCCGGGATAAGGTTATTGCCATCAGTCTGGCTGGTGGTTTTTCCCTGGATGAAACCCAGCGCCTCTTAAAGCTATCGGGTAATGGCAGCCTCTATCCCAAAACCTCCCGGGACGCCATCCTTATTAAAGCCCTCTACCAGCATCTGAGCGTCATGGATGTCAATCTGATTTTAGAGAAACAGGCCTTGCGTTCCCTTTAATGTTGTCCATTGTTCCGGTCTTCTATCACGCATCTTGCATCAATCCCATGGTCATTTTCAATAAAATATTATCATAAACAATAATATTTTATTTTTTCTCTTCCAATCCCCGCTCAAAAATGCTATGATAACCAAAGTTAATAAAATTTTATCAATCGGAGAGAGAAAATTATTATGTCTAGGTTGAGTATCGTTACGAAAAGCCGGGCACAACAGGTTGTGGAAGGGTTGTATAAAAACCTGGAGCAACGGATTGTGGCCAGTCCTCCGGGGTTATGCCCTGTGGATATTTCACACGCCTTCCTTCAGCTCTGCCACGCACAGACCTGTGGAAAATGTACCCCCTGCCGCATTGGGTTGGGACAAATGGGAAACCTCATGGAGGATATTTTAGAGAGCCGAGGCTCTATGGCCACCATTGACACCCTGGAGAAAACCGCCCGGGTGGTTTATGAAACGGCAGACTGCGCCATCGGCTATGAAGCAGCCCACATGATTCTAAAGGGACTGGCTGGCTTCCGGGATGATTTTGAGGAGCACGTCACCCATAACCGCTGCATCTGCCACTTAGACCAACCGGTCCCTTGTGTCGCTCTGTGCCCTGCAGGTGTGGATATTCCGGGCTACCTGGCCCTGGTGGGCGAAGGCCGTCACCAGGATGCCGTGCGGCTTATCCGAAAGGATAACCCCTTCGTAACAGCCTGTGCCATGGTCTGTGAGCATCCCTGCGAAGCCCGCTGCCGCCGGAATATGGTGGACAGCTCCGTTAACATCCGGGGGATCAAGCGCTACGCCATCGAACACGCCGGGGATGTCCCCGTGCCGGATAATGCGGCATCCACCGGGAAACGCATCGCCATCATCGGCGGTGGCCCCAGCGGCTTGAGTGCGGCCTATTATCTCCAGCTCATGGGCCATCAAACCGCCGTCTTCGAACAGCGGGATGCCCTGGGGGGTATGCTGCGCTACGGTATTCCGGGCTACCGATTGCCGGAATCCGATCTCGATGGGGATATCAATGCCATCCTCTCTACCGGCGTGGAATGCCATCTCAACACCCCCATCGGCGGCGAGAAGGGCATCCCTCTGGATACCCTTCAGAAAAATTACGATGCGGTTTATATTGCCATCGGTGCCCACAAGGATAAGAAAATCGGCATCGACGGTGAGAACGGACCAGATGTCATCTCTGCCGTGGATATGCTCCGGGATATCGGCGAGGGCCGGATGCCGGACTTCACCGGAAAGACCGTCATGGTCATCGGCGGGGGCAATGTGGCCATGGATGTCTCCCGGACGGCCATCCGGCTGGGGGCCGACCAAGTGGGTGTGGTCTACCGTCGCCGGAAGGCGGACATGACGGCCCTTCCGGACGAAATTGAAGGGGCCGAAGCCGAAGGAGTTCAGATTTTAGAGCTCCACGCCCCCAAATTTATCGAGCGGGATGCCACAGGCCATGTCAGCGCCCTTTGGGCAGACCCCAAGGTAATCGGACTGATGGACGCTGCCGGACGTCCCCGCCCAGCGGATTCCACCGAGGATACCGTAGCCATTCCCTGTGATACCATCATTGTGGCCATCGGCCAGGAAATTGACTCCAATCACTTTGCTGAAGGCGGCCTGCCCGTTGCCCGGGGCAGCCTGGTGACCGATGCCGCCGGTGCGGTGATGGGCTTCCCCGGTGTCTACGCCGGAGGCGACTGTGCCACCGGACCTGCCACGGTCATCAAAGCCGTAGCCACCGGTAAGGTGGTGGCCGCCAATATTGACAATTATCTGGGCTTCCACCACGCCATTACCTGTGATGTGGCAATCCCTGCCCCCCGTATGGGGGATCTGCCAGCCTGCGGCCGGGTGACCATGAAGGAACGCAACGCCAATGCCCGCCGCCAGGATTTCGACCAGGTGGAATACGGCATGACCTGCCAGGAGGCTGAACAGGAATCATCCCGCTGTCTGCGGTGTGACCACTTCGGCATCAGCGCATTAAAAGGAGGGAGGGTCAACCAATGGTAAAGGTGACCATCAACAATAAGCAAATCGAGGTAGCGCAGCACACCACCATTATGGAGGCCTGCGAAAAAGCGGGCTGGCCCGTACCCAGCCTGTGCTATCTAAAGGATATCAACGAAATCGGTGCCTGCCGCATCTGCGTGGTAGAAATTAAAGGGGTGGAGCGATTGGTGACCGCCTGTAATAATGAAGTGTGTGAGGGTATGGTGGTTTCCACCAACTCCCCCAAGGTACGGGAGGCCCGTCGGACGAACCTGTCCCTCATCCTTTCCCAGCACGACGGTCACTGCCCCACCTGTGCCCGTAACGGCAATTGCACCCTCCAGAATATCAGCTACGATTTAGGGATTGAGGACAGCCTGTATAAAAAGGATGTGCCGGAAAACAACTGGCCCCAGGACTTCCCCCTCATCCGAAATGAATCCAAGTGCATCAAGTGCATGCGCTGTATCCAGATCTGCGATAAGGTCCAGGGCCTGGGGATTTGGGACATTGCCAAATCCGGTTCCCGGACCACCGTGGATGTCTCCGGTGGCCGGAAGATTACCGAGGCCGATTGTGCGGTCTGTGGCCAATGCGTCACCCACTGTCCAGTGGGCGCCCTTCGGGGACGGGATGATAAGCCCCAGGTTTTTGCCTGGAACCAGGCCGTCAGTAACCCGGATGTAGTGGCCGTGGTCCAGGTGGCTCCCTCGGTCCGGGCAGCCTGGGGCGAAGCCCTGGGTATCCCCCGGGATAAGGCGACCCCCGGCCGTTTAGCTGCCGCTCTGCGCCTCTGCGGCTTCGACTACGTGTTCGACACCAACTTCGGGGCGGACCTGACCATCATGGAGGAGGGCAGCGAATTCCTGGCCCGCATCGGAAGCGGCGAGGCCCATCGCTACCCCATGTTTACCTCCTGCTGCCCAGGGTGGGTGCGCTTCTTAAAATCCCAATACCCGGATATGGTGGAGGATTTATCCACGGCCAAATCCCCCCAGCAGATGCAAGGGGCCGTCATTAAATCGGCCTTTGCCCAGAAGGTGGGCATCGATCCCAAAAAGATCTTCTCCGTCTCTATCATGCCCTGCCTGGCGAAAAAGACAGAGTGCGATATTCCCAGCATCAACGATGGGGATGGGGACAAGGATGTGGACCTGGTGTTAACCACCCGGGAGCTGGTACGCCAGCTGCGATCTTTAAACATCAATGTGGCCGATCTCCCAGAGGAATCCTTTGATTCTCCCCTGGACAGCGGCACCGGTGCCGCCGTCATCTTTGGGGCCACCGGCGGTGTCATGGAAGCCGCCCTGCGCTCCTGCTACTTCCTGGCCACGGGCGAAAATCCTGGGCCCGATGATTTTAAAGCGGTCCGGGGCAACCGTGGCTGGCGGGAAGCCACCTTCGATGTCAAGGGCACACTGGTGCGCACCGCCGTGGTCAGTGGCCTGGGCAACGCCAGAGAACTCATCCGTGCCCTGCGCCGGGGTGAGGTGGCCTACGATTTCGTGGAAGTCATGGCCTGTCCTGGCGGCTGTGTCGGCGGTGGGGGGCAACCCATCCACGACGGTCTGGAACTGGCCGAGGTTCGGAGCCGCAATCTGTACAACCTGGATAAGATGGCCGCTCGCCGCTTCTCCCACGAGAACCCTGAGGTCTTAACCCTGTATGAAGAATACTTGGGTGAGCCCCTTTCCCACAAGGCCCATCACCTCCTCCACACCGACCACCACGCCTGGAATCTTCCGATGACACCCCATCCGGACCCGGACGTCCTTCTCTAAATCCATCGTGATTTTACTGCATTTACCAACGGTTATTTAAAGGAAAAGCCGCTCACCCCAGAAGGGGATGAGCGGCTTTTCTTTTTTTACGAGAATCCACCGATTTATACCATTGTTCTTTTCTCTTCCCCCATGATAAAATAAATTCCATAAAATTTCAGGAGGAACAACCATGCTCGGTGCTATTTTAGGGGACATCATCGGCAGTCCCTACGAATTCGATCACAACAATATCAAAACCACGGAATTCCCATTGTTTTCAGAGGCTTCCCATTTTACGGACGATACCATTATGACTCTGGCGGTTGCCCAGGGGCTGACCCGGGGCTACCAGGACCCGGAGAAAACCGCCCAGGAAATTATCGCTGCCATGCAGGACTGGGGAAAGCGCTATCCCGACGGCGGGTACGGTGCCCGCTTTGGAGACTGGCTGTACGCCCCGGACCCGAAGCCCTACGGCAGCTTTGGCAACGGCGCGGCCATGCGGGTCAGCTCCGTGGCCTGGCTGTACAACACCCTGGATGAGGTGGAGCACTACGCTGCCATCTCCGCCGGGGTGACCCACGACCATCCCGAAGGGATTAAGGGTGCCCAGGCGACCGCCGCCGCCATTTTTCTGGCCCGAAAGGGGACCCCTAAGGCCGAAATCAAAGATTATATTGAAGAAACCTACCACTACGATCTCAGCCAACGCTGTGATGCCATCCGCCCCACCTACCATCATGTGGAATCCTGTCAGGAAACGGTTCCCCAGGCCATGACGGCTTTTTTAGAGGGTGAGGATTTTGAATCCGTCATCCGTCTGGCAATTTCCCTGGGGGGCGACAGCGACACCTTGGCGGCCATCGCCGGGTCCATTGCTGAAGCCTGCTACCCCATCCCCGATGCCCTTGCAGACCAGGGAATGGCCCGTCTGGATGCAGATCTCGAAGACGCCTTGTATCAGTTTTATGCCTTTGCGGTGGCTGCAGAGGTGGAAGCCCGGGAAGCCAAACCGGCGACCTCCTAAGCACAGGCTCCGGTCAACCCACTATCCTACTTCTGTTTCCCGGGAAAGGCCAGAATTTTACCCGGCTTTCCCATTTGTTGAAGCTCACTGGCCACCGGACCACTCAGCTCATCGGGTGTAAATCCCCGGTTAGAATACATTCGGGTGCTGTTATGGAAGGCCATCAGAAGGGGAGCCAGGCGTTCCATGGCGGCATCATCCAGGGAGTCGTCCAACTCCTGGGTGAAGGCGGAGAAGGTATCCCTTAGGGACAGCCCGATCTTCGTCCAAAATTGGAGGCGGGTACACATCTCCCGAGCCTTGTCCCGATGAAGATGATGGCGATGAATCAGCTCCTGGACCAAGGCCCAGGCCTGGGGCGTTTCCTGGAGGGTATCCCCTGCGAAGTGGGTTTCCACCTCCTGGACCGTCGGCATGTAATAGGGCTTGTCTCCCTGCTCCTGAAGCAGGGGGCTGGCCATGTCCCTTTCCGAAAAGAACCAGGGCATCCAATACCCATCCTTAAGGCAAAGGGCATCCCGAAGGAAGGGGCAGCGGGATACAAGGTGCTCAAAGCTCCAATAATCCGGGGATTCTCCGGTGCAGGTCGCCATAACCTTAGCGGGCTGCTTGTCATCACAAATACCGTAGAGGTTCAGACAGGTTTCCAGATATTCTCGATATCGGGATTCCTTTGCACGCTGTTTCTCAAAGGACGCACTTTTGAGCGTCTTCTTCAAAGCCGTTGCCACCTGCCGGGGAATGGCGATGCCATCTTCCTCCTCATAGGCGTAGCCATTAAAGAGCAGCAGTGCCGGAAAGTCCGATTTAAAAGCCAAGTTACCGGTTTTCATCCCCTGCAGCAGCTGATCGATTTCCTCCCGATAGGCCACACTAAAATCCCAGGTGATTTGCTGGGGATCACATATCTTTGCGGTGATGGCATCGATCAGCTCGGCCTTACGCAGCTTGTAGGGCCTCTCGATTCTAAGCTCCCGGGCGTATTCCTTCAGCTCCGACACGGTAAATTGCCGGAGGATGGATTCCGGGGTATCCCCAACAATACGAACCGGCATTTCCCCGGAGACGAAGGGGTTGGGCAGGGCATTGAAAAATTTGCCTTCATCCCCCAATAATTCATCATCGTAGAGGATGTCCTCGTCCCATTGCCCATCCTCCAATAATTCCTCATTAACTGCCTTAAGATTGTAGGCCTCCCCGTATCCTGAATCCTGGGCCCAGGCTAAAAGCGCTTTGCGCTCAGGGTCTTTTTTGTCCTTCAGGCGGCCCACCAGCTCGTAGTAGCCGTAGGGCCCCCCGCAATCTTCAATGAAGTTATCCCCCCGATAGGCCGTAACCTCCGGGGCCTCCTGGATTTGATCGGGATGATAGGCCTCGACCTCCACCTGATGAATCCAATCGTCTCCAAAATCATAGATATAAAGAAGGGTTTCCCCTGCCTTCAGCCATTTGTTAAGGGCTTCCTTTGCTTCGTCCAGGCTCTCCATCCCAAAATCAGCCATAAGCCCCTCCTCATCCGCCATATCGATGTGGATATCCCTCTCCGGGAATTCAAAGCCGTGGAGATGGTACCCGCCCCACCCGAAGGCGATATTAATGGCCTGGGCCAAGGTCTGGAAGGTCGCTCCCTCATCAATCATCAGCCGCCGCCATACCACTGGCTTACTTCCCTCGATTTTAATTTTAAGTTGATATGCTCCCATGGTCGACTCTCCTTTAATACCCTTTTTTTTAATTCTATCACAGCCCATTTAAAAATGGAATCACCACTCTTTTTTAAATGGGTGGATTCTGAATGTGTATTGTTTTTTTTAGGGATTCTATATATAATGGACTCAAAATCTTAGGGGGTGGCCCAAATGAAGGCCCATTATCAGCGTCAAATAATGATATCCCAAATCGGTGAGGCGGGCCAGGCCCGACTGCAGGCATCCAGGGTGACGGTCATCGGGGCGGGGGGACTGGGTAGCCCGGTCTTAACCTACCTGGCTGGAGCCGGGGTGGGAAAGCTGACCCTCATCGATGGGGATACTCTGTCGGAGAGCAACCTCAACCGCCAATTTCTATACCCCGCCGATGCCCTGGGGTCCCCCAAAAGTGAGTTGGCCAAGGCCCGGATTGAAACCTTCAACCCCAGTGTCCAGGTGACCTGCCACCAGGCTTTTCTGGAGGAGGATAACCAGGCGGCCCTCATGGGGTCCCCGGATGTCATTGTGGATTGTGTGGATAACATCCCCACCCGTCACCTGGTGGCCCGTTACGGCCGGAAGCAGGGAATTCCCGTGGTGGAGGGGGGCGTGATGGGCTTTTGGGGCTGGCTATTCTGCAGTATGCCCGAGGGTGCTTGCTTTGGATGCCTGGGCTCCCAGCTTCCTGCCCCTCAAAAAACTCCGGCATTGGGGGCGGTGGCTGGTATCATCGGCAGCCTTCAGGCCACGGAGTGTCTTAAGCTTCTTCTGGGAATGGGTACCGCCTACCCCGGCACCCTACTGCAATACGACGGCCTCCACGGGGATTTTGACACCATCCCCGTTGCCCAAAATCCCAATTGCCCCTGCTGCGCTTCCAACCCCCAATGAGAAAATGCGCCCAGCCCCTGATTTTACAGGGACCCAGGCGCATTTTTTTATTCTCTGCCGTCGATGTGGAGAATTTCTCCGGAATGCTCAATGGCGTAGCCTCCAAGGGCGGTTAATTTTTCCTTTAGGGCATCACTTTTTAAAATCTCAATGAAATGCTTGACCTCCGGCATCTCCAGGTTTTCCTGGGGTAGGGCAAAATCATAGGATTCTTCCCCCACCGGGATGAAATCCAGGCCCATGGCCATCGCCGCCGACTGAACCCCCATGCCCACATCGGCCCCATCACTGCCCACGGCCGCCGCCACGGCCATATGGGTGGTTAATTCCTGGCTGTAACCTAAAATGGAATCCGGGGAAATCCCTCGTTTCTTAAGATTATAATCCAGGAGAAGGCGGGTCCCTGCTCCCCTCTGGCGATTGACAAAGCGATGGGCCCTGAGGTCCTCAAATCCCTGAATTCCCAGGGGGTTCCCCGGCTTAACCATCAATCCCTGGACCCGGCCCACGCCCTGGATGAGGGCCATGGGTTCTTTAAATAGGCTTTTAACCACATTTACATTGTAACTGCCATCGGCCTCATCCAACAAGTGGATGGGGGCCATATGGGCCTCTCCCCGTTTTAGGGCCATAAGCCCGCCCATACTGCCCACATGGGTGCTGGACAGATATTCATCCTGATAAATGGCGGGCAGCCGATCGGCGATAAGATCCAGGATGAGGTCGTGGCTGCCGATGACCACCAAAGTCTGCACAATCTCCGTCAGCGCCTTGTAGAGCACCACCTCTGCGGACTCTCCAGCACCGATACCCTCACTATTTTGGGGGATGATTAAACACCCATCGGCCTTGACCATGGACATGGCCGCCCCAGCCCCCCGGGCCAGAGGTGAAGCCACCAGCTTGTCCTTCACCACCCCCAACTTTACCCGAACGTATTCCCGGTGCTTCAGGCTGGATACCAGACGTTTACTGACCACTGCCTTGGCCCGGCTGCCTTGGGTGTCCACCTGACCGGTCAGCTTATTCAGCACCGGCACCACAAAACTTTCGTAGGCCATATAGGCAGCTACAGGATACCCCGGCAAACCAATGACGGGCTTCCCCTGGACGATGGCCAAAATCACCGGCTTCCCTGGCTTCATGGCGACGCCGTGGACCACCACCTCCCCCAGTTCCCTGAGGACCTGGACGGTGTAATCCTCCCGGCCGGCACTGGAGCCAGCGTTGATAATCACCATCTCATGGGTCTGAATGGCATGAACCAGAGTCTCCCGGATTTTTTCATAATCATCGGGAATGGCGGGGAAACGGTGGGGGATACCGCCCCCTTCGGTTACCCGGTTTTCGATCACCCGGGAATTGGACTCGATGATATCCCCTTCCCCGGGGGTCTCGGTGGGTTCGATGATTTCGGTGCCCGTGGGGTAGATGGCCATCCTGGGCTTTTTGACCACCGGAATGGTGAGAATCCCAGCGGAGAGGAGGGCCCCGATATCCATGGGGCGAATTTTATGGTTGCTGGGCAGAATCATCTCCCCGGTGACGATGTCCTCCCCAATGGGGCGGATGTTATCCCAGGGGGCCGCCGCCTGGAGGATGGTATGCTCCCCGGATTCCGTCTCCACAATATCCTCGGCCATGATGACGGCATCGTAGGGGGGATGGATGGGATCTCCGGTATCCACCACCACATAATCCCGGCCCTCTTCCAGGGCCACCGGGGTTTTTTCTGACGCCCCCAGGGTATGGGCAGACACCACGGCGATGCCATCCATGGCCGAGGCGTTGAAAAGAGGCGAGCAGTACCTTGCGATGCTGGCCTCCTTGGTGATGCGGTGGAGGCTGTTCACCACCTCGATTTCTTCGTATTGTACCTCCAGGCAAGGTTCCAGCTTTTCCATGAAACGTTCCTGGGCTTCTTCCACGGAAACGGTTTTAAGGTATAGGTTTCGTTTTCCCATTTTAGTCACACCGGCCATACGGTGACGGTGTCACCGGCCTGAACTCCTTCCAGATTTTTATCCAGCAGTACATAGCCGTAGGCTCGGCTGAGAATGCTGATCAGCCCGGATTTCCCCATGATGGGAATGGCCAGGTAGCCCCCATCCTCCTGGCGAAGGGCTACCAAGACACTGGTGGTGCGCCCCGGTGCCCCGGCCACATTGGTGGCGATTTTAGCGGTGATGGGGATCACGGGCTGCTGTCCGTACATTTCCCCCTCCAGCCACTCCATGAGGAGTCTGAAAACCATCATAGCAGCCACCGGATGCCCCGGCAGGCCCAGAAAGAGGGTGGCAGTGGGTGCATCCCAGCCCAATATGGTGGGCTTGCCTGGCTTGAGGGCCAAGCCGTGGGTAAACACCCCTTCACTGGCCACGGTATCGATGATGGCTTCGGTCATGTCCTTTTTCCCCTTGGAGCTGCCCCCGGAAATCAGCACAAGGTCGGCCTTATCCATAGCCTCGGCAATGGCTTCCTCAATGGATTCCCACACATCGGGCACCAATACCTGGGAAACCACCGTCATTCCCATGGACTGGGCCAGGGCCGCCAGGGCACTGGTGTTGACATCCCGGATCTTCCCCGGTTCCAGGGGGGCCTTTGCCGGAATCAGCTCATCCCCGGTGGAAATAATGGCGACCTTGAGGGTGGTGTACACGGATACCTCATGGATACCCAGGGCGGCCATGACCCCAATTTCCTGGGCACGGATCCGGGTGCCCCGGTGAAGGCCCTCTTCGCCTTTCCCAAAATCCTCTCCAATCTGGACCACCCCATCCCCGGCGGCGACGCTGGTGTAAATGGCGATTTCATCCCCGGAGAAAACCTCGCTGTACTCCACCATGACCATGGCATCGGCTCCCTCGGGCAACATTCCCCCGGTGGGGACATAGGCACAGGTCCCTGGGGTTAGGGTGCCTGTGGCGGCAGCCCCCATCGCCACTTCTTCCACACAGGTCAGCAGAGCGGGAATGCTTTCACTGGCGCCCTGGACGTCTGTTGCCTTTACGGCATAGCCATCCACCGTGGACCGGCGAAAGTGGGGGATATTATTCCGGGCATCAACCCCTTCACCTAAAATACGCCCCAGGCTGTCTGCCGCCGGAATTTTCTCACAGCGCAGCAGATGGCTTCCGAAGCGTTCCTTTATTTTTTCCCGGGCCTGGCCCAAATCGTCGACGGTTAGTAGCTGCATATTTTCTCTTCCTTTCTCTCTGGGTCATACTCGCTGGCACTGCATATACCGGCTGACCGTTTCTGTCCGGGGATTAAAAATGACCTGCTCCGTGTCCCCGGATTCGATGATCCTTCCCTTTTCCATAAAATGCACCTGGTCGCACAGATCGTTAATCTGGGCCAGCTGATGGCTAATGATCAGCCAGGTGATGTGCTCTTTCTCCTGCCAATGGTGGATGAAATCCTCAAATTGCACAAGGCTCTCGGGGTCCAGGTTCGAGAGGGTTTCATCGATGATGACGAACCGGGGCTTAAAGACCAGAGACCTTATAAAGGAAAGCTTTTGCCGCTCCCCGCTGGATAGCCCCGGGGCGTATTGATCCCGCTTCTCCCAAAGGCCGGCCTGGGTAAGCCACTTCTCCATTTCCCCTTCCTCTGGCTTTATATGGCGGATATCCAGGGGATAGGTAAGGTTCTCCAAAACCGTGCGCTTGAGAAGGTAGGGGCGCTGGGCCATTAGGGTGATGTCCCTGGGCCCGCAGTCCTCCCAATCGATCTGTCCGGCATCTAAATCCATGGCGCCCATGAGGAGCTTGGCCAGGGTGGATTTCCCACAGCCGTTGCCCCCCAGCAGCCCGTGGATTTTACCCGACTCCAGGCCCAGCTCTGGGATGCTGATGGTCAAATCTCCGATGCGTTTTTCTAAATTAGTAATTATCAATTTCCCGTTTATCCCTTTGCAAAAAATCAGCCCCCCATTGGAGGAGGAAGGCCATGAGGAGCAGCACCACCCCCAGGGTGATGCCCTCGGTAAAAATCCCCTGGCTTTTCAGCAGGGAGATGGCAGTGGTCATGGTTCGGGTGTGGTATTTCATATTGCCCCCCACCAGCATGACGGCGCCGACTTCACTGATGGACCGCCCAAAGCCGGTGATGATGGCGAAATATATTTCCCGTTTCAGCTCCCTTCGCACCAGGCTCTGGGTTTGCCGGGGAGATGCCCCAATGCACTGCCCAAAGAAGCGAATGGCCGGGGCCTGCCTTTCCGCACTGGCATAGACCGTCCCACAGATGATGGGGGTGATGATGATGGTCTGGGCGATGATCATCCCCGGCAGCGTGAAGAGGAGGGAGAGAAAGCCCAGGGGCCCATTGCGCATGAGCAGCATATAGGTCAAAAGACCCACCACCACCGGGGGAACCCCCATGAGGGTGCGGTTGATCCGGATGACCAGGCTCTTGCCTTTAAACTGATGGCGCTCCAGCTTTAGCCCCAGCCAAATACCCAACAGGGCAGAGATGCCCGTGGCACAAATGGCCAAAGTAAAGGTCACCTGGATGGCGCTCAAAGTCGCCCCATCCCATAAGAATTCCATGATATCCTCCTATAAAAGAGGGATGCTGGCGCATCCCTGCAGAGTGAAGACAAAGGTTGTAGGGCGGCAGGGGTAGCTCTCAGTGAGGGACGGGGAGGTGGACATATGCTTTCACTTCGTCTGCTTACGGATTCGGACATGGAGTGTTACCGAAAGTGCTGCACACTTTCGAACACTCACAAGTCCGCCCCGATGCAGACTTACGTGAAAGATATGTCCGCCTCCCCTCTGTTTGCAAATGCCGCCGCAGCAATTTTGTGGCTTAGCGTTTAAAATAGCCGTAAAACTCGTGAGGACTGATCTCAAGATATGTTAGCATGGAGCCCCTGCAGGGTATAAATGATCAAAAGCTGTTTTCTAACACCTTAGCCCCATATCAATCCGAATGGCAATTCTCCACTTTGTCCTCGCTCTGCAGAACGAACGGAGGACAACAAATCTGTCGCGGCGGTATCCAGAACCAAAAGGGTGGGCGGACATATCCTTTGTGTAAGTCCACATCGAGGCGGACAAGAATGTGTTCGAAAGTGCAACGCACTTTCGGTAACACACCTTGTCCGAATTCGCAAGTGGACGGAACAAACGGCATATGTCCACCCGCCCGACGCTTATAGAGAGCTGTCCCTACCGCCTAGCTTCTCTTCCCCTTAATTATCCGTCCCAGCGTTAGGGGTGAACAAAGCCTGTCCGTAATCCGATACGCCGTATTCGCCAATGAGCTTTTGGACTTTTTCGGAGCAAATCCACTTAATAAAGGCGTTAGCCCCATCGATATTGGTGTTCGGGTATTTGTCCGGGCTGACGGCGATAACGCCGTATTGATTTAAGAGGTTTTTATCCCCTTCACAGACAATATCGATATCCATGGGGACATCCGCATCCTTGGACATCTTAAGCCAGGTTCCCCGGTCCGTTAAGGTATAGGCCTTCTGCTCGTTGGCCATGGTCAGGGTTGCGCCCATGCCCTGGCCAGATTCCACGTAGTTCGGATTCTGGGCAGGGTCCAGGGATAAGGTCTTCCAAATCTTCTTTTCCTTCTTATCCGTCCCGGAATCATCCCCCCGGGAGACAAAGGGGAGCTGCTGATTTAAAACTGCCGTAAACACCGTGTTTATATCCTCGGTTTTAGCGATGGGTCCCGATGGACCGACCACCACAAAATCATTGTACATCACCGGGAAGCGTTCCACACCATAGCCCGCTTTCACAAATTCATCCTCGCTGGCCTTGGCGTGGACCAATAAAACTGCCACATCGCCATTTTCACCCATTTTAATAGCTTCACCCGTTCCCACGGCATCCCATTTCAGGGTGTAACCCGTATCCTCCTTGAAAATCGGTGCCAGGTAATCTAACAGACCCGTGTCATCGGTGCTGGTGGTGGTTGCCATGAGCAAATCCCCCTTATCCTCCACCGCTTTTTTCTGGGTCCCGCAGCCCGAGAGCATTAAAACCATACTTAAAGCCAAAATAATCCCTATCCATACTTTTTTCATGACACATCTCTCCTTTTTGATTTGCAATTTTGATCCTATTGACTTCTGACATCCGCCCCTTGATCAACACTCCTTTCCTGGGCATATTGACTCTTCTTCCGTTGATTTGATGGCTCCACCCCGGATCACCCGAGCATAACACATTTCCTGCTGAAGGGCACACTGCCCCATGCCTACTGGGCAATTTTCAAAAGGACATCCCTTTCCCCTTTGGGTAATGATCACCTGGGCATCCCCAAGGGTCAGAACATCCCCTTGTTCTAGGTTGGACAAACTCCCTTTAAGGATTAAATTTGCCTTGACCCGGGCAAAGCAAAGCCCTGGCGGGACCTGATTTTCCATCCAGGCCTCTAAGACACTGCCCATGAGGGTCAGCTGTTTATCTCCGCCCAGGCTGTGGAAATCTCCATCCAGACCTTTACCCTCGACTAAAAGCCCCTGGGACAGGGCCTTTATCGGACCGCCCTTTTCCCACTGACACTGTATTCTTTCAATTTGATATCTTTTCAAATGCGATTTCTCCCTGGCTCTATTCTATATCTTATTATACACGATTTCAATCCAATTTCTACTCTTTTTCTTTTACATCGGCGCTTTCTAAAAATGCTTCTGGTCTTTTCTGCTGAAATCGGCTAATATAGAACTATGACATCAGCCCGAATCGACATAAATGGATACTATCGATAACGAGGAGATAATAAGATGATTAACCTAACCATTGACGGCCAATCCGTATGCGCATCCCCTGGGATGACCATCCTCCAGGCCGCTAAAACCGCTAATATTGAAATCCCCACCCTGTGTTACTTTAAAGATTTTTCCCCGGAGGGGAGCTGCCGGATGTGCCTGGTGGAGGTGGTGGGCGCCAGACGCCTTGAAACCGCCTGCTCCACCCCGGTGGCCGAAGGGATGGTGGTCTATACCAACAACGCCGCTGTCCGCCGGGCAAGACGCTTTGTCCTGAAAATGCTGTTCTCCGAGCACAAATTCGACTGCCTGACCTGCTATCGCTTTGATACCTGCAAGTTTGTGGAATACAATGGCAATTGCATCGAATACGATGAGGAAAAATCCTTTGGCCAGACCTTTGAAAAAAATGCCCCCATTGACGATTCCAACCCCTTCTACACCTACGACCCCAATAAATGCATCCTGTGCAACCGCTGTATCAAGGTCTGCGAGCACCTCCAGTGCAACCATGTCCTCTCCCGGAGTGAACGGGGCTACGAAACCGCCATCGGCCCAGTCTTTAACATGCTCCGGGGGGATAAACGCACCCATTGCGTCAGCTGCGGGAACTGCATCGCCGAATGCCCCACCGGAGCCCTGGCCCCTAAGAAATACGTTCCCCTGCCCTCCACCAAAACCGTGGAAACCATCTGCCCTTATTGCGGCGTGGGCTGTACCTTAAAGCTGAAGGTGTACGATAATAAAATCACCGATATCATGAGCGTTCCCGGCCATGTCAATGACAACCTCCTCTGCGTCAAGGGGCGATTCGCCTACGATTTCGTGGGGAGCCCGGATCGACTAAAGACCCCCCTGATCCGCCGAAATGGCCAATTGGAGCCGGCGACCTGGGAGGAAGCCACCGCCCTGATCACCGAAAAGCTCACCGCCGCCGTGGCCCAGGGGCCCCAGGCCGTGGCTGGCTTCTCCTCGGCCCGATGCACCAATGAGGAAAACTACCTCTTCCAGAAATTCATCCGCACCGTGGGCAAAACCAATAATGTGGACCATTGCGCCAGACTGTGTCATGCCTCCACCGTGGCAGGCCTGGCCCGATCCTTTGGCAGCGGTGCCATGACCAACAGCATTGATGAAATCCCCCTGATGGATGTCATCTTAGTCTCTGGCTCCAACACCACCGAAACCCACCCCGTCATCGGGGCCAAGATCAAGCAGCGGGTACAGGCCGGAGCAGCCCTCATCGTCGCCGAGCCCCGGCATATTGAGCTGGCCGACTACGCCGATGTCTTCCTGCAAATCCGCCCCGGCACCAACGTGGCCCTCTTCAATGGCCTGATGAAGGCCATTTTAGACGAGCAGCTGGAAGACCGGGCCTTCATCAATGCCCGTACCGAGGATTTTGAAGCCTTTGAGGCCTACTTAAAGACCCTCACCGTAGAGGAATGTGCCGCCATCTGCGGCGTCGACCCCGAAGAAATGCGAAAGGCCGCCAGACTTTACGCCACCAAGGCTACCGGGGGAATCTTCTATTCCATGGGCGTCACCCAGCACGCCACCGGCACCGATGGGGTCATGAGCACCGCTAACCTCGCCATGATCACTGGAAAAATCGGACGTCCGGGTTGTGGGGTCAATCCCCTCCGGGGGCAGAACAACGTCCAGGGAGCCTGCGATATGGGTGCCTTGCCCGGGGATTACACCGGCTACCAAAAGACGGCCAACCCCGAAGTCGTCGCCAAATTTGAAAAAGCCTGGGGGGTTACCCTGCCCACCAATATCGGCCGCACCGTCACCGAGATCGTAGACGATGTAGAAGAAGGCATTGTGAAATTCCTCTACATCATGGGGGAAAATCCCCTGGTCTCCGACCCCAATACCAACCATGTCAAGGCCGCCTTTGAAAAGGCTGAATTCATCGTCCTCCAGGATATCTTCCTGACGGAGACGGCGGAATACGCCGATGTGGTTCTGCCCGCCACGGTCTACGCCGAAAAGGACGGTACCTTCACCAATACCGAACGCCGGATTCAGCTTCTTCGAAAGGCCGTTACCGCCCCAGGGGAAGCCCGGGAGGACTGGCGCATCCTCTGCGATTTGGCCCAGGCCATGGGGGCTCCTGGCTTCGATTTTAACAGCACCGCTGAGATTATGGATGAAATTGCGGCCGTGACCCCCAGCTACGCCGGGGTATCCCATGCCCGTCTGGATCGGGGAGACCGCATCCAATGGCCCTGTGCCCATGCCGATTCACCCGGGACCCCCTTCCTCCATCAGGGGAAATTTACCCGGGGCAAGGGCAAGTTCAATATCGCCCAGTATCTGCCCCCGGAAGATCAGCCTGATGATGCTTACCCCATGATCCTCATGACCGGACGGATTCTCCAGCACTACCACACCCGGACCATGACCATGCGCACCCCAGGCATCCAGCAGCTCGTTGGGGAGGCCTTTGTGGAAATTAATCCCCAAACCGCCCAGAACTACGGCTTTATGGAAGGCCAGCTTCTCCAGGTGACCTCCCCCCGGGGCACCGTCCAGGCCAAGGCCGCCTTTAACCAGGGCATTCAGGAAAACACCCTATTCATGCCCTTCCATTATGGCGATACTGGAGCCAACTGTCTCACCGGAGGAAAGGTGGACCCCATCGCCAAGATTCCGCCCTTTAAGGTCTGCAAGGTCAACCTCCGGCAGGTGGATTAGTGGCCTCGGAGCATTGGCGTGACCGATTTTAAAACTGCCGCTATTTTGGTGGGGGGCAAAAGCACCCGGATGGGGCTGGATAAGAAAAACCTGGTCCTTGGGGAGGAGGGACTCCTCCAATCCATCGTCCACCAGCTGTCCCCCCTCTTTGAGGATATCATCGCCCTGGGCTGCCCCCGGGAGGCGGTGGCTCCGGTAACGGGCATTCGGGCCTTTTATCCCGATGCCCTGGCCACCGCCGCCTCCCTCACCGGGATTTACACCGGGCTGTGCCATACCGAATCCCGCTATCTCTATGTAACGGCCTGCGATATGCCCCACTACAATCCCCGGTATATCCGCTATATGATGTCCCGGCTGAAGGAGGACCCCACTAGTGGCTGCGTCACCCGCTACCAGGAGTGGATTGAGCCCTTCAATGCCTTTTACAGCCCGGCCCTTCTCCCCACCATGGAGGCTTTCCTTAACAGCCGGCGAAAAAGCATCTTTAAGTATTTAGAAGGGGAATCCATCACCTATATCCCCGAAGCCACCGCAAGACGCTTTAGCCCAAACTGGGAGATGTTCTGTAATTTGAATACACCCAGGGACCTGGCCACTCATTTAGGAGGACCCCATGACCATCTATCGTGAAGAAATCGAAAAAATTACCCCAAGGGGCATCATGCGAATGGCGGACCCCATGGTGAAGGAATACCCCGTGTCCCTCACCCTCAATGGTGAGCCGATCATCACCCTGATGACCCTTCCCTGGGACCTTGAGGAGCTGGCCCTGGGCTTTCTCTCCCTTAAAGGATTGATACCGGGGATGTCTGCCGTCACCGATCTCACCATCACCCCTTTCCCTGAGACCCCCGGTGCCACCATCGCCGTCACCAGCTCCACCACAGGGGCCCATCAGGGGGATTTTTTTAGCCTCTCCGAGGAGAGCATTGCCTCACCCCATAAAAAAAAGGGGCACTGCCCCCTGACAACCTCCTTCGAGGATGCCATGAACCGTGCCCACATGGATGTGGATGCCTTATTTCAAATGATGGATGCCTTTAGCCGGAAGTCCGAGGTTTTTGTCACAACCGGGGGAGTCCACAGCATCGGCCTGTATCAAGACGGGCAGCCCCTTTTATTTTACGATGATGTCAGCCGTTACAATACCTACAATAAGCTCTTTGGCGGTATCCTCCGCCATGGGCTGTCCACTGAGAGGACCATGCTCCTCACCACCGGACGGATTCCCTCGGAGGTCATGGGTTGGATTATCGCCCGGGGCATTCCCTGGGTGATGTCCATCTCCGCCCCCACCCAGGGCAGCGTCCAGCTGGCCCGGGAACACGGCGTCACCCTCATGGGTTTCGTCCGGGGCGAACGGCTGAATTTTTACGCCTAAACTTCCCCGTAAGTATGGGCCAAGGCATCGCTCATGGCGGCCTGGCGGCAATGGGTACAGAGGGTCTCCCCGGGATGGCCGGCTTTTTTAGCGGCATACTGCACTTCGGCGTAGGTGCCCAAGGGTGCGCCACATTTTTGGCAGAACACCAAGGGGAACCGCCGTCCCCAAATTTCCCGGTCTGTGGGATTTTCGGTAAAGCTGATGGCTCCGGTGGGGCAGACCTTGGCACAGGATAAGCAGCCGATGCAGACATCGCTGGGCTCATCGTAGGGGGTGGCTATTTTTTTCTCCGTCCCCCGGCCCACGGTGGCAATGGCCCCGGTTCCGATGGCCCCACAGGCCTGGGCGCACAGGCCGCACATCACGCATTTTTCATTCTCGATGGCGGCAAAACGGCTGCCATCCAAGGCGCCGTATTTTTCGCACAAATCTTTAATCTCCGGACTTTCCGGTGCCCGAAGGGCCAGGAGCATCAGTACCGCCGCCCGGTCCCGACGTACCCGTTCGCTATTGGTATAGACCTCAATGGGCTTATCCACGGGGTAGACGCAGGACACCACGATTTTGCTCCATCCCCGTTCCACCACCTCCACAATACACAGCCGGCAGCTGGCCAGTCCATCCATTCCCGGATGATGGCAGAGGGTGGGAATATCGATGTGGTTCCGCTTGGCGATATCTAAAAGATACTCGCCCTTTTCACAGGTATACACCCTATCGTCAATTTTAATTTCAATCATCTCAAACCCCCTACAACAATTCCACGGCCAGGGAACTTGCCGTTTTCTGATGCCCAGCCCCTTTTTTGACGGTGATAACCGCATCAAAATGACAGGCTTCCCGGCAGCTTCCACAGACGATGCACTTGGCCGGATCGATGGTATGGGGCGCCTTCTTCCCGCCGGATATGGCCTCCACCGGACATTGACGGCTACAGGCACCGCAGCCCACGCACACATTTTTATCGATGGCAAAGGCCACAAGCTTGGTACACACTCCCGCCGGACAATAGTGGTCCCTGATATGAGCTTCGTACTCTTCCCGGAAGAATTTGATGGTGGTCAGCACCGGGTTGGGGGCGGATTTCCCCAAACTGCACAAGGAGGCATCCTCCATGGCGTGGCCGATGGTTTCCAGGAGCTCAATATCCCCCTCCCGGCCCCGGCCTTCACAGATATCCGTCAGAATTTCCAGCATCCGCCGGAGTCCCTCCCGACAGGGGGTGCATTTTCCGCAGCTCTCTTCGCAGAGGAACTTGGTGTAATACCGGGCAACTTCCACCATACAGCTTCGGTCATCCATGACGATCATACCGCCGGAACCCATCATGGCGCCGTAGGCCTTCAGGGTGTCAAAATCCACCTCTAAATCCAGCATGGATTCTGGGATACAGCCCCCGGAGGGTCCACCGGTTTGGACGGCCTTAAAGGGACGATCCCCTAAAATGCCCCCGCCGATGTCAAAGATCAGGTGGCGCAGGGTGGCCCCCATGGGAACCTCCGCCAGGCCGGTCCGTTTGACCTTGCCTACCATGGCGAATACCTTGGTCCCCCCGCTTTTTTCCGTACCCACCTGGGCAAAGGCGGCACCCCCATCCCGGATGATCACCGGGATATTGGCTAAGGTTTCCACGTTATTCAGCACCGTGGGATGGTCCCACAGGCCCCGCTGTACCGAGCGGATATACTTTGCCCGGGGTTCTCCAACCCGGCCGGCGATGGAGGCCATGAGGGCTGTAGATTCCCCACAGACAAAGGCCCCGCCCCCCCGAACCACAGAAAGCTTCAGCTTATGGTCGGTACCCATGACGGATTCTCCTAAGATGCCCCGGTCCTCGGCATCGGCAATGGCCCCCCGCAGCATCCGTACCGCCAGATCGTATTCATCCCGGACGTAGAAAAAACCCTCCTCGGCACCAATGGCGATGGCCGCAATAGCCAAGCCCTCCAGCACCACGTGGGGATTCCCCTCCATGAGGGAGCAGTCCATAAAGGCACCGGGGTCCCCCTCGTCTCCATTACACACCACGTATTTCGGAAAGACATCGTACCCCGCCGCTGTGCGCCATTTGCGCCCCGTTGGGAATCCGGCACCCCCCCGTCCCCGGAGATTGGAGGCTTCTACCTCATTGATAATGGCCTCGGGTGTCATGGTGAGGGCTTTTTTTAAGGCTTGGTATCCCCCGGCTTCAATATAGGCATCGATGCTTTCGGGATCCAGCCAGCCCAGGTCCTTTAAGGCGATTTTTTGTTGGTTGGCATAAAAGGGGTGTTCCTGCTGGGTTTTTACCCGTTTCCCATCGTTGTCCTTGCCCAGAAGGCTTTCGATGATTTCGCCCCCTTCAAGGGTCCGCTCCACAATGGCGGGGACATCCTTCACCTTTACCTTATAATACATGATGCCCTGGGGAAGAATCTGGACCACGGGGCCGCTCTCACACAGGCCGCTGCATCCGGTCTTTTTGATATCGGTCTGGACCTCGGCGGACAGATTTTTTTCAGCAATGATTTGCCCAAAGGCCTCGGCCACAGCCATGCTGCCATTGGCCCGACAGCCTGTCCCGCAGCAAATCAGGATTATCTGGTCCTTCATGCTTTATCCTCCTCTGCACATTCCTCTAAAATGGCCTTTAGCTTATCCAAGGTCACCTTACTGTGGTAGACATCATCCACCACCACCACCGGTGCCAGGGCGCAGGCCCCCATGCAGTTGACGGTTTCCAGGGAAAACAGCCCATCCTCGGAGGTTTCCCCCGGGGCCAGTCCCAATAGCCGCTTGACCCCATCCACGATGGTTAAGGACCCCCGGATGTGGCAGGCGGTGCCATCGCAGCATTTGATGATATGCTTGCCCTTGGGCTTTAGGCTCAGAGCCTTGTAAAAGGTCGCCATGGCGTAGAGGCTGGCCTCCGGCCGGCCGAGGTATTCTGACAGGGCCATAAGCCCGCTCCTTGGAATATACTGGAAAGTCCGCTGCATATCCTGCAGTATGGCCAGGGCAAACCGCTCATCCCTGGGATAGGCCTCCATGATTGTTTGAATTTGATTCGGTGTGATGTCCAACGCTGTCCTCTCCTTTCATCCCCCGGCCACCACCGGGAAGATTGCAACGGTATCCGACGGCACAAGGGGCGTGTGGATGCCATTCAGATGCTCCACATGGCGGCCATTGACCAGGATGATGATTTCATCCCCCAGAGTCTCCCCACCGGGAGCCAGGGCCACCCCTCTAAAATCTTTTCCATAGCGGTCGCTGAGCTGATGGATCAAGGTATATACATCCGGAACAGCTTCCATCTCGATGGCCTTGGTGCCGGTGTAATCCCTTATATAGGCAAAGAATTTTACTTTCATGGCTCCCCCTTCTGCCAGATATCGGGCTTCTGTACCCAACGGGGCTTTCCGCCATCCACCGGACAGCGTGAAAGCCCCATTATTTTTAAAATTTAATCGTCCTTAAAGATCTAAGGCGGTCTTCTTTTCCGGCGTCGGCACGCCATCACCATCCCATCCCCTTAAGGTATAGTATTCCTCAAGCATGGTGTAGAGCTCGTTCACCCGTCCCTTGGCAGGTCCTGCAGGCAGGGCTTCCCGAAGCAGCCGTGGCGGCAGGGTATCCTTTTCCACACCGGCGGCAATGTTGAACATCTTTTCCAGGTTCCAGACCCGTTCCCCCTTTAAGAGGATATCCTCATCGGATTCGTCACTGCCCACCGCCTGGCGATAGGCTTCGGCGTATTCAGGCAGGCCCAGGCTGAAGGAAGTGAATAAGCACATCCCCATGGAGTCGATGAGGGCGGTGAGGTCCTGGAAGATTTTAAGCATCCCGGCCTTTCCCTCGGTGACCAAGGGGTCCATCTTAACGGGGAGGCCCAGGATTTCCGGAGCGGTCATATACCCCCGGACATGGCACCCACCACGGTTAGAAGTAGCGTATTCCAGACCGATGCCCTGCTGGGCACGGCCATCGTAGGCCGGCATTTCCTGCTTTTTCACCGTCATGGACAGCTCTGGATGGCCGTACTTTTCAGCCATGCGGTAGGAGCCCTGGGCGATGAGATGCCCAATGCCCTCATCCTTACAGACCATTTCTACCAGTTTAACCACAACATCCGCATCCCCAAAGCGCACTGGGAATCCGATATCCTCTTCCGGGATATAGCCGGCTTCGTACAATTCCATGAGGCAGGCGATGGTGGAGCCCAGGGTGATGGGGTCCATGCCGTATTCATTACACAGGAAGTTGGCCTTGCACACCGCATCCAGACGATCCACACCACAGGCCGCCCCGAAGGACCAGCCCGCCTCGTATTCCGGGCCTTCTCCAGCAGACTTGAAGGGGCCATCCTTCACATGGACGATACGCCCGCAGCCGATGCAGCAGCCAAAACAGGCCTTATTGCGCACCAGGTATTCATCCACCAGGGCCTCCCCGGAAATGGCCTCTGCCTGTTCAAACACCGCACCGTCCCGGCCATTATTCACCGGCAGGCTCCCGCTTTCATTGAGGATGTTCACCAGGATTTCCGTTCCGTAGGCGGGAAGTCCGCCACCGGTTACCGGGTGGGCCAAAAGCTTGGTCCGGCAATCCGCCATGGAGGCCATAAAGCCTTCGTTATTGGCAACACTCAGGCCGCCGCTTCCCCGGACGGCCAGGGCCTTCAGGTTTTTACTGGCCATCACGGTCCCCAGGCCGCCCCGACCGGCTGCCCGGTGCTTGTCGTTCATCACTCCGGAGTACAGGCATCCCTTTTCCGCCACAGGCCCCACACAGGCGATGCGAAAGCTTTCGCCGCATTCTTCGTTGAGCATATCCGTGGTTTCAAAGACGGTCTTCCCCCAGAGATGGTCTGCATCCCGGAGCTCCACCACATCATCTTTGATGTAGAGGTACACGGGTTTTTCGCTGGCATTTTCAAAGATGATGCCGTCATATCCTGCGTATTTAAGTTCTGGGCCAAAGTAGCCCCCGGAATTGGCCGCGCCGATGGTCCCGGTCAGGGGAGCCTTGGCCACCACCTCATAACGGCCGCCGCAGGCTGCGGCAGTCCCGGTCAGGGGGCCGGTCATGAAGATCAGCTTGTTTTCCGGGCTTAAGGGTTCGACCTTGGGGTCGACCTCATCACAGAAATACTTGGTGCCCAGTCCCCGGGCCCCCACGTAGTCCCTGGCTAAATCCATTTTGAGGGGTTCTGTGGCAATGGACCCCGTAGCCAAATCGATTCTTAATAGTTTTCCAGTCCATGCGTTCATGAAATCGCCTCCTCTCCATAAGCGTCCCGCAGTCCATCGGCCACCGCTTTCTGACGGTTTTTATCCTCGGTGGCGTCTGCGTATTCAATGGCTCCCGTGGGGCAGTATTTTGCACACTGGGGATCCCCATCGCACAAATCGCATTTGTGGAGTCTGCCAGTGGCGGGGTTGATGCCGATATTCCCCAAGGGACAGGCATTCAGGCACATCTTACACCCAATACACTTATCCTGGTTCAGGGTGACCAGACCGTCTTCGCCCTTGGTCATGGCCCCCACCGGACACACCGCCACGCAGGATGCGTCGGAACACTGCAGGCACATCACCGGGACCGAAATGGCCGCCGCCTCGTAGGCAAAAACCGTCACATTGGACAGCTTTGGATTAAAGACCTGAAAATGCCCAAAGGAACATACCGTTTCGCATGTTCGACAGGACAAGCATTTCTCAGGCTTGATCAACAATTGCTTCGCCATAAAATTACCTCCTGGGAATAAAATAACACTATTATAAAAGGGTCCGTCCCCTTTATAATAGTGCCTCCTTTGCAAATACGGCAGGCCCGGCTGTTGCCAGTCAAACCCATGGTTCCACCCATCCCTGTGGGATGCGATGGACTCGGAGTTATTTAATTGATTTCATTATACGCCCTTCATTTATGAATTGCAAGTCCTTTTCAGAATGGGGTTGGAAGATGAAGTTGAAACAATTGCGGACCTTGTCCAACTACAACGCCATCCTAGCTTAAGCCAGATAGAGAGCGCATCACTAAATCGATATCCTTATTTTCAAGCTCTTGAATAATATGTAAATAAGTTTTTTGGGTCGTCGTCATACTGGCGTGACCAAGCCGCCGTGCAACACTGGCAATTGACACCCCGGCAAACAACAAAAGTGACGCATGGGTATGCCGCAAACCATGAATTGAGATTACTGGAACCTTTGCCTTCCTGCAATACCTTGCCAAAATATCATTCGCTGTCGAATTATATACCTTGCCTCCCACAAAAATTGGATCGTCCTCCGGTAACCCCTTGATTAATTCAGAAAACTGGATAACCGTTTGCCAATCAATTTGGATTTTCCGAATCGAGGATTTATTCTTTGTCGGCATAAAACCACCATTCCCTTTATAATCCCAGGTTTTGTTAATCGATAAGGTCTGATGGGAAAAATCGAAATCCCGGGGCGTCAGGGCAAGGGCTTCGGAAAAGCGCATTCCTGTTTTTGCCGAGAGCAGAATGAACCAATCCCATCCCACCTTGGGTTTAAGCTCCAAGGCCGTGAGCAATGTATGCAGCTCAAATTGATTTAAGTATTTGGGTTTCTTCTCCCGGGGTGTTTTTCCTTTTATAATCGCCTTTCGTGTAGGATCTCGTTTAATTAAGCCTTCATCCACTGCATCCAATATCGCGCCCTTAAGCTGATGGTGGAAATCCATGGTGGTTTGCCTCTCGTGACAAAGGGCATAATCATTGAGAAGCTGCTGGTATACGATGCGTGTCACCTCACATATTTTTACCCTGGGGATGAGCTTTTCAAGCCACTTATGGGTCATTGTGTATTTATCCATGGTCACCTGTCGAATGGCTCCCTGCTTATAAACCATAATCCATTTTGAATAATACTCACAAAAAGCATCTGTCCGCTTAATTTCACCTAACATCATTAAACCTCCGTTTTATTAAAACGGTCCGCATTGCTCCAAATAAAAATCAACGCCTATTCATCACCGACGTCAAATCCCTCAGAAAGAATAAAATCCCGCAGCAGTTGATCCGCCATCCGGTTCACCCTCGGTGCAATAATGGGCTTTCCTTCAACCCCTTCAAAATACGCTTGTGCCTTCTCTTTCACCATTGATGCCTTCAAATCATCAAAATAACCATACTCATTAATGCTGGTCTCCGAGAGATGGCGGCCCATTAGCCCCCGGAGCTTGTCCTCGTCTAACCCGAGAATATCTGAAAAATGACGAATCTGATCGTCCTTTGCCTTGTATTGGTATTCTGTAATATAGTCCCGAAGGGTTCTTCCTGCCGCTGGAACAACATCGCCACGCTGAACATCATGTAAAAAGATATTCGCATATTTTTGTTCCTCCTGGCTCAGGGCTGCAAAGGTCTTGTGCAGCTCATTCAGCGCCTCCTGAGTTAACTTTTCTGAGGTCCCGGGCTGTTGAATCAGCTTTAAATATTTCTGAAAACGGCTGTTCATGAAATCCGCATCAATCACACCGGTATCAATCTGAGTCAGATATCCATCGAGATCAAAGGGCAGCTCTTCATTACCACCGCCATCCTCTCCCCCGCGAGTGGACAATTCCTTATAGCGTTTCGCCAATACTAAATAACGCCCTTCATCAAAGGCTAATTCTACTGTGCTCTTCTTTTCCCCATCCTCCAAGGTATAGCTTAATTGATCCCATTTAAACCCCTGAACCCTGGCGGCCTCCAGATAATCCGTCAACGTCTTAAACAGCGAAGCAAACTTTCCGCACTCCGCTAAATCCTTGGGCAGCTTCTCAAAATCCGGTATCCCCGCTTGGGTGAAAATACCGAGAATTTCTTGATATGCGGTATTCATTTTCTCCAAATGGTAGGGAAGCTTCTGGGCGAACAGCACAATCGGCTTATCTCCGGAGTAGAGCTTAACCGCTGCATTAATATACCCCGCCATGGTATGGGGACGCCGATAATAGCGAATCACCCCGAAGGGCTTCTCGGGCCCAAACAATCGGTTAGTTCTGGAAAAGGCCTGAATAATATTTTCATATTCCAATACCTTATCCATATACAGGGTATTCACCCACTTCGAGTCAAAACCCGTCAGCATTTGATCCACGACAATCAGTAGATCCAGCTGTTCCTCTGATGTATTCTCAATCCGCTTGTACTGTTCTTTATGGGCCAGACGCATGGCAATATCCTTTTTAAAAGCACCATGTCGTGGAACGGAAAAAGCCTGTCCATAGCGCCGATTATAATCCGTGATGACTTCCACCAACCCCTCTTCCTTGAAAGCCACACCCCCATTATTATCAATGGTCGGATCAAATAAACAGGTCGTTCGCAGTGCAGGGATCATCTTCTTGATTGTACGATAATAGACAATGGCCTCTGGGATACTGGCCGTGGCAAAAATAGCATGGAATTTTCCGTTATGGCTAAGGGTCGTCCAATGATCCCGGATATCCTCCACTACCTTTTCCCGGTGCTCTGGGGTCCGGTATTGACTGTTTGGTAAATAATCCTCAATGCCCTTTACATACCCGCCATCCGCTCCAATATACCCTGCCATCGGCACCTTTAACTTATCCAGATAGTTGTAATAAACCGTGGTTTTTTCCGGATTATCAAAAACCTCTGCCTCTGTTTCTGCCTTTGCCCGTGATAAAGCAACCACCTTTCGCACATCCTGATCCCTAAAAGTCAAAACCTTGTAGGGATCGAAGCCCAGAACATTTTTATCCCGGATTCCATCGGCAATGCTGTAGCGATGGAGCTCACCACCAAACACCATAGCCGTCGTACTCATCTTCTTCTGGTTCTCCTCATGGATGGGCGTACCGGTAAATCCGAAAAACACAGCTCTTGAAAAAGTTGCTTTAATGGTAATCAGCATATCTCCAAAGGTGGAGCGGTGTGCCTCATCCACGATGAATACCAGGCGCTTTTCATTAATTTTCTCTATATCCCAATCACTCAATCCACCGTCCTCCGCTTTGATATTACTCATTTTTTGGATTGATGTTACAATAAGACCATCGGCGTGGTTCCCACTCTTAAGCTTAGTAATGAGAACATTTGTATTTTCTGTCGCCTGTACTGTCTCATTTTCCTCGGCAAAGGCCCGGTATTCCTTTAAAGACTGGGTGCCCAGCTCAATTCGATCGGTCAGAAAAACCACCTTATCCGCATCTCTGGAATTGGCGATAAGCTGAGCTGATTTAAAACTGGTCATGGTCTTTCCTGAGCCCGTAGTGTGCCAGATAAAGCCCCCAAGCTGGGTACCGCTGTCCCACTTGGTTTTAGATACCTTATCTGAAATCGCATTGGCAGCATAAAATTGATAGCTGCGCATCACCTTCAATATCCCGTCCGCATTATCGGCGACAGTATAATAGCCAATGAGTTCATGGGCCATGGGAATGGAAAGAAATTGGTCAGCAATACGCTTCCAATCATTAATGGGCTCATTATCAAAATCTGCCCAATGAAAATAATAATCGGGATTAAAACGCCCATCCGGTCCCGGATTGGCAAAATACAGCATCTCCTCAGGGTTCATGGCCACAAAGATCTGCACCAGGGCAAATAAACCCGTAAAGATGCCGGAATGGGCGTATTTTTCGATTTGATGCACCGCCTGGCTCACTGGCACACCACTGCGCTTCAACTCAATATGGATAACCGGCATCCCATTAATCAGCAGCATCAGGTCTCCCCGGCGATCGCTTAAAACCTTAGATGCCGTAGGAAACAGCGGCTGCTGTACGATCTGGTATCGGCTTTGCCCCGCGGCAATCTCCCGGCGATCATAAATCTTAAGGCCAACCTCCTTACCGAAATGAAGGATATCCTCCGGGTGATCCCGGGTAATGGTCACAAATTTATCAATAATAAAGCCATTGAGTTTCAGCGGTGTCCGAAGGCCTCTGATCTGCTCGATGATTTGCTGCATTTCTCCGTCCGTCAGGGGATAATCATTCAGACGATCAATACCCCGGTTATTATCGAAAATGATTTTCGCCCAATTGTCTACCAACTCCTTCTCCGTTGGATAAGCAATGACCTCTCTTTCCCATCCCTTTTCTGACAATAATCCAACAAGGGCCTCTTCAAATTCCGATTCTTTCCTAAATGGCATCTTCTTTTCCTCCAATTCTTTCAATTATTCGTTCTTTTATCCAGGATTTTGATTTTTTCAGCTTTAAAAGCTTACGCTGATGAAGGGTGATGAGGTTGTCGAGGTGCTTAAAATATGCGCCAATTTGCTGCTGCTCGGCTTTAGTCGGTACTGATGTTACTATCTCGGAGAAGCCTGTTTTATTTACTATTTGCATTGTGGCAGCAGCAGCTTTTCGCTTCATTTGTGCAGACCACAACTCACTTTCTGTAATCAGAAAATAAGGGTCGTTTTCTTCATTTGGCGTAAGACTGTTTATCTGCTGATTAAAGCTGCCTTTTACTTGTAATAAAGAGTTTTTCCCTATACTTGCAATACAGGTAACAAGGATAGTATTTGGAGGGACTACTCGCCCAACTTTTTCTCCATCTTTGCTTAACTTTCTCGGAGTATCGCTTATTAGATTGCTGGTAATATCAGTAGGTGTTACCCACGGAATTCCATCATCTGAATAGTATTCACTATGACTGGTTGACGGTGTTGAACCTGTCATAATAATTCCAAGTTCCCCCAACTTCCGCTGTTCCCAAACTAACGGCATTTTTTATCCTACAATTTTCAGCTTTGAACCCCATCAGCTCCATATGCGGTGTCCATTTTTCCTTTATTTGATTGACATTGTATACTAATCGTAGTAAAATAATCATGAAAGGAGTTGATAACAATGGCAACAACACCAACCCAAATTCGAATTGACACCCAGGTCAAAACCCAGGCCACCAGCTTATTCAACGATCTCGGCATGGATATGTCCGGTGCCGTTAACATCTTCCTGCGCCAATGCATTCTCCGTGGTGGCCTTCCTTTTGAGGTCGCCCTGCCGAGCTATAACCAAAAGACCCTGTCCGCCATGGCACAAGCCCGGAAAATTTCCAGAGACCCCGAAGTAAAGGGCTATACGACCCTGGACGATTTGAAAAAAGCATTAGATGCCGACTAAATGTATACTTTAAAATTTACCACCGCCTATAAAAAAGGCTATAAGCGGATAAAAAAGCGCGGCCTTAGCCTTATCCGTCTCGATGCTGTTATCGAAATGCTTCGCAAGGGCCAGAAACTACCGGAGAAATATTATGATCATACCCTCAAAGGTTCTCTGGAGGGGTTTCATGAATGCCATATCCAACCCGACTGGTTACTGATCTATCTTATTGAAGATGATATTCTGACCTTAACCCTTGTGGATACCGGCAGCCACTCCGATCTTTTTAATCTATAGGACAAGAATTATCTAAAAGTCACCTGCTGAGGGTGGCTTTTTTATCTTTTCCTGAGTTTACTCTGAAACGAACATCTTTTCCAGCAAAGATTTCTTGATATTCTGCAGTTTTTCAGCCTTACGTTGATGAAGGGTGATGAGGTGGTCGAGAGTGGATAGATAACCAGCTATATGCTTTTGTTCACGAGCTTTTGGATACAGAAAACTCATAGTCAAGAATTCATCATAACTGATGCTTCTGCCGTCACGAATACCATAGGTCACGTTTTCTAATCGCCTTATAAACTCTTTGGAAGCGAAGATATATTTCCAAAAAATATCGTTATGGTTTTCTTGCTCTTTGAAGCCGAAAACTGTGTAAGCAGGCGAGGTTATACCCTCTATCGCTGAATGTGCGAAACCACCTTGAAAGGAACGAAGGTGTATAACAAACTGCCCTGGCAGAACTCTTTTGTAGCCTTCCTCATTCTTCTTATCGTGGAAGATATTGATGTTGTTATCATCTCGTTTAATCATTCCTCGGTCTTGCGTTGCAGATAAAACTGGTAACTCTGGATACCCTTTATCAGCTGTTGCAACAAACAATTCAGATGCCTTACGCTGTTCCCAAGGATTAGTAAATCCCTTAAATCTGATTTCAGGGATCGTCTCGCCATTTTTCGGAAACATTTTTTCCAACATGGATTTTTTAATATTTTTCAGCTTTAAAAGCTTACGCTGATGAAGGGTGATAAGGTTGTCGAGTTGTGTTAAATATTCCCCGATTTTTAGTTGCTCTTTCGAACCTGGGTATGGAATCGGCATCTCAATAAGCACAGAGTCCTTAATTGAAAAACGATCAGACCTTGCACCTGAGTCTCCATTCAATTTCATAAATGAATGCCAATATATAATGGTGCGCTTGTCAAGACAAAAATCCGAAGGATTTATAATGAATAATAGGCAGGTGTGTTAGTAAGGTGTGGGAAGGCAAACAAATGAGATCTTGATACGGCTAAATAAATCAAACAACATAAGGCAGAAGCATGGCAGGGTAGTAACATTCAGCAGGTCTTTTATAATCCAAGGAGGAGTGGCACCGCTCAAAATTATAGGTATGGATGTAGTGTCCGATGGCGACCCGCGCTTCTCTGATATTATTGTATTGGGTCAAGTAGGCTTCCTCATACTTAAAGCTGCGGAACCACCGTTCAATCATGATATTATCCGCCCAGCGGCTTTTCC
>NZ_FNRK01000055.1 GCF_900107815.1 Eubacterium aggregans
TTCGACTCACTTCTTCTTTTCTTCAACAGATCTCTCTGCTTCGGAATCTTTGGTTTTATCCAGGTTTTATGGTACTATTCTCTTTTCTATGACCTATCGTCGTTGGCAGATATAATGCAATCGTTCACTCCCGACGACTTTTAATATTATAGCACTCTGTTTTCTTGTTGTCAAGCACTAAATATTTTTTTATTAATTTACTTCGTTTTTCCGAAGTTGCTGTGTTTTTATTTCCGACAGCTTTTGTATTATACGGTCTTTTCGCCTGCTTGTCAACACTATTTCTTCATTTTTTTCATAAATCTTGATGTTTTTTTGATTCTCAGTCCCTAAAGAGGAAGAAGCCCCACAATCAGGACTTTTTTCCTCTTTTTAATCGCAATGTTCCTTATTCCTGGATTCCTGGAATCTTTGGCAGACGATCAAACCCATAGGCAAGATCCTGATCCGTTGGAATATAATCCTCCATACGGTTCTCCATATAAGCAGAATAGGCGGTCATGTCAAAATACCCCGTTCCCGTTAAACCAAAGAGGATGGTTTTTTCTTCCCCCGTTTCTTTGCACCGGAGCGCTTCATCAATGGCTCCCCGGATGGCATGGGCTGATTCTGGCGCCGGGAGAATGGTTTCACATTTAGCGAATTGAATGGCGGCTTCAAAAACCTTGGTCTGTTCAACAGCGACGGCTTCCATGTATCCATCGTGATAAAGCTTGGATAAAATGGGGGACATCCCATGATAGCGTAACCCACCGGCATGATTGGCGGAAGGGATGAACTCGCACCCCAAGGTGTACATCTTGGCCATAGGTGTGATTTTTCCGGTGTCGCAAAAATCATAAGCATACCGTCCCCTTGTCAGACTTGGACAGGATGCAGGTTCCACGGCGATAATATGCGGATCAGCTTTACCGAGTAGTTTATCCTGCATAAAAGGAGCAATGAGCCCGCCTAAATTTGAGCCGCCTCCGGCACAACCAATAATGACATCTGGATATTCCTCTAAAATTTCCATGGCTTTTTTCGTTTCCAGTCCGATAATAGATTGATGCAATAGGACTTGGTTCAACACAGAGCCCAGTACATAACGATAGCCCTCTGTTGTAACGGCCTTTTCGACTGCCTCGGAAATGGCACAGCCCAGACTTCCAGATGTCCCTGGGTTCTCAGACAATATTTTCCGACCAATCTCCGTTGTGTTGCTGGGACTTGGAATGACATCACCATCAAAGACCTGCATGACCGCTTTTCTAAAAGGCTTTTGCTCATAGGATACTTTCACCATAAATACATTGAGGGGTAATCCAAAATACGAGCAGGCTTCTGACAGCGCCGTCCCCCATTGTCCAGCACCGGTCTCTGTGGTTACCCCCTTTAGTCCTTGCTCTTTCGCATAATAGGCCTGGGCAATGGCTGAATTTAGTTTATGGCTGCCGCTGGTATTGTTTCCTTCAAATTTGTAATAAATTTTTGCAGGAGTGCCCAACTGTTTCTCTAAATTATAGGCACGAATCAAAGGGGATGGCCGATAAATGCGGTACATCTCCATAATCGGTTCTGGAATATCAAAATATCGCGTTGTGTCATCCATTTCCTGATGGGCCAGGGCCTCGCAGAAAACCGGATATAAATCCGACTCTACCGCCGGCTTCATCGTCCCCGGATTAATCATGGGTTCTGGCTGTTCTTTCATGTCTGCCCGAATATTGTACCATTTTTTTGGAATATCATCTTCACTTAAATAGAAACGATAGGGTATTTTTGCCATTGTAATTTCCTCCTTTGACTTTAAATACAATGATTGGCCAGGGGCCATTTACTCAAAAACGACAAAAGGCTTTTGTCCCAAGGGACAAAAGCCTAAACTTCTGCGATACCACCCAAGTTGCCCGTACACTAAATACAAGCCACTCATTCTACATACTAACATATGCACCCCGCTGATAACGGATGGGGTCTCCGTCGGAACCTACTCACTAATGCTTTCAGACCGCACTCACAAGTCCATTCGCTACACATTGCTCTACCGGGTCCCACCAATGCCGGCTCTCTGGAATTGCTCCTGTGCAGTTACTCCTCTTGTTCGTTGCTTTATAATTTGGATTGAGTGTATTTTACTCCAGTAACGTGGAAAAGTCAAGTGTTTTCTACTTGAGTTTTCGTAGTTTTATCCACAAACCCCTTGTTTCACTGGTAATGCAATGAACAACTTTCAGAAAATGCCCAAAATATAAGGAATCACCA
>NZ_FNRK01000013.1 GCF_900107815.1 Eubacterium aggregans
CATCCTGAAGGATTTCGATTTCTTCTTCACGTTCCCGAAGTCTACGCCTTAGTTGATTGTTTTCATCGGCCAGGGCGACCGTACCACCTTTTTTCTGGATTAAGGCATCAACTTCGCTTTGATGATGCTTCGCCTTGCTAATCCAGGTATACATTGTATCAAGATTGATGTTGAGGCGTTCAGATGCTGGCCGTGCGCCAATTTCTTGAGATAGCTTGACAGCCTCTGCTCTGAATTCGGGTGTGTATTTTTTTGCCATTTGGGTGTACAGTCCTCTCTGTTTTCTTTATTTTATCATTTCCTTGTAGTTTTGACTGTACTTTTATGATAACACTCCAGTATTTCTTGCAGCCAAAATCATTAAAACCGCAAGAACTGTAATTATGAATTTGTCAGAAAACTATCCGTACAAGGAAGTGTATGAAAAATGTCTGGTATAATAAAGATATCATCTTGAAAATCGAGTGTTGCTCTGTGGATAACTTGCAGGGTTTAATAAGTATCTTTACTCCAAAGTTGCAATCAATAATTTATTGAAAAAGATTGAAAGGTGGTGGTAAATAATGTTACAATGTGGGAGTATCAGTTTAAATTCTTCGTGAAATAGTGTTCTTTTAAGCTAATAAAAAATGCACGTGGAATTTAGGGAATAGAGATTTTCTATAAAAATGATAATTTTGAGAAGGGAGATTATAAAAATGAAAGGAAAAATACGTTCATTTATTAGTTGGGTAATGACGGTACTGATGATTTTCAGCAGCATGCCTGCAAGCATTGTCTCTGCTGAAAATACGGGAACAGATAAAACATCTGTGCTAACGAGTGTCAAGGCCGTTGTCAGCCAGAATGGGACGGAAATTGCCGATAATGGTTCAATATCCGGCAAAGACAATGTTTCAGTAGTGGTATCATTTAAAATACCTACAGGAAACGACGAAGCTTCCCCGAATATCCAGGTGAAAAATGGGGATACTGCCTCTTTTGGGGTGGCTAAGGGATTTAATCTTGCAGGAGAAAAGAGTACGAACCTGCTTACAAAAGAAGGAAAAACAGTTGGAAATATTCGGCTTACTAAAAATGATAAATCGGGTGAAATTACCGCAAGTGTAATATTTAACTGGGACGATAAGGCATTTGATCCTTCAAGCAAGGACATAGCTGCCGAGTTTCATCTGAATCTGGCATATAATACGGATGGTGAAAATGGGACCTCCGGGGATCACAATGTATCAATTCTTAATAAGAATTACATTGTAAGTATGTCTGCACAAGAACCTGACGAAAGCAAAGCACAGAATTCTGAGTCTACAGTAGATACGGATGAAAAACAGACAATAAAACGCAGTGTGCTTGCAGCGGGAAAAGATGTAACAAATCTGCTGGCATCTCTGTTAACATCTGTAAAGCAGGATGGAAAAGAAATAGAAGATGATGGGGTAATCCTGGATGACCAGCCAATAGAGCTTTCTGCTTCCTTTGATGTTCCTGTTCTGGGAGATGGAGGAGATGACGGAACCTATATTGAAAAAGGGGATTACGCTTTAATACCTTTAAGTAATTCGATTAAGGCTCCTGATTCATCAGAAGCGATTGCTCTGAAGACAGCGGGTGGGGTTATTGTTGGACATGTAACCTTTATAGATGTTGATGGAGTGGTGACAGCAAGAATTGACTTCGACGGAAACGATGAGGTATTTAACGGCGAGAAAGCGGAGGTAAACGCTTCCTTTAAAGCCACCTTTGATTTGAAAGAAGAGGGAGGGTCCTCTGGTTCGGGAGACAAGATTATTGAAATTTTCGACCGTGAATTCAATCTTGAAAAGCCAGTAGTTGAAACAGAATATTTCATGAGTAAATCCGGTGAAGTAAACCTTGCTGATCAAACTGTGGAATGGACAGTAAAGGTTTCCGGGAAACAAGGAGAAAATTTTGTAGATCTTGCAGGATATGAGCTGAAAGATAACTTAAAGGATGTCGGCGGATATGTACCAGGTTCATTTATTATCAATGATACAGGGGTTGATGATCCTGATGTAACAGATAATAATTTAAGCTATACGTTTCCAGAGAATTCAAAAGGCGAGCAGATTGTTAAATTCAAGACAACCATATCGGATGAGAAATATTATGCAAGTGGTTCACAATGGATTGGAAACAAAGCTGAGCTGTATAATGAAGATAACTTTGTTACTGAGGGCAATGGATCCATTTCATTCACACCAAAATGGATTGAGAAAAAAGGAAAGAGTGATCAGGACGGCAGCAGTGGAGTCTATAATCCAAAGGATCGCACGATTACATGGACAATCACGGCTAACGATATGGAAGCTACATTAAAAAATCCAGTGCTGACGGATGTGCTGCCAGATGGGTTGACACTGAAACAGGCAACAGTACAGTATTGGAATGGGAGTGCCTGGGGTGAGGCGACAGACATTCAACCAGACGAGAATGGTGTGTATGAAATCGGAAACACAACATCTGGAAGCGACCGGGTTCTGAATACAAAGGTCCTGCTGACGATTGTAACGAAAGTTCCAGATGAAGATTACACAGCAGGTGTGACAAACTATAAAAATAAAGCTTCTATTGCATGGGACAATCATGGAGAAATAGGTACTGGTAATGTCAATGTAGGAATTGGATACAATGCAATCAGCAAGAGCGGTCAAATTTCGGACAAAGATAATCAGACCATTCAATGGACAGTTAATGTTGATCCAAAAGGCCAGACCATACCGGATACTACTGTCTATGATTTATTGCTATATGGAAAGGAAGGCAGTTCTAAAGTAACGGATCTGTCTGCTGAGAACATTAGTGCTGATGTCATCAAAGGTTTGACGCCTCAATTCAATCAGAAGTATAAAGATAGTTCTTTCTCAGGAGAAGGGCTTAATTTAGAAGTACTTCCTGTTATAAAAGACGGAGAACGTGTGGGTGACCTGTTAGTCATTACCGGGTTTACCAGCGAGAAAGCTGCTTTTAATTTTGAATCTATTGTTACAAATCCGGATATTTTTGTATCAAATACATGGAAAGATGTTAAGAATACAGCTTCCCTTTATAGTAAAGATACGAAATTAAACAAAGCTGATGCAAAAGTTTCCTATCCAAGTTTTATGCTGAAAAAGGAAATGATTAAACGTGGTTATACAGATAATCCGGCTTCTGGAGTAAATGATGTTCTGGATGACGGGAATAATGATGGTTTTGATTATCAGGATAAATCAGCGATATTCCGTATCAGTATAAATGCCGATGGTTTAAATCTGACAAATGCAAATGGGAATCCGCTGGGAGCTGTAACGCTTACGGATACATTGCCGGATGGCTGGGAACTGTCAGAAATCACTTCTGGAAATGATTACTTAATATTTGAAGGCACTGCGAAAAATGACTGGGAAAGCAGTGTAATTGCTAAAGATACAACACCTGTTACGGTTGATGGTCTGACCCATACAAAGACAGCGAACAGTATTTCTTTAACATTTGAAACATTGGATAAGCCTTATGTTGTTCTTATTAAGGCGAAACCAAATGCTGAAACTCTGGAAAAATATTTTGGAAAAAATAGTAATAATACGGTAACAAATACCGTAAAAATGACCTCGGAGAATTGGAATACGGGAATTGAATCTAAGCGTAATGTTACAGTTAAAAGTTCATTATTATCTAAAGAAGCTGCATTAGTCGAAGCAGGTATTGTGAACTGGACTGTAGACTATAAACCTTATGAACTTGATAATATATTCAGTAAAATCGAGGACACATTACCAATGGGGCTTGATCTGCGTACAGATGCGAATGGAAATCTGCTTCTGGATGGAAACATAAAGATTACGGAATTGAAGCTGAATGCAGATAGCAGCTATACAGAAGGAGATGTAGTTACACCTGTTATTGGAAAGGATGTTTCTTACGATAATGAAACAAGAGTACTGACATTCAACATTCCAGAAAACACTAAAGCTTATCGTTTCAGCTATTTGACCGATGTGACAGGTGAGCCAGGAATAGTAACCAATCATGTAAAACTTTATGGTGGTGATGAAGAAGGCGAAAACACCAATAGTTCATATCAAATCAGTAACCAGGATGGCAATGCTACTATGAGAAAGAGTGGCTGGGTTGATATTTTCAAGATTGATGGAACTACGAAAGCTCCTCTTGCAGGTGTTGAATTCACAATCTTCGCGACAGATGGCTCAACTGTGGTCAGAAAAGGAACCACGGGTACGGAAGGGAAACTGATACTCAGAGGTCTGCCTGCCGGAAGTTTTATAATTAGAGAAACATATGCTCCGGAAGGATATAACCTTGATAAGAGCGATCACACCCTTTTCGTTGAGAAGACGGACGATACAACGGTTGTATCTGTTGATGGAAAAACAGGAGATGATGCCAATTTTATTTCACTTGAGAATTATAAAGAAGGTGAATATGCACCGACATCTGTAGTACTGCAAGCACATAAAATTCTGGAAGGAAAAAATCTGGAAGAGGGCTTGTTCACTTTCGAATTAAAAAATGAAGATGGAGAAACAATCCAGACAAAGAAAAATGATCTTGAAGGTAATGTTGTATTCGACGAAATAGAATACAATCAGCCGGGAGAGTATCATTATACGATTCAAGAAGTTTCAGGGGACGAAGCCGGTATTATATATGATAAAAATATAATCCGTGTAGCGGTTCATGTTGAAGACAAAGAGGGATACGGAAGACTCACTGCTACTCCGGAATATGTTGGAGGCAGCCAGACTTTTACAAATACCTATCAGGCAGCACCGGGAAGTGTTTTGTTGGAAGCACAGAAGGTGTTGGAAGGAAAAGAGCTGAAAGCCGGAGACTTTAGCTTCAATCTGAAAGATGAGAGCGGAAATGTTCTCCAGACAAAGACTAATGACGCTCAGGGAAAAGTTTACTTTGATTCGATTGAGTATACAGAAGCGGGACTTTATCAGTATACGATCGAAGAGGTGAAAGGAAATCTTGCGGGAGTCACCTATGACAGCCATGTAATTGACGTTACGGTAACTGTAGAAGACAAAGATGCGCAGTTAGTGGCAGAGCCAGTATATGAAGGAAGCCAGACCTTTACAAATACTTATCAGGCAGCACCTGGAAGTATTGTATTAGAGACACAGAAAATACTGGAGGGAAAAGACCTGAAGGCCGGAGACTTTAGCTTCGATTTGAAAGATGAGAGTGGAAATATTCTCCAGACAAAGGCCAACGATGCTCAGGGCAAAGTTTATTTTGATCCAATTGAGTACAACGAAACAGGAATTCATAAGTATACAATCGAAGAGGTGAAAGGAAATCTTGCAGGAGTCACCTATGACAGCCACGTAATCAATGTCACAGTAACTGTAGAAGACAAAGAGGCACAACTTGTAGCAGAGCCGGTATATGAAGGAGCCCAGACCTTTACGAATAGTTATAAACCAGCAGCCGGAAGTGTGGTTTTAGAAGCGCAGAAAGTGCTGAAAGGCAAGGAACTGAAAGCTGGAGATTTTAAATTTGAGCTGAAAGACGAGGAAGGAAATGTTCTTCAGACGCAGTCAAATGATGCTCAGGGCAAGGTTTACTTTGACCCGGTTGATTATACAAAAGCTGGAATCTATAAATATACGATCGAAGAAGTGAAAGGAAATCTTGCGGGAGTCACCTATGACAGCCATGTAATTAATGTAAAAGTAACTGTGGAAGATAATGACGGGCAGCTTGTGGCATCAACAGAATACGAAGGAGGCCAGACCTTTACAAACATTTATAAACCAGAATCACCGAAACCCGGAACTTCTGGAAAAACAGATAAACCATCAACTTCACCAAAGACAGGAGATACAAGCACACCGCTTATGTATGGGGTAATCCTCTTGGGCAGTGCAGTTGCTATAGTAGAGGCACTCAGAATTAAGAGGAAAAGAAGATAATAGATATATTGGTAGATAAGTGAAGAAAAGCCCCCTTGGACAATTCCCAATCAGTATCGGGAAAGTTGCAAGGGGGCTTTTGTTCAGGGAAAAACAGAATACCTGGAGGAACGGGTCAACTCATCCAGATACGTGTCCCACAAATCAGCACTGAAGTTTAACAATTTCATATTATCTCCTATGAGTGCCTTTTTAAGCAGCTTACCGATGACAGGTGTTTTGAAGAAATGCAGCTTTTCAGTAAGTACTTATGTGAAAGAAAAATATGGATTGAATACAGCTATGGTATCCGGTTCAGTTGAGGGACGCACAACTTGTCCAAAATTAAAAAATGACCTGAATACGGTATTGACTTGCTTTTCGCCAATCTCAAAGGACAAAAAATTGTTAATGCCGAATGATAATACAGAAATTGATTTCCTTATTGCTACCGATTGTATTTCAGAAGGTCAGAACTTGCAGGATTGCGACTATCTGATAAATTATGATATACATTGGAATCCGGTACAATTATAATGTCTGGGTCCCAGAGCACACCGCCACCCAGGAGGAGGTGGATGAGTACACCACCCTGGGCCTTGCAAATCCCCCGGCTGTGGGGGATCTGGTCCCAGGGAAATTCAGTGAGATGGCGGTGTCCGTCCAGCTCAATCCCGTGGAGTCCACGGTACCTGTGGATACCTATAACTGCACGGTTGAGGCCTACAATCTAACGGTAGCCGATGGTGAGAAAATCGACACCGTGGACATCGGCGGGACAATCTATCCCGGTATCGTCACTGGGGATCCCAGCACTTACGCTTCGGATATCGCTAAGACCGGGGCAGATACTACGGATGAAAATACCCGGGTGGCTAAGTCCAGTGCCGCCATCGGCATGAATGAGGGGAGCAGTACAGGGCTTTCCATGTCCGATACTACCGCAACCACCACCTCGGACGGCTACAGTGTCTCCATAAAAGCCTCTCTGTCAGAGACCATTAAAGCAGGGCTGAATCTAGTCATTGTCAACCTGGGAGCAGAAACCAAGCTCTCCCAGAGCTTAAGCGGGGGCTGGTCCCAGACTTGGACCACCACCAACTCCACGGGTACCACGGTGAGCGGAACCTTCCCCTCCCTGCCGAAATCGGCCCAAACGGGGACAGATACCAGCGGGAATCCCACCTCGGACTACGCCTTTAACACCACTTTAGCTCAGTGGCGGGCCGATTTAAACAATGGGGAAGCCATCAAAATGGATGACGGCAGTACCATTACTGGGCGGACTCAGGTGGTCGGCTACCTGGTAGATGGTATCGACGGGGCCCCAAGCGCCCTTCCTGAAAACCTCCATGTAGCCGCCACCACCGAGGACAGCGCCCTTCTGGCTTGGACAGTACCTTCAGCAAATGGTCGGAAGCCCGGCTCCTACAAGGTGTACTATGCCAAGGGCAGCGACGCCAACTACCAGCCCGTTAAACGCGGCGGCAGCGACCTTATCGTCAACGGGAATGCCGCTGGCTGCCTGGTCACTGGACTGAGCAGCAACTCGGATTATTATTTCAGACTGGAGGCTTACAGTGCGGTGAATGCCCAGGGAACAAAGAGCATTAAGGGCCCCTACGCCCAGGGGCGCACCAAGGGCAGCACGGACAGTTTTATGCCCATCATTGACACGCCACCCACAGATAAATATGCTAACATTGGGGATGCCGCAAATTTTGAAATAGTAGCCCATGCCCAAAAAGAAGGAGATACCTTAAGCTACCAGTGGCAGCAGCTTATCCAGGGCAATTACACGGCTACCTGGACTGATCTTCCCGGCCAAACCGCCGCCACGTTTAATGCGGCTTATTATGATGAGAATGGACAGATTACAACTGCCAATACCAATGATTTAGAGGGCACCATCTACCGTTGTGTCGTTACGGAAACCTCAGCTGCAGGGAATCAAAATGCCCGGGCTATTAGCCGCAGTGCCACTCTCCATATCGGAGGGGGAAGCGATGCCAGCCTGGCTCTGAATGTACCCATGGAGCAGGATGCCGTGGTCGATGCTGCTGACGATGGCTTAGCGGTCACCGCCATTTCCGGGAAGGCACTGGGCCTCACCGGAAGCCTGACCAAAGCCACCGTGGCAGAAAGTGCCCCAGAGGGAAACGGGGACATGTCCCTGACCAGTACCGCTGGATCGGAGGTAAAAATCCACCTCATCGATGAGGGTACGGATACCCAGAGCGCCCAAAAATCCGCCACCATCGATGCCCAGGGCGGCTACACTGCTGAGCTCGATGCACTTGCTGCCGGCAGCTATACCCTGGTGGCCACCTATCTTACCGATGGGGACACCAAAACCACCTGGTCCCAGGCCATCAGCTTGACCGTGCTGGATGCCAACACCCCCCACAGCATCACCTATAAATTAAACGGGGGAACCAATGCCTATAACAATCCAGCCACCTTTACCTTAGATACGGGTATCATTACCTTAGCGGATGCAGAAAAAACCGGAGCCACCTTCACGGGATGGTATCGGGATGCCCAGCTTACCCAGAAGGTCGAGGAAATCGACACGGCTAAAGAAGCCGGGGATATTACGCTGTATGCCGGATGGGAGAACATCATCTATACCATCCGCTACGAATTAGACGGCGGGATCAACGCAGTGGATAATCCCGAAAGCTACACCATCGACGACCACATCACCCTGGGGGCAGCCACCCGAGAGGGCTACACCTTCGAGGGCTGGTACACTGACTCGGAATTAAGTCAGGTTACCACGGGAATCCCCACGGGGACCACCGGGGATCAGGTGTTTTACGCCAAGTGGAAAGAAGTGGTCCCTCCGCCGGTAGCGCCGGATGAGTCTGGCCGCTTCCCGATTTCAAACGACGCGGACCTGGTGGCGGTAGCCCAGGCCATGGCCACGGATCCCGACACTTACACCGGGGCCAACTATTATCTCACCGGCAATATCGATGGCGGGGGCGGCACTTGGACCTTGGCCATGGGAAACGAAGCCCATCCCTTTACGGGGACCTTTGACGGTCAGGACCACTATATCCTGGGCCTGTCATGGGCAGCAGCACGGAACCGATGGGACTCTTTGGTACCATTGGAGAGACTGGACGGGTGAGCAATCTTTCCGTCATCAACTTGGATTATACTAATGGGGAAACCGTCATTGCCGGGGGACTGGTAGGTATTAATCGGGGGACCATCACGGACAGCCGGAACAATGCAGTGGTAAGCGGCGATGTTGCTGGGGGCATTGCCGGAGAAAACACCGGTGTGATTAACAATGTGTATAACATCGGAGCCACGGCGGGTACTGCTGTCGCTGGGGGCATTGCCGGCTCCAACAGCGGCAGCTTGGCCTACGGCTACAACGCTGGGGCCATTACCGGCACCGGAAGCCTGGGAGCCATCGCTGGGACCAGCACCGACACGGGAATTGGCAAATTCTATTATAGTCATGCCCTGGAAAGGGCCTGTGGGAATTTGACCAATGACCAAACAGGGGCCACAGCCATGGCAGAAAACGCCATGCGCACGGCAACCTTTCAGGAAATTCTCAATACAGATATCAGCGGACAGGATTACCGGGGGTGGGTCCAAAAGGATTCAGAAAACAGAGGCTTTCCCCGGATTGAAAAATCGGTGATTCTGGAAAGCGTCCTGGTTCAGCAGGCCATTAAGCCGGTAGATCCAATTGTGCCCGGGGGCGATTATCCCCAGGATGGCAGTATGGACGGAAGTCCATTAAGCCAGGGAGTCACCCCAATGGGAAGCACCAATACCGCCACCGGCATCAACCCATCCACCCCTTGGGGACTTATCGCCAGTCTTTCGGCCCTGGGCATTATCATCGGGACACTGGCCTTTAAAAGGAGAAAACATGGACAATCCAAAAAATAAGAATAAAAAAATCATCATCGGCCTGGGGCTGCTTCTCATCCTGGTCGGTGGGGTGTGGGCCTGGTGGTTTTACTTTGGACAGCCTCAAAATGAAGGCGGTTCTTACATCGACCCCAAGGCATCGGCCTGGGATGATCAGATAGCAGCTCCCAGTGCCGTGGAAGGAAGCATCCAGATCCCTGGATACACCAGCGCGGTGATGAACAGTGGCGACACCCAGCTTAATTTGCGGGTGGGGAATCCTGCGGGAAACACCTGTTATCTGAAAGCGACCCTCCAGCTGGAGGATGGCACCGTGCTATACGAAACCGGTCTGCTGGAGCCAGGGATGGGCTATGAGTCCATTCCCATCAGCCAGGCCATCGTTCCAGGGGAATATCGTGCTCTGGTCCATTACCAGGGGTATACCCGGGACGATCAGCAGAGGCCCTTAAACACAGCGGATTCAGCATTTACCCTGATCGTTCAATAAGAATTTAAAAAAAGAGGTTAATTATGAAAGTGAAATCAATGATTACAACGGCCCTGATCTGTGCCCTATGTGCCACCCCGGCCCTAGCCCAAAGCATCAGCGATACCACCCCCAGTGGCAGCACCGAGGTTACCGGGGTCGTCTCAAACCAGAACCCCGGTGGTGTCAGTTATGTCATCGCGATTCCGGATAAGGTGGATTTCGGCACCCTCCAGCAGCCCGGGGATAATAAAGATGCCTACAATAAAAGCATCACCTTTGACGTATCGGCCACAGAGATTAATAACCTGACCCAGGGCCAGATTGCGGTATTAATGAAGGATGGCACCGGGGACGATAATAACGCCTTCCGCATTCACGGAAAGGATGCTGCAAATACCGGTAAAAGTCTGGTGTATAGCGTTCTTGATGCGAATGGTTCCGATATTCAAAAGGGAAATCTCTACACCAATGGGTATCTGCTCTCAACCTTTAAAACAGCCGGAAATAAAGTCACAGGAACCCTCAGTCTGGCTCAGAATCAGCTGTATATGCAGGACCTGACCCAGTGGGCTGGGAACTACTCCGGGTCCATCAATTTTTACAGTGCGGTGGTCACCATGGGTGATGTCAATTAAAAAGATAGTCCTAGGGGGAGTGATTCTCATTTTGCTGGCAGTACCCCTAGGCATTGTCCAGGCTGCCCAACATTGGGAGGGCAGCACTACGGTGGAGGGTGTGATCCTGGCTGAACCAACCCCAAGCCTGGAACCATCGGCAACCCCGGCCGTAGAGGATGACGAGTCTTTTTTAGAAAGCGGAGTGAATACTGGTATTTGGGGGAGTGTGGGGTGGGCTCCAATCATCACCATAGGCTTTTATCTAGTGATAATGGGTGTTTTTCAAAGGAATAAGGGGCAGTTACCCTGAGGACTGCCTCTTTTTATTTTGCAACAAATTTTCTTTTAAAAGTGTATTTCACGGCATAAATTAGTCGTTCACACCATTTCCCTTGAAAACAAAGACCCTCCATTGGATAATAAAGGTAAATCAGAAGAAAAGGGGGAAATAATGGCAGACCAAATGGAAAATATTTATTGGAAGCAGCCCCTTCATATATTATCCGAATCCACCCAAAAGGTGGTGTATCTTTTTGCGAAGATGGGCTGGGGGAAAACGGAAATCGTCAGACAGTGGCTGGAGGAGGAAAAGCATCCCCACTACTGGATTGACTGTACCCAAAGGACCACATGGGGAAGCCTAAGGCAGTGGCTCGCCCTCGAGTCTCCGGAAAATTGCTGCTTGGTCATATTGGATAGCTTTCAGAATATCCGAAATGCCGAGCGGTTGACAGAGCTCATGGCGGAAATCAAGGCATCACCAAGGGCCTGTCGCTTCATTATTATGAGCCGGACCATGGTTCCGTCGCCACTGCGCCCGATGATGATCAGACGGGAGCTGAAGGTCATGGGGGAATCGGAGCTTTCAATGGATAGGGCAGCCGTGAAGGCCTATCTGGCTCAGGACAATATCCAGACGACCGATGAGGAGGCCGCAGAAATTCGGGCGATTTCCGGTGGATGGCCCATGGCCCTCAATGTTATTATTTTAGAAATTAAGGAAAATGGCGGCAGTCCCATTAGGGGATGCCATTATGTCCATTCCCGACGTTATTTGTATGATTTGATTGCTGAGGAAATCTATTTGCCCCTGGGAGGGGATTTGCGCCGAAACCTAATGCTCCTTGGGATGTATGAAACCTTTGATGAAGAAATGGCAGCCGTTCTGATGGACGTGGAGAATCCCCGGCCCATCCTCCAGGACATCTTGCAGATTGGAAGCTTTCTGACAGAGTTTGAGCCTGGGAAATACCATTTCACGCCCTTTATGTATTACTTTTTTATGGATCGCCGGGAACGTTGTGATCAACAGCAAATCTATATTGAGGCAAACCGTCGTCTGGGGTGCTACTTTGAGGCGAAGGGTGAGTATGTTTCTGCCTTGGAGGCTTTCTATGCCTACGGATTGTATGAAGAGGGTATCCGGGTCCTTAAAATGGTGCTGTCTCGCCCCCCAGATTCTGATGTCTATTACGAGATGGAGCCTTTTTTAGAGAAAACACCGGCCCTATGCGTAGAACGAGACCCACTGTTGTGCTACAGTATGGCTATGATCCATAGCCTGAACTATCGGGTGGCAGAGTGTAAGAATTGGTATGATCGGCTCCTTGCCTTAGAGGCAGAAGGGGGCTGGAGCGCCGAGGATCTTAAAGCCATTCGTATCGCCGTCATCTATGGAAAGATTGCCATTCCTTGTGTGTTAGGGGACCGGAAAGTCATCCGTCCCCTGTTGGAAGGGGCCGCTTTAATACGCAGTGGGGTGAACCTCTTTAACGGATTTACGGTAACGGGGAACCAACCCCGAATCATGGCTGGAAGCCGGGATTTTTGTAATTGGTGTCATCATGCACGGCTTTTGGAAAAATTTTTAAAACGTCCACTCCAGCACCTTCTCGGGAAAAAAGCGGTGGGAATTGTGGATATCGGCTTTGGGGAGAAAAGCTACCAAGAGGATGATTTGGATACTTGCCTGATCCATGCCGCAAAGGCCTTGGCCGATTGTGAGGGTGGAGGGACCTTGGATACCCTTTTTGTGGCCAAGGCCCTCCTAGCCCAGGGACTGGTGGCCCGGGGGAAGCTGGTGGAGGCAAAAAGCACCATGCTGGGCTTTCGGGATCGGCTGGTGGAAGAGGGGGGAGAAGGCCTTTTGCGCAACGTGATGGTTTTTCGCATTGGCCAATCTCTGCTGGAGGGCCCAAATCCAGGTGCTATTGAATGGTTGGAGGATGAAGGGATTGATGAAAGCATGGCCTTTCACACCACGGACCGTTATGGCTACCTCATTAAAATTCGGGCTCTTTTGTGCAGCGGTGGTGTGGAGCGGGCTCTGCCCCTGATCGAGCTGATCCATGCCTATGCCCTGGATTATAAACGGACCTATAATGTTATGGAGACCCTGGTGCTAAAGGCCATCTGTCTCCATAAGATGGGGCGGATGACCGATGCTCTGGCAGCCTTGGAGACGGCCATCACTATGGCCAGGGATTATGGCTTTATCCGGGTCTTTGCTGATGAAGGCGGGGGAATCCTGCCTGTGCTGGAGGCCTTGCCCAAGGGCACCCGGGAGGAAGACTTTGTCAAAAAAGTGACTGAGGCCACCCGGGTTTTTCAGGAGCAATACCCCAAATACTACGGGGTTCAGGGTAAGCTGGATAAGGGCCTGTTAACCAATGCAGAGCAGGTGGTTCTTGGCCAGATCGCCACTGGGCGAAGCAATGTAGAAATTGCCGAACTCCTTTCCGTTTCTCTGGCCACCGTAAAAACCCATATCAACCGAATTTACCATAAGCTGGGGGTTAAAAACAGAACCCAGGCCCTCATTAAGGCGGAACGTCTGGGGATTATTGAAAATGGATAAAAGGACCCTCCGGGGTTCTTTTTTGTACCCAGATTGCTGTGGTTTGGGAGGATATTTGTGTTAAAATAATGCATATTCTGTAAGACGGAGAAACAATGAAAGATTGTAATCTAGAGAAGAAAGGCGCAGAAGTGATGATGAAGATTCGAAAAACCACCCGGACAGATCTGCCGGAGCTCATGGACCTCTTTGCAGAGGCCCGGGCTTTTATGGCAGAGATGGGCAATGCCACCCAGTGGGTGGATGGTTATCCCAGCAGGGCCCAAATTGAGGAAGATATGGAAAGGGGTTACAGCTACGTCTGTGAGGCCCAGGGAGAAATCCTGGGGACCTTCTATTTTCCACCCGGGCCAGACCCCACCTACATCCGCATTGATGGTGGGGCCTGGCTAAACGATGCACCCTACCATGTCATTCATCGTATTGCTACCAAAGGGGGAACCACCGGGGTAGCCAGCTTTTGCCTGGAATATTGCAAATCCCTGGATGCTCATATCCGCATCGATACCCATCGGAACAATGTGCCCATGCAGAATTTTTTGAAAAAGCATGGCTTTGTGTATTGCGGTATTATTTATCTTGAAAATGGGGATGAGCGGCTGGCGTATCAGTTAATATCCACCACCACAATTTCCGGTACATTAAGAAAACGATAGGGGACCATGGTAACGCCGATGCCCTGGCTGACGTAGAGCTGGACGGCATCGGAGCGGCCTAAATCGGAGCTGGTGTAGAGGCCCTTGGTGTACTTTTTGCCTTCCTCGGGGTACATCAGCCGGGTGAGGAAGGGCAGGCGTACCTGGCCGCCGTGGGAATGGCCAGAGAGTATCAAGCCACCACCGGTGGCGGTGATGGCGTCGGCCATATCGGGCTCGTGGATCAGGATGAGGTTGTAGTCGCCATTGTCTAAGCTATAATCCCCGGAGTCTGTATGACCAAGGAGGGCATCGTCATAACCCACAATACGCAGGCCCCGCTGGGATAAGAATTCGCTGGTGTTTTCGAGGAGGGTGAATCCTCCGGCGGCCATGATATCGGGGTAGATCCACTCCGCCCCGCCGCCGTAATCGTGATTTCCCCACACGGCGTACTTGCCGTCGGTGGCTTGGATACGGGCCAGCTCAGCCGAGAGGGCATCGCTATCCAGGGCGTAGCTATCCCGGGTGTAGTTATCGATGAAGTCTCCGCCAAAGACTACCACATCGGGGCTTTGGGCGTTGATTTGATCCACAATCCGGGCAAGATTTTCCTGGGAATACAGGGTGCCGAAGTGGGTATCTGAAAAATAAACCACTCGGGTGGCGGCCACAGAATCCGGTGCAGTGATGGATTCCCGATGGACGGTGAGCAGGCTGGGCTCGATATAACGGCTGTACGCCCATAGCGCACAGGGAATGCCAATAAGAATCAGTAATATAATCATCAGTTTTTTTAAAAATCGGAACACTCTTTTACCTCGCTTTGGGTTCATCCTAACATTTGAAGATAAGAATATCTTTAAGAATGGTGATAATTTAATTTTTAAATGGTAAAATATAGATATATTTTATGAAATAGTGAGGAGAACTTTTTATGAATGGATTAGACAACGGTAACGGCAAACGGCTGTTGTGGTACAACCTCGCCTTCATGGCCTTTACGGCAGTGTGGGGCTTTGGGAATGTCATCAATGGCTTTGCCACTTACGGTGGAGTACGGGCTGTGGTTCCGTGGCTTATCATCTTTATCCTATATTTTGTGCCCTATTCTCTGATGGTCGGGGAAATGGGATCCGTATTCCCAGAGGCCGGAGGCGGCGTCAGCTCTTGGATTCTAAAGACCATTGGGCCAACGGCAGCCTTCTACGCAGGGTGGACCTACTGGATCGTCCATATGCCTTATATCTCACAGAAGCCCAATAGTATTCTCATCGCGGCCAGTTGGATTTTCTACCAGGATGCCCGTATCAGTCAGATGAGTACCCTGCTGATTCAAGGTCTTGGTCTGGTCATCTTTGCCATTGCCGTTTATCTGGCCAGCCGGGGAATGTCTTTTTTGAAAAAAATCTCTACGGTAGCAGGGATGGCCGTGTTCATCATGTCCCTTCTGTATATCCTGATGATGTGGACGGCGCCCGCCATTACCGGAGCCACGGTGAATAAAATCGATTGGTCCTTTAGCAATTTTATGCCGGAATTCAACCTGCAATTTTTTACAAGCTTTTCGATTTTAGTGTTCGCCGTTGGAGGATGCGAAAAGATTTCGCCTTATGTTAATCAGATGAAGAGTCCATCCAAGGACTTTCCCCGGGGGATGATTGCCCTGGCCATTATGGTGGCGGGCTGTGCCATTCTGGGGACCATCGCCATGGGGATGATGTTTGATTCTAATAATATCCCCAAGGACTTGATGACCAATGGTGCTTACTATGCTTTCCAGAAGCTGGGTGGATACTATAACCTGGGGAATAGCCTGATGGTGATTTATGCAGTGGCGAATTTTATTCAGAACGTGGCCGTTATTATTATCTCTATTGATGCCCCCCTGCGGATGCTCTTAGATAATGCGGATGATAACTTTATTCCCAAGGCATTATTTAAACGCAATGAGAAGGGTGTTTACACCAATGGTCTCAAAATGATTTCTGTTATTGTTGGCGTCCTTATTATCATTCCGGCCTTTGGGATCGGCAGTGTGGACGAGCTGGTCAAATGGCTGATTAAGGTGAACTCGGTGTGTATGCCTCTGCGCTACCTCTGGGTGTTTGTCGCCTATATCGCCCTGAAGAAAGCCATGGACAAATATGGCAAAGGGGATTACACCTTTATTAAAAGCAAGACCTTTGGCATTATTGTCGGGGGCTGGTGCTTTGCTGTCACCGCTGTGGCCTGCGTCATGGGGATGTATTCTGAGGATACTTTCCAATTGATTATGAATATCGTCACACCCATCGTCCTGGTAGCCCTGGGACTGATTATGCCATATTTGGCCAAGCGGAGTAAAGCGAAGGAGGACCTTTAAATGACACAAGAAGGGTCACAAACCATTTCCCAGGAAATGATGACCTTTATTCAAAACCACCCCACCAGCTTCCATGTGGTAGCGGGGATGGGAGAAATACTGGAGGCGGCGGGGTATACCCGTCTCCTCGAAAGCACCCAGTGGAGTCTTAAAGCCGGGGGCAAGTACTATGTCACCCGGAACGGATCGGCGCTTATGGCCTTCCAAATTCCCCGGACGGATTATAACGGCTTTATGATTATGGCCAGCCACAGTGATGCCCCGACCTTTAAGCTCAAGGAAAATCCAGAGATTAAAACGGCTGGAGCCTATACGACGCTGAACGTGGAGCTTTACGGCGGGGCCATCTTATCCCCTTGGTTTGACCGGCCATTATCCATTGCCGGGCGTCTGCTGGTACGGGATGGTGAGACCATACGCACCCAGCTCGTAAAAATTGATCGGGACCTGGTCCTTATTCCTAATTTGGCCATCCACATGAACCGGGAAGTCAACGCTGGGTACAAATATAACGTTCAGCGGGATCTGCTGCCACTCTACGGTGGTGGGGATGCCCGCAGCATTCAAAGGGTCATGGCGGAAGCCGCTGGCGTCTCGCCAGAGGCTATCATCGGAAGCGATTTGTACCTGTACAACCGCACCGCACCCAGCATCTGGGGAGAGGGAGAGGAATTCATGTCCAGTCCCCGGTTAGATGATACCCAGTGCGCCTATTCTTCCCTCCGGGGCTTCCTGGAGTCCACACCGACGAACAGTGTGGCGGTCCATGCCGTCTTTGATAATGAAGAGGTGGGGTCCTCCACCAAGCAGGGGGCGGCATCGACCTTTTTAAAGGATACTCTGATGCGCATTAACGCGGGCTTAGGCCGCAGCGAGACGGATTATCTTTGCTCCCTGGCCCAAAGCTTTATGCTTTCAGCGGATAATGGACACGCCCTCCATCCCAATTACGCGGATAAGACAGACCCGGTGAATCAGCCGGTACTGGGAGGCGGGGTCATTATTAAATACAGCGCCAACCAGAAGTACACCACCGATGGGGTGTCGGCGGCCCTGTGTAAAACCCTGTGCGAAGGGGGGAATATCCCCCACCAGGTTTTCGTTAACCGTTCGGATATTTTGGGCGGTTCCACGCTCGGGAATCTCTCGGGGAACCAGGTAGCCATTAATACAGTGGATGTGGGACTGGCCCAGCTGGCCATGCATTCCCCCTATGAAACCGGCGCCGTCAGCGATACCGCCTGTATGGTTGCCCTGGCCCGTCAGCTTTTTGACAGCAGCCTAGTGGAAACCGGGGCAGGGGAGTACACCTTTGTATAGATAAAAGATAAAAAAACCGGCAGTGCGCCGGTTTTTTTTATGCCGATAATCCAGCCTTGGAAAAGGCAAGATAAGCGGCCCCTAAAAGGCCACTGTCTTCATTTAAGGTAGAAGGCACGATCTTGATGGTCGGGCGCAGCACCGGGAGGACTTTGGCCGCCACCCGTTTTTCAACATCGGATACAAAGCCAGGGGTTTTCATGGCAACGCTGCCCCCTAAAATGACGATCTCAGGATCCATCAGGGCATAGATGATGCCAATAAAATTGGCCAGATAATTTTTAGCATCCTCCATGATGCCGTGGGCGACGGTATTGCCCTGGGCGTCCAGGGCGGCTACCTCACCGGCGTGGGCCACGGTCAGGCCACAGGCCCGCGCCCGGTGGGTAATGGCTGTGCCGCTGGCAATGGCTTCAATGGCACCTGGTGGGAGAATGCCGGCAGCGGGTCCATCCTGCCAGAGGCAGGCAGCCGCCACTTCACCGCCGAAGCCATGGGCACCCTGATATATTTGCTTATCAATGACGAAGCCGGAGCCGATACCTGTGGAGATGGTGAGAAACTGGACATAGCGAAAAGCCTTTCCTTCACCCACCACTGCTTCTGCCAGACCAGCTAAATTAGCGTCGTTTTCCAGGGTGACGGGCAATCCTGTGGCCTGGGACAGCGTCTCCACTAAGGGGAAGCCAAACCAACTTTTGTCTAGATTCGGAGTGACGATGATGGTCCCAGCCCCAAGATCCAGGGGCCCGGGACAGGACATTCCAATGCCACAAATATCGAAGGGGGCCATTTCAGCCAGAACCCCTTCGATTTTTTTGATGGTAGCATGGGGATCAGAGACTACCGTTGGAAATTGAACCCGTTTTACCATCTCCATCCCATGATTCACCAGGGCGACCCGGGTATTGGTGCCGCCAATATCGATTCCGATTGCATAGTTCATTGCTTTCCTCCAGAGTGTTTCCTTTAGCATAACAATTTGCTTGGGGCGGTGCAATGCTTTCGCTTAATTTTATTGGAATTATGAATCACCGTAGAGACTTTGGTATTCCACTGTCGCCTCCTGGGCCTGGGCATCGCCCTTTCCGCATTGGGGACTGATAAGGGGGCAGTGCTTACTGCATCCGGTGCAGAATAAGCCGCTGAGGTAATCATTTAAGGTCACTGCCGGGGTTGCTTGCTCGACGGTGGGCGTAGGCGGCTCGGTGATTTCCTCCTTTTGGGACGTGGTGTTTTCGGGTAAAATAACGCTTGGATTTGGGACTGTCGCCACTTCGGTGGTGGTGCTGGCTCCGGCAAGGATGGGGCTGATCTGGTTATAAGCAAAGAATCCTAAAAGGATCAGGGCAAAGGCGGCGGTAACCACCTGGCGAACACCCTTGGTCTTCCAGTTTTGGCCAAGCTTGGAGAAAACGCCCACCAGGTATTTAGCATGAAGAAGTAAGTGAATGCCGATAATTCCCAGAATACCGTAGGTTGAGAATTTATGAATGGCAACCAGAAGGGGACGATTGCCCAGACCAGAGCCATTAAAGAGGATAATGGAAATAAAGATTCCAGTGATGATAATGACAAAGGTTAGGAAAACCAGGGCAGCATTGAGAAAAAACTTGAACTTTGTAGCCGTGGGTTTCTGAGTCAAGTGGCGCAGAACTCCGGCAATCCACTTTCGGTTCAGTAGGACATGAAGCAGTACAAGTCCCCCAAGGATAAGGCCAAAGATCTCGTGGTAAACCAGCCCTGTGGCCTGGGCGAAAACCATGGAAACAAAGAGAATTAACATGAGAATGTCGATAATAATTTTGATGACTATTTGACGTTTCATGGAGAATAACCTCACTTTTTCGTATTGTTTTAGAATGCTGTCATTCTAAAATAAAAATGTGTCTAAAGTGTGGCTTGAATTTGAAAAAACCATGAATTGCAGAAATAGTTGATTTTATTTTTCCTTTTGCATGGCCTCATATTTAAAATGAAGCAAGATATCATCCAACAGGCGCTCCAGGTATTCTGGTGTTTGATCTGCCTTGGGAAGCTTACGGTGAATGGTGGTGATGATGCTATCCATGGTACTGTAGTAGGCGTCGTTTGGTGTGTTCATAAAGGCCTCCTTAATAGTATGTGGACTTATGGTACCATGTCACCCTGGAAATGAAAAGGAGTTTTTCGAAAATAACAGTCAATGCGTATTTATGTTAAAATAAACGGGAAATGAAATAGGAGGAAAGTAAATGATTTTTTTAGTGTTGGGAATTTTTGATTTTATCATCATGGGATTGTCAGTGATTCGAGAACCGCGGCGCTTCCTCAATGTGATACTGCTTTTGGTGGGGGCGATTCTTGTTTTTCTGGGAATCGTCACCTTGACGGAAAATAATGGCACCATTCAATTTGTGCTCATGGTTATTGTCTTTATCATCACGCCCATTATTTTGGGGCTGATAGCCCTGTTGCTTATCTTCAATGGGGTGGTAATGCTGAGGCGCGAGGGCAGGAGTCTGCCAAACCTTCTTTCTCTATTAATGGGGATTGCGTTGCTTATTGGGTTGGGTGTCAGCTTTTGGGCCCTGGAATCCCTTTCCCATAATATTTATCTTTTGAATCTGTTGTGGCTTGGGGCTATCCTGATGGTGTATTTTACAACGGTGTTTATGGCTTATTTAATGTATTCTAGCTTATACATGTGTTTGCCCAAGGGGCTGGATTGTGATTATATCATTATCCACGGCTGTGGACTCATTGATGGAGAACGGATCTCCCCTTTGCTTCGTGGGCGGGCGGATAAGGCCCTGAAGGTATACCGGGCCGCAGGCGGCCGGGCCAAGCTGGTGCCCTCAGGGGGGAAGGGAAATGATGAGCAGGTTTCTGAGGCTCAGGCTATTAAGACTTATCTCTTGACCCAGGGGGTGCCAGAGGAGGATATCATTATCGAGGAGGCCTCGGCAACGACTTACGAGAATTTAAAGAATGTCCAGGAAATGCTGGACGGGGAGGGAACACCCCATAAATACATTTTTGTGACCAATAATTACCATGTGTTTCGCACCGGCCTGTTGGCGAAGTCTCTGGGAATGGATGCCCAGGGGGTGGGGTGTGTCACTGCCGCTTACTATTGGCCCAGTGCCTTTATCCGGGAGTACATTGCCATTATGGTTAAGTTTAAGTGGGTGACCATCGCCATTGTTTTGCTGTGGCTGGTTTTCGCTATTATTACGCTGCTGCCCTTTTAAAATGAAAAAAGGTCCCCCATTGGAGGACCTTTTTTTCATTTTATTATTCTAATCCGGCAAAAATACCAATGGCATGGGCTGCGTCGGCCTCCATGGCCAGTCGGGCAACCTCGCTCATTTCATCGTAGCGAATATTTTCCCGATCGGCATTTTCAGCCAGATATCGGCGCACTGCCTTTCCACCGGCAAGGCCCATGTAAGTAAAGTAATTCACCTTGGTGATCCCGCCGGCAATGGCCTTATGGAATTCTTCATCCGTCACTCCAGAACCACCGTGCATGACCAGGGGAATACCAATGGCATCCCGAATTAATGCGACACGGTCGACATCCAGAACGGGCTTCACATCGTACACGCCGTGGGCGGTGCCAAAGGCGATGGCCAGGGCATCGATGCCTGTTTCAGCGACAAAGGCGGCGGCTTCATCGGGCTTCGTATAGCAATCCTCTGGGGTGAGCGTGGCTTCAGTGGGATCGGGCTCCCCACCTCCTTCAGGACGGAGGACCCGCCCCAGTTCAGCTTCCACGGAGACCCCATAGGTGGCCGCTGTTTCTGCCGTTGCTTTACTCAAGGACACATTTTCGTCATAGGGGAGGGCAGAACCATCGAACATGACAGAGGTAAAGCCCAATTGCATGGCCCTTAGAAGATAACCAATATCTGAACCGTGATCCAGGTGAACACAAACGGGAACCGTTGCTTTCTTTGCCATTTCAACCATAATCGGTCCAATGATATCCAGGGGAGCAATGCTCTCATGGAGTTGGGCATGTTGGAGGATAACCGGTTGACCGAGGCCTTCTGCGGCGTCAAGTACTGCCCGAATACTGTCCAGATTGACGGTATTGAAGGCACCGACAGCGTATTTTTCCGCCATGGCTTTTTGGGAAATTTCTTTTAAAGTAACCAGCATAAAGAGACCTATCGAACCGTCTTGGCTGCGACGATATCTACACCACAATCAGCAACGTTTTCCAGGATAACGTCACCCAGGTTAACCCCATGATCAATACGGGTGCCGCGGATGATGGACATGGCATCCATCATTTTGCTGCGGAGCATGGGGGTTGCCGATTTAACGGGAACCTGTTTTGGGACGCCGTCTACTGTAACAATCACCGTACTGGTGAGCATCCGTTCCGGGGCTACCAGTTCTTTTTCGGCAAAGGGAATTCCCCGTTTACAGGTATTGCCCTCAATCTTTAAAACTTGCTCCCCTTCTACGGTGACCGTTAGGGCACAGCTATTGGGACAGGTGGTACAACACATTTTTATTTCCTTCATGACAACACTCCTCTCTGACTATGAGACAACGGTGACCACCAAAGGATCACACAACCCAGATAATTGTTCCTGCTTTAGCTTCACTTCTTCCATAATACTGGGGATGATATTCCGGTTACGCCGTTCCTCAAAGACGACAGTGTCACCACTGGTAATCCGTATATGGCCAGATTCCACCGGAGCACCCACCCGGAACTTCACGACGACTTCGGAGCAATCCTCGGGATATAGGGTAGAAGGCACTGTGTAGCGAACGGGCTTTTCAGCGGTAACCGCCAGGGAAGCGCCACTATGGGTCGCTTTGGTTTTGGCATAGGCCGCCGCATTGGCACCGGCTTCCAGGGCTTCGGCGGTGACATTGTCTACCAAGTCATGGACGTGAAGAACATTGCCGCAGGCAAAGATACCGGGGAGATTGGTGGAGAGGGTGTCGTCCACCAGGGGACCATTGGTTACAGGATTCAGGGAAACACCCGCACGTTTGCTCAATTCATTTTCGGGGATGAGCCCGATGGAGAGGAGCAGGGTATCGCAGGGAATGGTTCGTTCGGAGCCAGGGATAATGCGCATCTTATTGTCCACCTGGGCAACCTCTACAGATTCCACCCGATTCTTTCCATTGATCTTGGTGACCGTGGTGGAGAGATGGAGGGGAATCCCGAAGTCATCCAGACAGTTGATGATATTCCGATACAGGCCATTGGGGTAGGGCATGAGTTCGTAAACCCCTTCAACTTTGATGCCCTCAAGGGTCAGGCGGCGGGCCATAATGAGGCCGATATCTCCGGAACCGAGGATAACCACCCGATTACCGGGTTTTAAGTTCTCCATATTAACATAGCGTTGGGCGATTCCAGCGGTAAAGACACCAGCAGGGCGGGTCCCCGGAATTTTGATGGCACCTCGGGTCCGTTCCCGACAGCCCATGGCCAGGATGACCGCACCACCCTTAAAAATCATGGCGCCGGATTCATTAATGGCCATAACCTGGTGGTCCGGGCTAATGTCCAGTACCATGGTGTTCATAAAGCAGTCGATATCCGCGGCTTTGACCTTATCGATAAAGCGTTCGGCATATTCCGGACCGGTCAGCTCTTCCTTGAAATATTGCAGGCCAAAACCACTGTGGATACACTGGTTTAAGATTCCGCCCAGCTCATCATTTCGTTCGATGATGGCGACGGATGCACCTTTTTCCACGGCGGATAGGGCAGCGCCGAGGCCGGCGGGGCCACCACCGACGACGATGACGTCATATTCGTAAGTTTGCATTTTTTCCTCCTACTGCTCTAATCTACTTGATTTTGCCAAAAAGAACAGGTGATCCCTGATCTTCAAAAAGGACGGCTTCTTCTGGGATACCCAACTCCCGGGCCAGAATCTGCATGACCTTGTACTGGCAGAATCCGCTTTGACAGCGTCCCATACCCGCTCGGGTCCGGCGTTTAACCCCTTCCACGGTCTTTGCGCCAACGGTTTGATGGATGGCGGCGATGATTTCGCCCTCGGTGACAGTTTCGCAGCGGCAGACAATTCGGCCGTAGGCAGGGTTCTGGGCAATAACCTGATCCCGTTCCTCGGCGTTGAGTTCGCTGAAATCCACGGGTGCTTTGCGGTATTTGTTATAACCGGGGCGGTTTTTAATATCCAGACCTGCGTTAGCCAGCAAATCCCGGACGTATTCAGCGATGGCCGGTGAGGTGGCAGCACCTGGGGATTGGATTCCCGCGGCATGGATAAAGCCAGGGACCGTTTCAGATTCACAGATCCAGAAGTCATTGCCGTTATCCAGAGCGACAGGGCGCTGGCCCGCAAAGGTCCGGATGACGGTGCTGTCTACAAAATCTGGGAGGAGATGGTGGGCCCCTTCGATCAGTTCGGCAATCCCATGGGCATCATTGGTGGTGTCTTCTTTGTCCTCCCGCATGGTGGCAGTGGAGCCGATGAGGGTATTGCCACTGACGGTTGGGATCAAGGCGATTCCCTTGGTATCAGGACCGGGACAGGGAAACATGACGGTGTTAATGGGTGTGGGCAGCTCTTTATCTAAAACACAGATGTTGCCATGGCGGCCCTGGACCCTATATTCCTGGATACCGACGAGGGCAGCCACATCATCGGCATGGACCCCAGCGGCATCCACAATGTAACGTGTTCTGAAGGTGTCTGTGGGAGTGGTGATGGTAAAGCTGCCATCTTCCTCTTTGGTAATTCCGGTGACCTGCTGGCTGGTGAAGATTTCCACCCCGTTGTCGACGGCGTTTTCAGCAAAGGCAATGGCCACTTCGAAGGGATCGATCATGGTCGTGGTGTGGGCCAGTAAGGCACCCAGGGCGGCTTTGTTGATGTAGGGTTCCCGGTTCTGCAGCTGGGCGGCATTGATTTTTTCAATCTCGTGGACACCATTGGCTCGGCCATTTTCCAGAAGCTCGTCCACCTTTTTAAGATCGGCATCGGAATAGGCAACGACCAGGGTACCGGTGTGGCGAAGACCAAAATCCAGATCCTTGGCCAGCTGGGGGTACATCCGCGCCCCAACAGGGTTTAGCTTAGCCTTTAAGGTTCCGGGATGGGGGTCGTAGCCCGGGTGGACCACGCCGCCGTTGCCCTTTGTGGCACCGACACCGATGTCGACGCTGCGTTCCAGCAGTGCGACATCCAAATCGTATTTCGCCAATTCGTGGATGATCCCGGTTCCGGTGATCCCGCCACCAATGACGATGACATCATAGATTTTTTGATTCATACTGTTCTCCTTGTGAAGTGGTTAGTGTGTGTGTGCTATAAGGTGTGTAAGGTATACAAATCCGGTGAAAATCTTGAATCCTCCGAAGGAGGATTTTCACCGGATTTGCATTAGCTTCGTTACCGTGCCCAATTCGCTTACGCTCATTGATCTGGACACTACCAATTCTGTTTCACAGAATTGGACTCAGCGTCACCGCATTAGCATGCCGCCAGTAGCATCAATAGTGGTACCAGTGAGGTAGGATGCGGGGCCCGAGGCCATGAAGACGACGATGTTGGCGACTTCTTCGGGTTTGGCGACATGGCCGATGGGGATGCGGCTTTCATAATAGCCGGGGCGTTTTTTAATGCCCTCCCGAATCATGTCCGTTTCCACCACACCCAGAGCGACGCCGTTGACGGTGATGCCTTTAGGTGAAAGCTCCCTGGCCATGGAAATGGTCATAGCCGTCATGGCTGCCTTACTGGCAGCGTAGTGAGCATGACCGGTGGTGGAGCCGTGGAAGGCGGCCTGGGAGTTGATGTTGATAATCTTTCCCGGTCGCTCTGCCGCCAGATTGGCCCTGGCGAAAAATTGGGAGGTCAGGAAGGCCCCGGTGAGGTTGACATCCAGGGTATGCTGCCAATCGGCGAGGGTAATATCCTGACACCAGCCTTGGGGGAAGATTCCCGCGTTGTTGATGAGGATATCCATGCCCCCTAGGGCGGCTTCGGCCTTCTCCATGAAAGCCAGGGTATCCTCGGCGTTACCTAAATTTACGGGAATGGGATAAGCAGCAACCCCCATTGCCCGGGCTTCTTTGGCAACCGCCTCAATGCCCTCTGGCCGGGTGGCCCCCAGGGCCACATCGGCTCCCTCGGCGGCCAGGCCCAGGGCGATGGCCCGGCCCACCCCCCGGGAAGCTCCAGTGATAATGGCTTTTTTGCCTTTGAGTTGTAAATCCATAAGGTGTCCTTTCTGTGGTAACATACCCTGTCCGAATCCGCAAGCAGACGGAGCAAAAGCATATGTCCATCCCTCCGGCGCTAGGCCTGCTCGCTAACGCTTATAGGACAGGCCCCTATGACTTTGACTATCGCTTACGCTCTGTCCCTAAAGGAACACAGATCCATCGGATTTTCTGAATTTCCTTTGGAAAAAATCCGCTGAATCTGCGAACCGTAGGACGCGGGGCCTACTCGCTAACGCTCGTATGACAGACCCCTATGGTTTTGACTATCGCTTGCGCTCTGTCAAAACCAGTCCTACTGGTCCCACTGATCCCAGCATTGGTCTAATGCTTCGATGACTTTTTTGTAGCGGGCGTATTTTTTGTCGTAGATGGCGAATTTGTCAGGGTTGGGTTTGGCGGTGTACATGATATCGACCATGGATTCCGAGGCGGCTTCGAAGGAGTCGAAAACACCGGTGGCGATACCGGCACTGATAGCGGAGCCTAAGGCACCCAGCTCCTGACTTCTGGCGACTTCGATGGGCACCTGGAGGATGTCGGCGAACATCTGAACCCAGATTTCCGATTTGGCTACCCCGCCTGCCATGCGGATGACGCTGGGGGCCTTGCGATATTTCAGCAGCTTTTCGATGTGGTATTTGTGGCAAAAGACGATGCCTTCATACACGGCACGGAGCATATTGCCCCGGGTATGCCAGGATTGAAGGCCGATGAAACTGCCTTTGGCATTGATGTTGACGTTGCTGCCGAAAAGGAAGGGGAGGAACACCAAGCCACAATCCTTGTCCCCAATTTTTTCCACAGAGCTGTTGGAGAAATCGTAAATATCCCGGTCCCCTAAATTGACATCCTTGAGGATTTCCGTGAGGAACCATTCGAGATTGCTGGCGGAGGTTGGGCTGCCTTCGAGAATCATCCAGTAGCCCGGCATGGTGTAGATGGAGGTCATAAACAGGTCCTTGTCCACCACAGGGGTTTTGCTGATATACTCGTTAATGCTCCAGGTTCCGGCGACCACACACATGGCATCTTCGTCGGTGATCCCCACCGCCATAGCCGAGGCATGGATGTCCATGCTGCCCCCAGCCACTGGGGTGCCAGCCTTTAACCCGGTGAGGGCGGCCACCTCTTCGGTGATGTGTCCGCAGATTTCACCGGAGTATTTCAGGGGTGGCAGCTTGTCGTAAATGGAGTCCAGCCCCATCTCCGCCAGCAGATCCTTGTCGTAGCACACATCCCGGACGTTCATCAGGCTGGAACCGGAGTAGTCGGTGATTTCTCCATAGGCCTCTCCGGTGAGCTTAAAACGAATGTAGTCCTTGCACATGAAAATCCACCGGGTATCCTCAATGATTTCGGGTTTGTATTTCATGAACCAGCGGAGGATGGTGGTGGGCTGCCCTTCCCAGCAGGACTGCATGGTCCGGGGCAGGATGCGCTCGAAGGTGCCGTCAGTATTCCAGGCGATGGCGAATTCTTTCCCCCGGGAATCCGTCGAAATGATGCCGTTGTAGGCCTGGGTGCCATCTTCCTTAACCAGGTAAATCCCGTTGCCATGGCCAGTGGCGGCAATGCCGATGACCTCTTCGCCGGAAATACCGGATTGCTCCAGTACAGCTCGGATGGCGCCGACATTAGCCGCCCACATTTCTTCGCAATTGCGTTCGGTGAAGCCAGGTTCAGGCTGAAGCAGTGCTGTTTTTCGGCTGCACACGGCAATTTCCTTACCGGATAAATCGTACAATGCTGCTTTGCTCATGGTGCCGCCATTGTCTAAACCAATCAGATATTGTGCCATAATCTTACCCCCGTTTTTATTTTACAAAAAGCTAAAAGTCCTGTTTAACAAACCCAAGCTGCATTGCAGACTTGCGCTTATTAAACAGGACTCACCAAAAACCATCCGTGTTTCACCCGTCACACTTCGGGTGTGTATTTTGTTTTTCTTGCTTTTATCCTAGCACGGGAACCACTGCCCTGTCAAGAATGAAAACACGACAGGATTTTGAAAATGGATGAAAAATTGGGGATAAAATCAACCGCGATAGAGGAGCACAAGTTCGACGGGGTTTCTGATTTTGTCTGAGGAAAAAACCCGTTTCACTTGCGAACCATCGGGTACCGCAGGCTATTCGCTTACGCTCATAGACAGCCTGCTATGCCTTTGAACTGCGCCTTCGGCTTGTTCAAAGGCAACTGCGATGGCTCCAGTATTTTTTTTTGCTGATGGTCAGGCCTTCAAAACCGGCTTTTCGGAGGGCATCAATTTCTTTGGTGCTGTGGATAAAGCCGCCAGCTAACAGGGGCATATCGGTGACCTTGCGCAGATCAGGCAGGATTTCCTGGGCGACGGCGGCGGGTAGAATTTCGGCGGCATCGGTTTTGACAGAGCGCAGAAGGCGCAGACTAGTGTCATAAGCTCTGGAATCGCCGATGAGAAAACGCTGGATGGTGGTTAAGCCGACCCGTTTGGCAATACCAAGCTTGGCACTATCGGTGGACATGACGCCGTCGACCTTGAAATAATTTTTGAGAAGCTTAATGCCAGCCTGATCCCGGCCAAAGCCGCCTAACAGCTCCATGTTGATCCAGGCTTTTTTGCCAGCTTGATGAACTTTGTGGACAAGGGCTGGCAGATTGGCGATGTCAGCATCGGTGAGAAGGATGATACGTCGGTCGCTGTCCAGGGCATCGGCTAAATCCCCTAAACGCCGTATGGATGGTATGATCTGGAATGTGTCGAAATCGTTCATGATGTCCCTCCCTTTTGGTGTCATGATATCATGGGAGCGAGGTGGTGTCAAAGAGAGGGAGCGTGTGGGGAGTAATGGGCACGCGTTGCATGGCTGAGAGGGGGGGACGCCATGCTGGCTTGTTCCGTTCGCTGCGCTCTCTTCACTCGCCGTGGGCTGCGCCCTATATAAATTTTTACAAAAAAACACCTGCATTCAAGCAAGCTTGATGCAGGCGCCTTTTTATAAAAAATTATGCATGGCTGTTAGTTTTCACGAGAGCCAGTCCTTGGATTTTTCAACGGCTTTGAGCCATTGACTGTATAGTGCTTCCCGGGTTTCGGCGTCCATTTGTGGGGTGAAGACGCGATCGGCTTCCCAGAGCCCTTTCAGTTCTTCTTGGCTTTTCCAAATACCACAGCCCAGACCGGCGAGGTAGCAGGCGCCTAAAGCGGTGGTCTCGATATCTTTGGGACGAATGACGTTACAGTTGAGAATATCAGCCTGGAATTGCATGAGCCAGTCATTTTGAGAGGCCCCGCCGTCAACTTTCAGTTCTTTGAGCTCGACGCCGGAGTTGGCGGCCATGTCTTCCAGGAGATCCCGGGTTTGATAAGCCATGGATTCCAATGCGGCCCGGGCCATCTGTTCTTTGGTGGTAGCAGCGGTGACGCCAATGATCATTCCCCGGGCATCCATGTTGTAATGGGGGGCCCCTAAGCCAGTAAAGGCCGGGACGAAGAAGAGTCCGCCGTTGTCATCCAGGCTGGCGGCCATGGCTTCGGTGTCGGCAGCGTTTTCGACGATGTTCATTTTGTCCCGCAGCCATTGGACGACCTGTCCGGCAATAAGGATGGACGCACCCATGGAGTATTTGACATCGCCATCGATCCCCCAGGCGACTGTCATGAGGCCCGTTTTGGTCCGTGGGGCTTTGTCCCCAGTGAACATCAGCGGTACAGCGCTGGTTCCGTAGGTATTCTTGGCGGTTCCTTCTTCGAAGCAGACCTGACCAAAGAGAGCGGCGGATTGATCCCCGGCAATCCCGGTAATTGGGATTTCAGCTCCGAACCATTCCGGATCGGTAACCCCGAAGGTTCCCACAGAATTTTGCACCTTGGGGAAGAGGGTGTGGGGAAGATCTAAAAGATCTAAGAGCACATCATCCCATTCCAGGGTGTAGGGATTAAAGACCAGGGTCCGGGCAGCGTTGGAATAATCGGTGGCGTGGACCTTCCCTTTGGTGAGATTCCACAGCAGCCAGGTGTCGATGGTGCCGAAGAGTAAGTCGCCATTGCTGGCTTTTTCCATAGCGGCTGGAACATTTTCCAGGACCCAGCGAATTTTTGTACCAGAGTAGGTTGGATCTAAAACCAGACCGGTGCGTTCGTTGAAGATATCCGCACAGCCTTCAGAGCGGAGTCGATTGACAATGTCTGTAGTTCGGCGACAACCCCAAACGATGGAGTTATGGACAGGGATACCGGTGTTTTTATCCCAAAGCGTTGTCGTTTCACGTTGGTTGGTAATCCCAATGGCTGTAATGTCTTTCCCCTCAAGACCAGCTTTGCGGATGGCGTTACGGGCGGTGCGCAGCGTCACATCCCATACGGTCATGCCGTTTTGTTCCCACCACCCAGATTGTGGGAAAAATTGTTCGTATTCCTCATAATCAATTGCAATGGACTTTCCTTGTTCGTTATAGACAATCCCCCTGGAACCGGTGGTTCCCTGGTCCATAACTAAAATATACTTTGCCATAATATGATCCTCCTCAAAAGAAATTGATGATTTGAGGCAAATTTTATATGCTTTTTGTGGAATTGTAAACAATTATTTTTTCGAGGTATTTTTAAAAAAACCTTAAACCGTTGATTTTACGGGTCTTTTGGGCACATTAAATTTTTTTAAAAAAATGAGAACACAATCCTTTGTCATCCTGGTTTATTGATGGGGGTGACATCATGTTTGAGTGGGGAAACTCAAAAAACCGCATTGAAATGCGTCGCTGTCAATATAAACAAAATGGGAAATCAGATGTGAAATTGTCCGCTTTATACGGACGAGAAACGCCAGATCGATTGACCCGGCGTTTTTTGAGATTTTATAATTTTTCCGATGAAAGGGGGTTATCAGAAATATCAATGGGGGATTTTAGTCCCTTTGGCAAACAATAGAAAAATACCGGGAGAAGAAGGCCGGTGGCAATGCTGTCCATGATCTTGACAATGCATGTTCCAAAGATACTGCTGAGAATGTCCGGCCACCCCCATTCGATGGCCTGATTATAAAAAATCATGGCCCAATGGCTACCGACCACCCCTTTGTTAACCCAGAGCATTAGGATGTTGACAATGATACAGTTACTCAGAATCATCAGGCCGATTACCATGGGGAGGCGTGTCCAATCAATACGACCGTTGCGCCTGAGACCAATGCCGGCAATAACGGCAACAGCCGCACTAACAGCATAAAAAAGCATATCCTGGTTATTGCCGCTTGTAATGGCTAAATAAAAATTATTGATGAGACCGACAATCAGTCCAGCCGTGGGCTCCAGAACCACTGCAGCAAAAACGGTGCCGGAGGTATCCAGCCAGAGGGGAAGCTGGAAATAATGACAGAAGGCATAGAGTGCTTCATTCATGACAACACCCAGGGCCATTACAATGAGATAACGACATTTAGTGTTAATCATCTTTCGACTCCTTTTCCTTCTGTTCGGCTTTTTCCCGATCCTCATTAAACACGTTCATAAACCCCGCAGTTACAATACCAGCGGGCATGGCAATGACGGCAATACCGAACAGAGATGAAACCATGCTGATGAATTTACCAACAATGCTTACAGGGTATATATCGCCATAGCCAACGGTTGTCAGGGCGGTGGTGGCCCAATACAAGGCGTCAAAGAAGTGGTTGAACGTATCCGGCTCATAATTAAACATCACCAGCGCCGATAAAAAAATGTAGGCCAGTGCGATGATGAGAACGTAGCCCAGGGTCTCTTTTTCGGCTTTAAAGACACGGGCAATATACTGGAAGGTTTTGGAATACCGAAGAACCTTAAAAATTCGAAAGAGCCTTAGAATCATGAGGCTTTGGGGAAGCAGGCTCAGAGAAGGCAAAATCGAGATAATATCCAGAATCGCAAAGATGGTGAAGGGATAGCGGACAAAGGCACGCCATCCTAGTTTTCCAGTGGTATAATCAGCAGTAATCCATCGGAACACATAATCGCAAATAAAATATAGACCGTCACTGTATCGATGAGGGATAAAACCGGGGTCATGGCCTTGAACATCATGGGGACAATGCTTAAAAAGGCCACGATCATGATGAAGATGTCATAAAGTCGGCTGAGATAGTCATCTCCGGCTCCCCGGTGGATGATGGTAAAGATGCGTCTGCGCATAAAGGATTGTGTTTCCATGCTACCACCAAATATAAGCGAAGAAGGGAAGCAGGAAATTACCAATGATGGTAAAGGCGGTTAACGTAATGAGCATAGCCCGGCCATAATACCCGGCAAATTCATAGGTCTCATATTTATTGCGAACCCGGTTAATATTAATAATGGCGATGGCTCCGGCTAAAAGGATCGCAATACCAAAGAAATTGACGAACTCTAAAAGGCCCGTATCAATGGCTTCGGGCAGTAGATTAGCGCCAACCATGATATTGGTAACTGTCCCAAAAAGAGCTGCTGGAATCATGGCCAAGGGATCGACGCGGTGGTAAGTACAAATAAATAGGGTAATCAAAACCCAGGTAATGGTTCCCACCAGCGCAATGAAACACCGGATATAGGTACCAAAACTGGCTCGGTTCACCATGACGGCAGTTAAAAACTCAGAGTTAATGATATCACCATCCTTGGAAGGGTCCCCATGGTCGCTTTCGTATTGGTAGGCCGTAACAGCCGTATCGTGGTTCATGACATTATAACCCGAAATATCAATATTATCGGAGATCGTGCTCTCGCCGCCTTTGGAGGTATCGGCCACATAAACCATCCGAGTCACCGGATAGCTGCTTTCAATGTAAGTGTACATCTGGTGGGATGAAAGAGGAAATCGTGTCGTATCAAAGGTGCGGTTGACGGTGACGGTGGTGCGAACCAGCTGGTAATGCTCTTCGCCAACAACCTCGTCTTTAACGACATCCAACTTATCGTAGCTGCCTTTATAAATTCGAAAATGATTCATTGGATCGAGCGCATCATCACCATTCCAGCGGAACCAGATCCACAAATACATTTTGAAGCTGCTGTCTTTAATAGAAAGTGACGGAATATTACCGACAAAGGTCCCAACGGAAACCGGGGTAGCATTGGAAGCGGTGGCCCGTTTTTCGACCTCGGCCATTAGGACAGGATCACTTGAAAGATGCTTTTCCCAGGTAGTGGTTTGGTTAGAACGATTTTGATTCAAAAAGGTACATGTTACAATAAGATACAGGGTGAAAATGGTGATAATTAAACCCAGAGAAACCCACAGGCGCTTTTTCTGATAAGGTTCTAAATCTTTGTAATGAATTTTAATGGGAGATCTTTTTTCCCGGTTACTAAAGTGAAATTTCCTGACTTCCACTGGCTATTCCTCCTGCTCCATTTTGTCATCCCTGGAAGGATTGACCTTAATGATACCTTAATCCAGAGAGGGGGTCAATCGGGGTGTGATTACGAGAATGGACCAGTTTTTCGCAAAAAAATGCAAAAATAGCAGGACGGAATTATTGGGTTAATGCGATAAAAGAAGCTCCGGACAAATGGGCTAAATCCTGGGGTGAAAGTCCGACCTGGGTGCCAACTTTCCCGGCAGATACATATATCATGGATAGATTTTGGGCGGTGGCATCGATAAAGGTGGGGAAGGCCTTCTTCATCCCGATGGGGGAGCAACCACCGTGGATGTAACCCGTGGTGGACAATAAAATTTTTTGGGGAATCATGGCGATGGATTTCTCCCCGGCGGCTTTGGCCCCTTGCTTTAAGGCAAGCTCGGTGCCAACAGGAATGACAAAGACGCAGAAATTGCCGGAATGCCCTTGACAGACTAGGGTTTTATAAACGGTGGCGGGGTCTTGACCGATTTTCTTTGCCACGGACAGACCATCCAGGGCACCGTCGTCCACTGTGTAAAAATTACTTTCATAGGCAACGTGGGCCTGGTCCAATAGGCGCATGACATTGGTTTTATCGTGGTGTGTTTTTTTCTTTGACATGGGAGACCTCCTTGGTAATCTTAAAATAGGATAGCACGTTTTTGAGACTTGATGCAAGGAATGAATGGTAGGGATACGAAGAATATGCTATACGGTCTAAAATATCAGTAAGGAGGAAGATGGTAATGTTAATGGTAACAAAAAATGAAATTACAGGTAAAAAATGTCAGGAAATCGGCCTGGTCCTTGGAAATACGGTTCAAACCGTGCATTTAGGGAAGGACTTTATGGCTGGCCTGAAAACCTTGGTTGGGGGTGAGGTAAAGGGCTACAATGAAATGATGACCAATGCCCGGGAGCTGGCTACCCAGCGGATGATTAAAGAAGCTGAGGCTCTGGGGGCAGATGCCATTGTGGGGGTACGGTACTCCTCCGATGCCGTCATGGAAAATGCCGCGGAAATTTTGGCCTATGGGACAGCGGTGAAGTTTGTAGAATAGTAAAAGCAATTTATGAAAAGTACTGGCGCTCTTTTATTGAGTACCAGTACTTTTTTTATACAATCTGTGTATTTATCGGGATTATTGCACATCGTCATCCAATCAATAAATCGCAGCAATTGATAATATAAAGAGAGAAGAGAATATAGTGCCTTATATGGGTACTGTATTGGTTAATATCGACTATTTTGAAAATTTTTTCCAATCGATTGAGCAAGGTGTTTCGATGGATAAACAACGCTTTGGATGTTTGAAGCGCATTCCTGTCGTTGCATAGATAGACAAAAAGAGTATGGATATAATCCGTTCCGTTTTTCTGGCCAGATTCATATAAGCGGAGAACACCATCATGACAGATTTCCGGCATTGATCGTTTTTCGAGTAAAATCGCAATCAGGCTATACAAACCATAGTCATCATTCAAGTATACTTTGGTATTAGTTTTCATATCTTGACCAATAGAGAGGATAAGCTTTGTTTGTTCATAATATGCCGCCATCGTATTTAATGGATGGAATTCCTTGCTGATCGCAGCATGGAAACCATAGCGCGCTGCATAGTGGCGGACATTTTCCCGGAGTTTATATTTATTGACAGAGTGGCAAATCGCAATAAGATATTCTTCATAATCAAAGACCTTGCAAGCGAGTTGTGGGTCGGATTCCAGATGACTTGATAAGAAACGTCTCTCGATGGGAGAGCCGTTTTTTTGTTTAATAATAATTAAAATAAAATCATCGTTGATCTTCCAGTTGAAATATCGGAGTTGCTCCGAAATCGAATTTGAGTCCTTTAGTTCTCCTTTTAGGATATCCCGAAAAAAGCACTCATGGAAGGTTCCGAGTGATGAAAGAGTATCCGGGTGGGAATCAAGATAGGCCGGAAGCATCTGTCCCAAGGCTTCCACAATATCCATATGGCGCTGTTTGGGCTTTGAATAGATGCTGATAATGAAGATATGTGCCTGAAGTATTTTATGGGAGAAGATATTTTTGCAGGTATAGGGTAAGTTAAAGCAGGTATCTGGAGTGGTAAAGGCCCGGGTTTGTCTATTGAGGATTTCGAGTTCGCCACTTTCGGTGAGTTGGTCAATAATATACATGGGCATATAGCCATGGTTAATCTGATATCGCCAGATGGAGCTGATACTTTCCATGAGAGTCGGAGTTGTATAGCCTAGCATTTTCAGGCTGGGATCGGTCAGATAAACGGTGTCCGGTGTCACTAGCCGACAGAGGTTAAGGATATCGGTCAGGGTATGCTTTTTCGCAATGGAATCCAGTATGGACATCTCCCATTTTTGGAAGCGTCGGAATAAGGCAGAAATTGTACTAAATACCTCGATTAGATTATAAATAGTGGGGACAAAAATGACATTCTGGGACAGTACGTCCCTTTTGGTGTCAAATAATACAAGGGCGGCGTGATCCTGCTGCTGGTTAGGATAGTCCCCATTAACATCGACATAGAGCACATTTTCCAGCAGTTTTTTATTGGTCCGCCGATAAAGATCCACAGCTTCTAAAGATTGGACATTGCTGTCCCGAAAGGTTACACCAGGATAATGCCCTAAGAGCTCTTCCCAAATGGTTTTTAAAGATAGTCGCATTAGAATACTCCCTTAAATCCGTCGTTTAAAGTCCATTAAGGTTTACCCGTTAATGATAATACGAATAGGGGATGGAGTTCAAGCGAAAAATGATTCGGTCTTTAAATGTACAAAATTGTACATATTAATTTTTTGAAAGTGTGTATATTTGTCATTAGCAAGAACAGATTATTTTTGTAATATAGGGCATGTGAGGTGATCCCGTGGAGATGTGGAAAAAGTATTGGATTTATATCGTGGCATTGTTCTTGTTTTTCTTGGTTAATTTATTTTTGCCGGCAAAGAATGGCTTGACCCAGACAGGGGTTCAAGTATTGGCAGTTCTGATTCCAACCCTTGTGCTTTGGTTGTTTAACAGTACAGATTGGCCGAGCCTGTTGGCCCTGGGTGGCCTCATCATGACGCAATGCTTAACACCGACTGAGGTGTTCCAACAATCCATAGGTCATCCGATTATTATGACGATCATCGTCTGTATGGCTCTTAATGCTTGTCTCATGGAGACCGGTGTTATCCATAAAATTGCTTTTTGGTTTATAACCCGAAGTTTTATTCGGGGACGTCCCTATGCATTTTGGGGTATGTTTCTGGCATCCTATTTGATTCTGGGGATTTTCATGGAAACGCTGTCTCTGACAGTGATTTATATTTCCATTGCAACAGCCATACTTTCATCCCTGGGGTTTAAGAAAGGCGATTCTTTCTACACTGCGATGATGTTAAGCATTCTGTGGGGAAATGCGGTGGCAACGGCGGCATCTCCGATCAGTCATGCTCTTCCGATGATACTTATGGCACAAATGGAAAACACTATGGGTATTGCCATATCCTATGGAAAATGGTTGAGTATCGGCATTCCCTATTTGATTATGATGTACTTTGTTGCGATGTTTATTTTAAAGTACGTCTGGAAGCCTGATGCCAAAAAATTCTTAAACTATGATCTAGATGCGGTTAAGGGGAAGGCAAAACCCCTGGATGCCAACGGCAAAATTGCAGGGAGCCTCTTCATTCTACTGATTATTGCATGGGTGTTTCCGGAAATGGGCAGCTCCTTGGCTCCGGCACTTTGCGCTTATATGAAAGCCATTGGAACCTGCGTTCCGGCAATTGTAGTGGTATCGGCTTTATGCCTGATTCGGGTAAAGGATAGACCGATTGCAAGGTTTAAAGAGATAACCCGGAATATCCCCATTGGGATATTGATTTTCACCGGGACGGTAACAGTATTTGGAAATGTGATTAACTTGGAATCTACTGGCATCAGTCGTTGGCTCAATAGTGTGCTGATGCCCCTTGCATCAGGGATGAGTCCTTTTTTATTGATTGGCATTCTGCTCTTTGGAGTACTGGTCTTTACCAATTTTCTTTCCAATACGGTGGCGATGCTTTTGTTCTTCAATATCGCTCTGTCCCTGTTGGGCAATACCGGTGTTAATCTGGTGGCATTTTCTCTGTTGATTGGTGTGGTTTCGTGCTTTGGTGTTTTGACCCCATCGGCTTCGGTGCCTTCACCGTTGTTTTTTGGTCCAGGATATATTACGGTTAAGGACACCGCTATCTATAATCTGGTATTTATCTTCTTAAATCTGGGTGCTTCGTTATTCATTCTTTGGCCGTTATTTCAGCGGATTGTAATATAAAAAAATTGGAGGACGGATTAATGGAACAAAAGAATTCTAGGAAATGGTTATTGCTTATTCTGTTATTGGCTGCTTTTTCGGTGACTTTTATGACGCGGTTTGTCTGGTCACCCCTTAATTCAACGGTATCCGAAGCTTTGGGACTGTCTAAGATAGCATCGGGGTCCTTTATGTCGGCCTTTTTTATTGGGTATGTCATCACCCAGATTCCCGGGGGGATGCTGGCGGATAAGTTTGGTGTTAAATATGTTATTTCTGTGGGGGTGCTGCTGACGGGTCTTGCGTCCATCGGAATGTCCTTTATGGCGGGCTATGCCCAGGGCATGATTTTTCGGATCATCACAGGGTTGGGAGCGGGTGTGGTCATGGCCTGCTGCAGTAAGGTAATCAGCGAAAATTTTGAACAGAAGGACAGAGGGATTGCCTTTGGAATACTCCTTATCGGGCCGACGGTGGGATTGACCCTGGCGAATCAAATTGGGGCGGCCGTCTTAACGGCTTACGGTTGGCAGACCGCTTTCCGGGTTGTGGGCTATATCGCTATCGCTGTCGCTGTGATTCTTTTCATATTCATCAAAAATACCAAGGCAGAGACCCCTGGTGAAAAGGTAACGCTGCTAACGGGCATAAAATATGTACTGTCGACAAGGAATCTAATTTTCCTCTGTCTGGCGGGATTCCTCTATATGTTTTTAAATCTCGGGGTATCAACCTGGGCTAACGCCTATCTCGGAAGCATCGGCTACGATACGGCCCAGGCGGCGGGGATTATGAGTATTTACAGTATTGGGGGTATCTTAGGATCCTTACTGACGGGGGTAATCGTCAAAAAAACCAATATTAGTGTGAAATACTACTTAATCGGTGTTTATCTGTTGATTGCAGCGGTAACCCTTATTTTTGGCTTCCAAACACAACTAATGGTCTTAAAAGTCGCTGGATTTGTCTACGGTTTTGCCAGCTATTTGCCAAACGCCCATCTCAATGCCCTTACCTTGAAATTTGCACCGGAGCATTTGTCCGGCTCTGTGATGGGTGTACAAAATTGTGTTTTCCAGTTGGCGTCGATTTTATCCCCCATGATCGTGGGGTGGAGTGTCGATCTCACCGGAACGTTCAGAACCTGTTGGTTCACCTTGGCAGCGATGCCGGTTATCGGTCTAATTTTCCTGTTTAAGATGAAAGAATCTGCAGAATCACCACTTAATCATGATTAGGAGGAAAAATAAAATGTTAAGTAAAAAAGAAAATATATTGAAATTATATCAACAGGGTATTTCAGACTATCTCCCCATTATGGGGCAAGGGATTATTAATAATACCCCTATCAATGGCTTCAGGGAACGACCAGAGACAGGGAAAAGCGGCCTGGACTGGTTTGGTGTTCACTGGTCATGGGCGGAAGGTGAACCGGCACCTATGCCTGGTCCCGATTTTATTCTTTCTGATATTTCGGATTGGAGAGAAATTGTAGAATTTCCGGATTTGGACCAATGGAACTGGGTTAGGGCAGCAGAAATAGATCGTATTTCTGAATTTGATTATCGTAATAATCTGCTATATCAGATGATTCACAATGGTATTTTTGAAAGGCTACACACACTCATGGGCTTTGAAGATGCGCTATGTTCTCTTTTGACTGATCCTGATGAGGTCAGGGCTTACGCTGATGCGATGGTTGAATATAAATGTGCCCTCATTGATAAAATAGCCGAGTATTATAGGCCGGATATCATTTGCTACCATGATGACTGGGGAACACAAAGGGGTCTTTTCTTTTCCCCTGATACATGGCGGGATTTAATTAAAGAGCCGACAAAGCGCATTATCGATCATGTGCATAGTAAGGGGATATTATTTGAATTACACAGTGATGGCGATATACACACGCTGATTCCTGAAATTGTTGAAGACCTTGGTGTGGACAGCCTGAATATTATGAAACTCAATAATATTCCAAACTTAAAGAAGATAACAGGCAATCGAGTTGTTTATAATGTCTTTATCGATACGCCGACTTTAGATGTTTTAGATGCCAGTGGAAAATTGACGGAAGAATTGCTCAGGGAAAATATTCGTGAAGAGTTTAAAACCCTTGGTCAGGGGGGCGGTTATATTCCGTCAATGCTTTTGGTTCGACCAGAATGGCAGCCAATCATCTTAGATGAGTATGAAAAATGTAAGGATACCATATTTTAGGTAAGCAGAGTATTCGCCTGATATTAATGTTTTAAAATAAAAGAAAAAGGACGTCTCCTCAAAAGGGAAGACGTCCTTTTTAAATGTGTGTGAATTAAAAACAAGGGCTTTATGCCAGCTCGTTCAGCTGATCCAGATAGGCCTGTTTATCCCGGGTCCCCACGAAACGCTGGACCTCTTCGCCATTCTTTAAGAAAATGCAGGTCGGAATACTCATTACCCGGAACTGCTGGGCCAGCTGGGTATTTTCATCCACATTTAATTTACAAATCCGTACAGAAGCATCCACTTCTGTGGCAATTTCATCGATAATGGGGAGCAGCGCCTTACAGGGACCACACCATTCTGCCCAAAAGTCGATCATGACCGGACCGTCTGTGTAGCCCATGGCCTCTGTTTCAAAATTGTTCTGATTGAGTGTTATGATATTTGTCATTTCAAACTTCCTTTCGATTTGGATATCCCATAGTATACCATGATTTCAGAAATAAAAAAAGAGAGGGTCAGGCCAAATTCTAATTGAGAAGGCTTTAGGACTTTAGGAAAAGGAATCATGCTCTTTAGGAAGAAAAAGAAGTATGCTATAATTAAAAAATGGATAAATTGACATTTTTAAACCAGATTGACACCATGACCGGACCGTCAATCCGGCGTTTTTATATGCCCGGGCACAAAGGTCGGGGGTTGTCTGAAATTGTACTTCCGAAGATGGATATCACAGAGGTAGAGGGAGCGGATAACCTCCATCACCCCCAGGGAGTGATTGCGGCCCTTCAGGAAAGAATGGTGGCGGACTACAAAACCCGGGCATCCTGGCCTCTGGTGGGGGGATCGACCCTGGGGATTCAGGCCGCGCTCTTGGCCCTGGCCCAGGAAGGCGATAAGATTCTGGTCCCCACCAATGCCCATCGGTCCGTCTACGGTGGGCTGGCCCTAGCCCGGGCGGAGGGCATTTATCTGCCGCCGGCGATGGATCGCTCCTGGGGTTTGGCCACCCATGTGTCCCTTGAGATTCTGGATCAGGCCCTGGCACGGCATCCTGAAGCGGTGGGCATGGTTCTGACCAATCCCACTTACTACGGAACCACCAGTGATGTGGCGGCCATTGCCGAACGCCTTCATCAGAAGGGGAAGTGGCTGCTGGTGGATGAGGCCCACGGTGCCCATCTGGCGTATTGCCGTACCTTACCCGAGGATGCCCTGTCTGCCGGTGCGGATATGGTGGTGCAAAGTGCCCATAAAACCCTGGCCGCCTATACCCAAACGGGAATGCTCCATCTGGGAACGGATCGTGTGGACCCAGAGCGGGTACAGCGGATTTTGGGGATACTAGAGACCTCAAGCCCCAGCTACCCCTTGATGTTAAGCATTGAAGGGGCGCTGGGTCAGGCCCAGATATCCGGCGGAAGGATGATGGAAGACATTGCCGCGGCCTGGGATCGGGCGGTCCTTACCTTTGATGCCGAGGATAATATTCGGCTGTACACCCCCGATAATGGGTATCCTTACGACAAGAGCAAGTGGCTCTTTACGGTTGTCGACGGCAGTGGCCATGCCCTGGAAAAAGACCTTCGGGAGAAATATGGCATCTGGCTGGAATTTGCCACGGCCCATACCCTGTTGGCCTACACGGGGATGGGGACCACTCGGGAGGATTTAGGCGCCCTCTTAGAAGCCATTGGGGCGATGAATCGGAAAGTATCCCAGGACCCTCAGGACCATAGTGCAAGGCCCTCATCCGAAGCGTCGGGGCTGTGGGCGGTGGATCACCCCCTGGTGGTGCCCTTATGGCAGGCCATGCTGGGACAGACGGAGTGGGTCCCTTTAGAACAGGGAGCACACCGGATATCCGGGGATTTTATTACCCCCTATCCACCGGGAATTCCAGTGGTTTTGCCCGGGGAAAGAATGACCCCGGAAATGGTGGGGAAAATTCAGAAAGCCCTAGACCAGGGGGAAGAGATGATGGGGATTGGCCTGAAAGACCGGGTCGCAGTATTATGTGAAAAGGAAACGGATTAGACCATGGATACAAAAGGAAAACTTATTGTAATTGAAGGTGTGGATGGCAGCGGGAAGGAGACCCAGACCGGGGAATTGTATGCCCATCTGTGGTCCGATGGAAGGCGGCCCATGCAGGTTTCCTATCCACGGTATCACAGGGATTCCTCAGCTATGGTGCGAAAGTATCTGGCGGGTGAATTCGGGACGGATCCCGGGGATGTTAGCCCCTATGTAGCCTCCACCTTTTACGCGGCAGACCGCTATGCCTCTTATAAAGAGGATCTGGAAGATTTCCTCGGGGCCGGGGGAATTGTACTGGCGGATCGCTACACCACCTCCAACATGGTCCATCAGGCGGGGAAGCTATCAGACCCTAAAGAGCGTCGGGCTTTTTTAAAGTGGCTGACGGATTATGAATTTGGTCTCCTGGGACTGCCGGTGCCGGACGCCATTTTCTTTCTGGATATTCCACCGGAGGTTTCCGCAATGCTCATGGCCGGGCGGGCCAATAAAATAACCGGGGAGGCTAAGAAGGATATCCATGAGGCCCATCCGGAGTACCTCAGACAGTCCTACGCCAATGCCCGGGAGCTGGCGGTGGACTACGGCTGGCGGATGATCAACTGTATTGAAGGGGATAAGCTGCGCAGCATTGAGGATATTCATCAAGAAATCTACGGACAGGTAAAGGCTCTGTTGGCGGAGGATGACCGTGTTTGATCAAATTATCGGGGAAGAGCGAATCAAAGAAATTCTGGGAAATACCATTCGCAAGGACCAGGTCAGCCACGCCTACCTCTTTACCGGACCCAAGGGTATGGGCAAGCAAACCCTGGCCCTGGCCTTTGCCGCAGCCTTAAAATGTACGGCACCCCTGGAAAATAGGCCCTGTGGGACCTGTTTGGCTTGTCGGGAGATGGCCCATGGCAACATGGGGGATTTTATCCGCATTGCTCCGGAGGAGGGCCAGCGGAGCATTAAAATCAGGCAGGTGCGGGATCTCATCGCCGCTATTTCCGCCAAGACCTTTGATGGCAGTCTTCGGATCTGCCTCATTACCCATGCGGAAACCATGACCACCGAGGCCCAGAATGCCCTGCTGAAGTCTTTAGAAGAGCCGGAGCCCGGAAATGTGTTTCTTATCACCGCGGAAAACGGGGAGCGGATTCTGCCGACCCTGCGTTCCCGGTGCCAGGTTTTACCCCTTGAGCCCCTCAGTGATGGGGAAATTCAGACCCTCCTTAAATCCCGGGGATACCCCCTGGGCAATGGGGAGATGAGCCGGTTATTAGCGGAGTGTGGGGGAATTCCAGGGAAGGCCCTGGCCCATGTGGAAAATGCCGATGAAGAAGCCATAAAAAAAGAAGCGTTTTCTGTGATTTGTGATATACTAAAGGGAAATCCCATGCCCCTGTTTGGCTTTTCCGAAAAGCTGGGTAAAAGCAAGTCAGACAGTGCCATCGTGCTGGATGAGCTCATTCTCGCCTTTAGTACATCGCTCCGGGCAGAGATGGGCGGTGTGGGGAGTGCCGGTGGGGGACCATGGCTTAGCCAGACCACCCCTTTGTTAAAACCAGGGGCAGCCCAAGGAATATTGGCGATTTTATTTGAACTGGCCAAAAACCTGCAGTACAATATTAACCTTCGCCTCCAATGGGAGAGCACCCTGCTGAAAATATATGAGTTACAGGAGAAAAACAGATGACGAAAAAGGTTGTCGGAATCCGGTTTAAAAGGGCCGGAAAGATATACTATTTCGATCCCCTGGATTTGAAATTGTCCCAATACGACCATGTGGTGGTGGAGACGGTCCAGGGGGTGGAATATGGCGAGGTGGCCCTGCCTCCCAGAGAAATTGATGAGGCCATGTTCTCAAATCCAGTCAAACCCGTGGTTCGGAAAGCGACTCCCCGGGATGACGAGGATTATGCCATGTTAAAGGACAAAGAAAAACAGGCCAGGTCTGTTTTTGAGGAAAAGGTTAAATTCCATAAGCTGGATATGAAGCTGATTAACGTGGAGTACACCTTTGATAAAAAGAAGGCGATTTTTTACTTTACCGCAGAAGGCCGGGTGGATTTCAGAAGCCTGGTCAAGGATTTGGCGGCGGTATTCCGGGTGCGCATCGAGCTGCGCCAAATCGGGGTACGGGACGAAGCAAAGATCTTCAATACCCTTGGAGTCTGTGGGCGTAACACCTGCTGCTCCCAATGGCTGGGGGATTTTACCCCGGTATCCATTAAGATGGCCAAGGAACAGAATATGTCCCTGAACTCTACCAAGATTTCGGGAATCTGTGGCCGGTTGTTATGCTGTTTGACCTACGAGCATGATTTTTATAAGAATGTCACCAAGAAAATGCCCAAGGTGGGGCAGATGGTGGAGACCCCTGATGGTGTCGGCCAGGTCTTTCGCCTGGGGGTCCTCCAGGAGAGCGTCTTAGTCCGGATGCAGGTGGGGAACGATGACACAGAAATTCGAACCTACGCCATGGATGATGTGACAAAATCCGACGCCCCAAGACCCACCTATCATCAGAATTCCCGTAAGGGGGATCGCCCATCAAAGCCGGATCGTTCCCGGGAAGAAAAACCCGGTGAGGATAAGGAAAAAAACCAGGGCGAAGGAAGCCGCAAGGAATCCGGAAGTGGTAATGGGAATGCCGGTGGCGGCAATAACCGAAAGCCCAGACCCCAGGGAAACAAACGGGGAAATTCTGGAAATTCCGGCAAAAACAAGAACAACACCGGCGGGAAAAATAACAACAATAATCGGCGGCGGAAAAATCGAAATAATAGCGAAAAGCCCGGCGGGAAAACCCCGGAAGGGTCAGACAAAAAAGAATAATTGTAAGGGCCATCGCAAAGAAAAAAATTGTGATGGCCCTTTTCTGCATGCTATAATAGGTGGGTTCACTTGAATTGAAAAGGAGAAGTATGAAGAATATCATTGCAATTTTCAAGCGGGATTTGCGACGGCTCCTGGCCAGTCCCGTGGCCATGATCATCATGGTCGGACTCATTATCATCCCGTCCCTTTATGCCTGGTTCAATATTGCGGCCAACTGGGACCCCTATTCCAACACGGGCAATATCGCCATTGCGGTATCCAATGAGGATGCGGGGACAACAGTTGCCGGAGCTACCATTAATGCCGGTGAAAAGGTCGTGGGAGAGCTTAAGGCCAACGACGCCATGGACTGGACCTTTGTAGACCGGGATGAGGCCCTGGAGGGGGTGCGCAGCGGTGAGTTTTACGCAGCCGTCATCATCCCTAAAGCCTTTAGTAAGGATATGACCAGTATCTTAAGCGGCTCCATTGAAAAGCCGGTGCTGGAATACTACCTCAATGAGAAAACCAACGCTATTGCCAATAAAATGACAAATGTGGGGGTGGATACAGTACAGACCAAGGTCAACCAGGCCTTTGTGGAAACCGTCACTCTGGTGGCCGGTCAGCTGATGAATGTTTCAGCCAACGCCATCAACCAGTCGGACCCCATTGATACCCTGGTTAAAAATATGGAGGAAGTCAGCACCTCCATTTCGGATTTCAAGGTCACCATCGCCGCCATTAAAAATGCCAGTGCATCGGCCCGGAGTATGTTGGGGGCAGCCCAAAATTTATTTCCCGGGGCCCAGCAGCTTCTCGCCGATGGACAGGTCCTTAGCAGCGATAGCCGAGGCCTGATCGATAGTGGCCGGACACTGTCAGCCCGGATGAATGCTTCCATGGCATCGATTTTGGAAATCCTTCATCAAACCAGCACGGCCACCACCAAGGCCCTGCGAAATCTGGCCTCCCAGACAGGGGCGGATAGCCAGACTGTGGCCACACAGCTGGAGGCCCTGGCGGACAACAGCGGCAATATGATTGAAATTTGCAATAAAACCATTGGGGTCTTAACCAGCCTGGAAAACGTCATGCCCAGTCAGAAGGATACCATCGAGAGTGCCATTGCCACCCTCCGGGAAATCATTGCGGACCAACAAAAGCTGGCCACGAATCTGAACACCGCAGCGGGACAGATCCGTCAAAGCGGACAGATCTCCCAGGAGACCCTGGGTGGGCTGGCAGATGAAAACGCAGCAGTGGATACGAAGCTTTCGGAGCTGACCACCACCTATCAAACCCAAATTGCCCCAGCTCTGGACACCGCAGCCGGCGATGTGTACAATAGTCTGGGGGATTTATCCAGCTTTTTAAGCGCCGCATCGGGAAGCATCTCCGGGATCAATGATGCCCTGGGAAGCATGGGCAGTGCCCTGGATTCCGGTAATTTGGCCATGGATAATGTCATCGTCATCCTGGACCGCACCCAGGGTAAGATCACCGATATTGTCAACAACCTAAAAAGTGTGAAAAGCGATTCCCGCTGGGGCCAGCTCATGAATATCATGCGCATCGATCCGGAAACCGGGGCCAGCTTCATCGCTTCGCCGGTGGATCTGAAAACCACCAGCTTTTACCCCGTGGCTAATTATGGCGCCGCGATGACACCCTTTTATACCACCCTTTGCCTCTGGGTTGGGGGGCTGGTGTTGGTGGCGCTTATTAAGACGGATGTGAAGCATCCCGAGGACTTTGAGAACCTTCAGCCCTGGCAGATTTTCTTTGGGCGCTATCTGATTTTCCTGGCGGCAGCCCTGCTCCAGGGGCTGGTGGCCTGCCTGGGGGATATCTTCATCCTAAGGGTGGAGATGGTCAGTCCAGCTCTGTTTATCGTCATTGGCCTTTGGACCTCGGTGGTGTACAGCTTCTTCATTTACACCCTGACGGCGGCCTTCGATGAAGTGGGAAAGGCCATCGCGGTGCTGATTATGGTCATCCAGGTGGCGGGGTCCGGCGGGACCTTCCCCATCCAGGTGCTGCCAGGATTTTTCCAGGCCCTCAATCCCTACATGGCCTTTACCTACAGCATCGGGGCCATGCGGGAGGCTGTGGCGGGCTTGTACGACCACTACTTCCTCCACGATATGCTGGCACTTTTAGGTTATGTGGGGGTATCGCTCCTTATTGGGCTGGTGCTCCACAAGCCACTTCTGAGGTTAAATGCCTTTTTTAAACGTAAATTAGAAGATACTGGATTATTTGGATAAAAAGTGAGGAGAATATTAATGAAACATACCTATCAAACCACGGGAACGTGTTCGAAGACCATCACCTTTGAAATGGAGGACGACATCGTCCACAATATTGAATTTACCGGGGGATGTAGCGGGAACCTCCAGGTTATTGCCAGCCTGGTGGATGGCTGCAGTGCCGAGGAAATCATTGGGAAATGCCAGGGAATCACCTGTGGCTCCCGGGCAACCAGCTGTGGGGATCAGCTGGCCAGGGCTTTGCGAAAGGCCCAGGAAGCGTAAGTAGGCAGGTGGACTTCCGCAAAGGATATGTCCACCTGCCCTTTGGTTGTGGATACCGCTGCGGCAATAATGCGTATTCCCGCTTCGTCCCAGCAAATTCAGCGGACGGACAGCACCACTTCACTTACCGCGGTGTCGGACCATCCGTCCCATAAATGGCATTAATGGCATCGCTGTAGGAACCATCGGCATTGTAGACGACAAGGGGAGGCTCTACCTTAAGGTTGGGCTTCCCTTTTTTCATAGCCTCCACCAGAATCAGATTTGCCGGCCGGTGGGCATAGGGATGGACGGTCACAAGGCGTTTGGCCTCAAGTCCATCGGCCCGGAGGGCGCAGAGCACATCCCCCAGTCGGTCTGCCCGCTGGACCAGGAAGAGCTTTCCCCGATCCTTGAGCATCACCCGGGCAAAATGGGTGACATCGCTAATGGTACAGCACAGCTCGTGGCGGGAAATAGCCATGGTCTCACTGGGGTTCTTCATCCCCCGATCCATGCGCATATAGGGTGGATTACAAACCACCACATCGGTGTTTGAAGAATGGAAGGCTGGACCAGGATTTCGAAGGTCCCCGTGGTGGATATGGATGATGTCCGAAAGGCCATTGAGTTCGACATTACGTCTGGCCAGGTCCACCATGTTTTCCTGGATTTCCAGGGCATCGATCTGCTTCGTTCCAGTTCGTCCGTAGAGGAGTAGGGGGAGAATGCCTGTTCCGGTTCCCAAATCAATGGTTTTGGTTTTACGGGTAATGGCACTAGAGGCAAACCAGGCCAAAAGGACCGCATCAATTCCAAAGCAAAAAAAATCAGGATTTTGTATGATTTTGAGCCCATTGAGATCTAAATCCTCCAGCCGTTCTCCAATTTTGATAAGATGTTCCATGGTTTTCCTTTCAAGCTCGTGTTATCAAAGATTTATCCACAATCTGTGGATAAGTAAAAATGGCTTATTCAGGGGATAGATGTGGGATCAAAAAGACGCAACCCCGATGGGAGGGGCCTTTAAGGGATTGTGCATAATATCCACCGAGTTATCCACATTTCAACAAAAAATGTGGATAAATTTAAAGATTGTCGCGAAAAAGCCAAGTTGGAGTATTTAATATACCATAAGTTATCCACAATATGAGTACATTTTGGTTTTTTTCTTTTCTATTAAAGCTTTCTTTGCTATAATACAAATAATTATGCAACGATTACGGGGATTATCATGTTCAAAGAAAGATGGGTGAGACCATGGACAACGAAAACAATCTGAACAACCATCATGAGGTCGAAGAAATCCTCCAAAAAAAAGAGGACCTGATGGCGTTGCTCAAAAACAACGAAACGAAGTTAGAACAGCGGGTCGGCGCTTTGGAAGAACGGCTGGAGAAATCCCGGCGTAAAAGCCATCTGCCACCCAAGCACCGTATGGTGGATAAAAACCAGATGGATCGTATTGATGCTCTGTTTGAACAGGCTGTGGGCCGGAGCAAGGGGATCGTGGTGCCATCAGCGGAAGAGCTTGATGCGAAAGCCGAAGTCTTGGATTTAAGTGTTTTGGAAGCGGCGAAGGAACGCTTGGGCATCACAACGCAGTCCGAGGTGCCCGGGGAGGAATCCGCCGATGTCTCCACAGAACCAGAGAGCCAAACCGAAATTCAGGTTGAGGAAGCAGAATCTGCTGAAGCAGAAATGCCTTCCTTTATTGAGGAAGCTCCCATAACGCCTTCAGCGTCTCCCGCAGAAGACTTTCCCATCACGGATTTAAAGCATCCATCGGAAATTCAGGCGCAAACCGTAATGGAAGCGGTGGAAACCGAAGTTGAACCGGAAATAGAAAGCGAAGCATTTCTTGAGGAAAAACCACTCCAAGAGTTGGAACCCGAGGTCCCCCAGGCGCTTTTCTGGGAGGAAGAAACCCTGACCGAAACCTCTGTGGAAGAGCCGTTGCAGGCAGCCCCTCTTTTTGAAGAAGAGGCACTGCCTGATCTAGAGGAAGAAGTACTGGAAGAACAGACCGAGCCAGAGCCTGATTTCCTCTGGGAAGAAGAAGCGGTTATTGAGGAAGAAGCGGCCATTGAAGAAGCGGCTGAGGGAAGTGCGCCTTCTGAGGCAATCGATTGGGGCATTGAAACCCTGACCGAGGTGCCAGAATCGGCGCCTCTGGAAATAGCTCCTGCAGCGGTGGACATTCCAGAGGAAGCTGTCCTTTCGGTTCAGGAAACGGTCCCGGCTGAAATCCCCGTTCCCATGGACCCTGCTGCGGCCATGGATGAATTCTTCCGGATTTCCCAGGAAGAGGAGGATATTCCATCTATTTTGGATAAAAAGATGCCTTCGGTAACCCTTGCCCAGGAAAGTATTGAGATGGCGGCACCGGAGGAAGATGCCCCCGCCTTGTGGGAGGAAGAAGACCTCTCCGCCACCGAAGCCCTGGTAGATTCGGTTGAAGAGCCAGTGGTTGGGGCACAGATGGAAAGTTTGGGGGTTGTCGAAACTGAGGAAGCGGTTGTACTTCCCACTACCGAGGCTTCTTTATTTGAAGAAGAGCCAGAAACCCTGGAGGATGAACCCCTTTTCGAAGAAGAGGCCCTTTTTGAAGAGGATGTCAAATTTGAGGAAGAAATTCTTTTTGAGGATGATCAATTTGAAGAAGATGTGCTGTTCGAAGAAGAGCCCTTCTTTGATGCGGTGGATTCCCCAATTGAAGCGATAGAGTCTGTCGATTCTCTCTTTGAAGAGGAAGTGATGGCAGACACAGAGGAAGATCTTTTTGAAACGGAGGATATATCGGCGGAGTCTGAGAAATCCGAAGATAGCCTCTTTGAAAGTGAAGAAATCCTGGAAGAAGAAAAAAATGCGGGTACCGGCTTGGGGGAGTCCCAACCCATCAATGGACAGAATGGCGCCATTGGAACCATGATGGGGGTAATGCCTGAGGCGGAGAAAGAATCGACAATACCCCGGGGTCGGATAATCCTGGCAGGTGCCATTGCCGGAATTGCGATCCTTGGGTTTATCATCTTTTGTTTCTTTTGCTACTCACTGTTTAATCGGGTGGACTACCTGACCATCGGGATTGTCGCCATCTTTATGATCCTGACCTTTGATATGTCCACCATTGCCACCATGGCCACTACCGTGGCGATTATGGCAGCCTATTTTGTTATGGAAATTTATTGGGCAGGAACTCAGGGTCTGGCCTTTAGCACCAGCAATATTTTTATGGTCATTTTTATTCCTGTGCTGTTAGTCTCCAGCTCCTTCTTTGTGCAGATGCTGATGGCGGCCTATTGCCCCAAAAATCGTCGGGAATAGCAAAGGGCCATTCCGGAGAAAGATGAAGATGCAATAAAAAAACTCCCCAGGGAGTTTTTTTATTGGCACTAATTGTTATGTGTAAGGGGGATATCTCCCACACCCTCTAAAATAAATTGAGGTCGGTAGGGATAGAGATTGATATTATCCATATTGGTCACTCCGGAAAGGACTAAGATTGTATGCATCCCGGATTCGATTCCAGAAATAATATCGGTGTCCATGCGGTCTCCGATGATGGCCGCTTTTTCGGAGTGGGTGCCCAGAAGGCGAATTCCCGTGCGCACCATCAGAGGATTGGGTTTACCGACGAAATAAGCCTCTACCCCAGTGGCAATCTCGATGGGGGCGGTAAAGGCTTTACAGGCCGGTGCGATACCATCCTCAATGGGACCGGTGAGATCGGGATTCGTCCCGATGAGTTTGGCTCCCTTCATCACCAGGTTTACCGCCTTTAAAATCGTTTCGTAATTGTAATTATGGCCTTCACCAACCACTACGTAATCCGGGTTAACATCATTCATGGTAATGCCCACGTCGTATAGAGCATTAATGAGGCCAGGTTGTCCAATGACATAAGCAGAACATCCCGGGGCTTGGCTGGCTAAAAATTTGGCAGTAGCCAGGGCACTGGTATAAAAATGGCTCTCATCAATATCCAGCCCCAAACGTGCCAATTTTTCCTTTAATTCAACAGGGGAACGGTCACTGGAATTGGTCAGAAAGAGGAAATTCTTATCTTCCCGATACAGCCAATCCACAAATTCCGGGACCCCTGGCAGCAGTCGGTTACCATGGTAGATGACACCGTCCATATCACAGATGAAGCCCTCAATTTCATGCAGGGTCTCTTTTAGATTTTCATTCATGTTTGATTTTACCTCCATTAAGGAATATAAGTCCATTATACTCACAACCCCTTTAAAGAACAAGGGAAAACCCATCAAGTTTCTGTTAAAAAACACACGTCCGTCACAGGAGTATGCTATAATGGAAAAAAATCATAAAATTTAAGAGGAGTAACAAAAGCGTGAAGAAAAAGGAACTAATCATTGCCGCCATGATCCTAATTGTGGTCTGCATCGGTGGGGCATTTGGCTTTACAGCGCTGGGGAATAGCCTAAAGGGGGGAGATTCCGGATCTGCAGTCAGTATTGTCGGTCAGTGGACGGAAGACTCTACCGGTGTTGCCGTCACCTTTACGTCTGATGGTGTTTTTAAGATTATGGAGGGAGATGCAGCAACCTACACCCTGGATAAGGAAAACAGTACCATTACCCTAAAATATGCCCAAGCCTATGGCGGTCAGGAAACAACCATGACCTACGCAGTGACAGAGGCTAAACTGACATTGACCAATGGCGTGACTGGGGAGGTACAGACGTATACCCGCCAGGCCGAAAGCACGAATTAACTGAGAAATCCACTAAAAAACCAGCGGAGGAGAAGATCTTCTGCTGGTTTTTTAGTGGGTATTTTATTGAAGACGTACGGACCGTTTACCATAGTATTGGGCTGTGGCGATATTACGCCAATCCCATTGATTCTCCTTAATATCGTCATAGTAAAGAAGGTGAGGCTTTACCGTTAATTTTGAAACAGAGACCTCGCTCAATGTTTTGTTTGTGTAGAGGGCCATTCGGTCTTCCGATTCCCAGGCGTAGGCTCGGGCGGAACCATCCAGTAGGGACTGGGCAGCAGAAAGACTGGCCGCATTGGGGTGGGCCATTAGTGTGACGATTATGGCGAAACCGCCTAAAAGCACTGCGGCCTTTTTTTTATGGGGGAGAGCCAGGCTGAAAGAACGTGGCTTTTTTGAACGGGCGAGACGATGGACGGCATAACCACCCCAGTAGGTCAGCAAACCGGCAGCGAGGAAAACCGCATTAAAAAACTGAATGTCCAGCACACGCCCCTCCCAGTGGAGGGATGAGAGACCTAAGCCGTAAATAACCGGTGAATAACCCGCACAATAAAGGGAAAATCCAAGGCCAGTCAGGCATAGGGGATGGGGGCAGGCCCAGTTTTTTTGACGGATAAGGGGCACTAAGGCCAGGGCAATCAGTCCAGAGCAGATGAGGACAGGGAGTGACCAAAAGCCAATAAGATAGGAACCACCGGCGCCCAAAGACTTGGCGATGGCAGAAAAGACCGTATCCTGTTGGATGAGTGTCTTTGCAACATCGGCCTGTCGAACACTATTTCCAGGAGCAACGGCAGCCAATAGAAAGCCGCCCAAACTGCTCAGAAAAACCAAAAGCACTTCTTGGAAATGACTGGCCGGCCAGCGCCATAGCACAAAGGTTGCTGTGGCTAAAAGTAGGAGGAAGGTAACGGCCAGGGCGAAATTGGCACCGCCACAGAAAAAGCTTAAAAGCAAGGCGGAAAAGGTAAGAATTCCCTTTTCCAGGCCATGGCTGCGGTAGGCCTTCAGGATCAGGGCTAAATCCAGCAGACAAAGGCTGTAGATAAAGGTGTAAGAAATGGCACCATCAAACCAGTACATGCCCTGAACCGGAGAAGGCATGAATTGTGTCATAAGAAGGGAAAGAAGAAGTGCAACGACGATGGCAACATGGCGGGGTCCCCCTAAATAATGGACGATAATTTCCCAAGACAGGATGATAAGGCAAAGGACGAGGCTGAGGATAATCATGGCGGCTACCATACCATAAAGCCCGAAAATATGGGGTTGAAGGGCCCCTAAAAAGGTCGAGGTAAAATTACCATCCCAGGACCACCATTTATCCACCATAGTGTTCCAGGCAGTGGCTAGGACCATCAGCAAAGAGTGGCTGGATTGCCAGACTTGGTTGGTGGCGGCGCCATACATATAATCATCTGCTGAGGGCTGGTCGTATTTTGCAATAACCAGTAGTGGAATCATCATCAGGATTAGAGTGCCGATGATGATTTTCCAGAATTTTTTAGTATTCAATGGGAATCTCCTCTTATGGTTGGATTAATGGTAATGCGTTACTTTAGCATAATAAGGAAAAAAATAGCTTAAATCAAAGGGATAACCACGAAAAATCCCCTATAAAGTAAAAATAATTCCCTTTAACCCGTTACATGAGGGTGCTATACTAAATGAGGACAACTATGTCCACCGAGAGGTGAATGATGTTTAAGGACTTAAATAAAGAAAGCGTCATCGACTATATCAAAACCCAAACCACCCTCTTTCCGGAACAGGCGGAATTAAAGGTGTATGAAATTGGTGAGGGGGAAGAGGACGGCGACGGCTTCATTAATTTTTTATATCGGGTGTGGCAAACCGGGGGACGTTCGGTCATCGTTAAGCAGGCAAAGACCTACTATAAAGCTTTTGGTGAGGGGGAAGGTCCCTTTGTGCCGGACCGCAATGCCCTGGAGGCAGATATTCTGCGGCTAAAATATGCCATTACACCAGAGTACATCCCCCAGATTTATCATATCGATCTGGTGAACCATATCTATATTTGTGAGGATTGTGGACATCTGAATATTCTGCGCTTTGAACTGATGAAGGGGAAATCCTTTCCGGGATTGGCAGAGCACATTGGGGCTTTCATCGCCCGGAATAATTTCTATACATCAGAGGTTTATCTGGACCCCCAGACCCATAAGGAGTTGGAGGCCAAATTCATCAATCCCCATATGCGCAAGATTTTTGAAACAGGCTTATTTTTAAAGGACGAAAGTGCCTTTGAGAACCGGGACCCTCATCACAATCCCGATGCTGACCCCATTCGCCTGGCCATGGGAGATGCACCCTGGGAAAGCATGGCCTTTCGTACGGAGATGCTGAAACTCCGCCATATCCATATGAAGAAAAGTGAGTGTCTGGTCCACGGCGATCTCCATACCTCCAATATTATGGTAGGCGGAGATGAGATGAAGGTTATCGATATGGAATACACCTATATGGGGCCATTATCTGCGGATATGGGCTATCTCATGGGGAGTGTATTGTATGAATATATCCGCTGGTTCTATATGCCGGATCGGCCCGCAGCCCAGTGCGAGGCCATGCGGGAATATGTCCTTGATCTGATGCGGGGAATTCTCAATAGCTATATTGAGGTGTATAGGGCCTGCTGGGATGCCGATGCCCGGGTGACCTACAAAGGCTACGATGATTATCGGGAATTTGTCCTGGCTAATTGGTTCCACGAAATGGTTGGCTTTACGGGCTGTCAGGTTATCAGCCGTGTGGGAGGACTGGTGCCCTTGCCTGATTTTGATACCATTGCGGACAAACAGGATCAGTATGAAGCCTGTCGCATTGCCCTGATTTTGGCCAATTATTTTATTATGAATCGGGAAGAAGTGGCCGATATCGATGATTTTATGGCGCGTATCGTTAAAATGACCAAGCAGTCCCGGGCAGTCTTCCAGGCTGCACGACCTTAATTGGAGTACAGAGGATGGGAATCGGTGGATTCCCTTTTTTGTGCAAGAAGATAGGCATTTGAAGCAGACTGGGAGGCATCGCGGTTGCGGGAGGAGGAACGGATGATGATCGAAATGGAGGGTGTGGGATTTAGAGGAATCGTTGAGTACCCCCTGATTCAAATTCCAAAGGGAAGGGCAACCTTTATCCTGGGGAAAAGCGGCAGCGGGAAGAGTACGCTGCTGCGTCTCATCAATGGAACGGCCCAGCCAACCAAGGGGGTCATCCGCCTGGAGGGGGCGGACATCGCCCAGATGGATGGGGTGGCGCTGCGTCGCCGGGTACTGCTGGTGGATCAGACGCCCTATCTCTTTGGGGGAAGCATTGCAGAAAATGTGGCAACGTATTACAGTTATCGTGGCTTGCAGCCACCATCGCCGGAGGCTATGGTGAGGTACTTGGCCCTGTGTCAGGCACCCTACACCCTGGATTGGAATACGGAGCCTCTGTCCGGGGGCGAACGGCATCGGGTGTTCCTGGCCATTTTTCTGTCCTTTGAGCCGGAGGTTTTGATGCTGGATGAACCCACTGCGGCCTTGGATGAAGAGACCGCCATGGCTTTGATGGATGCCATTACCACCGATTGCCGGAAACGGGGGACGACCCTTTTGGTGGTCAGCCATAACCGTAAAGTGGCGGAGGCCTACGCTGATGGGTGCATTACCCTGGGGGACAAGTCGGAGGGACACCATGGCAAATAGTGGCATCGTTCAGATTAATATCCTCCAATTTTTGCTGATTTACCTGCTGCTCCTTGTTGTCCTGGCGGTTATGAAGGGCAGTCACATCGACCAGACGAAGCTGCTTTTAATTGGGAGTATGCGAATGACGGTCCAGCTGGTGCTGGCGGGGCTGATTCTAACCTATGTGCTTAAAAATCCCCATCCACTGTTTACCGTGGCTTATATTCTGGCCATGATTCTTTTTGCAACCCTACGGGTTTATAAAAAATGCCCCGTTCTCAACCGGGCGTTTAAGGGGATTATTCTATTGTCCATGGCGGTATCGGGAATTTCGGTTCTGGCCTTTTTTCTCTGTGGAGTGATTGGAGAGAATTTCTTTAATCCCCAATATGCCATTCCCATCTCAGGCATGATTTTTGGCAATGCCATGACGGGGATGAATTTAGGGCTCAAGGCCTTTTTTGATGGCCTGGAGGATAATGCGCTGAGAATCCGTGTCTTAACCAATCTAGGGGTTGCCCCGAAAAAAATATTGATGCCCTTTGTGAATAATGCCTTGGAAACGGCCCTGCTGCCAACCCTGAATAATATGGTGGGGATGGGGATTATCTCTCTGCCTGGAATGATGACGGGCCAAATTCTTTCCGGAACTTTACCCACCACGGCCATCCTCTATCAGATTGCGGTGATCATTGCCATTTGTACCGTGGTATGTTTGTCGGTATTTGGGGCATTGTATTGGGGGAGTCGGACGTTGTGGGATGATAAGGGGTGCATCTCGGTAAAGTCTAAGGATTGCTGAAGCATTCAGGGCATCCCTAGAGCTTCACACCAAAATATGCTATAATAAAGACAAGATTTCACATGGAAGGAAAGGGGTGCAGCCCCGGGTGAAGCGATGTCCCAGATTACAAAGAAAGCCATGGCCACCGCTCTAAAGGAGCTTTTATCAGAGAAACCCCTGGATAAAATCACAGTGGTGGATTTGGCAGAGTGCTGCGGGGTCAACCGGAAAACCTTCTACTACCATTTTAAAGATATTTACGATCTCATCGATTGGATCTTTCTGGGGGAAGTTCAGGAAGCCTTAGATGGCAAGCGTTCCTATGAAACCTGGCGCCAGGGGGCCCTTCAGGTGTTAAAATACGCAGCGGAAAATCGACAGCTGGTGATTAACGCCTACCATTCCATCAATCGCGATCAGCTTATTGATTATTTGTATAAGCTGAATTATAAGCTGGTTATGGGGGTGGTTGAGGAGCAATCTGCCGGGCGAAATATTCCCCGGGAGGACCAGGAATTCGTTGCGGATTTTTACAAGTTTGCCTTTGTCGGCTTGATTCTGGACTGGATAAAAACCGGTATGCAGGCTGACCCGGAAAAAATCATTGATAAGCTGTGGATTACCATCCATGGAAATATCGCCCGGGCCTTAGATGGTTTTGAGGGGTGACACCCAAGTATTAAACGATAGCATTGAGATGCTGTCGTTTTTTTGTATACATTTACCCAGTTTAACGCATATGGGGTAAAACGTTACAGTTGGAAACCTTTGACCGTGGCAGAACCGGCCTGGGGGGTGTATTATTTCGTTAAAGAATAAACAATATCGAGGTGAGGGATATGGATGCATTTCGCGTGATCGAAGTCAAACGCAGCGTCTTTGATAACAATGACAAGCAGGCAGAGGCACTGCGACAGGATTTAAAGGATCGGGGGATCTTTTTGCTCAATCTGATGTCCTCCCCGGGGTCGGGAAAGACCACGACCCTGGTGGGGACGGTAAAGGCTCTAAAGGGGGATTTATCCATGGGGATCATGGAGGCGGACATCGATTCTGATGTGGATGCCCGGACCATGGAGGCCCTGGGGGTCAAGGTGGTCCAGCTCCATACCGGTGGGATGTGCCATCTGGATGCAGATATGACAAAGCAGGGCTTACAGGCCCTGGAGAGTGATGGTTTGGATTTGGTGGTTCTGGAAAATGTGGGGAATTTGGTGTGTCCGGCGGAGTTTGACACCGGAGCGGTAAAGAATGTCATGATTCTCTCAGTGCCCGAGGGGGATGACAAGCCCCTGAAGTATCCCCTGATGTTTTCTGTCTGTGATGTGGTGTTGATTAATAAAATCGATGTGCTGCCCTACTTCGATTTTGATATGGAAGCCTGTGTGGCGGCCATTAGAGAACGTAATCCCAGGGCGGTTATTATCCCCGTCAGCGCAAAAACCGGGGAGGGGATGGATGTGTGGACCAATTGGTTAAGAGAGGAGTGTCAAAAATGGCAAAATCAGAATTGAGACCGAAGATTGTCAAGCTGGCGAAGATGGTGGGTGGCGTAGCTGGTGCCATGAATAAAATCGATGGGGATCAGCCAGAGTACTATGCTTTAGATGGAGTCGTCACCGATGAGATGGCCGATGTGGCCTTGGTTATGGGTCTTCGAAAGCCCCGGACCTTTGAATACATTCTTAAAAAATGCAAAAGGACACCCGAGGACACCCAGAGGATTTTAGATGAGCTCACCCAGGTTGGGGTGGCTAAGGTATGGACAGATCGGAGCGATGGCAAGCCCCGGTATTTTGTGAATATCTTTGCTCCGGGGATGCTGGAGATGATGGTAAACAATCGGGAACAGCTGGCAGCCCATCCCGAAATCGGCCGGGCCTTTGAGGAGTACACCAGAAGGCGTCTGGCCCCCATGGCTGCCATGTTCCCAGAGGGGATGGCCATGATGCGCATCATTCCGGTGGAGGATGCGGTGAAGGATGATCCGGGGGTGCAGCCCTGGGAAAAGCTGTCCTACTATTTGGATAAATACGACACCTTCAGCGTGTCGGACTGCTCTTGCCGCCAGTCCCGGAAGGTGATGGGGGATGGCTGTGGCCATTTGGATAAGGATATCTGTATCCAGATGGGGACCGGAGCCGAGTACTATATTAAAACCGGCCGGGGGCGCCAGATTTCCCGGGAGGAAGCCGAGGAAATTTTAAAATTTGCCGAGGATAACGGTTTAATGCACGAAATGCCAGCCACAGAAGAGCTGGGGGAATCCGCAGCCATTTGTAATTGCTGCAGCTGCTCCTGCTTCTCCATGCGCCTGGCCACTTACTTTGAAACACCCGATGCCATCCGCTCCAATTATACGGCGGTGGTGGAGCCCTTAGACTGTGTAGCTTGTGGCCAATGCGTGGAAAACTGCCCCACCAATGCCTTAAAGCTGGGTCATAGCCTGTGTGCCACCAAGCCAGTGGTACCGAAGAAGCCGGCCGCCACCGCCAGGGATCATGCCTGGAGTGAAAAGAACTGGAATGTGGATTACCGCACCAATCGGGAGGATGTCGCTCCAGAAGGAACGGCACCCTGTAAAACGGCCTGTCCGGCCCATATTGCCGTTCAGGGCTATATCAAGCTGGCAGCCCAGGGGCGCTATATGGAAGCCCTGGAGCTCATTAAAAAAGAAAACCCCTTCCCGGCGGTTTGCGGCCGGATCTGTCCCCATGGCTGTGAGGATGAATGTACCCGGGGGAATATTGACGAGCCCATCGCCATCGATGAAATCAAGAAATTTATCGCAGACCAGGAGCTGGATACTGAAAAACGCTTTGTGCCGAAGAAGCGGTATCACCTGGGAAATAAAATTGCCATTATTGGTGGGGGACCGGCGGGGTTGGCCTGTGCCTATTACTTGGCCCTGGATGATTATGCGGTGACCGTCTTTGAACGGGAAGAAAAACTCGGGGGGATGTTGGCCATGGGCATTCCCGCCTTCCGTCTGGAAAAGGACGTGCTGGATGCGGAAATCGACGTACTGCGCCAGCTGGGGGTCCAGTTTAAAACCGGGGTCAATGTGGGTGAGGATATAACCTTAGATGATTTGAGAGCCCAGGGTTATGAAGCCTTTTACCTGGCCATTGGCGCCCAGGGTGGACGGCAGCTTGGAATCGACGGGGAGGATGCCCAGGGTGTGATGACCGGGGTAGATTTCCTGCGGCAGGTGGCCCTGGGCCAGAAGCCTGAAATCAGCGGTAAGGTAGTGGTCATCGGCGGGGGCAATGTGGCCATTGATGTGGCCCGGACGGCCACCCGGGAATCCGTGGATTCGGTCCAGCTTTTCTGTCTGGAAAGTCCGGAGGAAATGCCGGCTCTGGATGAGGAAATCCATGAGGCCAAAGCTGATGCCGTGGCCTTTAACAATGGCTGGGGGCCAAAATCCATTCTGACCGAAGATGGGGCTGTTGTCGGCGTGGAATTCATGCGCTGTATTCAGGTCTTTGACGCCGAAGGGCACTTTGTACCCCAGTACGATGCAGCAGATACCCTTGTGGTGGATGCGGACACAGTTTTAGTATCTGTAGGTCAATCCATCGAATGGGGGAGCCTCCTTGCGGGGAGTACCGTGGAAACGGGACGGGGGAATACTGTCCAGGCAGATGACTTCACCTATCAAACCGCCCAGCCAGATGTCTTTGTAGGCGGAGATTGTTATACCGGACCTCAGTTCGCCATCAATGCCATTGCCGCCGGGAAGGAAGGCGCCATCTCCATCCATCGTTTTGTCCAGCCTGGTCAAAACTTGGTGTATGGGCGGGATCGCCGGGAATACCACGCCTTTGACAAGGATGGTGTGGCCATTGAAATCGGGAGCTTTGACAGCACGCCGCGTCAGCGCCCTGGGGTGGCGGAGGAAAATCGGGGGACCTTTAAGGATGATCGCCTGACCTTCACCGAGGAGCAGTTAAAGGCAGAAACCGAACGCTGCCTGGGCTGTGGTGCCGTCCAGGTGGACGACTATATGTGCGTGGGCTGCGGGATGTGTACCACCAAGTGCGCCTTTGATGCCATCCATTTGGTGCGCACCGGGGATTCCAAGCCCGATGTGTATGAAAAGCTCCCCATGAAGATTGCCGCCAATGCGGTGGTTCGGGGGAGTAAGATTGCCGGAAAATCCGTGGAAACCGGGGCAAAATTTGCAGAAGCCGCCGTTAAGCACTTCACCCGGAAATAGCCATGCATGAGCTTGGAATATTAAACGCCATGATCCACACCATCGAGGACACCCTCGCCTCTGAGGAGGGTGTCGCCGGGGTGGCGGAAATCGTGGTAGAGGTGGGGGAGCTTTCGGGCATCGTCCCCCGCTATCTGGAAGAATGCTGGCCCGCCGCTCGGTATAAGACCAGCATGGAGGAAACCAATTTGATTTTGGAAATCATCCCCGGCCTGGTAGAATGCCGGGGGTGCGGCACCATCTACAATGCCGTGGCGGAGGATTTCCACTGCCCGGTTTGTGGTGAAAAGGACTCGGAGATGATTTCCGGCAATGATTTGCTCATTAAGGAAATCCGGGTGATCGACACCGAGTGATTGACTGAGAAACAATAGAAAGAAGGGATTTTTGTGTTTGTTTTTTATGAAGGGGTGCCGGTGGCCCTCGTCATCCTGGTGTGGCTTTGCGTCTTTGGGGCACTCTTCGGTCTCAATGAAGTCACCCGCCGTTTTAAATGGGTGGGCTTTACCGCTTTTGTCATCCTCCCCATTATTTTAACCATCAGCTGGCTGACGGTGTTTAAGGATACGGCCTACATGGACTGGTTCCACTTAGCCAAGGTATACTCCTCCACAGCCGGCTGTATTGGTTTCTGGTGCATCCGGTTTATCAAGGGCTGGGATAAAAGCAAGATTGCCCTGTGCTTCCCGCCCCTTATTTTAGCCGTCAATATCTGCGAGGCCGTAGCCCGGGATTTTGAAATCGGCCATTATACGGTGCCGGTCATGGAGTTTATGAATAACCAGATCCAGTATTATATCGGCGGCCCCTGGAATGTGATGAACGGTATTGCCGGAATTTTAAACATCATTACCATCACCGGGTGGTTCGGGATTTGTATCCGTGCCGTTACCAAGAAGGATCACAGCCGGGATATGTTGTGGCCGGATATGCTGTGGTTTTGGATTGTGGCCTATGATTTGTGGAATTTTGCTTATACTTATAATTGCCTGCCAACCCACGCCTGGTACTGTGGCCTGGCCCTGCTGCTGGCTCCGACCCTGTGTGCCTTTACCCTGGGCAAGGGGGCTTGGCTCCAGCATCGTGCCCAAACTCTGGCCATGTGGTGTATGTTTGCCCAGACTGTACCGGCCTTCCAGGATGCCAGTGCCTTTATGGTGCACTCCTCCTCCAGCTATGCCATTGCAAAGGGCGCCATTGCCCAAGGGATGCTGGCACCCGATGGCTACACTGCCCTGGTGGCCCCTGGAGTTTATCAAATTGCCTCAGCTGCACCGCCCACTACAGCCCTTTTCATCATGAGCTTGTTGGCGCTGCTGGCCAATATCGCTGTCTTTGGCTATATGGTCTACAAGATCATCAAGACCCGTCGCAATCCCTACCTTGGAGAGCTGTACACGGATCTGCCGGTTTACAAGAAGATTAAGGCCTTGGCCCAGTAAATGGGAAAGCCAACCGGAGCCTTCTTATCGGGATTTTTAGTGGAAGAATAAAGAAAGAGGGACTGCACACCGTTTGGTGTGGCAGTCCCTCTTTTCATGAATCCAATCAGCCTCACGCCTTGTCGACGGAGCCAAACATTTCCATTTTTTCTTTAACCAGATCGATAACAGCCTGGGTACCGGGTGCTAAAAGCTTCCGGGGGTCAAAGCCCTTACCTTCTAAGTCTTTACCGGCATCAATGTATTTCCGGGTAGCGTCAGCAAAAACTAACTGACATTCGGTGTTCACATTGATTTTAGCCACACCTAAGCCAATCGCTTCCTTCACCATGGCGTCGGGGATACCGGTACCGCCGTGGAGGACTAAGGGCATATCACCGGTCTGTTCCTGGATTTTAGCCAGGACGTCAAAGTTCAGGCCTGCCCAGTTTTTAGGATATTTCCCGTGGATATTGCCAATACCGGCAGCCAGCATGGTTACCCCTAAATCGGCAATTTCCTTACATTCCATGGGATCGGCAAATTCGCCGGCGCCAATGACGCCATCTTCTTCACCACCGATGGAGCCAACTTCGGCTTCCAGGGAAATTCCTTTTTCAGCGCACAGGGCGATGAGTTCCTTGGTCTTTTCGATGTTTTCTTCAATAGGAAGGCTGGAGCCATCGAACATAACGGAAGAGAAGCCGGCTTCGATACAAGCCTTCGCAGCTTCGTAGGAACCGTGGTCTAAGTGCAGAGCAACCGGAACGGTAATGTTTAAACCATCAATCATAGCTTTGGTCATATCGGCCACCGTTTTAAAGCCACACATATATTTGCCGGCACCTTCCGATACACCGAGGATGATGGGGGAGTTCATTTCCTGGGCAGCGGTCAGGGCAGCCTTTGTCCATTCCAGGTTATTAATATTAATTTGAGCGACACCATAATGGCCAGCCTTGGCCTTTGTCAACATTTCTTTTGCGGATACTAACATTGAACTGATACCTCCTAAGGTTTTTGGTAAGTAAATTATAGCCTAAGGAGGGTAATAATTCAAGGAAATGATGTAAAAGTGACAATTAAGCTGAAATTTTTTCAATATTTCATGTAAATCCTTTTCTAATGATTGAAATAAAAGTCGATTCAAGAGATTATTGGTCATTTCCTTGACAAATTAAAAAAAGAGTCGGTATGATATTACCTTTAAAGATAAAGATAAAGCTAAAATATTTTGGATGATAGAAAAGGAGGTTTCAGTGAAAGAGCGAAAGAAAAGCTGGAAAGACTACGCCAAAGTGGTGATGACTAAACTACCGGTTTTTATTTTTTGTGTTATTTTTATCAGTGGCTATAGTCATTTTTTTGGTCAGGAGAACAGTATTGTCGGGGTAATCCTTCTGATGGGTTTGTTGATGCTTATGAAGGCAGATTTTGGGTATTCATCGGCGGTTTCAGGGGGACTGATCGCCATTACCTTTATAGGGATTGGGGGATTGGCACTGCTGGCGGGAGCTGGATTATGGTGGGGGCTTCTATGCCATATCATCGCCATGGTATGGATGTTGGCATTGGTGCGATATGATGTAAGCCACAGCCTATACCTCCCCTTTTTCATGGGATACGTCATGTTTGTCGGATACCCGGTTTCCGGGCATAGCGCTGAACTTCGAATGCTCAGCCTAATTATAATTGGGACGGCCATCGGACTGGTTCATTTTGTCTTAAATCGCAGTCAGGGCTCCCGGCATCCCTTCCGGGAAATGTGGGCGCCCTTTTCCTTGAAGGAAGGGCAGGCCCGATGGGCCACTACCCTGGGGGTTACTCTGGTACTGACTCTTTTCTTAGGAGAGGCCATGGGCTTCCCGAAGACTATGTGGATGGCCCTTTCCGTGGTTTCCTTGCTGACACCCCTGGAGGATGAGGTCCATAAACGGCAATGGCTGCGGGTTCCAGCGACGCTTCTGGGCTGCTTGCTGTTCTTTACGCTCTTTGGATATCTGATTCCAGAAAGCTACCAATCCACGGTTGTTTTGATGGCGGGCTTTATGTCCATGTTCATTAATTCTTATTTTATTAAGACCATTTATAATTCTTTCTCTGCCCTGGTGACCGCTACCCTGATCATGCCCACGGAGAGTGCCATTTGGTTACGGATTCTTGGAAATATTATTGGGTCCATCATCGCGGTAGCAGCCACCTATCTCTTTGCCAGGATCTGGAAAAAACAGGATGGCGGGGATGAGTATTCCTTAGATGCTTAATTGTAAAACCTTTTTAGGATTAGGCCTGAAAGCACCCCACAAGGGTCGTCGGAAACTGTTCCCTTAGATGAGGGAGGGCATCGGGTGAGGCCACGGCCAACACACAGCTGGAGGGCCCGCCGGATTGTCTCAGATCCAAGGCGCACTGGGTTTCAAGTTGGGCGGATAGGCCGTGGAGTTTAGCGGCGGTGCGGGCTTCATAGGCAATCCCCTTAGAGCCCACGGGAATGACTTCCCGGACCATGGAATTCGCCTTTAACGCCTGCAAATGGGCATAGGTAGCGATGGGCAGATCGGTATTGTGCAGAAAATCTATCCCGACCAAGGGGGTGCCAATACAGAGGATAATATCCCCAGCCTGACAGGATGGTGGGATAAAGGCACCGGGGAGGTATCCCACGGCGGCGGTGCCCACTCCGGTCATGGCGGTGGGAAAATTCTCCTCGGTGGAGCCTGTGAGGCAGTCCGGGGAAAGACCCGCCAGCTTTAGCTCATCGGAAAAGCCATGAATAATGGCTTCACCGGTGGGGGACATTTCCGAGCAGATGCCATCGGCCAGAATCAGGACCTCCGCGCCAATGGACAGAAGCTCAAAGAGGACCACCCGTGCCGACACCCGACCGCAGTGGTAGGGGGGACATTTCAGAAAATCCCCCGGTTTCTCACCGGTGCTGCCACAGCTATCGGCAGCCACCACCACGGTGCCCCCGGGGACTGGGGCAAGGGTTAAGTCCCGGTACTTACTGATGGCCATGGCTTTTGTGGGGGATGGCCGGCAGGGGCTGGAAGCGTGCCGGAAGGAGATTGTAGATGATGACGGCCAGCAGGACATTGAGGATGGCAGCAGGGAGCAGTGCCGGAATGAGGCTGATGGCCACGGGCAGGGTAAAAACAGGGGCTACGGCCAGCAGGGCGATGGGCACATTAACCATAACCGCCACCACACAGCCCAAGCCGTAGGCAAGGACGGGGTTCAGCTTTTTAAAGAGGCAGCCTTTAATGGTAAAGTAAAAGGCAATCATGGTCACAGACATCATGATGGCTGTGATGATATGGGCCGGCAGGGTAAAGGGGAATCCAGAAAGGGCGGCGGTGAGGAGATGGGCGATGGCAGCAATGACCGCTCCCCAGCCCCAACCCAAAATGAGGGTGGCCAAAAAAGCCGGCAGGGCATCAAAGGCGATGGAGCCCATAATTTTAATATTGGCGCCAACAAAGGCGAGGGCGATAAAAAGGGCCGCGTAAACGAGTTTTTTAGTTTTGTCATTCATGGTGTGAGAATCCTTTCAGTGCTTTAGCGTGATGTAAGATGAGTAAAATCAGGATGGTTATCCAGATTGAAGGGGGTTGCCTGATAGACGTAGTAATTCAGCCAGTTCTGATAGAGCAAATTGGCGTGTCCCCGCCAGCGGACCATGGGGGTCTGGGTGGGATCGTCATTGGGATAGTAATTGGAGGGGACCGTAATGGGCTTGCCCGCGGCAATATCCCGGTCGTATTCCTGCTTAAGGGTATTCGCATCATACTCACTGTGACCCGTCACAAAGAATTGGCGGCCCTTCATGGCCGAGGCGATGTACACCCCAGCATCCTCGGAAATCGCCTCCAGCATCAGCTCAGGCACCTTTTCAATATCCTCGGCCCGAACTTCGGAGTGCCGGGAGTGGGGAACGTAGAAGGTATCATCAAAGCCCCGGAACAGCGGACAATAATCCGGCTCAATATGATGGGGGAAGACCCCGAATAATTTTTCCTTGAGATCGTACTTCGGAACCCCGTAGTGGTGGTAGAGGGCCGCCTGGGCTCCCCAGCAAATGTGCCAGGTGGAGAAGACATGGGTCAGGCTCCAATCCATAATGTCCACCAGCTCATCCCAATAATCCACCTCTTCAAAGGGAAGGGATTCAATGGGGGCACCGGTGATGATCAAACCGTCAAAGTACTGGTTTCGTACCTCTGCCCAGGTTTTATAAAAGGTATCCAGATGGGCAAGGTCCGTGTTTTTACAGTCGTGGGTTTCGGATTGCAGGAGGGTGATATCCACCTGGAGGGGAGTGTTACCAATGAGGCGCAGGAGCTGGGTCTCTGTGGCAATCTTGGTGGGCATCAGGTTCATGATGGCCACCCGCAGGGGGCGGATATCCTGGGTGTCCGCCCGGCCTTTGGCCATCACAAAGATATTTTCATTCTCTAGGGTGGTAAAGGCAGGGAGGTTATCGGGTATTTTAATGGGCATCGTTTTTACCTCGTTTATTTATTTGAATTAGAAGGGCAAGTGCAGTGGTGGGGTGGCGGAAATCCGTGGTTACGCTATTGAAACAAGGGGGTGGAGAGATAGCGTTCCCCGGTATCGGGGAGGAGCAGGACAATGGTTTTGCCTGCATTTTCGGGGCGGCGGGCCAGGATAAGGGCCCCCTCCAGGGCGGCCCCGGCAGAAATGCCGGAGAGCAGGCCCTCGCACCGGGCAAGCATTCGGGAGGCATTGTAGGCGGCCTGGTCAGAAACCGGGAGGATTTCATCGATGATTTCCACATTGAGGACACTGGGAATGAAATTGGCCCCCAGACCCTGGAGGTTATGGGGCCCCGCTGGTCCCCCGGAGAGGACCGGGGAATTTTCCGGCTCCACCGCAACGATGCGAATCTCCGGATTCTTTTCCTTTAGCACCTCGCCGACCCCCTGGATGGTCCCACCGCTGCCAACTCCAGCGACAAAGTAATCCATGTTGCCCTGGGTGTCCGACCATAGCTCCCGGGCGGTGGTTTCATGATGGGCCGCCACATTGGCGGGGTTGTCGAATTGGCCTAGAAGAATGGCTCCGGCAATGGCATCCCGCAGCTCTTCGGCCTTGGCAATGGCGCCACCCATGGCGGCGGAACCATTGGTAAGGACAATTTCCGCACCGTAGGCCATGAGGAGGGCCTTGCGCTCCGGGCTCATGGTCTCCGGCATGGTGAGAATCAGGTGGTACCCCCGGAGGGCACACACCATGGCCAGGCCAATGCCGGTGTTGCCGCTGGTGGGCTCGATAATGGTGCCCCCCGGTTTTAACAGCCCCTTGGCCTCGGCATCATCAATCATGGAGAGGGCTACCCGGTCCTTGACGCTGCCCCCGGGGTTAAAAGACTCCAGCTTAGCCAGAAGGTCCGCCTTTAGGTCTTCCCGCTTTATAATATGGTTTAAGCGAAGGAGGGGTGTATGGCCAATGAGTGTCGTTAAATCATCAATAATCATAATTTCGGTGCCTTTCGTTTAAGCGGTATTTTTAATACCGATTATTCGGATGAATATAATATGAAATATACCACTCGGCCCCTGGATTGTCAATAAAACGGTGATTTTTAAAGCGAAGGTTTGCGGACTATGATATGATAATATCAAGACCCATCGGGAGGAAAAAAGGATGCTAAAAGAGACCAACAGGAAATGCTTTGAGGGGATGGCCACGACGCCCCAAAGTGAAAAATGGACCCAGGCAACCATGCGTGGAGAATCCCTATATAGCCGAAAGACTGATATCCGAACACCCTTTGGACGAGATTACACCCGGATCCTTCACTCCATGGCCTATCGCCGTCTGAAGTACAAGACCCAGGTTTTTTTCTCCCCGGAGCACGACCACGTCAGCACCCGGATTGACCATGTCCACTACGTGGCCTCCATCAGCCGGATTATCACGGAATTTCTGGGGCTTAACGGGGAGCTGGCCGAAGCCATCGCCATCGGCCATGATTTGGGGCACACCCCCTTTGGTCACGATGGGGAGCGTACCATTGCCGCCATTATAAAGGAAGAGGGGATTATCCCCCAGGGAGGGGAAATCCCCTTTTGGCATGGTATGAACGGCCTGCGCTGTGTGGATTCCCTGGAGCTTTTAGAGGGACCGGATGCCTGCTTCCACAATCTGGACCTCACCTATGCCGTACGGGATGGCATTATTGCCCACAGTGGGGATATTATGGGCCGGGCCCTTGTCCCCAGAGAGGATGCCCTGGATTTATCGGCCTTTAAGGTGCCGGGGCAGTACGAGCCCTTTACCTGGGAGGGGTGTATCATTAAGCTGGCAGATAATATCTCCTATCTCGGCCGGGACATTGACGATGCGGTCATCCTGGGACGGATGGATGCGGACGCCCATGCAAAACTGACGGATATTGTCATCCGCTATGCCAAGGCCTGCGGGGAGGATGCCGCGGGGATTAACAATGCCAATATCATCCATTTACTCGTCACGGACCTGTGCTCTCACAGCTCACCAGAGGTGGGCATCCGTTTTTCTGATGACGGTTACGCAGTGATGGATGCGGTGCTTCATCTTAATCGGGAGACAATTTACTATAACCCCATGCTCAAATCCTACAGCGAATACGGGGATACCGTCATCCGCACCGTGTATCGGGTGTTGTCCGGCTGGTGCGAGGATTATGACACAAACCAGGCCCGCTATGCCCGCCAATACCCCCGATTAACCGCAGAATTTTCAGGCTGGTTATCAAAATATTGGGATGGACCGAGGGGAGAGCGGTATCAAAACAAGGTGGTCTATGCGTTGGAGACTGATCCCTTGGCCTATAAGCGGGCCATTGTGGATTACCTTGCCGGGATGACGGACCGCTTTTTAGAAGGGCTTTACCGGAGCTTCATTACCTTTTGATAAAGGGCTTCTGAAAAAAATGAAAAATGCATTGACACTGAAAAAATACAGGTTTATAATGAAAATAAATTAAATTTTGAAGGGAAACCAATGTCATGAAAATTCGTGAAATGAATACAAAGGCATATTTTGGCTTTAGCTGGGGCTATTACTATAGCGCTGGCTATTTTGCGTACCTGCCTGCGGATTCATTTCAGAGCAATTAGAAGGGTGGTAAGGAACCGCCACCCATGATGATTGGATACTGGGAAGGCCCGTAGGCGTTATGCCTACGGGCCTTCGTTTATTTTAAAGGCGTATAATTATTCAAGAAAATGGAGGAAATACCATGATTGTCGTTATTAAACAAGGCGTACCAGAAGCTGAGGTTAAGAAGCTTGAAGAAAAAATAGAATCCCTGGGCATTAAGATCCATTATTCTAAGGGAGAAAACACAACGATTTTAGGGCTAGTGGGGGAAACCCAGATGGTGGATATGCACAAGCTGCGCTCCAACGCCATCGTCGAAAAGGTCCTGAGGGTCCAGGAGCCCTACAAGAAGGCCAACCGAGCCTTCCATCCCCAGGATACCATTGTGGATGTATCCGGGGTACCCGTGGGTGAGGGGCATATCACCGCCATTGCCGGGCCCTGCTCCGTGGAAAGTGAAGAACAGATTGTAGATATTGCCAAAGCCGTTAAGGCTGCAGGGGCTAAGATGCTAAGGGGTGGGGCCTTCAAGCCCCGGACTTCTCCTTACGCCTTCCAGGGCATGGGACCCACGGGGTTGGAGCTGCTGCTTATCGCCAAAAAAGAAACGGGTCTGCCCATTGTCACAGAAATCATGGATCTTTCCCAGATTCCCCTCTTTGAAGAGGTGGATCTCATCCAGGTGGGTGCCCGGAATATGCAGAACTTTACCCTCCTGAAGGAATTGGGCCGGCTGCAAAAGCCCATCCTCTTAAAACGAGGCCTATCAGCCACCATGAAGGAATTCCTCATGGCAGCAGAGTACATCATGGCTGGGGGTAATGAAGAGGTCATCCTCTGTGAGCGGGGAATTCGGACCTTTGAAACCGCCACCCGGAACACCCTGGACTTAAGCTGCATCCCCATGCTAAAGCGTAAGACCCACCTCCCCATCCTCATCGATCCCAGCCACGCCACCGGTGTGAGCTGGATGGTGGAATCCATGTCCAAGGCAGCGGTGGCCGCCGGGGCAGACGGGCTGATGATCGAGGTTCACAACAATCCTGAGGAGGCCCTGTGCGATGGGGATCAGGCCCTGCTCCCAGAACAATTTGGTCAGATCATGGAGGTTGTGCGGAAATACGCCGCTATTGAGGATAAAGAAGTCTAGAGAAGAAAAGGAGAAACCATCATGATTATCGTCTTAAAACCCCAGTCACCGGCATCTGAAATTGAGCGCCTTACCCAGGCTCTTTTAGAGCTGGGGGTCCGCATCCACGACATTAAGGGAGAAGAAACCACAGTCCTGGGGCTGGTGGGGGAAACTCAGATGGTGGATATGCATAAACTGCGTTCCAATGCCATTGTTGAAAAGGTCCTCCGGGTCCAGGAGCCCTATAAAAAAGCCAACCGAGCCTTCCATCCCGAGGACACCATTGTGGATGTGTCCGGGGTACCCATCGGGGAGGGTCACGTCACGGTCATTGCCGGGCCCTGCTCCGTGGAAAGTGAGGAACAGGTGGTTGAAATCGCCAAGGCCATTAAAGCTTCTGGAGCCAAGATGCTGCGGGGGGGCGCCTTTAAGCCCCGGACCTCTCCCTACGCCTTCCAGGGCATGGGTCCCAATGGCCTTAGCTTGTTACTCAAGGCCCGGGCCGTCACGGGCCTTCCCATTGTGACGGAAATCATGGATTTATCCCAGATTCCCCTCTTTGAGGACGTGGACATGATCCAGGTGGGGGCCCGGAATATGCAAAATTTTACCCTTTTAAAGGAGCTGGGCCGTCTGCGCAAGCCCGTCCTCCTCAAACGGGGACTATCCGCCACCATGAAGGAATTCCTTATGGCGGCGGAATACATCATGGCCGGGGGCAATGAGCAAATTGTGCTGTGTGAACGGGGGATACGGACCTTTGAAACCGCCACCCGGAATACCCTGGATATCAGCTGCATTCCGGTGTTGAAGCGAAAAACCCACCTGCCGGTCATCATCGATCCCAGCCATGCCACGGGCCTGAACTGGGCCGTTGAATCCCTCTCCAAAGCCACCATTGCCGCCGGGGGCGATGGACTCATGATTGAGGTCCATAATAACCCCGAGGAAGCCCTGTGCGATGGGGATCAGGCCATTACACCCCAGGCCTTTGACAGCATTATGACCACCCTGAAGAAATACGCAGAATTTGAAGGGAAGCAATTATAAAATGAAAAACCTAGCAGGAAAAAATATCGCCATCATCGGTCTGGGCCTCATGGGAGGGGCCCTGGCCATGGGACTGCGTAAGCAAGGTCCCGCCCGGATCGGTGCCTTCGACATCAATGAAGAGGTGTTGGAGACGGCCCTCCAGGATAAGGTGATCGATTGGGGAGAAAGCACCGCTGAGGGTGTGGCAGAGATGTTAAGCCATATGGATCTGGTCATTTTCTGCTTATACCCCAGGCAAACCGTGGATTTTATCATCACCCACATGGCGGATTTTAAAGAAAAAGCTGTCCTCACCGATATTACCGGGGTCAAGCAGGTTTTAATTGACGAACTCTCTCCCTGTATTCGCCCGGATTTGGACTTCATCCTAGGCCATCCCATGGCCGGGAGCGAAAAGGAAGGCTACGGCGGCGCCGACGATACGATATTTAAGGGGCGCAATTATATCCTCATCCCCCGGGAGAAAAACCATCCTGAAAATATCACCTGGCTAAAGGCCATCATCCGGGATTTAGGCTTTGCCAATATCGTGGAGACCACCCCGGAAATCCATGATCAAAAAATCGCCTTCACCTCCCAGCTTTGCCATGTCATTGCCTGTGCCCTCATCGATAGTGAAGAAGATCGGCATATTTCTGATTTTGAGGGGGGGAGCTTTTGTGATCTCACCCGGATTGCCATGATTAATGCAGAAATGTGGACCGAGCTTTTTATGAGCAATAAAAAAGCCCTCCTGACACAAATTGAGAAATTTGAGAAAGCCCTGGATTGTATGAAAACTGAAATTGCAGATTCAGAGGAAGAAGAACTGAAGCAGCGCCTCCAGGATGTCAGGAGGAAACGGGTGGCCATGGAGATTGACCGGCAAAATAAAAAAGCCCGGATGACGCCTAACTTAAAAGAAAATTAAAAAATATCAGGCTGAAATAGTTTACTGTGAAAAAATTACATTACATATGATTTTCACTATTGACTTTTTTTACAACAGGTTGTATACTGTAATCACATCAAGGAGATCACTCAGAGATGACACACACACCCATCTTTGACTGATTGATGTTCTAAATCATAATATTACCCCCCCTCTCTCCATTATAGAACCTCGAGTGCATCCCCCCTTAAAGGCATTCGGGGTTCTTTTATGCCCTAAAATGAACGAAAGAAAAAGTGGAAAAAGAAACCTTAAGCTTCACTGAAAAAATTACATTACATATGGTTTTCAGTATTGACTTATTTTTCATGAGGTGCTATACTGTAATCACATCAAGGAAGTCAATATATGTGACACACACCCACATTTGAAATCTTGATGAACAACCAATCATAATATTACCCCCCTCTCCATTACGAACCCTCAAATGCCTCCCCCTAAAAAGCATTTGGGGGTTCGTGTTTTCTTAAAGGTTTATGAAAATAACTGCCTTAAAAGATACTGAAAAAATTACATTACAGTACATTTTCAGTTTGACAATATTTTCATAAGGGGGTATACTATAGCTACATCAAAGAAGTAAATCATAATATTACCCCTCTTTAATAAGAAGCCTTTGTACCGTCCCCCCTAAAGGTACAAGGGCTTCTTGTTTTTTTACCAAAGATTATAAATGTCTTAATTTCAATCAAGAAAATACAACTTTCATGTATTTTCACTCTTGACTTTTTTTACATAAGGATGTATACTTTATTTGCATCAAGAAATACTTTTCAGTTTGTTACACACCCAAACTGAAAATTTTCAAGTGATGTTTATTCATCAGGAAGCGAGAACCTGATGGGCTATCATAATATTACCCCTCTCTCCAAGAATCCCGGCGTCTTCCCCCCAAAATATGATGCCGGGATTCCTTTTTTTGCTTAACTTTGGGAAAACACTCTTCCCTTTTAATGTAATGAAGTGTATAATAAGCTTAAAATTATATTAAGTGCAAGAGGAGTAGTGTAAATGAAGAGAAAGAGTTTGTTGATGGTTCTAATCCTGGGCCTGTTGTCCTTGGCCTTCTTTGCAGGATGCAGTAATGGTGGATCCACCAATTCAGAAGGGGCAACCAATGATGATAAAACTTTTGTCATCGGTTTAGATGATTCCTTCCCCCCTATGGGCTTTAGGGACAAAGATAACAATATCGTTGGTTTCGATATTGATTTAGCCACAGAAGTGGCCAAGCGAATGGGGATGGAAATCAAACTGCAGGTTGTCAATTGGGACACCAAGGAAATGGAACTTGAAAATGATAAGGTCGATGCGCTCTGGAATGGGCTGACCATCACCGACGAACGAAAAGCCGCCATGGACTTTACCAATCCATACCTGGAAAACGATCAGGTCGTTGTTGTCCAGAAGGGTTCAGATATTGCCAATATCGCAGCCTTAGAAGGTAAAAAGGTTGGCGTTCAGAAGGGATCATCCGCCTACGATGCACTAATGGATAACCCCATTAATACAAAGATTGACGGCGGTAAGCCTGTAGAATTTGATGAAAATGTATCGGCACTCCAGGATTTGGCATCTGGCCGTATCCAGGCAGTGGTGGTTGACTCCGTCGTTGCCCGTTACTATATTTCCTCTGAAAATGCAGATTTTACCATCTTAAGCGATACCTTGTCACCCGAGCTGTATGGTGTAGCGGTTAAGAAGGGCAACACTGAGCTGAGGGATAAAATCCAGAAGGCCATGGATGAAATGAACGCGGACGGCAGTGCCGCTAAAATTTCAGAAAAATGGTTTGGTGAAAATATCATTTACACCGGAACCAAGTAGTTTAGTCAAATATACGATTGGGGGCTTTGCGAAAGCAAAGCCCTTTTAGTGTTCTGGGAGGCAGCGCTCGACGAGGGCTTCCCCTTATTATCAAATAGGAGTAGGAGATTTTTATGGATTATTTGATTTCAGTGATGGGTCCCATGTTGGAAGGGGCAGGGGTTACCTTGTCCATCTTTGCCATCACTCTGGTGGCATCCATCCCCCTGGGTTTTTTCTTTACCCTGATGGCCAGGAGCCGTTTTTCACCCCTTCGGGCTTTTGCGGAGGTTTATATCTATATCCTTCGGGGAACCCCACTACTGCTGCAGCTATTATTTGTCTACTTTGGTCTGCCGCTCATTCCGGGAATTGGTCCACTTTTAACCTTTGACCGTTTTGTCGCCGCCTGTATCGCCTTTGGCCTGAACTACGCCGCCTATTTTGCTGAAATCTTCAGAGGAGGGCTCCTGGCCATCGATAAGGGTCAGTACGAAGCCTGCAAGGTCTTAGGCCTGACCAAAGGCCAGACCCTGCGTACCGTGGTCCTCCCCCAGATGATCCGGGTGTGTCTGCCTTCGGTGAGCAATGAGACCATTACCCTCCTTAAGGATACGGCGCTGGTTACCGTCATCGGGGTTTCAGAAATCCTCCACTACGCCAAAGCCGCTGTCAATCGGGATGGGAACACCTCCGCCTTCCTGGTGGCCGCCATCATTTATCTCGTCATTAACTTCGTCATTACCCTCGTGTTTAAAAAGCTTGAGAAAAAGTATTCGTTCTAGGAGCATATTATGGAAGAAATCATAAAAGTAAGCAATTTAACCAAATGCTTTGGAGATAACCAGGTCCTGACGGATATTTCCTTCCAGGTGAATAAGGGGGATGTGGTGGCCGTTATTGGGTCCTCCGGCTCTGGCAAATCCACCCTGCTGCGCTGTCTCATCGACTTGGAGAAGGCTGACGGCGGGACCATCACCATGGAAGGCCTGGATTTGGTTCGGAATGGCCAATACCCCTCTGCCCAGGAAATCCGGGGCATCATAGGTAAAATGGGGATGGTTTTCCAGCATTTTAATCTCTTCCCCCATCTAACGGTAAGGCAAAACCTCGAGCTGGCACCCCGAGTGGTGGCTAAGGAGAATGCCAGGGTTATGGATGAACGCTGCGAACAATATTTGGGAAAGGTGGGCCTGGAGGGGAAAATTGACGCCATGCCCTCCACCCTATCCGGTGGTGAAAAGCAGCGGGTGGCCATTGCCCGGGCCCTCATGATGAATCCGGATATCCTGCTCTTTGACGAGCCCACCTCAGCCCTGGACCCGGAGCTGACCGGTGAGGTGTTGGGCGTCATGCAAGAATTGGCGGAAGAGCATATGACCATGATTGTGGTCACCCATGAAATGGGCTTTGCCCGTCGGGTGGCCAATAAGGTGCTGTTCATGGATTCCGGGATTATTCTGGAGGAAGGGCCGCCAGAGGAAATCTTCGAGCATCCCAGAAATGAACGGACCAAGGAATTCCTCCAGAGCATCACCCGGAAGGAATAGACCAATGAAAGAGGAGACACCTTCGGGTGTCTTTTTTGCGCGTAAGCTAACAGAAGTATGAAAATCGAGGGAGCAAGGGCCGTTAAAAGCTTGCTTTTAAAAGGAACTTGATGCATCGATTTTCACACGGCGCAGCCGTGAACGAGTGAAGCGAAGCGGAAGGAGTTATACTTGCGCGTAAGCTAACAGAAGTATGAAAATCGAGGGAGCAAAGCGGAACGAGTTGTACTGGCACTTTATGCGTCATAGTAGCAGAAAAATGCGTCGTTTTGATAAAGCTTGATATAATAAATAATTTGTGGAGAAAGAGCGACCGTGGTATAATGAAAAAAATCTCTTGGAGGGTAGCGGATGATGGATTACCGTATTGAATATGAAATATCGGCGATTTTAATTCTCGTCATCCTGATGGTTTATTTCCTCGTCAAGCCCCGGCGTTTTTCGAAACAGCTTAATCTTTTCATTTTCTATTGTGCCGCAGTCTTCTTTATTAATATTACAGATATGGCTACCGTGATTTTGGGCTGGCACCATACTGTCGTTCCCCTGTGGCTGCTCTATGGGACCAATGCCCTTTATCTCAGCCTAGGCTTTATGCTGCCCTGCCTTCTGGCCCATTACGTTTTTGTCGCCGTTGGAAAGAGGCGGAATCTGCCATGGCTGATGTATGTGCCCGCCTTAGTGGGTATCTTTAGTATTCTGATCATCAATCCCTTTACTGGCTTGTTTATGTCCTTTTCTGCAGATGGCAGCTATGTTCGGGGGCCCTTCAATGCTCTGGAACTAATTGTTGGGATCATTTATTTAGTCATCAGTTTGGGGTATGTCCTGAGAAGTCGTCAGAGCATTGCGAGGGAAACCTATTACACTATTTTAGCGGCGATTCTGATCAATGTCGTTCTGGGAGGGATTCAGGCGTTGATGCCTGCCTATTTGCTGACAGGTCTCGGTGGCGCACTCACCGTAGCGGTTATTTATCTTTCTGTTCAAAGCTACAATGATCAGGTTGATTCTTTGACCGGCCTACCCAGCGTGGAGGCATTTTACCTGGATGTCCGTCGGTTGTTATATAGGAAAGATAATGAGCCTTTGTGTATTATTGTTATGGATATTCAACGGTTCAGTACGATTAATATGCTTTTGGGGTGGAAGAAGGGGAACGATTTCCTGATTCGCATCGGGCAGTCGATTCAGCAAAAAATTGATTTGGAGTGGGGCAGTTATGCCCGCATGGAGTCTGATCATTTTGTAATCTGTTTGCCGCTCCGTCTCCTTGAAGAAAATAAACAACAGATTATGGATAATCCCGACTTGGGGGAGAGCAGGGCTTTTCCCATCGTCCTGACCTATGGTGTTTACGTCATCGATGATCCCAATCTGCCGGTGGCATTGATGTGCGATCGGGCGCTTTTAGCCCTTAACACGGTGAAGCAAAATTACATCGGGCGAATGGGCTGGTATACCGCGGAAATGGGAGAGCGCCAATTGGCAGAACAGAAAATTCTGGCAGATATGGAGTCGGCTTTGGCCAAGGAAGAATTTATTATCCAGCTCCAGCCTGTATTCGATATTGAAAAGAATTGCCTGGCCAGTGCCGAGGCATTGGTGAGGTGGCATCATCCTGTGGAGGGCCTAATCCCGCCGAATGACTTTATCCCCCTTTTTGAAAAAAATGGGTTTATTCGATTGCTGGACCACTACACCTTTAATGCTTGTTGTGCCATTTTAGCGGACTGGCGAAACCGGGGATTGCCGATGGTGCCGATTTCTGTCAATCTTTCCCAGGTGAATTTTTACAATGTGAATCTGGGAACGGAGATGAAGGAGACCCTTAGTCAGCACGGTATTTCCCAGGAATTGATTCATATTGAAGTGACGGAAAGTACTTATATGGAAGAGCCGGAAAAGATGATGGCGACCATTAAAGAACTTCAAGCCGATGGCTTTGTCATTCTTCTGGATGATTTTGGCAGCGGGTACTCCTCATTAAATGCTTTAAAAGATATTCCCGTGGATATTCTTAAAATTGATTTGGAATTTCTCCGGGGATTTGAAGAAAATGATAAAGCTGAAAAAATCTTGTCAGCGGTAATCCATATGGCCCAGGCCCTGGGGCTGCCCATGGTGGTGGAGGGGATTGACTCCGAGGGACAGCTTGCCTTTTTAAAATCCCAGGGGTGTGAGTTTGGCCAGGGGTATTACTATGCCAAGCCCCTCTCGGTAAGTGATTTCGAAGGAATGCTCCAGTCGAACCTTTGTTCATAAAGGGGCAAAAAAAGAGCGGCACCATGGGTGCGCGCTCTTTTTTAGATTAAAGGTTAGGGAATGAGTCGGATTTTTTCGAGCTCATGACCATAGGTTTTCAGGAAACGGCGGGCGTCTTTAATGTCCTTACGGGCTTCTTCATCTGAAACACGTAAACAACGGGTCGTATAGAGGATGGCAAAGGTGGTAATACCGTCTACTGTCATATCCAGCTCACCGCTGCAATACGCATTCAAACAGGCTTGATGGGCCCCCCGATCCGATATGATAGAGGCGGTACAGATGGTATGTCCCAGATGAGAGAGTTCTTGTTTAAAGATGTAGTCCATCTGCCCCCGAACCACTTGGTAATACTCGTCATTTTTTAAGATTTCGTGATAGAACTGGGTGATTTGAGGATCAACAAAGATATTGTGGTAATAAATATACAGAACGAAGATCTGCTTGCGGATAAACTCGGAATGCTTCATCCGCGGTGCCACGGTATCGATAGTTTGCTCGATGGCTCCATGATAATCAGAAAACAAGGTGTCCACAAAATCAGCCTTGGTTGAAAAATGATAGGTCATTGATCCCAAGGTTGAGCCTGCCTTATCAGCGATGGCTTGAATGGTGGTTTTATCAAACCCATTTTCATAATATAATTCTTTTGCACAGTTTAGTATCCGGGCACGGGTCATCTTGCCCTTTCGAGTCGGACTCATGGCACTTCACTCCCTTCTTTGCATAGCGATATCATTTTTGTATATTTTATCATCATCAGGTATAAGCGACAAGTTAAAATGAAAAAATTGGATAAAATTAAGGGAATTTTGGGAATTCCTTCAGTTAGGGGACCGTTTTACCTTTTAATAAAATAAAAAAAGCTGGAGAATTTTTAGTCCTTGTAAAAATTCTTCAGCTTTATCGTATTAGTAATTGCGATGCAGGCGAACCCCTAGAAGTAAAAGTGACAGGGATAAAAGCAGTGCGGCCAATTCCAGGGCAGGGGACGTTTGGGTCAGTCCGGTGGGGACATTATTGGAAGACGCTGTCGATATCGTTGGAGAAGGTGATGGGGTGGGATCTTCGACAACAACTGAAAAGTTTTCCTCCGTTCCATCGACTTTGTGGCCATGTTTATCGTAACCAACAACGGAAACCGATAGGTTTTGGCCTGCCATGGAATCCGGAATAGTCAGAACATGGCTGAATTCCAGTTCAGAAGGATTAGACCAATCACTGTTGTCTACCCGTTTGAGGGTCTCTACGGATTTTTCCTCAGTCCAGCTTTGGGAGCCGTTATCCAGGGTGTAGGCCAAGGTAGAGATTTTATTGTTCAGGGTATAGCTGTTATCCCCATTATTCTTTACATCCGCAGAATCCAGTTGAATGGGGGCCGTTACCCCCTGGATGGCGAGGTCTGTACCGGGGGCCACGGTGACACCATCAGTTAGATCCGTATCCGTGGCCAAAATGGCAGGGCTTTCGGTATTGATGGTATTATCCAGAGTGCCATCGGTCACGGTATCTGCCCGGGTGAGGGCTAAGGTGTCTCCAGAAGCGAAGGGGACAATGGTACCGGTCAGGTCGATGCCGGCCTCAGGAACGGTAAGGCTCGGCTCTCCGATATCATAATAATAGGCGGCAAAACGATCGGGGTCAGAAATGGCCCCGACGCTTTGGAGGTAACCCAGTTCCACAGAGTAGGAGGAGCTGCTGCCCTTCATGTTATACACCACCATATGGACCTTACCCTGGGTATATTCTGTGATATCGGCAGCCCGCCACATGGGCAGGATTTCAGCAAAGACATCTCCCTGGCTGAAATAGCCGGGGAAGGGATCGTTATAAACGGTATAGCCCTTTTGATCAGCCCAGGTCTGGACTTTGGCAAAATGGTCGTTGGGACTGAATCGGGCCAACACTTTGTTGGGGTTGGTGCCGATGGTGATGTCTGAGTTTGCGGTGGCCAGTGATGTGCCATCCTTATCCGTCAGCGTTACCTCAATGGTATACGTGCCATCGTCTAGAGCTGTATAGGGATTGCCGCTACCATCCACATAATTCATATGATCATCAATGGCGGCATGGGTTGCTCCGACGATCACGCCCCGGAATTGGGTATCGCTGTAATAGCACTTCGTGGTGCCATTCTTCAAGGAAGCAGTAGAGTCCGTAGGATCATAGAGAATTTCAGCCATCCCAGCGGATTTGAGATTATCCCGGTTAGGGTCACTTTTATCGTAGTAACTGACCAATGGGTTGGATACATCGACGTTATCATTATTCTTCTGATTCTGGGAAACGGTTTGCACAGTGTTACCGCTCCCATCCGTCAGGGTGATGGTCAGGACAGCGTCCTCTGGAATGACGGTACCGTTGGCAGCGTCCAGGGTCCCCTGGACGCTAAAGGACCGGCCAGAGGCAATGGTGCTGTTGGCGGCAGTGGGGACGGTAAGGGTCAGGGTAATATCCCCATCAGCAGCACGGCTGTTTTCTGGAAAAAGGGTAAAAAGACATAAAAATAGAATGAGGCAAAATGGAAACACACGTTTTTTCATAATAAACTCCCTTCATGGCTATAATGCTTAATTGTATCTAAAGGGTGAATAGGATGCAATGGTTTTTACTGTGTTGATATCAAAGTGAAGGCAGAAAACGTCAGGTGCTCCCATTGTATACGGATTTGGTACGCTCGATATGTTTAAATGATTATGAATTTCTTTTTTTACAAGCACATACTTTTGCAGAGTTTAAATAGGAGGTGTTTGGAAAGATATAAACATATTCGTTAGATTATTGTACAAAAGCATATCGTGCCAATATATTCAGATACTGTATGCTGATGGGGTGTAGTAGACCAGAAGAGGAGTCGTAAAAAATGGTTTTTTGGGAAAAAATACGGATGGGATTGGCGGTTGTTGCGCCATTATGTTTGTTGCTTGGTCTGTTTTCAGGAGGGGCAAAAGCAGCAACAATTCATCGCTCTGGGGATGCTGTCCCAAGTGAGGGTGCTTTTACGCCTGCGGTGAATGAGGCAGAATATGTGGCACCGGACAATAGCTATGACGGTGATGGTATCAAGTATTATCTTTTGACCCATGATGAGGCAAAACGGGATTTAGAGTCAATTTCCTACGATGGAAAGGAATTCTCTCTGGAGGGAGTAGCCGTTCAACCATCCAGTGATATTGATTTTATCAATTTGGAATTCCCCAATCGTGACGGTACAAAGATTAAGCTTTTAAATTATGCCGTTCCCTCACGGGATTATACCATTTTTTTTGATGATGGGCTTTACAACGATATTAATAGCACCAATTACACCTCTTTGTCAAAGGAAAACGCTTCTTATGTTGGGTTGAATAGAGATGCACTGGGGGAATCGATGGCAACGCTGTCCAAAGAACCCCGCAGTGGGACTGGTAATCCCAATATTGATGATAAAATGGAACGTTGGATTTTTATGAATCCGGAAATTTATCTTGAGAATTTGAAATTTGACGGGAAAGGAAAGGATATGTACCCCGTTGGTGGGGGGAGCGGGTCCAGTAAAGTACCAAAAAATAGAGGCGAGTATTTTTTCGTGGTGACAGGTGGAGGAAAAGTAGCTGGGTGTAATCACTTTGTAATGCGGGATGTGGTGCTGGAAAATATCGGGAATGATAATAGCACGGAATACCCAAGCTTTTGGGGTGTGGATACCCGAAATAAAAATGTCGCATTGAATATTCTCTATAATCCGGGGCAGGTTAACATTGAAAATATCATGATTCGGAATGTTAAAACGACCGAAGGCTATGGCATTATTCAAAATGAATACGTCGACCAGGTTTTTTATAAAGATGTGGCCATCGACGCTGAGAATGCAAATCCGAACAGCCGATCAATCAAAATTGAGCAATCGGGGACACAAACAGCAGGCAGTGCTACCTTTGTGCCCCCTGAAGAACAGGCCGTTTCATTTTTTGGAGATATTCATTTATTCATTTACCAGACGATCGGATGCATAACCATATTTATGTCCAAGATTATCGATACAGAGGTGTCACAGTACCGGAAGATTTTCCATATGCTTTTTGGAATGTTCAGAACGGGAGTTATTTTAGCAACGCCTTTGAAATTCATAAAGCCAGGCCGGAGATGGAGAGCAACCGTGCGCTCCATGATTTGAGGGATAACTTTTGGATAATCAGTGCGGATTCCCTAATCCCTCTTGAGGAACAAATGAAGAACATTCAACTTACAATGAATTATGCAAAGATGGACGATGGAACACGCCGGGCACCACAGGGAAATATCAAATTAGAGACCAACACAGCCATCCCTGGATTTAAGCTGCCGGAGAACTTTTCAGATCAAACTGTTCAAATTGTTGCACTGAATGGTGATGATGGAACCTACGATTCTAAAGCCCTTGTTCCGGTTGCCCATGATGCAATCATCGATTTGGTGGGAAATACAGGAGTGATACTGTATAACTTTGATTTTCATGAGAATTTAGGCTTAACCCTGCAAGAAGCAGCACTGGGAATCCATGGCCTCGATCCAGACCAATTGAAAGATCCTTTGCAGCAATCGGATTTGGGCGGTGGGGATTATACAAAATATGAAACCTATGCCATTAACCTCCCTAAGACGCCTGGAGTATTGAATGCACGAGCAGAAGAGACTTTTATCAACTGCCGCTTCACTGTTCTGGCAGAGCGCCTATCTATTGGAAATATCCCCGATGGAAATAGCATGGATAAGGATCAATTCATTCAGCTTGCTCCCGTTTTTCATACTGGATATACCTTGGATGGTGGCGTTTTGAACCTCAATTCGGATGCCATTGACGATTTAACTGCCCAATGGATCTCAAGTCATCCTAAGGTGGCTTCAATTGATGAAATGGGCAGGCTTCAATCCCATTCAGAAGGAAAGGTCACCATTTATTTAAAGGCACGAGATGGTAATAATAATGGTGAAATTGAAAAGCCCTTTGATTCTATAGAACTTACAGTAAAGCCCAAGAGACAAGAGACAAGAGACAACAATAACACGCATAACGGAGAATCAAGGAACGAATCAAAATACTGGTTTGGGATCATCATGGCGTTTTCAGGGGGCTGCTCTGGTTGAGCTATTATTGGGTGCCAGTGTGCTCCTCATCCTTTATTTGAAGAAACGGTATTAGGATTTTTGATTGGATCAGATTTTTGAGGGATAAAAGATATCGGGATGGCATCTAAATTAATGAATAAGAAGTAGAATAAAGAGGATCACTTCAGGGAAAACTGTCTTGGTGTGGTACTCTTTTTTATAGGATAACAGTCATAAAATATAACGAAAGTAGACTTTAAAATAAATAAAAAACAGCCCATAGGGCCGTTGAAATCATGTTTTATGGCGTGCCAAGAGGGATTCGAACCCTCTTCGGACATCGGGTGAAAATTTGAAGATGGGAGACAGCGCATCCCAGTTTTTCGCCCAGCTACGTAGCGCACCTGGATACTTTGGGGCCCATTTCTGATTGACCCTCTCCAAGGCTTCCTGGCCCTTTTCTTCGGATGAGGCATGGTAAATGGTCTTAAGATCAACGGCAAAGGCTTTTCGATCCTTTTCCGAAACGTATTTTAGTGTATTGCGGACTTGATGGACAATACAGCGCTGGTACTCGGTTTTGGGAAAGGCCGCGGCAATGGCTTCTTTAATGCCCGTTAAGCCATCGGCACAGAGGATCAAAATATCCTGGACACCCCGGTTTTTAAGCTCATTTAAAATTGATAGCCAATATTTCGCGCTTTCATTTTCACCAACATGGAT
>NZ_FNRK01000014.1 GCF_900107815.1 Eubacterium aggregans
ATATGCGCAGAGCCCTAACATCCTCAGAAAGCGCCCTGGAAGGGAAGCTGTTTGTTGAATTCATCGCACTCATCTTCCTCTCGTCCATCAAGAAAAGGATGGAAACGGCGGATCTCTTTTCAAAGTATACACTCCATGAAGTACTGGATGAGCTTGATGTCATCGAATGCTACCTCGAGCCCGGGAAAGCACCCGTGCAGGGCGAGGTTCTAAAGAAACAGGAAGAACTCTATCGCTCCCTCGGGGTCAGGCCGCTATTAGCTTCACCGCAGTGCTAAGGATGATGGCGGATACTCGTTAGGTGTTTCGGGAATGTAGGTTGTAGAGGGGGCCGGTGGACTGATTACGCCCCTGACCCAAGGCCCTGACCCACTTCTCCTAACGGATATGATCCTCACCCTGGGCTGCCCAGTCCTACTCGTCTCTGGCAGTGGCCTTGGGGCCATTAACCATACCATGCTTTCCATCCACCACGGGCAGGGCCTTGGGATTCCCATGGCGGGTGTGGTCCTTAATCGTTACGATTCCACCAATCCTATCCACGTCGATAATGCCCGGATGATCGAAGCACTCAGTGGCCTTCCGGTGTTGGCCCGAATCGAGACGAATGCCCAAGCCTGGCCAGATGATAAAAATCAGCTCAACACACTACTCAGTGCCCTTTAAGAAAAACACCAAGCCCTTTAGACGGTTGGCTTGGTGTTTTTTTTATCCGTGTTACTTACGCCTTCTTATAGGCTTTTTCAATGGCTGCATACAAGCGATAACCTCCGGCCAAATGACTGCATTCGTAGCCATTTCCCATCAGGATACGGCAGGCAATATAGCTGCGAAGCCCAGACTGACAATGGAGGTACACCGGCTTATCCTTTGGGATTTCGTCCAACCGGTTTCGCAGGCAGTCCAGAGGAATCTGAGTAAAGCCCGGAATCCGACCCCGGGCCACTTCGGCATCAGTGCGGACATCCAATAAGGTCGCACTGCCATCCCGGGGCAGACGCTCCACATCATCCCAGAAAAACTGATTGACCTTTCCAGTTACCAGGTTTTCCCCCACAAAGCCAACCATGTTGACCACATCCTTGGCCGATCCAAAGGGCGGGGCATAACAGAGCTCAAGCTCTGTTAAATCCGTGATCTTCCCCCCAAAGCGAATGGCCGTTGCCAGGACATCCATTCGTTTATCCACACCAGCATAACCCACAATCTGGGCGCCAATCATCCGCTCATCATCCTGACGCCAGAGCACTTTTACGGACATACTGGATGCCCCTGGGTAATAGCCCGCGTGATTGGGTGAGAAGGTATAGGCCTTATTGTACGCGATCCCCGCTGCCTGGGCCGCCTTTTCGGTTAAGCCCGTAACGGCCACGGTCATATCAAAGGCCTTAATCACAGCGGAGCCTTGGGTCCCGGTATAGACACTGCCAAGTCCGCACACATTATCAGCGGCAATGCGCCCCTGCTTATTGGCTGGGCCAGCCAATGGAATCATGGCTGGACTATCGGTGATAAAATTCTGGATTTCAACAGCGTCTCCCACTGCAAAAATATCCTGGGTATCGGTTTGCATCTGGGTATTGACGACGATGGCTCCCCGGGCATTGGTTTTGATCCCCGCATCCACCGCGATTTTTGTATCCGGGCGAACCCCAATGGCCAGAATAACCATATCCGCCATCAGCTCCCCATCTGAAAGTGTCACCTTTAAACCCCGGCCAGATTTTTCAATGGCGGTCACCCCATTACCGGTCCGAATATCCAGGCCCTTTTCTGCCAAATAGTTTTGCACATCTGCGGCCATATCGTAATCCAGGGGTGCAATGATATGATCGGCCATCTCTACAATGGTCACCGCTGTGCCCACATCCACCAGGTTTTCCGCCATTTCCACACCGATGGCACCACCTCCGACAACCACGGCGGTTTTAGGCTTCGTAGATTGAATATAAGTTTTAATCTTCAAGGTATCCGGAATATTACGCAGGGTAAAGATGCCCTCCAGGTCTGCTCCGGCAATGGGTGGGACAATGGGCTCTGCCCCCATGGAAAGAATGAGTTTGTCATAGCTTTCCGTATAAGTTTTATTATTCCCTCGATTAAGCACCGTCACACTGTGGGCTGCCGGGTCGATGGCGATGACTTCATTTTCCACCCGGACGTCCACATTAAACCGGGCGTTAAAGGAGCCCGGCGTCTGCAGGGTCAAAGCAGACCGATCACTGATGGTTCCCCCAATATAGTAGGGCAGGCCACAGTTGGCAAAAGAAATAAAGCATCCCTTTTCAAGCAATACAATTTCTGCCTGTTCATCCAAACGTCGTAGTCGGGCTGCTGCAGAAGCACCACCAGCGACGCCACCAACAATTACTGTTTTCATAATCACTCACCATTCCTTCCATCATCTGTTATAATATCTTATTGTAATCCAATTACTCGCTTTTTTAAACACCCTTAATTATTTGATCAGGAGAACGCCATGGAATTAACAGCCTTTGAACAACATTACGCCCCCATCCTTTCTTTTTGGCATCACCTCAACAAGGGGCAGCGTATCCTACTCAGCCATCATGCCCGGGAGGTCTCCTTTAAAGCCGGAGAAAACGTCCACGGCAACACCGGTGAATGTACCGGTGTCGTCATCCTTAAAAGCGGAAGCCTGCGGGCCTACATGCTGTCGGATAAAGGCCGGGAGATCACCCTTTACCGCCTGATTCCCGGAGAAATCTGTATGCTCTCAGCCTCCTGCGTCATCGAATCCATTACCTTCGATGTCTTCATCGATGCCGAGGTCCACAGCGAAGCCCTGCTTATCAATCCGGCCATCTTTGCCAGCCTCTCCAAGGAGAATGTCTATGTGGAAAATTTTTCCCTAAGCATTGCCACCGCCCGTTTTTCAGACGTGATGTGGGCCATGGAGCAAATTTTGTTTATGAGCTTTGATAAACGTCTAGCGATTTTCCTTCTGGATGAATACCGCAAGACTGGAGATACCACCATCCCCCTCACCCTCGACCAGGTCGCCCGCTACACCGGCTCTGCCCGGGAGGTGGTCTCCCGGATGATCAAGTATTTTGTAGCCGAGGGGATGGTCAGCCACAAACGCGGCCGGCTCACTCTACTGGATATCCCCAGCCTGACCGAACTAACCAGAGATTAGTTTGATTATACACCCATCCGACTCCATTATACCGTGATTTAATCACGTACATATTGATAAAAAATCGGTTATAATAAAAATAGATCATTCGTTAAAGGGGAATTTCTATGTTAAAAACTATTGCAAAAAAATTTTTTATTGATGAAAAAGCAAATTGCGCCGAAGCCGTCTATCGGGCTGCTGCCCAGTGCTACCATTTTACCACAGGTAAAGAGGATATCGCTATGGTCCGCGGCTTTGGCGGCGGTATGGGCTGTGGTAGTACCTGTGGTGCCCTGGCCGGTGCGTTATCTGCCCTGGGACGTCTTTACGACGGTGAAAAAACCACCCTCACCCAGACGGAGCTGAGCGCCAAACTTGTGGCTGCTTTTTCTGAAGTGACAGGGGATATCAATTGCTCGGTCCTCAAAGAAAAGTATTTTGAAGAAGGCCAACGCTGTTTAAAAACCGTGGAAATCGCCTGTGATGCCCTTGAAGCCGTTGCCGCCGAAAGTGGTTTTGGAGAAATAACCACCACAACCCTATCCGCCGAAGATATTAAAGCCGCCAAAGGGATGGGATTCCTTCACAATAAGGGCACCAATGCCTTTAACTGCCGGGTCATCACCCGCAATGGCAGAATCTCCAGTGTGGAAAACGCCTGTATCGCAGAAGCCGCCAAACGCTTTGGTAACGGCAATTTGGCCTTTACCACCAGACTGACCGTGGAAATCCAAGGCGTTCCCTTTGAAAACATTGAACCCATCCGGAAATTCCTGGCCACCGTCGGCCTGGAAACCGGAGGAACCGGCAGTAAGGTCCGGCCGGTGGTGGCCTGTAAGGGTACCACCTGTCAATATGGCCTGTGCGACACCTTTGATTTGTCAGAAAAACTCCATTATATTTTTTACAAGGGCTACCGTAATGTCAGCCTTCCCCATAAATTTAAAATCGCCGTGGGGGGGTGTCCCAATAATTGCGTCAAGCCTGACCTGAACGACATCGGCATCATTGGACAACGCCAACCCATTTTGGATGCCGATATCTGCCGGGGTTGTGGCAAATGTGCCGTGGAAAAGGGCTGCCCCATCGGTGCCAGCCAAGTGGTGGATGGCAAGCTTACCATTGACCGGGATATCTGTAATAATTGTGGCCGCTGTATTGCCATGTGTCCCTTTGAGGCCCTTTCCGGCCCAAGTAACGGCTTTAAGATTGTCATTGGCGGCCGTTGGGGTAAGAAAATAGCCATTGGTCAAGCCCTGAACCATCTCTTCACCACTGAGGAAGAGGTCATTGCCACCGTGGAAAAGGCCATCCTCCTCTTTAGAGAGCAGGGCGTCCCCGGAGAACGTTTCTCCGACACCATCACCCGCATCGGTTTTGAACAGGTTGAAGCCCAGCTCCTGGCCGATGACCTCCTGGCCCGGAAGGATGCCATCATCAATGAAATGAATGTGGTGGGTGGCGCTACCTGCTAAACCCTTTGGGAAGAGTTTGGGGGGCGGTAGCGTAAGCACTCTATAAGGTGCGGGGAGGTGGACATATGCTTTCACTTCGTCTGCTTGCGGATTCGGACATGGAGTGTCCAAAAATTCCCAGGGTGTCCGTAGATTGTATACCAGGCACTGCGACCTTGAGGCGAACAGGCGCAGCCTGTACGACGAGCGGGAACATGACTGTTATACAATCTGCGAACAGCCGTCCCATTACCACTACGTCCAGCGGACAAACGCCCCTCACCTTCACCCTGACGCAACGGCTCCCCCGCCTGTTGCGTTCTTTTTTTACAACGTAATCCCGTCTTTAATCTGTTCAAAGAGCTTATCCCCAATACGGTTGACGTTTTTTAGCTCCTCTAAATTAGTGAAGGGACCATTTTTCGTCCGATAGTCAATAATATTCTGGGCCAACACCTCCCCAATGCCACTTAAGGTCATCAGCGTTGTCTTATCCGCTGTATTGATATTCACCAAACCGCTGGCCGCGGTGCTGGCGACATCTTCCCCCCCGGCATTGACCTTCGGAATGGTAATCTTTGCCGCATCCTCAACAACCGCAGCTAAATTCAGGGCATCGCCATCCGCCTCCGGGGACAATCCCCCCGCCGCTTCAACGGCATCGATCACCCGGGAGCCGCCGTCTAAGGTATACACCCCCGGATTATTAACCGCCCCAGCCACGTGGACCAGGACCTTAGTGTTTGCGGTCTCCTGGACGGTGGAGGCGTTTCCTCCCGTTTCCATCGGGGTTAGCAGCGCATCCCGCTTCTGTTGTTGGCGCACAATCCCCCAGGTTACAATTCCCAGGAGAACGGCCCCAATGGCCAATCCATATCCCCATTTTTTACCATCGATTTTCCACTTTCCTTCCATCCGGTGTCGCCTCCCCATTCTATTTCCCATTTAAAGACATTGTAACATGTAATTAAAATGTTTTCAAATGCCCTTGACATTTCCATCACAACGTTTTATACTGGACTAAAAGAATCCAGTTTTACGAGAGGATCCAATGTTTATAACCAGAGAAATAGATTACGGTTTTCGTGTTGTTCGGGCGTTGCACCGAAAAGGTCAGTGTACTGCTGCCGAGATTAGTGAACTTGAGGGCGTTCCCACTGCCTTTGCTTACAAGATTTTGAAAAAACTCCAAAATGTAGAGATTGTTGAAATCATTCGCGGTAAATCCGGTGGCTACCATCTCAGGCAAAGCCCCGATACCTTAACGCTCTACGATATCGTAAAGGCCATCGGTGATGAAAACACCATCACCGCATGCCTGACTCCTGGCTATGTGTGTACATCCAATGAGAAAGGAAGGTGCCATGTCCACAGTGAGCTGCTTCGCATTCAAGCCGTACTAGAAGCTGAGCTTAAACGCAAAACACTTACAGAGGTATTCAACAGCTAATTCAAAATTCCCTTTTGGCAGAAAATTTCATAGGAGGTAGATTATTATGTTGTACAAAACCACAGACAACCACGAGGCCCTACGGACCAAGATTCGAGAATTCGCAGAAGCTGAAGTTAAACCCATCGCCTTCATGCTGGATCAAAACAACGAATTCCCGGATGAAGCCGTAGCCAAGCTGGGAGAAATGGGAATCATGGGGCTGCCCTATCCCAAAAAGTACGGTGGTGCTGGCCAAGATATTTTAAGTTATGCCATCGCCGTAGAAGAACTCTCTCGAGTAGATGGTGGAACTGGGGTAATCCTCTCTGCCCACGTATCCCTGGGCTCCTGGCCAATCTTTGCCTACGGAACTGAAGAACAGAAGAAAAAATACTTAGTTCCCCTGGCTAAGGGTGAAAAAATTGGCGCCTTCGGCCTAACTGAGACTAATGCCGGCAGCGACGCGGGTGAAACAGAAACCACTGCCGTCCTCCAAGGCGATCACTACTTACTCAATGGTGGAAAAATCTTTATTACCAATGCCGATAAAGCCGATACCTACGTCGTCTTTGCCGTCACCACCCCAGACATTGGTGTACGGGGTATCAGCGCTTTTATTGTCGAAAAGGGCTGGGAGGGCTTTACCTTTGGGGATCACTATGACAAAATGGGAATCCGTTCCTCCTCCACCGCAGAATTGCTCTTTAACGATGTGAAGGTCCCTGTGGAAAACCTCCTGGGCAAAGAAGGCCAGGGCTTTAAAATTGCCATGTCCACCCTGGATGGTGGGCGGATTGGCATCGCCTCCCAGGCCCTGGGTATCGCCCAAGGTGCCTATGAGCACGCCCTGGAATACGCCAAAGAACGGGAACAATTTGGCAAGCCCATCGGTGCCCAGCAGGTGATTAGCTTCAAGCTGGCTGACATGGCCACCAAGCTGCGCTGTGCCCGGTTCCTGATCTACAGTGCTGCTGAACTGAAGGAAGCCCATGAGTCCTATGGTATGGAAGCCGCCATGGCCAAGCAATACGCTTCAGATGTTTGCCTGGAAATCGTCAACGATGCCCTCCAGATTTTCGGAGGCACCGGCTACTTAAAGGGAATGGAAGTGGAACGGGCTTACCGGGATGCTAAAATTACCACTATTTATGAAGGTACCAATGAAATCCAGCGTGTGGTCATCGCGTCTCACCTTCTGGGTAAGATCACCAAGGATACGGCTCCCCGGACTGGAAAGAAGGGCCCCATCACCGGGGTTCGTAAAAAAATGATTCTCAAGGATGGCACTGCCCAGGAACGGGTGGCATCGGTTGTGGAATCCCTAAAAAAAGACGGCTATGATTTCACAGTGGGCATCCCCATGGATACCCCCATCCCCATGGCAGAACGGGTGGTCAGTGCCGGAAAAGGCATCGGTGCCAAGGAAAACATGAAGCTGGTGGAAGACTTAGCTACCGCTGCAGGCGCTGCCATTGGCTCCTCCCGGCCGGTGGCTGAAACCCTGCGCTATCTTCCCCTGGATCGCTATGTCGGGATGTCCGGACAAAAGTTCAAGGGCAATCTCTACATTGCCTGCGGTATTTCCGGGGCCGGCCAACACCTGAAGGGCATCAAGGATGCCTCTACCATTGTCGCCATCAATAACAACCCCAATGCCCCCATCTTTAAAAATGCCGATTACGGCATCGTCGGGGACGTAGAGGAAATCCTGCCACTCCTCTCTGCAGCCCTGGATACTGGGGAAGCCAAGAAACCCGCACCGCCCATGGTCAAGATTAAACGAGCCACCCCGAAAAAGCAGCCCCCAGCCTGGAAGCTTTACGTCTGTAACGGCTGCGGCTACGAATATGATGCCGGTGCCGGGGATCCCGAAGCCGATGTGGCACCAGGTACCCTTTTTGAAAAACTCCCCGACGAATGGATCTGCCCGGAATGCGGCGAAGCAAAAGATCAGTTTGTCGAAGTATAATGGCGTTATCAGGAAATCTCACAAATAGGAGGCATTGAAATGTATTGTGTAAGAAAAGTAACAGATGATTTGTATTGGGTTGGCGCCAGCGACCGTCGTTTGGCTTTGTTTGAAAATATCCATCCCATTCCCCGGGGCGTCTCCTACAACGCCTATGTACTGCTGGATGAAAAAACCGTTCTCTACGATACTGCAGACTGGTCTGTGGGGCGGCAGTTTTTAGAAAATGTTGAATATGTTTTAAATGGACGACCCCTTGATTATCTAGTCATCAACCATATGGAACCTGATCACGCCGCATCCATCGAAGAAATTCTGCTCCGTTTCCCTGAAGTGACAATTATTACCACCGAAAAAGCGGCGATGTTTATGCATCAATTTGGCTTTTCCATCAACGACCATCTGGATGAGGTGTCCGAAGGGGATACCCGCTGCTTCGGCAAGCATACCGTCACTTTTGTGGCCGCCCCTATGGTCCACTGGCCGGAAGCCATGGTCACCTTTGATGTGACCGATGGCATCCTCTTTGCTGCCGATGCCTTTGGATCTTTCTGTGCCCTGGATGGCAAACTCTTTAACGATGAAGTGAATTACGACCGGGACTGGATTGATGAAGCCCGCCGTTACTACACCAATATCGTTGGAAAATATGGCCCCTTCGTGCAAAAACTCCTGGCCAAGGCGGGTACCATCGATATTAAGATGATCTGCCCCCTCCACGGCCTGGTTTGGCGCAGTGATTTAGGCTATATCATTGAAAAATATGATAAATGGAGCCGCTATGAACCTGAAGAAAAGGGTGTTGTTGTGGCCTATGCGTCCATGTACGGCAATACGGAGGCAGCGGCGAATATCATTGCACAAAAGCTGGTGGAACGGGGTGTGACCAATGTGGTGGTTTATGATGTTTCCAACACCCATAAGTCCTATTTGATTTCCGAGGTGTTTAAATACAGCCACCTGGTACTGGCCTCGGTGACCTATAATTTAGGAATCTTCCCACCCATGCATGAATTTCTTATGGATATGAAGGCCCTGAATCTGCAGAAACGGACCGTTGGCATTATTGAAAATGGCTCCTGGGCCTGTAAATCCGGGACTCTGATGTCCGAATACCTGGACGCCATGAAGGAAATGACCATTCTGGATGATACCGTCACCCTGACCTCTTCCCTGAACGATATGGTGCTCCCGGAAATGGATACCCTGGCCGATGCCATTGTGGAAAGCATGAAGGGGGAATGATTGTAGAGCGGCAGGTAGTGGGGCGGTAGCGTGAGCTCTCGGCAAGGGGCGGGCAGGGGGACATATACCGTTTGTTCCGTCCACTTGCGAATTCGGACAGGGTGTGTTACCGAAAGTGCAAGCACTTTCGAACACATGCCTGTCCGCCTCGATGTGGACTTACACAAAGGATATGTCCCCCTGCCCTTTGGTTCGTAAGTACCGCCGCGGTAGTTACTTTAATTCCCCGTTCGTCCCAGAATCCTCGGACAGCCGCCCCCCTGCCACAACCTTCAGCGGACGAACTTCCTTCCCCCTCTCCCCGAGGGGGTTTTTTTATTGCCTTCATTTAAGAAAGCCTTATGTCAAAAGCCCCCATTTGTGCATTATCTGCCCCATTTTGTCATTCCAATTTTTTGCTTCTTTCTCTTAAGAATCGAGAACTATACTGACCTCAACCTAAGGAGCCAGATCCACCCTATTGGATTCCTTAAGGAATAGAAACAATGGAGGTTACTACTTTGAAACACGTCGATGTAAAAGCACTTTTTATTGGTGATAAATCAGAAAACGGCAATTATTACAAAGAACAGATGGAAAAACTCATGGATGCCCACCTGGGCTGGCGACAGGATTATATGCCCGCAGATATGCCTGCCATCAGCGATGAAGACAAGCGCGACCCAAACTTTATTGCAACCATCGAAAAAACGACAGAGGTTTTAGATGATCTGAACCAACGGATGCGCTCTGGCTCCATTCCCTGGAACAGTGCCGGTCGGTATTGGGGGCAGATGAATGCGGAAACACTGATGCCTTCCCTCATTGCCTACAATTATGCCATGCTTTGGAACGGTAACAATGTCGCCCTGGAATCCTCCATGGCAACCTCCCAGATGGAAGCCGAAGTGGGTGAGGATTTTGTCAATCTTTTTAGCTATACCGATGGCTGGGGACATATCACCCATGATGGCTCCATCGCCAACCTCGAAGGCATCTGGTATGCCCGCTGCTTTAAATCCATTCCCCTTGCCATGAAGGATGTGTATCCTGAAAAGGTTGCCGGTAAATCGGATTGGGAGCTTCTCAATCTAAGCGTGGAAGAAATACTGGAAATGGTGGGCGCCCTGAGCTCCGATGAAATGGATGCGGTTAAGGCAGCTTCTTCCCGGAGTGGTAAGCATATTTCTGATCTTGGGAAATGGATTGTTCCGGAAACCAAGCACTATTCCTGGGAAAAGGCTGTGGATATCTCCGGGGTTGGACTCGATCAGATGGTGGCCATTCCCGTAAAAAGCAATTATCGTATGGATGTCGATGCTTTGGAAAAAACCATTCGGGAACTGGCCGCTGAAAAGACCCCCATACTCGGAATCGTGGCCGTCGTAGGGACCACAGAAGAAGGCGCCGTGGACCACGTGGACCAAATCGTCGCACTCCGGGATCGCCTTAAGAATGAAGGGATTTATTTCTATCTCCATGTAGATGCCGCCTACGGTGGCTATGGCCGGGCCCTCTTCCTCGATGCGGACGGCCAATATGTGGACTACGATAACATGGATGCCCTATTTAAAGAATACGACACCTTCCATTATCCCATTGAAATTTCAGAGGATGTCTACAATGGCTATAAGGCCATCCAGTTTGCAGAATCCATTACAGTGGACCCCCATAAAATGGGATATGTCCCCTATGCTGCCGGCGGGATTGTCATTAAGCATAAGGACATGCGCAACATCATTTCCTATTTTGCCCCCTATGTCTTTGAAAAATCCACTGTGAAAGCCCCGGATATGTTAGGTGCCTTTATCCTTGGAGGATCCAAGGCCGGTGCCACAGCCGCTGCAGTCTGGACTGCCCATCGGGTGCTCGACCTCAATATTACCGGATATGGACAACTCATTGCTGCCTCCATTGAAGCCGCCCACCGTTTCCGTGCCTTCCTGGAAAATCTGACCTTCACTATCGACGGCCATACCATTGAAGTATACCCTTTGAACCATCCGGATTTCAATATGGTGGATTGGGTGTTTAAAGAAAAGGGCTGCACCGATTTAACCGCCATTAACGCCTTCAATGAAAAAATGTTTGATTATTCTTCCTACATGGAAGGCGATGTCTATGCCAATCATTTCATCTCCTCCCATACGACCTTCAGCCAGGATTCCTATGGGGACAGCCCTCTGGAATTTGTAGAAGGTATGGGGATCTCCGCCGATGAATGGCAAAAAGTCAAAGAGGTCACCCTGATGCGTGCCGCCATTATGACCCCCTATTTGAATGATGAAAAATTATTTGATTTCTATTCCCAGGCTATCGAAAAGGCCATGGGGAAAAAGCTGACAGAAATCTATCGTTCGAAGTAATTGCCACCACAGATCTGCTTGTCGCTCATTATCCGATCGTCGGTTTCTTACAATTAATAGAAAGAGGTGTTTTTCATGGGTAACACTAAAAATTCAACACAAGGGTTGACCTTATCCAAGGTCAGTACCTTCACCTTTATCGGCATGACATGCGCCTTGGTTGCAAGCGTCAGGAATATTCCTGACGTTGCGGCCACGGGCTGGACCATGTTCTTTTATATGATCGTTGGGGCACTCCTCTTTGGTTTGCCCATCGCCCTGATTTCCGGGGAATACGCTGGAATGTATCCCTCCGCCGCTGGCGGTCCGGAGCTCTGGACCACTAAGGCCCGGGGCAAGAAATGGGGGTTTGTCACCTCCTGGCTTTTATGGGTCCAAATGTTCCCGGGGATGGTGATGGTCGCCTCGGTTTTAGCCCCAATGTTGTGTGTGGGGATTAACCAGCCCGCCCTTGGTGAAAATAATATCTTTACCCTGGTCATGATTCTAGGGGTTTACTGGGCCGTGACCCTTCTGAATCTAAAATTCGATATGGCCAAGATCGGCGGGAAATGGGGAATCTGGTTTATGCTCTATATTCCAATCATCATTATCTTTTTACTGGGTGCCGCCGCCTTGTTTAAAACCGGAATCGATCCCCATAACCTCCTCGGCCACTTTGAAGCGTCATCCCTCGTTCCCTGGGGTAATAAAGGCGCCATCGAAAGCCTTCAGTATTTTGGTCCCATTATCTTTATCTTCACAGGGATTGAAATGTCCTCGGTTTATATCAAGCGTCTTGAAAAGCCCGTTAAGCAATATATCTCCGGTGTCTTTGCCGCTTTAGCCATTATGTTCATTGCCAATACCTTTAGTGCCCTGATTGTCGCCAATGTGGTAAATACTGGCAATATTGACTTAAACAACGTGGCCCAGCCCGTGGTTTTCTTCTGTCAGATCCTTGGCTTACCCACCTGGATCGGCAATATCTTCGGTCTATTCGTGTTTGTCGGTGTCATGGTACAGCTCTCGGCATGGATTACTGGTCCCTCAAAGACCATCACCCAGGCTGCCCGTCGTGGCCTGTATCCACCAAAATTCGAATTCTGGAAAAACAATAAAATGGATGTCGCCCCAACAGTGCTTCTCACCCAGGCGACGATTATCTCCATATTTGCCCTAGTCTTCCTATTAATTCCTGGTGTCAACAGTGCTTTCCTGACCCTGGTCAATGCCACCACCATCATCTATTGCTTTGTCTATATCATCATGGCGGTGGGAATTATCCGCCTCCGGAAGACCCAGCCTGATCTGGCCCGCCCCTTCCGCATTGGTAAAAAGGGCGATGGGCTACTGAAGGCCATTGCCATTATCCTCATGGCCATCATCGTTATTTCCTGCTTCTACTCGGTGTATTTCAGCTCCTTAGTCAGCGCAATTCTCACCGTTGTGGTGGCCTTCGCCTTCTTGATTATTCCCCTGTTCATCTTTAAAAAGAGTAATCCTTCCTGGGCGAGCAAGGTTCAGGAACTCATGAAGGATGAACCCCACAATATTCCGGAGGAATCAGAAGTGGATATTAAAAATGGAACGGCTGCCACAGTGGGTCCCACTACTCCCTCAAAATAGATAGGCTGGTTTTCCAGCTAAAAAGTATTTATAAAACAGAGGCAGAGCGCAAATGCCCTCTGCCTCTGTTTGTCATATTTTACCCCAACAGGGTATGATTTCCACCTTGTGACAGGCGTATCCCCATGATAGAATGGACAAAAACATCATCGGGGACCACCCCCGCAACGAAAAGGAGCTGCTATGCCCGACACCTGGAAAAAGAATATTACGCTCTTCCTCATTAGCCAAACCATCTCCATGCTGGGCTCGGCCTTGACCCAATACGCCATGATCTGGTACGTCACCCTGACCACCCAATCCGGCATGATGATGACCCTTTCTACCCTGTGTACCTTTTTACCCCAGGTTTTTATCTCTTTATTCGCCGGGGTTTGGGCCGACCGATACAATCGCAAGGTCCTGATTATTCTGGCAGATGCCCTGGTGGCCCTTTCCACCCTGGGTCTGGCCATTGCTTTTATGTCCGGTTATCGGGAGCTTTGGCTTTTATTCCTCGTGGCTGGTATTCGCTCGGTGGGCACTGGGATTCAGGTCCCCACGGTCAATGCCTTAATCCCCCAGCTGACCCCAGAGGATAAGCTCATGCGCATCAATGGGATCAACGGAACCCTTCAGACCTTTACCATGCTGGTGGCTCCGGCCGTTTCCGGAGCCCTATTGGCTTCTTCCACTGTGGAAGCTGCCTTCTTTGTGGATGTGGCCACCGCTGCCATTGGCATCTCCTGCTTTGCCGCCTTTGTGGCGGTGCCCCGTCCAATTCCCGCAGAAAATGGCCGCGATACCGTACTGACGGATTTAATGATTGGCGTACGCTACACCCTCTCCCATCCCTTTGTCCGGGGGATGTTGATTTTTTATGGGGTGCTGATGTTCTTAGTCAGTCCGGCGGTTTTTCTGACCCCCCTGCTTATCGCCCGGGATTTTGCCGATGAAATCTGGCACCTCACCGCCAACGAACTGGCTTACTCCGCCGGGGCAACCATCGGAGGCTTTATGATCTCCATCTGGGGAAGCTGGAAGGACCGCACCAAAACCATTGCGGTCTTTACCATTTTATACGGCCTTCTAAGCATCGCCCTGGGGCTTTCCCCATGGTTTATCCTCTTTTTAGTCTGCATCTTTTGTGTGGGCATCACCGTTCCCTTTATCACCACGCCCTTTATTGTGGCCCTTCAGGAACGGGTGGAAGAGGGGATGATGGGCCGGGTTTTTTCCATTCTTCAAATCATCGGAACCGCGGCCATGCCCCTGGGTATGGTTCTCTTCGGGCCATTGGCGGACATTGTGAATATCCGCATTTTAATTGTCGGCACCTCTGTGGTAACCCTCTTTACCGCCTTTTTACTGCGGCGCAGTGCTATGCAGTCCCCATCATAGGGGGCTTCCAGCATTCTGGGCCACCATCACTGCCTGGACCAGCACCGATGCGGCGGTAACGAGGGCACGGTCATCGGTATGGAAGCGGGGATGGTGCAAAGCCGGGGAATCCTCCCCAGGGGTCCCACTGCCAAACCAAAACAGAAAGGCAGGGACCCGCTCCATGATTACGGCAAAATCCTCACTGGCCAGGGTGGGGGTGATGCTTTCAATATTCTCTGCGCCCACCACCTGCTCCGCTGCCCTTCGGGCCAGTGCCGTCATTTCCGGCTGATTAAAGGCCAGGGGAACCACTTCTTTATAGATAATCTCCGCGGTGCATTCGTAGGCCGCTGCGGTATTTTCCACAATGGCCGCCACCCGGCTCCGGGCCCGGTCCATGGCCGGTGCGCTTAAGGAGCGAATGGTGGCCGCCATTTTCACCTCATCCACCACCAGATTATCCATACTCCCCCCTTGGATGGCATTCACCGAACAGATGAGGTTCTCCATGGGGTCCGTATTCCGGCTAACCACAGTCTGTAATGCCTGAACGATAGCGGCAGCACAGACGATGGGGTCCACACAGAGGTGGGGCATAGAGCCGTGGCCCCCCTTTCCTGCGACAGTAATGACAAAATTAGTCTTGGCCGCCATTAAGGCTCCTTCCTTGATAATGACTTTCCCCGCCGGCACCCCGGGCCAATTGTGGAGACCAAAAAAATAATCGGGATGGACCAATTTTAGTAAGCCTGCCTCAATCATGGACCTGGCCCCGGTGGTGGTTTCCTCCGCTCGCTGGAATAAAAGGACCACATCCCCTTTCAGCTGATGCCGTTTTCGGCTGAGGGCAGCCGCTGCTCCCAGCACCGCTGCGGTGTGGAAATCGTGACCACAGGCGTGCATCACCCCTGACTTTAGGGATTTGTTAGGGCTTTCGATGGCTTCGGTCTGGGGGATAGCGTCAATATCGCAGCGCAACCCCACGGTAGGACCAGCCTCTTCCCCCTTAATCCGGGCCACCAGGCCTGTAGGGACATCCAGTTCCAGGATTTCTATCCCTGGGAGCTTTTCCAGGGCTCTGCAAATCGCACTGGTCGTTTCGTATTCCTCGTTGGATAGCTCCGGATGGGCGTGCATCCAGTTTTTAAAATCCCGAATGTGTTGTTCTTCCTCTGGGGTCAATATGACAGCCATAATCTTCCTCCTCAAATGAATTGTTCTCACTCCATTATAGACTATCCCTTTAAAAACACAAACCCAATCCCCCCTGCTGCCCCATAAAACTTGACAAAAGGTTAGACAAAGCGTATATTGAACGTGCTGGGGGCGCCCATTGGGCTGAGATTACTTGATCCGGATAATACCGGCGTAAGGAGGCAACACAATGTTAAATGTTTTCGTCGTCCCAAATGGTGATGGCAGCTACGCCCTTTCAACCGGGGGCTATATCGCCGCTGCTGTCGTTGTATTCCTCATTCTTATTTTAGCATCTACCCTCACCCAGAGCAAAAAGCCCATCGATACCCGAGAGCTGACCTTTGCTGCGGTGGCCATTGCCCTGACCATCATCACATCCTTTATCAAGCTGTGGCATATGCCCATGGGTGGGTCCATTACCCTCTTTTCCATGCTCTTTATCACCCTCATCGGCTATTGGTACGGTCCATCCTTCGGCATTCTCACCGGAGTGGCCTACGGCCTGCTGCAGCTCATTATCGACCCCTACATTTTAAGTGTTCCACAGCTGCTCATTGATTATCCCTTATCCTTTGGTGCCCTTGGCCTTTCCGGCTTCTTTTCCAAGAAAAAAAACGGCCTGGTCCTGGGATATCTCACAGGGGTCCTTGGCCGCTATTTCTTCGCCGTCATTTCAGGGGTGGTTTTCTTTGGGCTCTATGCCGCAGACTTTGGGATGTCTCCCCTGCCCTATTCGCTCTTGTATAACGGCATGTATATCGGTGGGGAAGCCGCCATTACCGTGGTGGTTCTCTTGATTCCATCGGTATCCAAGGCCCTGGACCGCCTTAAACTCCAGGCCCTCGCTTAATTCTTCCCTACACACGGGCATCCCCTTATAGATAGTACTCCAGGGGATGCTCGTGTTTTAGGTTAATGGCCTTAAAAACCCGGTCCCGCATCAGCACAAAATCATCGGAGGTCCGTTCCCGTAAATGGGGCATCTCCACATCTAAAACCGCGTGGATTCTCCCGGGATTGGCTGACAGGATCACGATACGGTCCGCCAGGTACACCGCCTCCTCTATATCATGGGTGACAAAGAGGATGGTGGTTCCGGTCTCCCGGCAGAGGGTGAGGATATCCTCCTGGAGCTTCATCCGAGTGATGGCATCCAGGGCCCCGAAGGGCTCGTCCATGAGCAGGATTTCCGGCTGTACAGCCAGGGCTCTGGCAATGGCTGCCCGCTGCTGCATCCCCCCGGACAGCTGGTGGGGGAATCTATCCCGGGCATCCTCCAGCCCCACCATTTTCAGATACTTGGTAATCATGATGTTCTGCTCTGCCCGAGTGACCTTTTTCACCTCAAGTCCCAGGGCAACATTCTGGCCGACAGTACGCCAGGGCAGCAGACCATAATCTTGAAATATAACCAGTCGATTGATGGCCGGGGCGGTCACCACCTCACCCTCAATGCGAACCGAGCCTTCCTCCGCCTTGATAAACCCTGCCACAATATTCAGCAAGGTGCTTTTTCCACAGCCCGAGGGCCCCAAAAGGCAGACCAGCTCCCCCTGTTTAATGTCTAAATTAATATTCTCTAAGACAGGGGGTGACCCTGCCCCATCCCCAAAGGATTGGAATACATTCTCTATTTCGATGAACATTCAATTCTCCTTCCGGTTATACATTTCCCAGGCCCCAGCGCTTCCGAACCCAATGCTCCAACAGCCCCACCAGCTTATTCAGCATCAAACCCAACACGCCAATAACAAGGATCATCGCCAATAACGCATCCGGACGGATGCTATTTTTGGCATCCATAATGAGAAAGCCCAAGCCCGATTGAGCCCCAATCATTTCCCCGGATACCAGAAAAATCCAGGAGGTCCCAATGGCCAGCTGAAGACTAGCGGTAATCTGGGGAAAGATGGCCGGCAGCAAAATTTTATAAACCGTCTGCCAGGGGGTCATCCCAAAATTCTCTGCCACTTTCCAATAAACGGTTGGTAGCGTGCCCACTGCCTTAACCGTGGATAGTAAAATTGGGAAAAAACCGGCGATAAAAATAATGGCGATGGCCGGAATATCCCCAATGCCTAGCCACAAGACAATAAAGGGCATCCAAGCCACCGGGGCCACGGGGCGCAGAAGCTGCACCACCGGATTCACATAAGCAAAAATTTTAGGGAAATATCCCAAAAGCAGCCCCAAGCCGACCCCAAGGAGGGCGGCCAAAGTAAAGCCAATGGCAAACCGGAGCAGACTGACTAAGATATGCCAAGGAAGCGTAACGTCCGAAAGGCTTCCGGAAAGACCCGTTCCCCACAGCTCAGTCAAGGCCAAAGCCACCTGACCTGGGGAGGGGAACAGGCTGGTGTTGACCTGCCCCAGGCTAACGGCCAGCTGCCAGAGAATGAGGATCACCAGAATCGCAATGAAACGGTGCTTAAATATATCCTTCATCTTCTCCCCCTAATTCTGGCTGTACACAAAATCATCGTAGGACGGTGGATTGGTATTGATGCCGTCAGCCTTGACCTTTTCGGACAATGCCCCATAGTCCTCCCGGGTAAGGGTCAGATTATCGTAGGATATCCACTTCAGGGATTCTTTTAGCACTGCCGCATCCTGTCCCAGATATTTCTCTGCAACGGTAGTCGCTGTTGCCTCATCCAGCTTCTGTCCCGCTTCCTGATAGCTGTCGATGACCACCTGGGCCACCTCTGGATTATTTTTGATAAAGGCCCCGTTTAGCACAAAAGCACAGCACACCGAATTCTCCCAAAGATCCCCCGATTCATACAGCACATGACCAAAGCCCTTCACCACCCCAGCGGCCCCAAAGGGCTCTGCCACACAATAGCCGTCGATGGCCCCACTGGCCAGGGAGGATGGCATTTCTGTAGGGGAAAGCTCGGTGAGCTTAACATCCTTAGCGGATAATCCCGCCTTAGCCAGGGCCTCCTGGACCAAAATATTATGGGAGGATTGGGTGGAAGGAATGGCGATGGTCTTTCCCTTTAAATCCTGGGGTGTCGTCACGGCGTCGGAGACCACCAGAACATTGCCATCCCGGTGCCCCAGGGCCACCGCCTTCAAATCGATGCCCTTGTTCACCGCTCCCATGGCCAGTTCAATGAGAACCGATGCCCCATCGATTTTCCCAGCATTGAGGGCATCCATTAGATCCGTCCAGGAACTAAATTTTTGGAGCTCAATCTGTACATCTCCCCCAGCTGCCTCCAGCAGCTCCTTTTCCTCAAATACAGGCAAGGCATGGGTGATGGGCAAATAGCCGATGGTTACTTTCTTTTGACTGGAAGCAGCAGCACCACGCCCCTGCCCCTGGCACCCCGTAAGGATAACCCCTGCAACAAGCAACACCAAAAGGGCCATGGCCCAACGCTTTTTTTTATACATTGTAAACTCCTTTTCTCATCCTCTTTTTATCCTCTTACCATCCCAGGGCTTTCCGTTTTGACTGAAGGTCCGCCACCATTTTTTCCCCAAGGGCCACGGGATCGGCATCCACCACCATGACGGCACCGAGGGTGCTGCGGGTATCCTCCTTCAAAAACCGGATGACCTTCTCCGAGCCATGAATGGGTGCCTCCACACAGTGGTAGGTGTTCACCCCCATGAGCCGAAAGCCCAGGGACGCATCCAAGCCCTTTTCGTTGGACCATTCCGGAGAAGTAAAGGCATAGGGCATCTCATGGATGGCCCTGTCGAATTCTCCGGCAATCCCTGCAAAAAAAGCCGAGGACCGGGCGTTATCAATACATTCTCCCACATGCCAAACCGGGGGAAGATTATCAGGCTCCAGGAAGGCCCGAAGGGATGCCCCCACCCGCCCGTAGGCCAGCTCTGTGGTTTGGCAGAAGCCCAGCTTCATCAATGGGAAGGAGGCACAGCCATTGGTAATGATCAGCACATTGTGCTTAAGGAGCACCTCCGCCACATCCACAATGGCCTTTTCATAAACCACCTTGGGATTATTACAGCCCACCAGATTCACTATCCCGAGGATCTCCCCTGAACGCAGAGCCTCGGCCATTTTCTCAAGGCCTCCGTGGATTTTTTGGATATACTCCACTGAAAACCCAACCTCTGCCTCAATCTCATAGGGGGGAATGAACACCGGAATGTGCCGGCGCTTTTCAAAGCTTTCAATGGCCCGCTCCACAATCCGCTCTGCAATCTGCCCTGTTTCATCGATATTGCTGTGGTGGTGGTCATATCCTATGTGCTCCGCCCCGGGCAGTCGATTGGAATCACTCGTCGTGACAACCGTTGTCTGGTAACAACGGGCCACATCCATGATTGCGGGATAGATTTCCTGGACATCTGCCACCCAGAGATCCAGGGCCCCAGTCCCCAGAACCAACTCCGCACTAATGGCATTGGACAGGGGAATAACCCCACTGTAACGATACATCGCCGCCAGGGAGGAGCAGCAGATACCATAAAACTGAATGCCTTTTGCCCCCTTTTCCCGGGCCAGCTTCTGATACTTTTCACTGTATCCTGTTTTCACGATTTCCCGGACCAGTACGGGCAAATGGCCATGGACGGCAATATTAACATAGCCCTCCTTCAGGGCCCCAATATTGGTTTTAGCCGTCGCCCGGTCCCCAATGCCCAGTAAAGCATCCGTGGCAATGGCAGCCCCCAGAACCCCACTGAAGGTAAAGACTAATCCACAGCGCAGGAATTGCCGCATGATGCTCTCCCAATCGCTATCAATGGCACAGCCCGATTTATGATAGGCTTCAAAAACCTCATGATACGCGCTAATGGGCAGGATATCCATCTCCTTCCATATCTGCTGGCGTTCCTTAGGGGCACAGGCAGAAATGGTGGCATAATCATCGGGCTCGGTTTGGGATAAATCCTTTAACAGCCGATCCGCCAAATCGATGGTAATGTGCTTAAGCTGGCGATGGGCGGTTTGAATGCCAAAGGCCTTTGCCATGGTCCGGATTTTATGCTCCCCATCGATGGCAATATCCATCTTCCCCTGGGCCGCCCATTTTAACATCAGGATAACCTCCCGGGCATGCATACCGTGTTGGGCCGCCCCGGCCGCTGCGCTGCGCAGCAGATTTCTCGCAACAATCAGGTCTGCATCTGCACCACAGACGCCCCGGGGGCTCTTCTTGGTAATCCGGCAGGGACCCATATTACAATTCTTACAGCAGGTTCCCCCCAGCCCAAAAATACACTGGGGCTGCTGGGCATCAAAGCGATCAAAGGCTGTGTCGATGTTCAGATACGCCATTCGTTCCATCATTTCCTTTACTCCAGGGTCTGGGGTTTCAGCCAACACCCGCTGTTTATTGGGAAATGTTTTTCGATAAGTGTTAACCGCCTTAGAATAATCATCTGGATAATCCTCCGAATGAACGGATTCCTTTGGGGATAAAACCTTTGGAATACCATTGCGGTCAAATTGAATTTTACTTCGATGCTGATGCTCATGATCATGTCCATGGTGCTCATGATGATCATTGTGGGTCTCTTTCATGGTCGGTCCTCCTCTATAAATATAAACATATTAAACATATATGTTATAAAATTAATGTTTCATACAGTCTAAAGGATTCCCGTGGCTTTGTCAATCATTTTTTATTTGTTCCCGTATTCAATTCTGTGCTTAAGTTTTTGATTTATCAAATTTTTCAAAAAATAAAAAAGTCTTAAACACGAGGATTCCTTGTGTTTAAGACTCTTATATTTATCGAATATGGTGCGCCCGATACGATTCGAACGTACGGCACATGGCTTCGGAGACCATTGCTCTATCCACCTGAGCTACGGGCGCTAAAAGGTTACTGGATTATTATACCTTAACTGCATAAATTGTCAATACGGATTTTCAGTCTTTTTCAAAAGAATTTCAAGAATTTTCTTGTGCAGAAAGAAAATATATTCATTTTTAAGGAATTCAAGGCAAAAAAAATGATATACTTTATGAAATAACATCAACGGAGGTTATGATGAAGCGAAATGATTATATCAGCTGGGACGAATACTTCATGGGTATTGCCCATCTGGCTGCCCAGCGCAGCAAGGACCCCGGCACCCAGGTAGGCGCTTGCATCGTCGATGCCGATAATAAAATACTGACCATGGGATACAATGGAATGCCCACAGGCTGCGATGACGACCATATGCCCTGGGAGCGGGAAGGTGATCCCTTAAACACTAAATATTTATATGTATGCCATGCTGAGTTTAATGCTATTTTAAATAGTGGCGGCCGCTCTTTAAAGGGCGCTACCTTGTACGCCACCCTCTTCCCTTGTAATGAGTGTGCCAAAGCCATTATTCAATCCGGGATTAAGCGGGTGATTTATGGGGAAGATAAATACGCCGATTCCGACAGCGTGCTGGCTTCAAAGCGTATGTTTGAAATGGCTGGTGTCACCTATGATGCCTATGTCCCCTCCGGCAAGGAGATTACCATCGAATTATAATTAACACAGATAAAAAACGTGCCCGGTACCACTCTGGTGGCAGGGCACGTTTTTTACGGATTATGGTTTCTGTTGATCAAAGCATTGCTTTAGAGTGCTGTATAGTATCTGAGTATCAATCGGCTTTGCGATATGACCATTCATTCCACTGGAAAAGACTTCGGATACATCCTCTGTGAAAGCATTCGCCGTCATGGCGTATATCGGTATCGTCGCTGCTTCAGGATGATCGGATTTACGAATTGCCTTAGCCGCTTCATAACCATCCATAAAGGGCATCTGAACATCCATCAAAATAGCGTCATAGGTTCCTGGCTCCATGGCCATAAAGCCTTCTAGCGCTTCCTTTCCATCTCCCGCGCAATCCACGCTTAGGCCAACCAGTTCCAATAAATCAATGGCAATTTCACGGTTTATTTCATTGTCCTCTGCCAATAAAATACGTTTTCCATCAAAATTATAGTCCTGTTCATCGGCCGTGGCTTTTGTATATTTTCCACCGCTTAACGTCATCAGCACATTATAAACTGTCGATTGAAACAAGGGTTTAGGGATAAACATATTCGCCCCGGCTGCCTTGGCTTCGTCTTCGATTTCAGAAAGGTCGTAGGCTGAAACGATGATGATAATCGTATCCTCATCATACAACTCCCGAATTTTTCGGGTGACCTCTACCCCATTTGTTCCCGGCATTTTCCAGTCGACAAAGCAAAGATCATAGCCACTGCCTGCTGTATAGGCATCCTGAATCCGTGTCAGAGCATCCTCCCCGCCCTCCGCTGTTTCAAATTGAACGCCAATACGTTCGAGCACTATGGTAGTGTATTCCAAGGTCTGGGCATCATCATCTACCACTAAGGCTTTAATATCCCTAAACTCTGCCGGTTCATTTTGTGATAAATCCGATATGCTGTCAAAAGGAAGTTCTACGGCGAAGGTCGTTCCCACTCCAATGGTGCTCTCCAGCGTTATGGCACCATGCATCATTTCAACCAAACTTTTAGTAATGGATAGGCCTAAACCGCTGCCCCCATGGTTTTGAGCCGTTTCCGCACTCTCCTGCTCAAAGGGCTTGAAAATACGGGTTTGCATTTCCTTGGAAATACCAGCACCGGTATCCGTAACCGCAAACCGAAAGTATATTTTTTCTCCCTGACGATCCTCTTGGGTGATTAAAACCTTAATGCTTCCACCCTTTGGCGTGAATTTATACGCATTGGACAAAAGATTCAGGAGAATTTGGTTAAGCCTCAGGGCATCCCCTACCAGCATTTCCTCTGTGACGCCAGAAAGCAATACCTCAAACTCAATTTCCTTTTCTTTACACTGCGTGTAATACAAGGTAGTAAGGGATGTTAAAAGAGCTTTTAAATCAAAGGGATTATGGGCAATTTTTAGCTTTTCACTTTCAATCGCCGACATATCCAACACATCATTGATAATACCCAAGAGAATTTTTGCAGATGCATCAATTTTAGATAAATAGTCTTTTATTTTTAGCGAATCATCCGCATGATGTTTGGCGATTTCCGTTAAACCCACAATAGCATTCATGGGTGTTCGGATTTCATGACTCATCCTGGCTAAAAATTGGGACTTGGCTTGATTCGCATGCTCTGCCTGTAGGACTGATTCGGAAAGCTGTTTATTTTTCTCCTGAATTTTCTCTGTATTTTTTTGACGAATGTTTAAAATCTGCCAAAACATAAGAACGCACAACAGGATGAGTAAAACGATAAAGATGAAAGGCACCCGATATTTGTATAGCATATCCCCCAAGGTAAGATGATAAGGCTTTCCGGTGGTATATTTGGCGATGATCTGGGACACGGTATCCTCATCGATTTGGGCGATGCTTTTATTGAGAACTGAAATCAGCATAGGATCTGATAATAGGGGATTGGAGTTCCCATTTTCATCAACAAGGGAAACCGCACTGAGGCAAAGTTGATCGCTCAGCCCCTCCACAGGAAAGGCCGACAAGCTTTCATACTGGGGCTTGGATAAAAGATAGGTCACCACATATTGGTTCTGCATCGCTAAATCGGCTTTCCCATCTAAAACCGCCTGAAAGCTTTCCTCCACCGTATCATATACGTCAATAGTAAAATTGGGATATTTAGTTTGCAAAAAAGCCTCAACACTCCCTGACCCTGTGGCCATGGCAATTTTATAAGACGCATTTTTGTCAAAGTTTGTATCAGATTTTCCTACGAATACCTTTTGGGCTGCCAAATAGGGATTCGATAGCCGTAATCCCTTTGTTTTCAGATTAATGCTGTTGTATTCCACACTGGCAATCAATCCGATTTTATTTTCCGTTAAATAGTCATAGCTGACTTTTCCTGGAGGCAAAGGAATATACTGAATGGAAAGCCCACTAATTTCGGCAATCTTATCCACAATATCCCGGGTCATTCCTGCAAATTCTCCAGTGTTCGTATCCTCATAGGACACAGGATCCTGATTCGAAACATATCCCAAATTGATGGAGCCCAGCTTTACAATATATTCCTGCTCCGCCTTACTAAACGCCTGTGAATTTTGGACATCATCAAAATATTCTTTATCCAGAGACATCTCATAATAGCGATTATTGGTGTGAATATGGGCTTGGGCGGTATCCACTCCTGTTTTAATTGAGGGATCATTCGCGTTGCAGGCAAAGTACATATCCACTGGGGTCATCCGGGCTATGACTTTATAATCATTGGTATACCGTATGGTTCCCATCATCAGGGCATCGACCTGACCAGAGTCTAAAGCCGTACGGGCCTCCTGATCAGTGGCATATTCCGACATAATGACTGAAACACCTTTTTCGGCCATGGTTTCCTGGCATAAAGAACGATAGGCTGAACCTGCAATACCGCCGATGCGCAGGCCATTGAAATTGCTGTAATCCTCGTAGGCGTAATGGGTATTATCAGTCTTCACACAAAGCAATGCACCATTTTCTCCCATGCTTTCTTCCGAAAAATCATAGAGATCCTCACGCCCGGGGGCCTTCTGTACGCCGACAACAATATCTATAGCACCTTGTTCTAGATTTTCCAGGGCCTGGCTAAAGGACAGATCCACATAATCCAAGGTCCATCCATTATAATCGGCAATATCACTTAAATATTCTGCGGCATATCCTTTCACCGTACCATCCACTTCACGCTCAATAAAATTAGGATAGTTCATCACAGCCACTTTGACTGTTTTTTCGGTACTTGCTGCCCGAACCGGCAGCGTACTGATCATAAGCATGACCACTATAATTAACATTAATTTAAACTGATGTTTCAACGGATTACACCTCCCCCTATTCCGGATTGATGGCTCTTTCCATTTTAAACTGTCCAATATTCTCTGCTGTCCCAATGGTTTTGATGGGGCTTCCCTGATCATCAAAAATATTTGTGCATCTTATTCGCCACCAAATCCGCTGACCCGAAGGTTCGTAAAGTGGAATATCATAACAAACTGCCTTTACCCCGTCATAAAGCTCTTGCTGTTTTTCTTGATACAGGCCGACATATTCTGGCGGAATGATGCCGCTCTCTACCAGAAACCGACTGTACTGAGGAATGACATCTGCAAACCCTAAATTTGCTCCCTGGATACCATTAATACACGTATCCGTTAGTAAATCGTGTTCCCAATATTGAAGTCCAGAGTGGGATAGGGCAATCTCCAGCTTTAGCCGTTGTTCATTAAGGCTCTCGGTAATCAAACGCTCCTTTGTAATGTCGATAATGGTGACATAAAACCAACCCTGTCCATTTTCATCCTGCACCAAATGGCCAATATCATGAACCCAACAGAGACTGCCATCTTCCTTTTCAATCCGATATTCGCATTCATCCACATTTCCTACCGCAATTTGAGTGCTAATTTCATTGAGAACCCGTTCCCGGTCTTCATGCCAGACCATTTTTTAAAAGGAACGGCCAAACTTTTCATCGAAACCCTGTCGGCTATAGCCCAACATTTTCAACATATTCTCACTTACAAAATCAAAGGTATCATTATCCTCTGCACGATAACGGAAAATCCCCCCTGGCATTAAATCCAGCAGCCGCTTACGGTCTTCTGAGAGATCCGTCAATTGTTTGGCAATGGCCGCCCGGGCAGTATTATCTTGAATATACTGAATCCTGGCGGTTTTGCCTCCCCATTCCGTCAGCTTTCCTTTAATGATGTAATGTTTTCCCCTCGCTTGATCGACCACCTCATGCTCACAGTACTCCTTAGACATTTCAGCCAAAGGCACGCAGTGAGGACAGGGCTCTGTATATCCCCAAATCAGATTATAGCATTTTTTCCCTGACCCGGTACGTCGGTCGCACCCTGCAATGTCACCAACGACATGATTAAGGTAGAGTACATCGTAATTCTCTGTGTCACAGACCATAATCCCATCGCTGGTTTCGTCTAAAAGCCAATCTAAATTTCGAGAAAGTACAGGGGATGGCATGGGCATTTCGTGGTCATAAATCTGATACTGGTTTTTCCCAAGCCGCTTAGCCACCAATAAGGCACTATCTCCATTCTTATAAAGGGTTTGATAATTGGTGCCTTGATCTGGTGCGATGGATACACCCGCCGTCGCTGTTATTTCCACGCCACCATACTGTACCCGGAGCTTTCTGCAAAGCAGGCTGACACGTTTATGTAGCTTTGGCAGATCCGTCAACGTTGGTAGGAAAACAGCAAATTCATCCCCTCCCAAGCGCGTGATAATATCATCCTTATCAAAATGGCATCGCAAAATATCGGCAATATCGACTAGAACCGCATCCCCCTTATCATGGCCAAACACATCGTTAATGGTCTTGAAATTATCTAGATCCAAAGTGATAAAGGCTCCATCATTGGGTCCAGGTGCTGCAAAAAACGCGTTCATCCGTGTTTCTAAAGCGATGCGGTTATACAGACCCGTCAAGGCATCGTGCTCAGCCTGATAGCGTATGGCCTCTACTTCCTGGCTCAAGAGCGTTTCTCTTTCCATGAGGCGTAACTTGGACTCTGCCAAAGCATTATTGACCCGATGTTGGGCAACCTCTGTATTATAAGGCTTTGCAATAAAATCATCTGCCCCCATGGATAGAGCTCTGGCCTCCCCCTCTTCACCAAGCTTTGAGGTAATGATTACCGGGATATCACAGGTATCCGGATTCGCTTTCAATCGTCCCAGCAGCTGGAATCCGCCCATAATCGGCATCACCAAATCCAATAAGATAATGTCGACCATTTTATAGTTTTTAAGAACATAATCGTAAGCAGTTTGTCCATTATTAATTTCGACGATGGTATAAGTGTTCCAAAAAATTTCTGCCAAAATCTTTCGGTTGACCTCAACATCATCAACGATCATCATCACCCGTTTTGTCCCTCCATTGTGGATTGCAACCTGATTGCTAGGCACATAATTTTCTGGGGAAACCGTATCACAATCGGCAATAACGGACCTTTTCAAGTGAGCTTCAAACGCGGTACGTGGCATGGGCTTTGCATAATAGTACCCCTGGACACAGTGGCAATCCATTTTTTGCAGGATATCCAGCTGGGTCTTTGTTTCCACGCCCTCTGCCACAACATCCAAATTCAGCCATTTGGCTAAACTTATAACAAAGCTCAAAATACTCGGACTTCCACCATTTTTTGTTTCATTTTGAATGAATGGCATATCCAGTTTGAGAATGTCCAGGGGCATCTGGGACAGCATATTCAGGGACGAATACCCCGAGCCAAAATCGTCCATTTCAATAACGAATCCCAAGGCCTTCAGTCTTTTAACCGTTTTGATCAGCTGCTCCGGATCTTCTGTATAGGCTGTCTCGGTGATTTCTAAATGGAGGTAACGGGGATGAATTCCGGCCTCGTCCACCAGCCCCAATAAGCACTCCGGTAAATCGGTACGGTAAATATCCAACCTTGAGATATTCACCGAAATGGGGATCAACCGCTGTCCTCGATCCTGCCAGTCTTTTAATGTTTGACAGACCGTCCGCCACACATACTGATCAAGCTTTGTAATAAAGCCATTGCGTTCAAAAATGGGAATGAAGGTCCCTGGGGACATCAATCCTTTTTTGGGATGGACCCACCGGATTAGTGCTTCTGCCCCGACGACGGCTTCCTTCTTCACATCGTATTTAGGCTGATAATATACCTTGAACTGATTGTCCTGAACCGCAATTTCCATTTCATCAAGAATGGATTGCTCAAAAAGAAGGTCTTGACGAATGATATCATCGTAGTAGGCGTAAGGTATATCGTACTGTCCCTTTATGGACTTACAGGCAATCACCCCGCGGTCGCACATCACGTTTGCCGGAATATCCAGTGCCTTAATGACATAAATGCCAAAACGAAGCCTCAGGCTGATGGGAATAGGAAATCGATTGACCTTGGCAATCATTTCATCAAAACAAGATTTGTCATAGGAGGGTCGATGGGGCAGTAAGCAGGCAAATTGATCCACACCAATCCGGCCACAAATCCCTTTTTCTGCAAAATAACTCTCCATCAAACCGGCCAAGTGTTTAAGCAGCGCATCCCCGATATCCATTCCAAATAGATCATTAACCAACTTAAAACGTTCGATATCACAGCAGATAAGGTCATAACTTTCCGATGGTTTTCCTTTAATATTCATCGTTATCTGCTCATAAAAGAATTCTTTTTTCAGGACTCCCGTCAATACATCCTTACGGACGGCATTGACCAGAGCCGCTGTTTCTCTAAGCTTGATGGTATTTGCCAATCGGTGCTTAATAACCGCAGGCTTATAGGGCTTCACTAAAACATCATTCGCTCCCATGGACAAAGCCAAAACCTCAGTGTCTGAAGCATCATCTCCAGTTGTTACAATAATCGGAATCTTTGACAAAAGCGTATCGCCGCTCATAGCTGCCATCACCTCATACCCATTCATCACAGGCATGGTAATATCCAGCAAGACCGCAGCAATACGCTCCTTTTGTTGGTGTAATATATCTAAGGCAATCTTTCCATTTTCTGCTTCCAGGATTGTGTAATCTTCCTTCAAAATCCCAGATAAAACCAGGCGGTTTACCCGCCGGTCATCCACAATCAAGACACATTTTCTCTTTGGCATCGAAATGCCCTCCCCTTTTTCTTGTCTGTTTATACCCGTATCATTTTGCCGATGCGTATTGTTCTCTTTTATTCCTCTGGATTGACCTCCACCGTTGGTGTGGGGGCTGGTGTCGCCGTTACATTATCAATTTTCTGCTGGGTCGTATGGGTAATCTCCCCAAACCAGGTCGTAATGGTGGATAAACCAAAACCGGTATTGATCCCAAAGAATCCCAGCCAAATAAATAAGGTGTACAGAATGGTCACCAGGGTAATCACCACACGTCGTCCAAAGCCACTGCGATGGTAGCGATAAAACACGTATAAGCCAAGGGGGGGGAGCGCAATGATTAAAACAACCATCGCCCATTTTTTTACCAATAGCCTTTTAAGCTTTCCTTTGGGGCTACCGCCATCTTCCCCCAATGCATCATCCGTTGGCGGCACCGCCGCTGCCGGGCCTGGTGATGGTGGATTTTGGCCAATGGGATCAAATTCCTCTTCCTCGGCATAATAATCTTCAAATTTTTCCGGATTTTTTATGACATCCGCCACACAGGATTTATACCATTCCAATACCTGCTCATCATCGCATTCGATGCGCAGGAGGACATGGCCTTGATCCTTTTTGGCAAAGCGAATGCTAATGGTGTCCGCACCGTACTCTGCCGTCATGACATCCCCCTGACGGTTTAATTTAATTTTGGTAAAATCCCCGGTATCCAGTGCTATTTCAGAGGCATCAATCCACTGGGCAAGGGTCCCTGGGGCCGATAACTTTTGCTTGTTCATTTGTTTTCATCCTTTATTTTGACGCTGCCTGCTGGATCAGCGTGTCCATCTCAGCCAGCCAGGCCTGCTTCACGGTTTGTTGGATTTCGTACCTTCCGGTGACCGCATTGTATTCAAAGAGGCGGCTAAGGGCATAGGGGCCTGTGTTTCCGCTTCCTTGGAGAATTTTGTACACCCCGATGTCATCATTGGGATCATTTAGAGTATCCTCCAGTCTCCCAAGGATAGCCATTTTCTGACGGTCACTGGTGCTGGCTGGATCTTCTAAATCAAAAATCTGGGTATCTGTTTGAACGCTCAATCCAGCTGGATTTAAAATGGTATACTCTGTAATGAGGAAATCGTGCTGCTGATTAAAGCGATCCACAAAACGAACCAACTGGAAATCGAGCTGGTTCCCCACTTCAACCGCAGAACCCTGGTCTCCCTGCCGCCTGACGATCCCCAGGTTAAAGAGTCCCTCCTGGCTGCAGTCATCCAAATCGTAGGTATAAAGGCTTTGCCATTCGCCATTAATCTCCTTCAGGATTTGAATAAAGACATCCTGATAGTACCATGTCTTTCCACCCACAGTATAGCCCATGCTTCGCCTCTCGTCTGAGCCTGAAAAGCTGGTTTTTAGCAGCTCCTCACTTTCCGGGATGAGGGAAAACACCTCCATCTGATGGATGGTCCCCTTACGATTGCAGGATACCGTGTACTTCGGAATCTTCTGATAATCATCTTCATTATTATTTTGAGCACTCACTCTAGGACCGTAGAGGCCGATATCAATTTCTACATTGCGCTCACGCACCATATAAAGCCAATAGCCGATGGCACTGGCAATGGTGACAGCCATGAGAAGGGCGCACCATTTGAAGGCATTCTTTGAGGTTTCGTCCAATTTTACATCCTTTTGGTTCTATATTTCTACTTTACCTGTATTATAACAAATAACTTGGCTTCATCCAATAAAAAAACACCCCAGAGCAACCTCCAGGGCGTTTTTCTTTAAATGAATTACTGTGCTACAACGTTCTTTGCCTGTAAGCCACGGGGGCCATCTTCGATGTCAAAAGTTACACTTTGTCCTTCGTTCAGGGTTTTGAAGCCATCGGACACGATTGCGGAAAAATGTACGAATACATCGTCGCCATCTTCACGGGAGATGAATCCAAATCCTTTTTCACTGTTAAACCATTTTACTGTACCTGCGTTCATCACGGTACCTCCTAAATCCTTAATATCCAAGGAACCGATAAAAAAATCACATATTTTCGCAAACCACTTATACTAGAGTAAAATGATCTGCAAAAATATGTGAATCAATTACTACTTCCTTAAGACAAATTAATAATAACCCAATTACAATTTTTTGTCAATTATTATTCATCCTACAATGGGAAATATTACAAAAATTATTTATAAAGAAGCTGTCCCACAGGACCTATTGGCGTTTTTTGTGGGACAGCGCTCTTAACCATCACTCTTTTCGCAGATTGAGACTCAGTTTGGGCCAGGTTTGACACATCGATAAATGAATCCCGGTTTGCCTGGCCGTTTGTCGAATGAATTGATAGGCCAAAACATCCGGGTTGATGCAATTGGCATTCATCTCATAAATAGCTGGATCCTCTGCAATGCTTCGAATTTCCGAATACTGCTCAAATTCCAAGGGGCCATTGCTCTCGAAAACATAGGGAATGTCCTTGATTTCCACCACAAGTAGTGGTGCCTTTTCCCCCTCATCCATTACTTTTTTCTCAAAATCTCAATTTTGTAACCATCGGGATCGGTAATGAAGTAATAGCTCTTCTTCCCTGCGTCCAGGCCGCTTAAATTGGTGACCGTGTAGCCCTTGGCAATGTGCTCATCATGGCTGGCTTCCAAGTCGTCCACTTCCAGAGCCAGGTGACCGTAGCCATTCCCTAAATCGTAGGGAACTTCCGGGTCGTAATTATAGGTTAACTCCAGGGTAAAGTCGGTCTGACCATCCCCCAAATAGACCAGGGTAAACTTACCCTCGGGCTTATCCTTCCTGCGGACCTCTGTCAGTCCCAGGGCGTCTTCATAAAAAGCTAAAGATTTTTCCAGATCCATCACCCGGATCATAGTGTGCAGCATACGATATTTTCCCATAGGTTCCTCCTAAAAATGTATTATTCAGTTTCCCACAACATCCTTGTAAAACTGATAGGCCGAAAGCTTCTTATCCAAATTAAATGAAATATAATGATCCATGATATCCATAATCCGCCGGATCGTCTCATCGGGCAAATCCATATCCCGGATGACCTTAATGGGCTTAATGAGCAAGGTCTCCATGACGGACAGCTGTTCTGAAAGCAAGCGGTAGGTATACCCTTCATCCCCTGAGCAGTCCCGACAGATGGCCCCGCCCCCATCGATGGAAAAGTATATCAATTCCTCTGTTTTTTTGCAATGGGCACAGGCAGAAAGAATGGGCCGAATCCCCTGGGCCTCTGCAATCTTCAGCTGGAAGGCTGCCACCAGCGCGGTGTCACTGACCGCCTGTCCCTGGGATAAATAGTACAATATATGGTTGGCCACCTTTAAAACCGCCGGGTTCCCCTGATAAAAATCATAAAAGGCATCCAGCAGCTCTAAAATATAAGAAGCCAAGGACATCTTGAGTAAATCCTGGCGCAGGGGGTAGAAGGCTTCAACTAAAGTCGCCTGATTGATGGCGGCAAAATTCTTTCCCGGATAGTAGACAAACTCACTAAAGGAAAAGAGCTGGGTGGCTGCCACCAGTTGGCTTTTACTGCGCCTAACCCCCTTGGCAATGGCCTTTTGCTTGCCCTCCTTCTCCGTAAACAGGGTGAGTATTTTGTCCTGCTCCTGGAAGGGCTGCTCCCTGATGACCAGGGCCCGTGTCTTAACCTGGGCCATTAGTCAAAATAACCCAGATCCTTTAAATCGTAATTCCGCTCCCGCCAATCGGCCCGGACCTTTACCCAAAGCTGGAGATTTACCGGCGTTTTTAAAAAGAATTCAATATCCCGTCGGGCCTGACTCCCGATTTTTTTCAGCATAGCCCCCTGCTTCCCAATAATGATGCCCTTGTGGCTTTTCTTTTCACAGAAAATGGTGGCGTCAATGTCCAAAATACTTTTATTGGGCCGTTCCTTCATCATGGAGATTTCCACGGCCACTCCGTGGGGAATTTCATCCCGGAGGAGGTTGAGGATTTTCTCTCGGATCAGCTCTGCGACAATAAACCGCTCACTTTGATCCACAATCATGTCATCAGGGAAAAACATGGGGCCCTCCGGCAAATCCTTCCGGATGAGGGTGAGCAGCTCTTCAATACCGTCCCCATCCCGGGCCGATATAGGCAGAATGGCCTGGAGAAAATCGTAGGACTGATAAAGAGCAATGGTTTCCAACAGCTCCTCCTTGGGTACGGTGTCAATTTTATTCAGAACGAGGAGGATGGGCGTTTTAATTTTGGAGAGCTTCTCTAAAATATATTGATCCCCGGGGCCCAGTTTTTTTTCCGGCTCCACCAGGTAGAGCACCACATCCACGTCCCCCAGGGTATCCATGGCTGCCTTTTGCATATAATCCCCCAGCTTGTTCTTCGGGCGATGCATCCCGGGGGTATCGATGAAGACCATCTGGCAATCATCCTCGGTGTGGATGCAGCGGATGGCGTTCCGGGTGGTTTGGGGTTTGCTGGAGGTAATCACCAGCTTTTCCTTCATAATGGCATTGAGCAGGGTGGATTTGCCTACATTGGGACGTCCGACGATGCTGATGAAACCTGATTGAAATTCTTTTTCCATTGATTAAACTTCCTTCTCTATTTGATGACCCTTCATCCGACTGGTCTTTTCCCATTCTATCGATAGTATCTTAAATTCCTCCCATGGCCGTCACGGTCGTGATGATGAGCTGCCAAAGCCGGGGTCCAAAAATAATGAGCCCCACCACAACAGAAACCCCCGCCATGAGAAGGACGGCACCTGCCGCCGTGTCCTTACTGGCCTTGGCCAAATCGTGATATTCTTCGGTGTAGAGGTCCACCAGGGTTTCCACCGCGGTATTGACCACCTCGAGGATTAAGACAAAGCCAATGACAATGACCAGTGCCAGCCACTCGGGAGTGGTGATATGGAAATAAAACCCGGCCAAAATGGCTAAAACCCCAATAATCGTATGAATCTTCATATTGGGTTGGGTTCGCAAAACATAACTCACCCCTTGGATGGCATAATGAAAACTACTCCTTAAGCGTCGCATTTCATCCCCCCCTCTCCAATCAGTCCTCTTGACCCATAATGGCCTTTTCACGGGTGCGCATCACCTGTTTATCCTCTGGAACCATATGGTCGTAGCCCAGCAGGTGTAAGGTGGAATGGACGGATAAATAGCATACCTCCGCCTCAAAGGTATTGCCGTATTCTTTGGCCTGCTTCTCAGCCTGCTCCAAATTCACGATGATATCCCCTAAAACCAGAGGCATCCCTTCCTCAAGCTCAATAACCTCATCCTCTGGGGTGAAATCATTCATGGGAAAGGAGAGCACATCCGTCGCTTTGTCCTGATGGCGATATTCTGCATTAATGGCTTGAATTTCATCTGGTGTCACCATGGAATAGCTGATTTCTACCTCTACCTCCGGTTCGATGCCCTCACTTTCCACTGTCCGCTTAATAAACTCTAAAATCTGGGCTTTCAGGGCATCATCCACCACTTGATCGGTCCGGTTATCAAACTCAATTTTAATCATTTTCCTTAACCTTTCGCTTTTCTGCCCGGGCTTGTCGCTGCTTTTCATTTTTATCATAGGCCTCTATAATCCGTTGGACCAGCCGATGACGCACCACATCCGATTCTGTAAACTGAATAAAGGCGATGCCCGCCACCCCCTTTAGGATATGCTGTACTTCCTTAAGTCCCGAACGTTTTCCCTCGGGCAAATCCACCTGGGTAACATCCCCGGTGACCACCACCTTAGAGCCTGCCCCAAAGCGGGTTAAAAACATCTTCATCTGCTCCGGGGTGGTGTTTTGGGCCTCGTCTAGTATAATATAGGCATTTTCCAGGGTCCGCCCCCGCATATAAGCCAGGGGAGCCACCTCGATGAGTCCTTTTTCCATATTTCGTTCAAAGGCCTCTGCTCCCATGATTTCAAAGAGGGCATCGTACAATGGGCGCAGGTAGGGGTCTACTTTATCCTGTAGGTCCCCCGGCAAAAAGCCCAGCTTTTCTCCGGCTTCCACCGCGGGCCGGGTCAGGACCAGGCGGTCAACCTCTCCATTTTTAAAGGCCGTAATGGCCATGGCCATGGCGAGATAGGTTTTTCCTGTCCCTGCCGGACCGATGCCAAAGACCATCTCATTCTTTCGGATGGCCTCAATGTATTTTTTCTGGCCGATGGTTTTGCTGCGAATGGGCTTTCCCCGGGTGGTAAAACAGATGGTGTCTTCCCGGAGGGCACCGTATTCCTTGGAAAGTCCCTTGGCCTCCAGCTGGAGGATATAATCCGTGGTATCCTTGGTAATCGTCCCCTGAACGGCGACGGTTTTTACCATTTCTTCCACCACCCGGATGCCGGCATCCACCGCCTTGGCTCCCCCCCGGATTTTTAAGGTGTTATCCCGGACGATGACATCAATATTCAGCCGTCCCTCAATCATCTTAATATTTTCATCATACTGGCCGAAGACCTTGGCGAGGATCTCCGGCGACTCAATGAGTAACTCTTTCGTGATTTCTTCCAATGACACGCTCCTTATTCATACTCTGGTGCATACAGGGTTTCCAGTATTCCATAGCCCTCTGGGCAGCGAATGATGGCAATCCCCCCTAATTTGATTTCAAAATGCCATTTAACATCTAAGGGTAAATCCAGCAGGTTAAGCAGCAGACTGTGAACGGTTCCTCCATGGGCGACGATGAGAACCGTCTGATCCTCTTCCTCCTTGTCCTCTTCCTCAATAAAGTGTTTCAGGCGCTGATGATACTCCACATAGGATTCACCTTCTGGGAGCATGGTAAAATTATAATCTTCCATCCATTCTTTCCAGGCCGCCGGGTCCTTCACCTCGGCCTCAGCGATGGTAAGGCCGTCAAAAATACCAAAGTTAAATTCTTTTAATACCGGCTCTACCGAAAAGGGCACCCCCAGAATGGCAGAAGCCTCTTCCCCAATGATCCGAGCACGGCTGATGGGGCTGGCATACACCCGGTTAATGGGGGTGTGCTGATGGATGGCCTGGATTTCTTCAAGAAGGCGTTCTTTCATCACAAGCCCCCGCTTGGTATAGGGGGATTCGGTATGACCGTTGAGGCGGCCCTCCACATTTCCTTGGGTTTCCACATGGCGTACGAGTATATATCGCTTCATTTCGTCATCCTTTAGTCAATTGTTATGGTGTTATTATATCCTTATTTTTGAAAATTAAAAAGGACCTTCAATAAATAATATTGCGGATCCCCATTTTTTATTCTAGGACAAAATTAATTCAAGCTGGCACAGCAGCTCATCCCGTTGATTGATGACATCCACACGGTAGTGATGATTGGCCATCTGAGCCGAACGGACCGTCACTATATCGCCATAAAAGCCCTGGTTCTTATAAATAATTTTCACCTGGGAAAGGGCCATGGATTTCACCTCTTCCAGAGGCAGGATTTCCAGAGCCCAGGCCAGGTACTTCACATGGTTCACATGGGTGTTGAAATCAATATCCAAATAGCGGACCTGAAACTGCTTTTCCTCTGTCCACCCAGAAACCTTCGTCAGCCGCCGCAGATTAAAATCGGTTTGATTCCCGGCCTGATAAACCGCATTCTGGGGAACGGCGTCCATCCGGCGCAAGCGGCCGCTTTCCGTATCGATGAGCATCCATTCCGTGTCCGCCTCGATCATGACCGTCCCATCCTGATCTCTAATGGCAAAACGTCTGTGGGCAGCAAAGCCATGGAAGGCTATGGCCTCGGTTTCCACCGTAATCTCCTGATTAAAGACCGGGTACGCCATAAAGCGCAAATCGTACTTCACTAAGAACCAAGCCAAGCCAGCTGCTTCCATGGCCTTGGGTCCAACGTCCAGAGCCTCGCTTTGCTCCTGGCTGCTTTGCTGAAAATAATTCATTACCGCCACGGGCGACAGCTGATAGTCGTAGGTACACTCGTAGCCATTGACCCGCTGTTTTTTTTCATATACTAATCCCATTGCTGCTCCTTCTTTCATTCCTATAGCTTGGGAAAGGCCTTTCCTGTCGTCATATTCTCCTGATGCTTCTTCTGGACCTGTTCATCGGCATCACCGTATTCCCTTAAAATGTTTTCACGCCCTTGGCTCTCGGCCTTATATTCCCGGGCCTTTTTCATCTGACTTCCCAAAAATCCCTGATCCTCGATATCCGCCACCTGACGGGCGGCATAGGTGGTTTCCGGATGCTCTACCCGGATGCGCATGGTGTCCAGAACACCGTCCGAAAGTCCAAGATTTTGTTCCATCTCTGCCATATCTTCTAATATTTCCATGGCCCAGGCCCGCATATCCACCATCTGGCCATTTCGTTTGATTTTAAAACCGGGCTGTAACCCACCAACAGCTACGGCCTCTTCATTTAAAAGACCTTCCTGCTGCCACTGGGGGTAATCCTCCTCTGGCTTAATAAGCATGTACAAAATAAAGCGATGGACAAATTCCATATCGATTTTTGCAATGCCACAGGGATCGTACACATTGAGATCAATGGTACGGATCTCCAGATATTTAATGCCGTCTTCTCTCAGGGATTCCAGAACATTGACCGCATCCCTGGGCTTCATCCGTATCTGGGTATAGAGCTCCTTGGCTGCAGAAAGATATCCCTTATCCACATAACCCTGAACATCCTCTACAAAAGACTCCACCGAAGTATAGTCCGGGTACAGGGGAAAAAGGTTTTTATAGCCACAGGCTGAATTTCGAAAGGATGGTCCGGTGGTCTCCAGATAAGAGCCGGCATCATCCACCGGGGACATCTGAGCCACACAATCTGGTATATAGCTCTTGTGCAGGCCAACACTACACCCGGTGAGATAAATAATAAGCCAACGGTATCGCAGATAATTGCGGACGATTTTCAGATAAACCGCATCTTTAAAAGCCTGATGGCTATACTCCGGGGCGATGGTACGCCGAACCGTTTCAATATCCTCATCCTTAAAGGAAAAATTCAAATGAATCCCTGAAATCAGCTGTTTCTTTCCACCGTATTTTTCAATGAGCCCCTGGCGGTAAGCCATAGCACTCCCCGCATCGGGACGTCCTTCGTAAATCGCGATGGGGATCTCATCATCCTCAGGAATATCGCAGGGCATGGATTGGGGCCAGAAAAATTCATTCTCCGGCAGCACATCCTGTACGGCATCACAGAGCCAGGTTAAGGCTGTGTAGGCCTTATCAATGGTGTCTACGGTGGGTGTCACCACCTCGATTTGGCTTTCTGAAAAATCGGTGGTAATAAAGGGATTGATCAGCTTGTTACCAAAGGGTTCCGGATGTAAGGTCGTTGCCAGCTTGCCTTCCGGCGTCACCCTTAGACCTTCGCGCTCAACGCCATAATCGCCGCGCAAAAGTTCCTCGGGTGTTAATAAATCACGTAGTATTTTACAATTAATATTCATCGTTCACCTTGTATATTTTTAGCATATTTAGATTATTATACCACAGAAGCTTAAGGGATTCTAATAAATGAAAAGACCCTGCCGCATGGGTAGGGTCTTGAAGGAAGGCTGCGCTTTCAAATCTATTCGTTAAAGTTAGGAGAGAGTTAAACTTGTAAAAAGTGTACTGCAGCTTCCATCCCATCGATTATTGAGTAAGAGGAGTTTCAATCGATGAATAAAGTTTAACTTAACTAACTTATTTTGTCAATCCCCTTTGGAATTTTTTTATTTATTTTAAGATTTTTACCGTCGTATGGGTTAAATGATAAAAGGTCGCCTTTGCCCCGTCAATTTTATAGCTTTGGAATTCTCCGGTTATTTCAATGGGTGTGCCAACCTCCGGGTAATCATCGGGATAGCTGCCTGCCTCCCAGGTGAATTCCAGGGGCACTGAGCAGCATGCCGTCACATCAGAGATGGGGGTATAAAAGCAAAAATAGTCAGTGTTTTTTGATATAGCGACCTTGAACACCCCCTGGATTCGAATGGTTTTTCCCACATAATCCTGGGGTGCATTTAAAATCTGTACCGCTTGGGAGTACCCCAGGGTTTCACCCATTTGGGTTGAATCGTAATCCACGGGTTTATTAGTGCCCTCACACCCGCTTAAAAAGAGAAGCAACAGCACCATGCACAATATTAAACCACAGCGTCTTTTTTTCTTCATCACTGACCTCCTATTCTACCCAATCCATAAAACAGTAAAAATACCGTCATCCCCATGGCGACAATGGTGGCACCCACAGGGGTCGAAAGCATGATGGCGGTTAAAATCCCCGCCACCGTGAAAAGGACCGAAAGCGCTCCAGAGACCACTACCACCTGCTTAAAGCTACGAAACAGCTGCATGGCCGAGAGGGTTGGAAAAACAATGAGGGCCGAAACCAAGAGAGAGCCCACTAAATTCATGGCTAGAACGATGATGATCGCCGTAATGATGGCAATGAGGAGATTATAGGCCTCGGTATTCAGCCCCATGGCTTTGGTGAAGGTTTCATCAAAAGTCAGGGCAAAGATCCGGTGATAGAAAAAAACAAACACCAGAATAACAACAATGGATAAAACCAGACACTGCACCACATCCGATCCTGTTAGCGTAAGGATGGAGGTTGAACCGAAAAGGGTTGTACAAACATCCCCGCTGATATTAGCTGATTGGGAAAAGAGATTTACCAGGAGGTACCCCAGGGCCAAGGCCCCCACCGAAACCATGGCAATGGCGGCATCCCCCATGACACGCATCTGCTGACCCCGTTTCAGCAGGATGACGGCGGTAAGGATGGTCAATGGCAGAATCACAACCATTTTGTTTGTCAACTGTAGGACCATGGCCACCGCCATGGCACCAAAGGCCACGTGGGATAGGCCATCCCCGATAAGTGAAAACTGCCGCAAGACCAAGGTCACCCCCAGTAATGAGGCGGAAAAGGCAATGAGCACCCCGGCAACGAGGGCATATTGAACAAAGGGGTAGGTTAAATAGGTCAAAAGCATCTTTTTATACCGCCCTTTTACTGGCGGCCAAATACGCCTGACCCACGGGGCTTTTGACATAATCCTCCCGGCTGCCGTAAAACCGCGGAAAACGATCAAGATGGAGGATATGGGTCGTCTGTTGAACCACTGCCGTAATATCGTGGCTGACCATGATAATTGACAATCCCAGAGTCGTATTCAATTGCTTCACCAAGGTGTAGAAGGCCCCGCGACTTTCGGAGTCCAGCCCGCTAACCGGCTCATCCAAAACCAAGAGATCAGAGGCCGCACACAACGCCCGTGCCAGAAGCACCCGTTGCTGCTGACCGCCGGACAGTCTGCCGAAGGGCTGTTTTTCAAGCCCTGCAATGCCCACCTGCTCCATGGCGTTCTGGGCCAGCTGTCGGTCCTTGCCACTATAAAAGGGGCGATACCCCATATGCCCCAATCGTCCGGATAACACAATTTCTTTCACAACCGCCGGAAAATTTCGGGATGCTGCTGTCATTTGGGGCAAATAGCCCACCCCTGAAGGGCAACGCCTCCCACCCCATTGGATCTGGCCAGATACTGGGGGGATAAGCCCCAACAGGGTCTTAATAAAGGTGCTTTTGCCCACACCATTTTCTCCGATAACACCAAGATAATCCCCGGAGTGGATGGTGAGGGATAATCCCTCCACCACCCGTTTTTTTTCATAACCCAGGGCAACATCATTAAACTGAATTTGCAGCATTTGTGTTCTACTCATTCAAGGCTCCCCGAAGCACCGATAAATTCTTCTCCATGATCCCCAAATAGGTTTCCCCCTTCGAGATATCCGAAGCGGTGACGGATTGCATGGAATCTAAAGCCTGGATTTTTTGATTTTTAGCCTTTGTATTTTCTACAATGGTCTTCGCAATTTTTTGATCGGAATTTTCAATGGTGAGAATGGTTGAAATCCCTGTGGCATCCACCTTTTGAGCCAAATAAGAGATGGTTTGAAAGCTCGCCTCGGTCTCCGCCGAGCACCCAACAAACGCAGCAGAATAGGTGATCCCATAATCATCCATGAGGTACCGAAAGGGAAAACGATCCCCAACGATGACCGCCTTATGCTTAGCCTGCGCTGCCATCCGGCCGTATTCTTCGTCCATTTCTGATAATTTCCCAATATACTCGCCATCCCGTTTAATATACTCCTGGGCATGGTCCCCATCCATCTGCTGGAGGGCTGTTGCAATGGCATTACAGGCAATCTTCGCATTGTTAAAGGAGAGCCAGATATGCTCGTCCAGCTCCGGCTCATCATGGTCATGCTCCCCTTCCTCCTCGGCTTGCATCCCCTCAACAACCGCTTCCTCCTTTACTTTTTCGGCGAGTGCATCCATCAAGCGCAGCACCTTTGGCTGATCCTTGGCATCGGTCTTTAAGACCTTCTCCACCCAGTCATCAGATTCCCCGCCAATGTATATGAACAAATCCGCATTGTTGATTTTTTTAATATCCGCTGCCGTTGGCTGGTAGCTATGGAGATCCACGCCCTTATCCTGCAGCAGGGTCACCTCAATGGACCCTGCACGGTCTCCAAGGATCTGCCGGGTCCAATCGTATACGGGAAAGGTGGTACAGACAATCTGAAAGGCCTTTTTCTGCCCTGTTTCCTCCGACATGCCACACCCCGTAATCATTCCAAAGGCCATAATCCCAACACACAATAATCCGATTATTTTCGTGTAATATTTCAATTTTTTCCTCCAATTCTATATCATTGATTAACCAATAAACTTTTAAAAAAACGCACGTCAAAAAATCCCTTAACGGGAGACGGTACGTCCTGTTTTAGTTCAATAATTTAACCTTGAGGGAGACAGGGGTATCCCCGGATCGGCGATCCCCTCGAAATAAAATAATACCGTAAAATAAAATGCAGCCGAAGACCAATGCCACGGCCTGTCCTGCCAATCCATCGTCGCCAGACAAAAGGTTCTGGCACGCGCTGATGGTATGGCACACCGGACAATCTGCTCCGGTGCAGGGATGGTGGTCATTCAGAATGAGATGGGTAGCGCCCAGCATTGATAAAACCAACAGGCAGGACAAAAAAAGACTCACACGACGCTTGATGAGCCGGCTCCGTTGTTGTTTCTCCATACCCAAACACCCCCTTCTGATCATTGGAATGCTTCAATTATATGGGATATCCACAAAAAGTCAAGGTTCACTAACTTGTATTTTAAGAAAGGAGCGCCTCTAATAAGTCAGTAATTCGTTAAATAATTTGATGGCAAAGCGATCGGTCATCCCTGAAATAAAGTCAAGAATGGCTTGGATATAGCTGGCCTTTCCTTCCAAATTACCATAAATTTTTACATTTTCACAATGGGCCGCAGCCTCACGAAGGACCCCGTCCGGGATACTGTCCAATATACAATAGTGGGATAACCACCCTTCAAAGGCACCCATGGTCATGGGATAATAGGCTTTCCTTTCCGCCAGCTTTCTCCAGGGATTTTCTCCATAAGACTCCAGCAAAACGTCAAAAATCTCCCGTATCACCAGCTCGGCATAGCGCTTGAAGGGGCCAAGGCGCCGGTTATTGTAAATATACGTGTAATTGAAATCTTTTATTGCTTTAAGCTGCTCCTGGTATTGGGGGCTTAAGCAAATTCCCTTTTCCGGGGTGCTGTTTTTGCAGATATCAATGATCAGCTTATGCATAATCACCGTGGTGTTTAGTACCGCGGTATCCCCTTCCCGGGCCATGTCCAGCAATTTTTTCTCCGTGGCCTTATCGATAAATCCCAGGTTGATGGCATCTTCAATATCCCGTCCGATATAGGCGATCTTATCCGCAATTTTCACCACACAGCCTTCCCAGGTTACCGGCTGATACTGTCCCTTTTGTGTAAATGTCTCAAGTGCCATTCTTTCTTGCCGGGGATGAAGGACCCCTTCATTTAATTCTCCGCAATGAGCCACAATGCCGTCCCGCACGGCATAGGTAAGGTCGAGATTCTTTAGCTTCTTAAAATCATCTTCCAACAGCTCAATGTGATCGACAAAGCGCAGACCATTGCGTTCATGCCAAAAGGGTTCCTGTAAATACTCTTCACTAAGGGCCTCAAGCACTGCCTCGCCATGGTGTCCAAAGGGTGCGTGCCCCAGATCATGCCCCATGGCGATGGCCTTCGTTAGCTCATCATTGAGCCCCAGACGCTTCGCAATGGTATTGCTGACAGATTCCACATGGAGAACATGCTCCATCCGGGTACAGATATGATCATTATCAATGTTAAAAAATACTTGGGTCTTATGCTTGAGCCGACGGTAGGCTAAGGAGTGCAGAATACGGGTATAATCCCGCCCAAAAGGGCTGCGGACATCCTCCTCACGCTCGTAAAGATTTTGGCAGCGGGCAGTCAGTTCATCCCAGTGTGGATTTCTTTCTGTTGCGGCTACTGTTTCAAATGCTTTTTCTTGCATATGCTCCTCCTTTTTCACTCTCCCGTCGCATCGTTAAAAGCGGGGCTTCCTGGGTCTCCCCAATCTGTTTTTCCGGAGGAGATGACGGTGCCATCCGCCTGGACCACAGCATAAATATCCAATATCTCCGTATTGATGGGATGGCGCGCATTTTCGACCTGTTCGTAGGTAATCTGCTCCAGGGCGACTAAATTGCATTTCTCATTCTTGGATTTCCGGTCGTACACCAACATTAACGAAACGGGGTTTCCCTCTTCGTCCGTAGACTCCTTGAGCAGTGCCTGGGCATTTCCCTTGGCATTGTCTGCCCGGATAAAACTCATTTCCTCCTGATTCGAAAACTCGGCGTTATACACCTGGCGCAGAACATCCCCTGGGTTGACGTGGCTTTCTATGGCCGCCTGCTTCTCTGCCACAAGACGTGCCGCCTCCTGGGCTTTGTAAATGCCATAACCGCCCAAAACCAGCACGAAGGTTAAAATAATCAAACCGATAACCCAAGGCCAACGTTTTTTAAGTTGATTCATTTTCATTTCTCCTTCTATCCTATTCTAAGGGGATCTCCAAAAGGGAAGCCACGCTTAAGCGTATTATATCAGGTGGTAGGCAAAAAGAAAAGTTAGGATAATTTTGTCCCGGAGAAGCGATTGAGAAGAAGTACGCCTTGAACTTTGTGAATAAAAGGTATCCTGCCCATCCCAGGCGGATGGACTGAATAAAACAGTAAGGAAATCCGGAAAGGTATCTGCAGGCAACTGGGTTACCTACGCATCATGAATTAAATGAACTGTCATACACAAACCATCGGCATTTGTAGAACCCTTAAAGCACTTTACAAATATGGAGTACTTGCCAGTCCTCGTCTTCAATACTACCAGGTAGCCACGTCCCCAATTCCATGATAACAGCCCGGAAACACTCAGCGTCCTCACATGTGCTGAACAAACCGTAAGGATTCAACTTCTCTGTAAAATACTGTGTTAAAAGATTATGCACAGGAGATGAACCTCTAAAGAATCCCTCTCCTACCATTGAATATCCCCCCAATCCAGTGACTGGAATTGTCAATAAAAGTTTAGTCCCATCGGCAAGGAGAATTATGCAGCAACAGTACAGTGGTAAAGTGCCCGCTTAGAGAGCGGCGGGAGACCATCGTTGGTGCTGTAAATCCGACGATGATTATCGTATTGGATATATCTAAAGATAACCGTCTTAACCATCTCCTGGGTCATCTTCATCGTATCAATACGATAAAGTTTTTCTTTCTTGAGCGTTGCGAAAAAGCTCTCCATCCGGGCGTTATCATAGCATCGACCAACACTGCTCATACTGGATTGATACAATACAGGATTGACTTGATTAAAAACTAGATTAATCCAATAAATCGCCGATTCCCTGATTAACTTGCTGGCAACTTGCAAAGCCATCAGATGGACGGCCCAGGCGGGATCAATCATCCCGTCGCTTGATGGGGTCCCCAAAAGGGATTCCAGTTGAAAATTCAGCCAATCATTATTCTGGAAGTGCATACTGCGCACATCCGAATTTTCGGCCATTACTCCAAAAGTATTCTAAACTCTGTTTAACAGAGTTTAGAATTTCCTTGAGAAATCTTACGTAAAAACGCACGAAACCCCCAGCAACCTTAAACAGGTCCCAGGGGCTTGAATATTCGTTCATACCGTTGTATAATATGGGTAGAAAAGAGCGGCCCGCTTTCGGCGGTACTGCCTCTACAGATTTTTAATCAGCTACCCACTGACGGTCAAATCATAGGGGTAGCTTTTTTCATGCTCTTTTTTAGCCTTTGCGACCGGAAAAGAGTAATGCCACTAGTGCGCCGAAGGTCAACATAAGCATTAAACTTTCATACACTGTCATAGCATCACCCCCAATCTTATGCAGATTGAGGCAGAAGCCCGCTACCCAGCAAACCACTCTTAGAAGGTATTATATCAGGTGGTGGGCAAAAAGAAAAGACCTGGGAGATATCCCCCTTATGAAGCTAACCCCGCACACCATCCAGCACTTTTACAATAAGCTATTAGAGGCGCACAGCCCCAAAACCGTAAAGAACACCCACGGCATCCTCTCCAAAGCCATCAACCAAGCCGTGGCCCTGGCCTATATTTTTTCCAATCCTTCCAGCTTATGCACCCTTCCAAAGGGCGATAAACCAGCGATTCACCCCCTGGACAGCGACACCCTTCCCCATTTCTTGAGCATCTGCCAAAGCGACACCCTGGAAAATCTGTTTATCTTCGCCATATTCACAGGTTTACGGCGTTCGGAAATCATTTGCTTGACCTGGGACTTTGAAACAAGCACGATATACATTCATCGCCAATTGCAGCCCTGGAGGGAAATTATCAATGGATGGTCACCAAGAACGGGAAGCCCCGAACCATCGCCCCGGCCCCCTTTGTTATGGATATGCTGCGGGATATCCGAAAGCGGCAACTGGAAAACCGCCTGAGAGCCGGGAGCCTCTGGAATGACCAGGGGGGATTTGTGTTCTCTACTGAAACCGGGGACCACACCAAGGCGGGGACACTGAATAACCATTTCTCAAAATCCGAAAGGTGATTGAGTTGCCAAAGCTGCGCTTCCATGATCTGCGCCACACCTACGCCGTGGCCAGCATCCAGGCGGGGGACGATTTTAAGACTATCTCCGAAAACATGGGGCATCATTCCGTTGCTTTTACCATGGACACCTACGCCCACGTGACAGATGCCATGCGCAAAAAAAGCAGCCAGAATATGGAACGGTTTTATAATGGATTGTCTGTATAAAAATCTGTAAAGGGTAAATCGTATATTTTGAGAAATAAAAAAAGCCGGAGAACCGCTTGTTCCCTGGCTTTTTGCTTTTTATCAACTGGTCGGAGTGAGAGGATTTGAACCTCCGGCCTCATGGTCCCGAACCATGCGCTCTACCAAACTGAGCCACACCCCGATAAAATTAAAACTTAAATTGCAAACCAACGGAGTTTATTGTAATATAGAATGTATCTTAAATCAAGGTTTTTTTTAAATTTTATAAGAGATAATTGGAGAGTGTTATATGGAAATATTAACGTTTCAAATTGCAACCCACGAGGGAATGCTGGAAATAACCGATTTAGTCCGGGATTATGTCCTGCGCAATCAAATCAAGGATGGGCTGGTTATGCTCCAGGCCCCGGAAAAGTCCGTTGGGATAACCTTTGCCGATGCTGCTGATCCCAATATTGAGCGGGAATATCTCAAAAAACTCAATCATATGCTGCCCAAGTACGATGGAATGCAGTTTACCGGATGGTCCACCCCCGGAATCAAGGCGGCCTTCATTGGACAGTCCATGCAGGTTATGGTTCAGGGCGGCACGCTCATTCTGGGATACCAGCAGGGCATTTTTGTGGCAGACTTTGCCGGTCCTTCCGAGAAGCGCAGCCTCTTTATCAGCCATATGGGCACCACCTTGGCCGAGGGAGAACAGCCTGAGCTTCCAGCCGTCCTGGCTCAGATGAACGCCCAGGTTGAAGCCGAAAAGGAAGCCGCACGGCTGGAACAGGAACGGGTCATTGCAGAAATGCGCGAGGAATATGCCAAGCGTCAGGCTAACCTGGATGCGGCAGAAGGCGAAATCGAATCCGATCGTCGATTATAATAAAGGAGAAAACAATGCCAACGAGTAAAAAAAGTCCCCATAAACATACCCCAAAGAAAAAAGAAAATAATACCCACCAGACCATCAAGCCCTGGCACCGCATCGGTGCCCTGGTCCTTGTGGTAGCTCTGATTCTCAGCATGGTTGCCATGTACGCTTTTTAAAGAAACGTGAGAATACGAATTATTTGCGTCGGCAAGTTAAAGGAAGCTTACCTTGGGCAGGCCGCCGCTGAATACAAAAAGCGGCTGGGCCGATACTGCAAGCTGGAAATCCTCGAGGTGAAGGATGAAAAAGTCCCGGAGCGACTAAGCGAGGCCCAGCGGGCCCAAGCCATGGCCGCCGAGGGGGAACGGGTCCTCAAACATCTGGAGGATAATGGCGCGGTGATCACCATGGAAATTGGTGCTAAGGCCCTGACCTCCGAAGCCTTTGCCGCCCGGATTGCTGATTTTGGTCTTTCGGGAACCAGTACCATTACCTTTGTCATTGGGGGGTCCCTGGGTATCGCACCAGCAGTCTTAAAACGCTCAGACTTATCCCTTTCCTTTTCCCCCATGACCTTTCCCCATCAGTTGTTTCGGGTCATGCTTCTGGAGCAGATTTACCGGGCTTTTAAAATTAACAGCCACGAAACCTACCATAAATAGCAACCCATGAAAGGAGCTATCCACTATGACGAATTCTTCCATGCAGGAGCGGGGCCAGCTGGCCCGGCGCGCCGGTATTACACTTTCAGCCACCTCTACAGCGGACCGAAACCAAGCCCTGGCAACTATTGCCGATGCTCTGGACGCCGGACGAGCTGAAATTCTTTCCGCCAACAGGCGGGACTATGAACGCAGTGTCTCAGAAAACTTAGCCCCCCCTCTTTTAAAACGCTTGACCTTTGATGACCATAAGGTCGACGATGTCATTTCCGGGATTCGCAGCCTCATCGAGCTGCCGGATCCCGTGGGTCACACCCAGATGGCCAAGGAATTAGACAACGGCCTGGATCTCTATCGGGTGAGCTGCCCCATCGGCGTTATAGGGATTATCTTTGAATCCCGTCCCGATGCCTTTGTGCAGATTTCCAGTCTTTGCCTGAAATCCGGCAATGCCGTTTTGCTAAAGGGCGGCCGGGAGGCCCTGGAAACCAATCGAGCTTTAAACCAAATCATTCACGATGCCTCTGTGGCTTCCGGTATGCCCGAGGGATGGATTCAAAACCTGGAGAGCCGGGATGAGGTCACCGAAATGCTGGCCCTGGATGACTCCATCGATTTAATTATTCCCCGGGGCTCCAACGCCTTCGTCAAATATATTATGGATCATTCCAACATTCCGGTGATGGGCCACGCCGATGGAATTTGCCATGTGTACGTGGATGAAGCCGCAGACCTGCCCATGGCAGTGGATATCGCTGTGGATGCTAAATCCCAGTACGTGGCGGTATGCAATGCCGCTGAAACCCTGTTGGTCCACCGGGCCATTGCCCCTAAGTTCCTCCCTGCGCTTAAGGAGAAAATGGATGCCGCCGGGGTGCACCTTTTGGGGGATGCCGAGGTCCAGGCCATCATCGGTGTGGATGCTTCCACCGAGGCAGACTGGTCCACCGAGTATTTAGACTACATCCTCTCCATTAAACTGGTGTCCGATCTGGATGAGGCCATTAACCACATCAACCACTATGGCTCTGGCCATACCGATGTTATCATCACCACAGATGAAGCTGCCCAAAAGCGGTTTACCACCCTGGTGGATTCTGCCTGCGTCTTTGTCAATTGCTCCAGCCGTTTTTCCGACGGCTTCCGCTTCGGCTTCGGTGCCGAGGTTGGCATCAGCACCGCCAAGCTCCACGCCAGAGGGCCTGTGGGCTTAGAAGGACTCCTCAGTTATAAGTATAAGCTTATTGGCCACGGACAAATCGTTGCGGACTACACCGAAGGGCGGGCATCCTTTACTCACCAACTGATGGATGCCACATGCCCTCTATAAATTAAAAATCGAGGTTATTATGTTAGAATTAAAAAATATTTGCTTTGAAGCCGAAGATGATCAAAAAGAAATCCTCAAGGATATTAATTTAAAGGTCCCCGCAGGAAAGTTTATGGTCATCACCGGACCCAACGGCGGTGGGAAATCCACCCTGGCCCGGATTATCGCTGGGATTCAGACCCCCACCAAAGGGCAGATCCTTTTTGAAGGACAGGATATCACTGCCCTCAGCATTACCGAACGGGCCCGTCTTGGCATCAGCTTTGCCTTCCAGCAGCCCGTTCGTTTCAAGGGGATTACCGTCCATGACCTCATCTCCCTGGCTGCCGGAGAAGCCCTCAACCAAAGCGAGGCCTGCCGGTATCTTTCCGAGGTGGGCCTGTGTGCCCGGGATTATATCGACCGGGAGCTCAACGAAAGCCTCTCCGGGGGAGAAATCAAGCGGATCGAAATCGCCTCCATCCTGGCTCGGGGGACCAAGCTGTCCATCTTTGATGAGCCTGAGGCCGGCATCGATTTATGGAGTTTTAAAAACCTCATCGATGTATTTAAAAAGATGTATGAGACCATCAACGGTTCCATCATGATCATCTCCCATCAGGAACGGATCTTAAATATTGCCGATGAAATCATCGTGCTGGCCAGCGGAAAAATCATCAGCCAGGGCTCCCGGGATGAGATTCTCCCCCGGCTGCTCACCGGTACGGATAAGGTGGACTTCTGTCCACTGCAGAAATAGGAGGACATCATGGATCAGATTGCAAAAGATTTATTAAAAGAAGTGGCCGGTATTGAAGGCAAACCCGATGGTGCCTTTAACATCCGTGAAAACAGTGGCTGTGCCGGACGAAATTCCACCGAGGCCATCCAGATCATCAGTAAAGAGGACGGCTCAGGCATCGATATCGTCGTCGCACCAGGGACTAAGAACGACAAGGTCTACATTCCCGCCCTGGTCACCTGCAGCGGGGTTCACGATCTGGTGTACAATGATTTTTTCATCGGTGAAAATGCCGATGTCACCATTGTAGCTGGCTGCGGGGTCAGTACTGACGGCTGTGACGGCTCGGAGCACAATGGCATCCATCGCTTCTTTCTAAAGCCCGGATCGAAGGTCCTCTACCTTGAAAAGCACATCGGCTTTGGGGAAGGCACCGGGGAGCGGGTCATTAATCCCGAAACCTACATGGAGCTGGAAGCAGGCTCTACCATGACCATGGAAACCACTCAAATTAAGGGGGTAGACTCCACCAAGCGGGTGTCCAAGGCCATTATTAAAGAAGAGGCTACCTTGGTTATTAAAGAAAAGCTGATGACCCACGGCAGCCAATACGCAGAGACGGCCTTTGAAGTGGCCTTGGAAGGCGAAGGGGCCAGCTGTACCTTAAGCTCCCGCTCCGTGGCCCGGGATACCTCCAAGCAGCTCTTCCTCTCCAAAATAAACGGTAATAATCGCTGTGCGGGACATTCTGAATGTGATGCCATCATCATGGATCAAGGGGTAGTTTCAGCCATTCCGGAAATCACAGCCAACCACCTGGAAGCGGCCCTAATCCACGAGGCCGCCATCGGCAAGATTGCCGGGGACCAGATTATCAAGCTGATGACCCTTGGACTGACTGAGGCTGAGGCTGAGGCCCATATTATCGATGGTTTCTTGAAGTAACACGGATTAAATTGGGTGAAGCATTGCTTTTTTTGTCCTTGACGATTATACTATAGGATAGAATGAAACGCCCTCACGAGGGCATCAAGGAGCTGACATGGAAAGTAAAATTATTATGGATAGCTGCGTAGATTTTAACGACTCGGCCTTCAGCCCTGCCGTGGAATACCAACGCATCCCCTTTAAGATCATCATCGATGGTGAAGAAATCGTCGATCACAATTTGAACACCTTCCTCCTCATTGATAAAATGAAGATGAGCAAGCACAAGATGACCACGGCCTGTCCTTCGCCCAAGGATTTTCTGGACGCAATGGACCCGGCCAAGGCCAACTACATCGTCACCATCTCCAGCAAGCTAAGCGGCTGCCACAACAGCGCCGTTATGGCGAAGAAAATGGCTGAAGAAGAAGGTATTACGGAAAATGTCTATATCTTTGATTCACTCTCTGCTGCCAGTGGTGAGGATTTGGTGGTGATGAAGATTAACGAACTCATTGCCCGGGGACTTTCCCCCCAGGATTTAGTCCCCATCGTCCGGGATTATATTGCCAATATGACCACCTACTTCATTCTGAATTCCCTGGATAATCTGGCTAAGAATGGCCGGATCAGTCCAACGGTGGCCCTTATTGGAAAAATGCTTAAGATTGTTCCCATTATGGGTGCCCGGGATGGGGAAATAGAACTCAAGGAAAAGGTCCGGGGCCGGAAGAAGGCATTCGCCCGTTTGGTGGAAATCATCACCTCCGAGGTCCAGGATGCCGGCGAGCGGATTTTTGCTATTACCCATGTCCATGCCTTGGAACAGGCAGAAAAACTAAAGAACGCCATCCTGGATGCCAATTTATTTAAAGATGTGGTTATTTTTGAAGCCGGCGGTCTCAGCAGCTTTTACGCCGATAACGGCGGTATCGTTGTGTCCTATTAATGTATTCACCCAGGCCGCTCCGGCGGTCTTTTTCTTGTGTTTAATACCCGTTTTCTGATTGAAAGGAATCTAATTTATGCGTGTCATTCCCTGGTTTATTTATTTTTGGCTTTATCTCATTGCACTCATTCCCAAGCACCGCAAGGCTGTGGCCCTGAGAAAGGCTGGTCATCGCGAGGCTCACGATGAACTGGTCCGCTCTGCTGTCCACCCCTGGGCAAAATCCATGCTCACCACCGCTGGCGGCCAGGTCACCGTCACTGGCCTTGAGAACATGCCTAAAACACCGGCGGTCTATGTGTCCAACCACCTCAGCCATTGTGACATTCCCTTGATGCTCGGCTATCTGGGGGATGATACGAAGCCCCTGGTGGCGAAAATAGAAACGAAAAAAATCCCCTTAATCCGGGGATGGATGGAGGAACTCCATTGTGTCTTCCTCCATCGGGATGATCCCCGGGCCGCCATAAAAGATTTGGACATCGCCGCCCAATTTGTGAAAGAGGGCTATTCCATGGTCATCTTTCCCGAAGGCACCCGGAGTAAAATCGGTGAAATGTCAGATTTCAAGGCGGGAGCCTTTCGCATCGCCCAAAAGACCAAGGTCCCCGTTGTCCCGGTGTGTATCCGGGGAACCCGGGAAGTCATGCGCCCCGGCAGCATCTGGATGCACAAGGCCCCAGTGAAGATGCAGATCCTGCCCCCCATTGATACCAGCGGCTACGAAAAGGCCGATTGGCGTGCCTTGCCGGAAGTGGCGGAGGAACGGGTGAAGGGTGGACTTGCTTCCATGCAGCTGACTGACCCCCATCATTGATTTCACAATCTAAAAAAAGCCGTTATCCGATTAGAGAGATCTAAATCGATAACGGCTTTATATTTTGTCTCCTATGCTTTTAGCGCATCAAAATCCTTTAAAAAGTCCTCAATAACGGCATAAATTTTCTCACATCCGCCGACTTCATCCGACTCGATATTCAAGGGGATGATGGGGTCGTGAAGGGACATCCGCATGAGGCACCAGCCACTGCCGGCGGTGGCATCACAGCTGACCCGGATGCCCTCATAATTGGGCTCTACGATGGTCCAGCCGGGCTGTGCAGCGGCAAATTCACCAAATCGAGCCAGCACATCCTCGCCGTAGGCCTTAAAGTCCTCCAGAGCGATTTTAAAGCGTTTTTCAACCGCTTCTGCCGGCTCCTTCAGATCCTTGAGGAAATCCGAAATGGGCTTACCCTCCTGGTGCAGGGCGGCAAATTGGATAAGGGCCATGGTGACCAGATAGGCCCCATCGTCCAGGAAGTAATTCTCTTTGATGGCCCCATGTCCGCTGGTTTCCATAGCTAAATGGGTTTCCTGTCCTGCTTCATTCAGGCGGATGGCCTCATTGATGACATTCTTATAGCCACGTTTAAAGCGGTGATGTACCCCTCCCAGGCCTTCAATATACTCTGTCAATCCCGTGGAGGTGATGGAATCCGTCACAATGGTGCTCCCGGGGTAGTCCTTGAGCAGCATATTCGCAATAAAAGCGATAAAGCCGTTGCGATTGATGGGATGTCCCTTTTCGTCAATCACAGCGGCACGGTCTACATCGGTATCAAAGATGATGCCCATATCGGCTTGATTGTCCACAACAGCGGCACAGGCGGAAGCCATGGCAGCTTCATCCTCTGGATTTGGCACATGATTGGGGAACTGGCCATCGGGTTCTAAAAACTGACTCCCCGTGGTGTCCGCCCCAAGGGGAGCCAGAACCAGCTTCGCAAAAAATCCTCCGGCGCCGTTTCCGGCATCCACAATAATCCTTGACCCTGCCAGGGGCTGCGCTTTGCCCGTCTTTTCCCGAACGGCCGCAACGATACCCTCGGCGTACTTAGGAATGAAGGGATAATCGATACGTTTGCCACCCAGGGTAAAGGACGTTTCGATCCGTTCTGCTTCCACAAGGATTTCTTTGATATCTTCCTTATTTAAGCCCCCATCCTTGGTGAAAAGCTTAATCCCATTACGGTTAAAGGGTAAATGGCTGGCGGTAATCATCACCGCACCATCGCAATTCATTTCCGGATCAATGCAGGTCATAAACATGGAAGGTGTGGTGGCTAATCCACAGTCGTACACTTGGTTGCCAGTACTGACCAATCCCAGACAGGCCGCCTGGGCAAGCTTCGGCCCGGTGAGACGGCTATCCCGTCCAACGGCCACTGTTAATGTATCCTTACCGAGCTTGGCTTTCAGCCACAACCCAAAGGCGTAGGCAATCTTCATGGTGATATCATCGGTCAGGGTAATTTTCTCCCCCTCGACGCCATCCATGGCGACGCCCCGGACATCGGAACCGTTTTGCAATTTTGTAATGTTCTCTATAATCATGGTTGGTCCCCTAACTTTTTAATTTAAAATACGATGGGCTTGCCGTCTTCGTCCACCTGGTTTGTCGCCAGGGTGGCGCACATCACGGCTTTGATGGTGTGCATCCGGTTTTCAGCTTCATCAAAAACCAGGGAAGCCGCACTACGGAAGACTCCATCGGTCACTTCCATGGCGGACAATCCGAAACGTTCCTTTACATCAGCTCCAACCACGGTTTCTTCATCGTGGAAGGAGGGTAGGCAATGGAGGAAAATGGTCTCGGGATTTCCGGTGGCGGCCATCATGGCCTCATTGACCTGGTAGGGCTTTAACATTTCGATACGCTCGGCCATCTTATCCTCTTCTCCCATGGAAACCCATACATCGGTGTAGATGACATCGGCATCCTTTACCCCTTCTTCAATCTGATCGGTCAGGATGACTGAGCCGCCAGTTTCTTCGCACAGTGCGCGCATCTTGGTAACCAGGGATTCTTCTGGAAACAGGGCCTTTGGTGCCAGAGCGGTAAAATGCATCCCCAGCTTCGCACAACCAATCATCAGGGAATTTCCCATATTGTTTCTGGCATCCCCCACAAAAACGAGCTTCCGGCCCTTTAAGTCCCCAAAGTGCTCCCGAACCGTCATCATATCCGCCAAAATTTGGGTGGGGTGAAATTCGTCCGTTAAGCCATTCCAAACCGGAACCCCGGAAAATTCGGCCAGGGCGTTAACTGTTTCTTGCTTAAATCCCCGGAACTCAATACCGTCATAAAACCGGCCAAGAACTTTGGCTGTGTCTTCGATGGATTCTTTTTTGCCCATCTGGCTGTTGGTTAAGAAGGTGACTTTGGCCCCTTCGTCAAAGGCGCCCACTTCAAAGGCACAACGGGTCCGTGTGGATGTCTTCTCGAAAATCAAGACGATATTCTTGCCAGCTAGCAGCTTGCCAATAGATCCATCCTTTTTTTTCTGTTTGAGTGCGTCAGCATAATCTAATAAAAATGTGATTTCTTCCGGAGAGAAATCCAATAAGGTCAAAAAATTTCGACCCTTCAAATCGATTCCCATAATTACCTCCAATTTTTGTATGGTTACATTTTATCCGAAACTGTCCTTTTTTGCAATCCGTTCTCCCCATGGAATAAACGAAAAGTCGATGTTTTTAGCAGGATTTCTAAAAACATCGACTTTTACACTTTACATATTCATTAAATTTCAACGGTATCCCGGCAAAGGGGCATGGTCATACAGCGCGGTCCTCCCCGCCCCCGTACCAGCTCCGAGGCCTCAATCCCAATAACCTCGATGCCACATTTTTCCAGCATGGCGTTGGAACGCTCATTCCGGCTATAAGCCACCACAACCCCCGGCGCCACAGCCAGGGTATTGGTGCTGTCGTTCCACTGCTCCCTGGCCGCAGCCACGGGATTCCCGCCCCCGCTTTCAATGAGCCGAATGTGGGGAATCTTAAGGGAAGCCTCCAAGGATTGTTTTAAATCACCGGATGGCTCATAGGCCAGTCCTCCAGCCTTTCCCCGGGTAATGATGACCGTTCCCACTGCATCTAAAATTCCGGGATAGACCGTAAACTTATCGAGATCCACCATGGTAAATACGGTGTCTAAATGCATAAAGGCCCGATTGTTTGGGATTTTGACCGCCAAAACTTTTTGAATCTCCGGTCTTTTTTCAAAGAGGGCCGCGGCAAGCCGCTCCACCCCGTGGACCTTCGTCCGTTCACTACAGCCCACGGCTACAACCTCTGGGGTAAGCACCAGTACATCCCCGCCTTCCAAGGAGAAAAAATCATCATGCTTATAATACTGATTTTCCCCATTGGGGGCAAAAAGCGGGTGATGTTTAAAGATGGCCTCCATGTAGAGGCTTTCCCGCCTCCGCACCACTGTCGCCATAGAGCTAATGGCCATTCCCTGACCAATAACCACCGCCGGGTCCCGCATAAAATAAAGGTTTGGCAGTGGGTTAATGACAAAATCGTAGGGGGCTGATCCGTGGATATAATCACTGAGGACGGGCTCCCTTGCCAAAACATCCAGCTCCTTTTGCAGAACCCCGGAAATAAAGGCATCCCGTAAATCGGATGGTGCCAGTCCCAGAAGGTAATCCCGGAGAAAGCCATCAATATAGTCTCCCGACGAAGGATTCTTATCAATAACCGCATCCACCAACTCCTGGCGAACCGGGGCCATGGCCAGAACATCTGCCAATAAATCCTCGACATAATGGATAATGACCCCCCGGGTTTTCAAAATATCCCCAAAGGCATCGTGCTCCTCCTGCATCCGCCGTAGCCAAGGAATGTCCTCAAAGAGAACCTCCTTCAGCATCTCCGGTACAATGCGCTCCAGCTCCAGGCCAGGGCGGTGGAGAATGACCCGCCGCAGCCGGCCCACTTCAGAGGTGATTCCCAGGATGCCAGAGGCTTGGTCTGGCATCAATAAACTCCGGCCAAAGCAATAACAATGGACATAATGCCGCCCCAGAGCATCAGGGATAAAACAATACCAACGGCCATCCAGATGAGCTCAGCCCGGGCGAAATAACGCTTATTCGGATTGGTATCCCCGGTAGCTGCCCAGATGATGAGCATAACGATATTGACCACTGGAATCATTAATAAGAGGATGGTCCAAACCCATTCCCCCATGGTAATGACCGGTGCCATTTCCATATCCTTCGCCTTCGGGGGTACCGGGGGCTTGGCTGAGGGCGGTTCCGGTTCACTGGGCGGCGTTGTGCCCCCATCAGAAAATCCACCGGCTACATCCATCTTTTCGACCATTGAATCATTGGCTTCAACGCGAAGGGGCTCGACGGATACCTCCTCGGTGTCCCCATTTGCCAATTCTTCCGTAATGACAGCCCCCAGCGCTTCAGCCGTCGGTTCCTCAATGACATTCCCTGCTTCATCCACTAAATCGGGTTTTAAAACGGTCCCACAATTCTTACAAAGGACATCCTCCCCATCGATGGCGACATAACATTTTGGACAGTACCGTGCCATTTCAATCCCACCTTTCATGGTTTAAAATTTTTTAACAGCTGGTTGAAAAACAAAGGTTTTATTCGTCCAGCAAAACAACCGATTCCATTATCTGGTTTTCCAAAGGTTTATCCATGGCATCCCGAGGACTGGCAACAATGGCATCCACCACGTCCATTCCCTCGATCACCTTTCCAAAGGCGGCATATTGCCCATCCAGATGGGGCGCATCCTCTACCATGATAAAGAATTGGGAGCCTGCAGAATTAGGATTCATGGACCGGGCCATGGAGAGAACACCACGCGTATGCTTTAAATCGTTGGGAACATGATTCCCTGAGAATTCACCCTTGATATTCCAGCCAGGGCCACCCATACCGGTTCCATCTGGGCAACCGCCCTGAACCATAAAGCCTGGAATAACCCGATGAAAGATCAATCCATTGTAAAAGCCCTGGCGTACCAATTTTTCAAAATTAGCCACACTGATAGGCGCCAACTCTGGATAAAGCTCCAATGTAATCACGCCACCATCTGCCATTGTAATCTGTACCTTTGAGTTTTCTTCGCTCATTATTTCCTCCATTTATGTTCTTTTGTTCTTATTATACCTGAAAGGACTTAAAAAATCACCCATTCCCTTCATCTCCCAGCAGCTCTGCCACAAAGGGTGTGGCTGGAGCCTGGCGCAGTGCCTCAGGGGTGTCCAGCTGAACCAAACAGCCCTCGTCCATTACGGCCACCCGGTCCCCCAGCTTGAGGGCTTCCCGGATATCGTGGGTAATGAAGATAATGGTCACCTCCAATTCCCCGTGGATCGCTTTAATCTCCCGCTGAAGCCGTCGTCTTGTAATTTCATCCACTGCACCAAAGGGTTCGTCCATCAGAAGAATATGGGGATTCGCTGCCAGTGCCCGGGCAATCCCCACCCGCTGGCGTTGGCCCCCGGAAAGCTCACCAGGGTAGCGTCCTGCCAAATCCTGCTCTAATCCCACCAGGGTAAGAAGCCGTTCGATTTGGGCTCTTTTCTCTTCTGGAGAAAAAAGCCCGCTGAGATCAGGGACATAAACCATATTTTGGGCAACGGTCATATGGGGGAAAAGCCCGACCCCCTGAATGGTATAGCCAATCCGCCGCCGCAGGGCAATCAAATCAACCTGGGCAATATCCTCCCCCTCAACCTCGACCCTTCCAGAATCCGGTGCAATCAATCCGTTGATCATTTTTAAAAAGGTGGTCTTGCCTGATCCCGAGGTTCCGATAACGGTTAAGAATTCCCCGGGGAATACGTTCAGTGAAAAATCAACTAATGCCTCGGCCTCTCCATAAACCTTTCCGACGTGTTCAAAAGTGATGATGGGCGCTGCCATTAATTGACCAACCCCTTTTCTACCAAGAAATCGTGGGCCACCACAGCATCCTCCTGCTTGTCAATTTCAACCCGATGGTTCATTTTAATCATATCTGCCTCACTGATCTGATCGTCCAGCAATTTTAGGACTCCCTCTAACTCATTGTACTTTTTAAGGGTATCCTGGCGGGCCACCGTTCCACAATAGTAGTTTTTAAAATATCCCTTGTCGTCCTTCAGTACTACTAAATCCGGATCATCCAGCTGTCCATCGGTGGTAAAGACCGTAATAACATCAACCTCACCGCCTTTGAGTGCCTGATAGGTCAGGCCGATGTCCATTTCCTTTGTCTCCTTGAATTTCAAGGCATAGGTCGATGTCAAACCGTTAAAGCCATCCTCCCGCTCGTAAAAATCAGGATTAGCGCCAAAGACCAGATTGGGGGATGTCGCCACCAATTGAGAATAGGTCGTAATGCCATATTGCTCAGCTACAGATTTTTTCATGGCCAGACTATAGGTGTTGTTAAAGCCATAGAGTCCTACCCAGGTCAAGTTGAATTGATCTTCATAATCCTTCCTAAGCTGTTGGTACAAGGTCCCTTCATCAGGGCTATCGGTCTTTTTAAGGACGGTATACCAGGCTGTCCCCGTGTACTCTGGGTAGAGATCAAAATCCCCTTTAAGCATGGCTGGATGGATATTGCTCGTTCCGCCACCAACCCCCTTGGCAATCTCTACTGTCAAATCCGTTTTCGTCTCGATGAGTTCCTTCATCATTTCACCTAAAACCAACTGCTCCGTCATCGGTTTCGTTGCGATCTTCACCGTCTTACTCTCTGACGCTGAACTGCCACATCCACCGATTGTCAGCATCATCAAAACCGCCAAACCCGCCGCAAGGGACAACTGCCATTTCCTTTTCATACTCCCAATCTCCTCGTTTCAATGATTTTTTTTCCGATAAACCCCAGGACATAGTCCAGTACAAAGGCCAGGGCCGCAATAATAATCCCCCCGGCGACGGTCAGTGCCAGATTATTGGTAGTAATGCCGCGATAAATGGCTACTCCCAGTCCTCCAGCACCAATAAAAGAGGCAATCCCCGTCAGAGCAATGGTCATCACCACCATATTCCGAAAGCCTGCCCAAATGACCGGCATGGCTAAAGGTAGTCGAATTTTCACCATAATCTGGCTTTTCGTACTCCCCATTCCCTTGGCTGCCTCAACGATGGCGCCATCAATCCCCGTCAGACCGGTGTAGGTGTTGCGTACCATAGGCATGAGGGCGTATAGGCTAAGAGCCACAATAGCTGTCGTATTGCCAATCCCTGTAATTGGAATCAAAAATCCCAGAAGCGCAATGGATGGGATAGTATAAATCACATTGGTTGTCCCGATAATAATGGGTGCCACCCGCCTGCGGCCACTGATGACAATGCCAATGATTAAACCAATGATGCCACCAATGAGAATGGCAATACCAGAGATGGCTAAGTGCTGAATTAACAGCTCCCCAAAGAAGCCAGCCCTCTGTTCATATAAAGCCAATACCTGTGCTAGCAAATCCCGCCTCCTTCTTAAAATGTTTTTTACATTATAGCACAAAACAGAATTCTTAAGTATCCCCCCGTGCAAGTCTACAAATTAAAGGGGAGGAAGTACTGCCCTGCTTCTCCCAGAAAAAAACTTATTTATAATGAATTTTTTTGTATAAAAAAACCGGTCTTAGCCGGTTTTAAAGAATTTATTCCTTAGTTTTTTTATTCAATTGTCGGTTCTTGAAAAAATAATACAAAATAATCCCCAGAAGTGCGCCAAGGGTATCAATACAGACATCCCGAAGTTCACAGCTTCGACCAAAGCTAAAGCGTTGATGGAGTTCATCACTGGCAGCATACACCAGGCCGATTAAAACAGACCATATCCCTTTTTTAAGACTTACCCTTTGGCCAATACTCAATCCATGGCAAACCAGTATTCCCAGGATAAAGTACAGAAATCCATGGGCACATTTACGAATGATAAAGGTAAGCCCCTCGGCATCCACCAATACCGAGGTTCCTAAAATAGCCTCCGATAATCCTGAGATAACATGAACCACCGTATCGACGATTCCACCGCTCATTTCTGAAGAGGCCGCGGCATCCTGGGCCGAGAAACCAAATATAATCAACATCCAAGCCACTGCAATGAGTCCCCATGCTTTTTGCTCCAGTTTCAATCTATTCTCCCACCGGAATCAGTTCAACTGACACCCCTTCAAGGAAAAGGGTGGTGCCCTGGGGCAGTTGAATGTTCTTCATTTCAGTCACCATGGTGCGGTCTTCCGTGCTGCCCATATTCTCGGTCACACTAAATTCTCCAGCTGTGCGAATGACGCCAGAACCCCTTATTGCCTTTAAATTATAAGTCCCTGCTGGGAATTCCACGCCAGATTGATAGGAAAAACCGGAATCCAGGGTATAGTGGGTGGACTCTGTCACCTTCCGCTTTGTTCGAGCATTGACAAGGGCTGCCTCGCTCTCAAGTTTGAGCTGCAGCGTCCCTCGTATCTTTAATATATCCCCCTGGACCAAATCTAAGGCTTCAACCGTTGTGACGCCGTTACTTCCTGTGCTGTCCATGGTCATTGCTTCCGAAAGGGCATCACTTTCGGTATCGATGGTTCCTCGTCCACTAGCTGCCACCATCTGATATACACCCACCGGAATATCCATCCCCACGCTGTAATCCCCACTCGTTAACTCGGTCGTATAAGCTTGGGGAACATTGGGATCTGCGGTGGGCGTAGCTGTGGCCACCGGCGTAACCGTCGGCTGTGGTGCCGGCTGATTCGTGTTTCCCCGGCTTAGAGCGGTCCAAACAAAGGCTCCAACACCGATAATCAAGATAAAGGTTCCATAGAACCACCACTTTTTATAAAATGGTTTCTTGCCATACTCCACGATTCCACTGTTAGAATCATCCTCACCATCATCTAAATCCATTGTATTGATTTTTTGATCATCTGCCTTTGCTTCAACTGCAGCAAAAATGTCCAACGAATCATTTTCAGATTGTAGTCCAGAGGCTGCTTCAAAAGAAGCATCCGCTTCTGGCCATTGAAACTCCTCGACTTCATCATCTGATAGTGGATTCCCCGATTGAAGAATGAGTCCCTCCTTGACTTGCTTGATATCCCATTGAGAAGCCCTTATAACAATAGCCGTATGCTCAGCATCCACCAGATCTAAGGTTATCCTCGTCAAGCCATCTCTACCCATACAAGTAAATTGTCTTTGCTCTTCTTCAAAAATTACATTTTTAAAACCCACCCGAAGTAATGCAATTCGGATATTTTGCGTTAACGGCTCATAATCTCCTTTTACAATAATACGTTTCTTCATGCTCCTTCTCCTTAAGAATGATTCATTTTCATATATTTTATCACAGTTCGAAAATAGAATCCATTAATCTCGATTTAAATTCTAACCAAAATCGCATTATCTGCAAATTTCTATAGTTTCTTTTCATCTATCAGATCCTTTATGGTATAATATTATCGAATTTTTGAAAACAATAAGGAGAATTTATGAAAGAACCTAAAAAATCCAGAAAAAGCGGTTCCCAATCATCATATGGCACAACGGAGATGAAAGCCCCACGTCATTACGATTCTGGTAAAAAGAAAAAACATATCGGTTTGATTATTGCAGGTATTGTTCTTTTACTTGTTCTGATTACTGGACTCATCATCTATGCAAAGGTCCATAGCACCATCGGTCAAATCAACCAGGTCAGTGTGGACACCAGTGATTTAGACGCAACAACAGATAATCGCAACGTTGTCAATATTGCGCTGTATGGTATCGACACCGAAGAGGGTGGCACAGGCCGATCTGATGCAATTATGATTTTAACCATTGATCCGGATCATAAAGTCATGAAGTTAACCTCGATTATGCGGGACTCTTACGTCAATATTGAGGATCACGGTATGGATAAAATCAACCACGCCTATGCCTTTGGCGGCCCAGAGCTCGCCATAAAAACTCTGAACCAAAATTTTGGTCTCAACATCACCGATTTTATGGCCGTCGATTTTACATCTATGCCTGTCATCATCGATCAGCTCGGTGGTGTCAATATTGAAATTACGGCTGAAGAAGCGGCTACCGGACAAATCCCTGGAATTTCTGGAGCAGGTACTCAAACCTTATCCGGTGAGCAAGCCTTGGCATACTCCCGAATTCGATACGCCAGTGGCAATGACTTCAAACGAACGGAACGTCAGCGAACCGTACTCAATCAATTGATGATCGGCATCCTTAAGCAGCCGATGAGTACCTGGCCTGATTTAATCAGCCAACTTGCTCCCTATATTACCACAAACCTATCCACAAACGATATTATCGGGCTATCCACCGCCTACGGCACCCTTGCCAAGCAGGGAATCCAACAAATGCGTTTTCCCCGGGATGGTGAAGGAGATGGGCAATATATTGACGGCGTTTATTACCTAGTCTTTGATATCCCCACTGTTTCTAAGGAACTGCAGGATTATCTATTCTATGACATAGATCCCCAATAAGCAGTTAAATTCAAGGACATTTCGGCTTACGAAATGTCTTTTTTTCTGTCGCATTCATAATCACGGACACTAAAAAACCAGCCATAAACCGGCTGGTTTCCTTTATTTTAGCGGGTTTCCCGCAACTTTTCTAGTGGAGCCTTTGAGCGGATTCGAACCGCTGACCCCATCCTTACCATGGATGTGCTCTACCTACTGAGCTACAAAGGCGAAAAGTATTTAAATGGTGGGGAGAGATGGATTCGAACCATCGTAGACTTAGTCAACGGATTTACAGTCCGCCCCCTTTAGCCACTCGGGCATCTCCCCGTAAGATATTGGCTTTTTCCTGTCATCGTCGACAGCTTCTATATGATACCCTGTTTTATAAAAGAAGTCAACCCCCTTTTAGCTTTTTTTAACCCTTTTTTTTACTTTTTTTTAATCATCCCCACGACGGATACTCTCCAGTTGATTTCGCACAGTTTCATCCATATGTTCATGCAGTTGATTGATGCCCATCACCCGGTGTTTTTCCATCTGCCTCGGTAGAATCCCCCGGGATTGCGTCATTGCTTCCATAAGCTCTCTGGCCGAAAGGCGCTCGGCCCCCAAAGCTAAAACTACCTGTTGGAGGGTAAAGTCCGAGGTCGCTACCTTCACCGGAACCAGCTTGGGGGTTTCGTAAACCATTCGCTCAATATAGCTATCTGCAGTTACATCCTTTGGGGTATAGACCACCCGGATATTCCCCCGGAGGGTCTCCCTTTCCCCAGGACCATCCTGGGTGTAGGCATCAAAGACCACCACGGTTTCATACCCCATATACCCACTGTAATTCCCCAGACCTTCGATGAGGTCTTCCCGGGCTGCTTCAAGATTAAAATCTTCCGTATTGGGATCATCCTTCTGCTGATGGATGATATTATAGCCATCCACGATTAAAATGGTCTTCATGCCTAAAACTCCGTTTTTTATTGGTGCCGTTGACGGGCTGCCTCCGCAAGGAGAATGGCCGCGGCCGCCGATGCGTTAAAGGAATCGATATCCCCATAAAGTGGGATGGAGGTTGTGAAATCGCACTGGCTTTTAACCTTGGGGCTCACACCCTTGCCTTCATTCCCGATGACGATGGCCATCTTCCCCTTAAAATCATTTTTGTAATAAGGTGCACCTTCCATATCCGCCGCCGCAATCCAAAAGCCCTTTTCCTTAAGGGTATCCATACATTGGGACAGGTTATTCACCTTTACCACCGGGATATACGCCACCGCACCAGAAGAAGCTTTAACCGCTGCCGGCGATAAGGACGCGGAGCGCCGCTTGGGCAGAATAATCCCATGGGCACCACAGAGGTTGGCACTCCTTATAATGGCTCCTAGATTATGGGGGTCTGTCAAATGGTCCAGAATGACCACCAGGGGCTCTTCCCCCTTGGACTGGGCATAAGCCAGTACATCCTCCAGGCTCTTGTAAGGAAAGGGTGCCATGAGTGCCGCTACGCCCTGATGGCGCTGGCCCTCAGAGATGGCATCCAGCTTGGCACGGTCTACGGTTTGCACCAGGATTCCCCGTTTCCGGGCTTTATCCATGATGTCACCAAGGACATGATCCTTATTATCCTTCATCACCAGAAGCTTATCCACTGCCTGTTCGGCCCGCATGGCTTCCAACACGGGGTTCTTCCCCACGACGACGAAGCGTTCCTCCTCAGATTCCTGAGCCGGCTGACGCCCGTATCGATTTTTAACTTTATCATTCATTTTAATTTATCCATTCTTTTGTTTTGCTCGACCTCCATGTTATACTTTTATAGAATTGGAGGAATTTATGACAACTTTTACCATTATTTTCATTTATTGTGCGGCCATCAACCTCATCACCTTTGGGGCAATGGGCATTGATAAGGCAAAGGCCCGTCGGGGGGCATGGCGTATACCAGAAGCCACCCTCTTCACCCTTGCCATAGTCGGTGGAAGCATCGGTGCCATTTTCGGTATGACCCTTTTCCACCACAAAACCAAGCATTTAAGCTTTCGGCTTGGTCTTCCCTTTATTCTGCTGGTTCAACTTCTGGGTCTTTACCTGCTGCTTCGGGGTTAAAACGCTTTCTCGGTGGCAGTGGGCCAAAGTATTGATAGAAATAGGTCTTTAAGGTACTATTGTACAGCTTTCGGTTCTTCGTCGCTTTCTTTCCAAAGCATTTTTCAAAGCCTTCATAGCCGCAGATAATGAAATAAGACCAATCTTCAAGGGCCATAAAGGCCCGGCCCATTTCCCGATAAAGGGCTTCCACTTCCTTCTTATCCCCCATGCGCTCCCCATAGGGTGGGTTCGTCACAATCACGCCATAACGGCGCTTAGTGGCAATTTCCTTGACCGGCAAACGCTGGAAGGCCACTAAATCCCCAACTCCTGCCAAATCTGCATTGGTTCTGGCCTGCTTAAGGGCTCTGGAATCAATATCCGACCCCAGGAGACGAAAGCTCTTATCGTTGATGGCTTCTTCGGCCTGGGTCCTGGCATCGGCCCAGAGATCCTTGGGGATGGCATCCCACTCCTCGGACACAAAGCTCCGTTTAAGGCCTGGGGCCATATTCTTCCCAATCATGGCGGCCTCGATGACGATGGTCCCGGAGCCACAAAGGGGATCGAGGAAGTAACGGTCCGGCCGCCAACGGGACAGCTTGACCAAGGCGGCGGCAATGGTTTCCTTTAAGGGTGCATCATTGCCATACTCCCGATACCCCCGCTTATTGAGCCCGGAGCCGCTGGTGTCAATGGAAAGAACCACCTCGTCCTTAAGGATCTGGATGTGGATGGGGTAATGGCCCCGGGTTTCCGGAAACCACTCCACCCCATAGGCCATCTTGAGCCGCTCCACCACCGCCTTCTTGACGATACGCTGGCCATCGGATTTGCTGAACAGCGTGGATTTAACCGAGGTGATTTTAGCCGCCGGAAAAATGCCGTCCTCCGGAATCCAGCGCTCCCAGGGCAAGGCCTTTGTGGCTTCAAACAGAGCGTCAAAGGTGGTGGCCCGGAAGGTTCCCATGACTAAGAGAACCCGGTCAGCACACCGCAGCCACAAATTGCTCCGGGCAATGGCATCCAACCCTCCGGAAAAATACACCCGGCCATTTTCCACCTGATCGATGGTGTAGCCTAAATCCTTTACTTCATCCTTTACCACGCTCTCCAAACCGAAAGCCGTCGTCGCTATTAATTGAATGGTCATTAAAATGTTTTAATCCCCTCGTCCCGGCCGTAGACCAGGAATCCAGCGTAGCCCTTTTCTTCATAATGGCTTAACTGCTTACCAAATTTCTTCTTCATGCTCACCAGGTTCACCCAGTGTCCTTGGGCCCGGAGGCTGTCGGCAAAGGTGATTACCTCAGCCATATCATCTGCTGGTGTATAGAACAATGCCACAGGATGTTTTCCGGCAGACTGTGTTTCCTTGGCTTCCATCAAAATCCCAACAATCCGTTCAAAGCCAATAGAGAAGCCCACAGCCGGTACCGACTGCTTGGCATATTTTCCAATCATTTCATCATAACGGCCCCCGCCGGCAATGGATGAGCCGTATTCACCATAGCTGACCTCAAAGACCTGGCCGGTATAGTAGCCCATGCCCCGGATCAGGGTAAAATCAAAGGCGATGGTGTACCGTCCACCCGCCATTTTTTCCACCGTTCCAATCACCTGGCGTAAATCCGCCACGGCTTCCGGTTCATCCACTAAATCCTCAATATTATCCAGGGTAATTTGGGCCGCTTTATTCACAAAATCTGAGACCATGGCGGTATCGTAGCCCTTTTCCACCAGCTCCGCCACAACCCCTTCTGTCCCGATTTTATCCGCCTTATCCAGGGAAATACACACGGAACCCACATCCCCAGGGGCAAAGCCCGCCTGGATGATGGCTGCTGTCAGTAGCTTGCGATCGTTGACCTTGATGGTAAAATCCTCAAAACCAATGGCCAGAAGTGCCTTGGCCGTCGTGGTAATCAGCTCCATCTCCGCCGCTACTGTGGGGTCCCCGATGATATCAATGTCACACTGCTTAAAGGAACGGAAGCGCCCCTTTTGGGGACGCTCTGCGCGAAAGACATTGCCAATCTGAATGGCTTTAAAGGGCAATTCCAGGGATTCAGCATGATTGGAATAAAACCGGGATAGGGGCAGGGTCAGATCATAACGCAGACCCATATCACATAAATCCGTGACGGTGCTGTTTTCATCCACCTTCAGTTTTTCCCCACGTTTTAAAATCGCAAAGATCATCTTCAGGTTTTCGCCGCCGTCGCTGCCTAGGAGTAAATCGATATTTTCCAGGGCCGGGGTCTCCATGCGGGTAAAGCCATGGGCCCGGTAAATGGACAGAATTTTTTGCTCCAGGGTATCCCGAATGAGCATTTCATCCGGTAAAATATCCCGGGTGCCCCGGACAGGCTTCGAACTCATCTGCGCCATGCTACACCAGCACAATCCGACGGTAGACTTTTTTGCCTTTTTTCACAACAAAGCCTCCCTCTGCAAAATCATCGGCGGTGTAGGTCGTCTTGATATCCGTCACCTTTTCACCCTTCACTTCGATACCATTTTGCTGGACCAAACGGCGGGCCTCCCCACGGCTGGGGACAATGCCGGATTCCGCCAGCAGGCTTAGAATTTCAATGCCATCACCAACGATATCCGCCCCTACCTCAACGGTGGGGATTTCGGCATCCGTCTGATTCCCTGAGAAGGCCTTTCGAGCGGCATCCTGGGCCTTTTCAGCCTCTTCCTTGCCGTGAATCATAGCCGTTACCTCGTAGGCCAGGACCTCCTTGGCATGGTTGATTTCGGCACCCTCCAGGGCTCCTAATCGGCGTACCTCATCCATGGGCAGGAAGGTCAGTAACGCCAGACATTTCTGCACATCGGCATCAGCCACGTTCCGCCAGTACTGGTAGAATTCGTAGGGAGAGGTCTTTTCCGGGTCGAGCCACAAGGCCCCCTTGGCCGTTTTCCCCATCTTGATGCCCTCGCTGGTGGTCAGCAGGGAGAAGGTCATGCCATAAACAGACTGGGCATCCTTCTTTCGCACCAGCTCTACCCCAGCAATAATATTGGACCATTGGTCATTGCCCCCAAATTCCATTTTACAGCCATACTTTTGGTGCAGCTTGTAGAAATCATAAGCCTGGAGCAGCATGTAGTTGAATTCCAGGAAGGTCAGTCCCTGCTCCATCCGGCTTTTGTAGCAATCTGCGGCAAGCATCCGATTAACAGAAAAATGAGACCCGATATCCCGGAGGAAATTAATATAATTAAGGTCCAGAATCCAATCGGCATTATCGACCATAATGGCCTTATCATCTTCAAAGGTCAGGAATTTTTCAAAGATTTTTTTAAATTTTTCAGCATTATCAGCAATCCGCTCCCGGGTCATGACCTGACGCATATCCGTTCGACCCGAAGGATCTCCAATCATCGTGGTTCCCCCACCGATTAAAGCAATGGGACGATGGCCGTGGCGCTGCATATGGGCCATAACCATAATCTGAATGAAATGCCCAATGTGCAGGCTATCCGCTGTTGGGTCAAACCCAATATAAAAGGTCACAGACTCATTTGCCAGTAAATCCACAATTTCTTCTTCATGGGTACATTGTTCGATGTAACCCCGTTCTTTCAGAACGTCAAATACATTTTCCATTGTTGTTTCCTCCTCTATTTCAGACTATATTTCTTCATTTTCTTCTTTTTTTTCAATAATGGTGACCGCTTCTCTTTCAGCCTTAGCTGCCATCTTTTCCCGATGGGCTTCCCAACGATTCAGACCTTCAACCAAAAATATCTTGATGACCGCAAAAAAGGGAATGGCGATGAACATTCCAAAGGGCCCCATGAGGCTTCCCCCGACCATGACAGAAAGGAGCACCCAAAAAGGATTCAGCTCCACAATACGCCCCAGTACCGTTGGCCCCAAAATATTCCCATCAAACTGCTGGACGATGAGAATCCAAATGGCCACCCATAAAGCCTTAACCGGACTGTACAGCAGCGTCAGCAAAATCCCAGGGATGGCCCCAATAATCGGACCAAAATAAGGAATAACATTGGTTACTCCCACCACCAGGGCAATAAGCGGCGCATACTCCACGCCCAAAATCAAAAGACCCACATAACAAATCAGGCCGATCAAAGCAGATGTCATGATTTTCCCTGCAAAATAACGGTAGAACACATCATCGATGGTGTGGACCACCCAGGTAAAACCGCCGTACACCGAATCACTCATCAAGGCTCGAAACAGGCGCTGACATTGGCCTTGAATGTTCTCCTTATCCAACATGAGATAAAAGCCGGAAAAGAAAACCGCCACCGATGAGATCAGGAAGGAAGTTGTCCCCTTGGCAAAAAGCACAGCCATATTGCCCATCTGGGCCATGGAGCCGGACACACTGCCAGGGTCTCCCACAAAGCTGTCAAAAAATCCTTTAAGGGTCAAATCTGTGAAATTAGCCAGCTCTACTCGAATAATGCCGGCTAAATCCTTCAAAGCTGTTCCCGACTGGGAAAGTTGATCTAAAAATCGATTGATTTCCCAAGTATATTGGGGGATATGTCCCGCCAGATTAATGACACTCTCCACAATGGAGGGAATCAGGATATATAAAAAGACCACCATGAAAAAGAGAGCGATCAAATAAACAATAACGATGGCTGTAAAACGTACCTTCTTCGGATGGGCCTGTGTCCCCTTGATATATTTGAATATCTTGCGTTCAAACCAACGCATGGGCCGGAATAAAAAATAGGCCAAAACGCCGCCTAAGATGATGGGCAACAGCATCCCAAAAATATCTTGAATGACTTGCCCTGTGGTTGTAATGATTAATCCAAGATTATCCAGCACTTTATAAAACAAAATGACTGAAATAACCCCCAATACGGCATAGGCATAATATTTCAAATATTGCTTATCTAATTTAAAACGCACGGCTTCCCTCCTTCCCAATTTTTCTATTATTAAAACCAAACACGATTAAGTTTAACATTTCAGCGGTTATTTTAAAACTCTATTTCGAATATTCTTTCAAAATTATGGAAAGAAGTGTTATACTATTAAAATATTCATACGCGCAAAGGAGCAAAGAACATGCTTTTCTATATTATCATTCTCATCTCTGGCATTGTGGTTGACCAATTAACCAAGCTTTATGCGGTCAATGTCCTGGCTAAGGTCACTACTGTGCCCATTATCCCAAATGTTTTCCACTTAACCTATGTAGAAAATACCGGTGCCGCCTTCAGTATGCTTTCAGGAATGCAGACCTTTCTGATCATCATTACCATGGTCTTCATTGCCGGCCTGCTTTATCTTTTCGTCGTTCTGCCTAAAAAACGCCAATATTTTGAAATCAATCTTGCCCTGGCCTTCATCATCAGTGGCGCCATTGGTAATCTCATCGATCGCTTGCGCTTTCATTACGTCGTCGATTTTTTCGATTTTCGAATCATCGGCTTTGCCATCTTCAACATCGCGGATATCCTTGTTGTCCTCGGCTGTATTTTACTGGTCATTGCCATTTGGCGCAATAAATTCCCCGGGGATAAAAGCGAGTTAAAATCCTTTAAGCGTACTGCCCCTTCCAATCGAAAAGGGCAACCGCAACACGGAACAGGTTCTACTGGCACAACAGCGTCTCGCAGAACCCCTCCCCAAAAAACAATGAAAGCCCGGCCCACCACCAAACGGAAAGTGTCCGATGTCAAGCCCAAAATCGACACCACCATTGAGACTCTGCCCCGACCTGACCGCCGGGATGGATCCTACAACCCCAGTGGTGTGGAATTTAGTCCAACCCCTCCGGATGAACTGCCCAGTGCCCTAAAACATCGAAAAGACTAAAAAAACATGGCTGCCAAAGTATATTGCCTTTAACAATCCTTTGGCAGCCATCTTTTTACTTCGATTATTCTAGAACTTCCATCATATCCGCCTCTGCATTTTCAATATGGCAACCAGCAACACGGCCAGCCTCTTTGACATCGTGCTTGGCAATATTCTCAATAATCGATTCATGCTGGCCAATAAGCGGCTTCTTATCATCGATATTATGGACATACTCCACCCGGACCCGCAGCATTTGTTCCCTTAAACTATGGATCATTTGGAACAACCGATCATTCTTAGCGGATTGATACATGGTTTCATGGAAAGCGACATCATAATTGATAATCCCTTCCTCATCATTCTTCATGGCCGATTCTTCAAATCCCCTATTGCTTTCCCGCATTTTTTCGATTTCTGCCTCGGTGGCATTTTTAGCGGCCAACTCTGCCACTAAAATTTCCAGAGCCCTCCTGATCTGCATCATTTCCTGGAGATCCTTGATAGACATAGGGGTAACATAGGCCCCCTTTCTGGGAATCATGCAGACCAGGCCCTCCAGCTCCAATTTACGGATGGATTCCCGGACAGGGGTCCGGCTTACGCCCATCTCACTGGCCAGCTGTACCTCCATCAATCGTTCTCCAGGCTTGAGTTCCCCCTGGATAATGGCATTTCGAATGGTCTCAAAAACAATCTCCCGGAGGGACTTACAATTACTGGTATCCAGGGAAAGCTTTCTCCGTGTTTCCTTTTCTTCTTTCAATTTCAACCTCTATTCTATTCTTGCTAAAAAGGGATTCATCTGCAGATCTTTAAAAAACGCCACGGCCTGGGCTGCCACAGCCTCATCCATAAAATATCCCACTACTGTCGATCCACTGCCACTCATGACAGCCAAAGCGGCACCAGCATCCAGCATTTGTTCCTTAAGAATTTTAATCTCCGGATAAAGGGGAAAGACCACGGCTTCAAAGGAATTCCCCATCCACTCACAGGCGGCTTCAAAGCCTTGGCTCTCCAGAACCTCTACGGCCTGCTCCACTGGTGGATGATATTCGGATGGGGCGGTATCCACCTGGGCAAAAGCCCAGGGCGTGGCGATGTCCGCTGCTGGCTTAACCACCACCATGGTACAGGCCGGCAATGGTTTTAAGGGCGTAATTATCTCACCGATGCCCTCCACCAAAGCGGTCCCCCCTAAAAGGCAATAGGGCACATCCGCCCCAATGCCTACACCGAAGGATAACATCTCCTGGATATCCATCTCCAATCCCCACAGGGTACTCAAACCTTTAATGGCTGCCGCTGCATCGGCACTGCCCCCAGCCAGTCCAGCCTGCATGGGAATCCGCTTTTCCAGATGGATGGCTGCCCCGATTTTCACTCCATAACGGGTTTTAAGCCCCTGGGCAACCTTCATAATCAGATTCGAAGGGCCAAGGGGAACCGTCTCCTCATCACAGGTTAATGTCAATTCCTCTGCTGGCTTAAAAGACAGCACATCCGCCAGATTGGTACTATGGTTGATCATCTGCATGAGATGATAGCCATCTGGCCGACGTCCAATAACGTCCAGAGCGATATTTACTTTTGCCGGTGCCCGGACCTTCAATTCTTCCATGTATTTCTTCCCTTCTATTGGCCTTTAGGCCTACTGAGCACATTGTATACATTATTATAGCATAACAAATCTTAAAATCAATGGAAATCCCCTCAATTCCCCGTCTTTATTTGTTATAATAAGAGTATCACTTCATGGGAGGAACTCAATGTCCATCACCTTTAATAACGACTGGAATACCACCATCCAGCAGGAATTTATCAAGGATTATTATAAACAGCTCCGTCAATTTTTAATCTCTGAATATAAAACACGACCAATCTATCCCAATATGCACGATATTTTCAATGCCTTTCATTTCACGTCCTACTCCGATACGAAGGTCTGTATCCTAGGGCAGGACCCCTACCATGGCCCAGGCCAAGCCCATGGCCTCAGTTTTTCGGTAAAGCCAGATGTCGCCATTCCACCATCCCTGCGCAATATCTACCAGGAGCTTCAGGATGATTTAGGCTGCCCCATCCCAAACCATGGCTACCTCAAGCACTGGACGGATGAAGGAATCCTTCTGCTCAATGCCGTACTCACCGTCCGAGCCGGACAAGCGGCCTCCCATCGGGGCCAGGGCTGGGAGCAATTTACGGACCATATTATCCAGCAGCTAAACCAGCGGGAGGACCCGGTGGTCTTTATTCTCTGGGGTGCCTTTGCCCAATCGAAAATCCCCATGATCACCGGTAAGCAGCACTGCATTATCCGTTCCCCTCATCCCAGCCCCTTATCCGCCCATCGGGGCTTCTTTGGCAGCCGGCCTTTTTCCCAAACCAATGATTTTCTCACCCGCATCGGTAAAGAACCCATTGACTGGGAGATTCCAGCAGCGATTCAGGTGCCTTAATGGATATTGGCATTCTCTACAGTATTCAAAATGATTTGCAATGTCCCTTTTGTGATGTCCTATTTAAGGGCTTCACCTTTCTGGGGGATAAGGGACTCCTTTGGATTATTGTCACTGCTTTATTATTGGCAAAAAAAGAGACCCGTTATGCGGGAATCGTCATGGGAATATCTGTGGCCTTATCCGCCGGGTTGGTTCAGTTTGGCCTAAAGCCACTTTTTAACCGAACCCGGCCCTATCTCGCCTACAATTATCCAATCCTTATCCCTGCGCCCATGGGAACATCCTTTCCCTCTGGGCATGCTGCCACCTCCTTTGCCGCTGCCTGGTCTTATTTTTGTCTCTATAAAAACAAGCTGCGATGGGGGCTCCTCACCATTGCCCTGGGCATCGCCTTTTCCCGGCTTTACCTTTTCGTCCACTACCCCAGCGATGTGGCCGTGGGGATAATCGTTGGGCTGCTGGTGGCTTATATGGCAAGATGGCTTGCTGACTGGATTATCCAGCACTGCCATCTGGAGTCCGCCATCCCCCCCATTAGCGGCACTTAAAATGCCAGGCGGTTTCGATGATTTTTTCCACATCCGTGTACACGGGTTCCCAGCCAAGCTCTGTCTTGGCTTTTTTACTGCTGGCGATGGAAATGGCAATATCCCCATCCCGGCGGGGAGTGACTACCTCCGGAATGGGATGGCCGGTTACCCGTCTGGCCGCTTCAATCATCTCCAGTACGGTAAAGCCTTGGCCATTCCCCAAATTGTAGATATCGCTTTCCCCCTTTATCAGCTTCTTAATCCCCAGGATATGGGCATCTACCAAATCAACCACGTGGATGAAATCCCGGACACCGGTGCCATCCTTGGTGTCGTAATCATTCCCATAAATGCCGATGCTTTCCCGTTCTCCCGCAGCCACCTCCAGGATCAGGGGAATCAGGGCTGTGTTGACATCCAGGGCCTGGCCAATGGGATATTTTTCGTGGGCTCCGGCAACATTGAAATAACGGAAGACGCAGTAATTGATACCGTAGGCCTTACGGCAATCCTCCAAAATCTCTTCCACCATAGCCTTTGTCTTGCCATAGGGGCTGATGGGATCGATGGGATTATCCTCCGTCACCGGTACCACCTCGGTATTGCCAAAGACGGCTGCCGTTGAGGAAAAGATGATATTCTTAACCCCGCAGCGTACCATGGACTGAAGCAGCGCAACGGTGCCGTAGACATTATTATCATAGTATTTCAGGGGGTCCTTCTCACTTTCAGCCACCACGATATTCGCAGCAAACTGCATGACCACATCGATATTTTCATCCTGGAACAGCGCATCCATAAAGGCTCCATCCCGGATGTCTCCCACCAGAAGCTTTGCCCGTTCATCCACAGCCCATCGGTGTCCTGCAGACAAATTATCCACTACCACCACTTCAAATCCCTGATCTAACAACTGAACAACAGCGTGGCTGCCAATATACCCGGCACCCCCTGATACTAATACTCTCATTTATTCTCCTTTTGCTTTGCTTTAAAGTTTTAAATATTTATGGTGCATATTATAACATATAACTTTCAATTTTTTGAGGAAAGCTTTATAATATGATAAAGTGGTTTCTTAAATATCAAAAACACAGGGTGAGCGTATGGCTAAAAAACTTTTATACAATCGACGGATTATGGGATATGTGCTTTTGTTCGGGATGGGTATTTTCTTGCTGCTTCATTTATTGGTATGCTTTGGGACTATCCCCTATTCCTCACTGTGGGGAACGGCAATCACCAGTCAGGCTTCTTTAATGAAGGCAGAGGGCTTTGCTGTTTTCTTCATCCTGCTCTTTATGAATGGAATTGTCTTAGAATTATTCCATTTCCGGGTCTCTCCCCGTCTCCCTAGGGGACTTCTCTGGGGCATGGTGGTCTATATGGGGCTCAACACCCTGGGTTATTTACGCTGTGATGCCATGGCTCTAAAGATTGGCATGAGCCTATTCTGCCTCTTTCTTGCCCTTCTGGGCCTCTGGATGATCTTCTTAAGCCATCGTGCAGAGCGGCGGCGACGCCTTCGGCAAAAAAGACAAAAGCGCCACCAGTAGGGGAAGGGCCGTCAACAAACTACAATAAAATAAATTAAAGCATCTTTTAAAGGAGAACGCGATGAGAGATTTAATTGCCTGTTGCGGATTAGACTGCGAAAAATGCGATGCGTACCTAGCCACCATCCGCAACGATGATGCCTTGCGGAAAAAAACAGCAAAGCAGTGGGCTGAGCTGAATCACGCCCCTATCACACCTGAAATGATCAACTGCCTGGGCTGCCGGGCCAATGGTGTGAAAACACCCTATTGCGACAGTCTGTGCGAGATTCGCAAGTGTACATTGAAAAAGGGACTGAGTACCTGCGGCAGCTGCCCCCATCTGGAAAACTGCCAAATCGTCGGAGAAGTACTTAAAAACAGCGATGATGCCTTGCAAAACCTCAAGGGGGAAAAAATATAAGGTGTACAAAAAACAGCACATACCATTTTATGGTGCGCGCTGTTTTTTCTTTTAACTATTTACTCAAATACCCATCAATAGCCGCGGCCGCTTCCTTCCCGGCCCCCATGGCCAAGATGACGGTGGCGGCACCGGAGACGGCGTCCCCGCCGGCGTAGATGCCCTCCCGGCTGGTCTGGCCGGTGCCTTCTTCGGCAACAATACACTGCCAGCGGTTGGTTTCTAAGCCGTCGGTGGTGCTTGAGATTAAGGGGTTGGGGGAGGTTCCCAAACTCATGATGACGGTGTCCACGTCGATGTCGTATTCGCTGCCGGGGATTTCCACCGGGCGGCGTCTGCCGGAGTCGTCGGGTTCTCCCAGCTCCATTTTCACGCAGCGCAGGCCGGTGACCCAGCCGTCTTCTCCTACGAGGATTTCCTTGGGGTTGGTGAGGAGGTGGAATTCGATGCCTTCTTCTTTGGCATGGTGGACTTCTTCCACTCTGGCGGGGAGTTCAACTTCGCTACGTCGGTAGACAATAGTCGTGTCGGCTCCCAGGCGCAGGGCGGTTCTTGCGGCGTCCATGGCGACGTTGCCGCCGCCGACCACGGCGACTTTGTGGCCCCTATGAATGGGGGTATCGTAGTCTTTGAAGGCTTTCATGAGGTTATTCCGGGTGAGGTATTCGTTGGCGGAGAAGACGCCGTTGGCTTGTTCCCCGGGGATGCCCATAAATTTAGGGAGTCCGGCGCCGCTTCCGATGAAGACGGCGTCGAAGCCTTCGTCTTCCATGAGCTCGTCGATGGTGGTGGCTTTCCCGATGACGACGTCGGTTTCGATTTTAACGCCGAGTTTCTTGACGTTTTCGACTTCTTTGGCCACGACGGCGTCTTTGGGGAGACGGAATTCCGGGATGCCGTAGACGAGGACGCCCCCAGCTTCGTGGAGGGCTTCAAAGATGGTGACGTCGTAGCCCATTTTAGCCAGGTCTCCGGCACAGGTGAGGCCGGCGGGGCCGGAGCCGATGACGGCAATTTTTTTGTCTTTAGGTTCAGCTTTGACTTCGGGGACGATGTCGTGGGCCATGGCCCAATCGGCGACGAAGCGTTCGAGCTTGCCGATGGAGACGGGTTCGCCTTTGATGCCGAGGATGCACTGGCCTTCGCACTGGCTTTCCTGGGGACAGACCCGGCCGCAGACGGCGGGGAGGGCGGAGGCTTCGGCGATGGTTTTGGCGGCGTCTTCAAATTCCCGGTCGGCGACGTGCTTGATGAACCGGGGGATGTCGATGGAGACGGGACAGCCGGCAACACATTTGGGCTTTTTACAGTTTAAGCAGCGTTCGGCTTCGGAGACGGCTTCGGCTTCGTTGTAGCCGTAGCAGACTTCTTCAAAGTTGGTGGCTCTGACCTTGGGGTCTTGTTCTCTGACGGGGACTTTTTCCATTCGTTTGGCCATTAGTTGTCACCTCCTTGGGATTCGCTTTGGCAATGCCCGCATCCGCCGTGGTGGGTGTCGCCTTCTTCGAGTTCTAATGTTTTTCGGCCTTCTTCGCTTTTGTACATGGTTTGTCTGCGCATGGCCTGGTCGAAGTCGACTAAGTGGCCGTCGAATTCGGGGCCGTCGACGCAGGCGAATTTGACTTCGTCACCGACGGTGAGGCGGCAGGCGCCGCACATGCCGGTGCCATCCACCATGATGGGGTTCATGGAGACGATGGTGGGGATGCCGAGCTTCTTGGTGAGCAGGCAGACGAATTTCATCATGATCATGGGACCGATGGCGACGCAGATGTCGTACGGGTTGCCTCCTTCGACGAGGTCTTCAATGACTTGGGTGACCATGCCGTGGCGGCCGTAGGAGCCGTCATCGGTGGTGATGTAAAGATTGCCGGCCACGGCGGCCATTTCCTTTTCCAGGATGAGCAGGTCTTTATTCTTAGACCCGACGATGACGTCCACGGCGATGCCGTGTTCGTGCATCCATTTGACCTGGGGATAAACCGGGGCAGCCCCAACGCCTCCGGCCACAAAGAGAATCTTTTTAGCTTTTAGGGCTTCGAGATCTTCGTTGATCAATTCTGAGGCACAGCCCAGGGGTCCGATGAAGTCTAAGAAGGCGTCGCCCTCTTTTAACGCGGCCATGCGGATGGTGGAGGC
>NZ_FNRK01000002.1 GCF_900107815.1 Eubacterium aggregans
GTCCTGTGAATCCCGGAGTTCACGTTTGAGTCTAGCGATTTCTTTTTCTTCGTCAGATTGATAGTTACCGGATCCACGTACGGGAATGTCACCTTCATTGTTTCGAAATTGGGATTCCCAACGAGCCAAGGTGCTTGTCGCGATACCCAGATTTTTGGCACATTCAATCTGTGTCAGATCAGGGTGCTCCTTTCGATAGTTGATTGCGTCTAACTTGAACTGTTTGGTGTGTTGCTTGTTTGTTCTTGGCATAATGAGTTCCTCCATATGTTGATTATACAATATTTCTAGGGGATATCTCATTTTACTTTGTACTATTTAAATTCTAACACCAGATTGCTTAGAGGAGGAGTATACTGCACTGACTTTGGACAGTGTGCGACAGTCCTACTTCAACAGCACCAGCAATGTGCAATCAAAGGTCAATGCCATCCTCAACTCAAAAGGGAACGTCAATGGGGCGGCGATATCCGGCGTCATCGATGCATTCCGAACGAAGATTCGAGCGCAGCGCAATGTGGAGCAGCTGCAAGATGTTCGTGCCATCCTCTTTGAGGATACAATAGCGGGATCGCCGACCTACGGCGCTATGAGCCTGGGCACCCAGGGATTTGCCATCGCATCGGAGATGCTGCCAGACGGAAGCGACTGGGACTGGAGGACCTTCGGGACGAGCCAGGGGTTTGTGGCCGATTTGATGGTCATTGGTAAGATCATCGGACAATGCGCTGAGATTGGTCTGGACAATGCTACGTTTTTACTTGGCCAACGTGATGCGGATGGTGTCATAAGCAGTCCAGTCATGAGTTATCAAGACGGAGTCTTCGCGCTTAATGTAAGCGGCACTGATGTGGGCAACCAACTCGATGAGATGAAAATCCAAATTGACGGGAAAATCGAAACGTGGTACCAAAGCACAGATCCATCACTGAGATGGGCAACCATCGCTGCGCAAACGCAACACACCGGTGACCTATGGTACAAAACCACGGACCAGACCACATGGAGGTGGACAGGTACTGCATGGACCAAGCAGGACGCCCCGGCGGCGGTCTTTGACGCTATTGATGGCAAGTCGGCCATCTATGTGAGCCAGCCGATACCGCCTTATGAGGTTGGCGATTTGTGGGCCCAGGGCAGCAGCGGTGATTTGATGCGCTGCACTACAGCCCGATCCAGTGGTAGTTACACAGCCAGCGATTGGACAAAGGCAAGTAAGTATACCGACGATACGGCCATCACCAATTTTATCACCGGGGATTACGCAGACGACCTGGAAGACATCCGTGGTCAGGTGGATGCAAAGGCCGAGACCTGGTACCAGGCTGCAGACCCATCAACGGCCTGGACAACAACGGCCATCAAAACGCAGCACACGGGAGACCTGTGGTACAAAACAACAGACCAGACCACATGGAGGTGGACAGGTACTGCATGGACCAAGCAGGACGCCCCGGCGGCGATCTTTGACGCTATTGATGGCAAGTCGGCCATCTATGTGAGTCAGCCCACGCCGCCTTATGAGGTTGGCGATCTGTGGGTTTTGGCGGCAGATACAACAATATCGGCATTGCCATACACGAAGGGGACGGTGCTGGTGGCGACAACAGCAAGAGCAACCGGGTCCTTTGTGGCCACTGATTGGACACAAAAGATAGATATAGCGACGTGGCTGTCTAACCAGATTAATACTGATACTGGCGCTATTGATGCAATCAAGGTGATTATTGATAGTAGCGGACTAACCCTCAAAAATATTATTGGCACAAATGTGTTTTATGCCGATGTATCTGGAAATTTGACGTTGGCAGGTACGTTACAAGCGGCAAAAGGCACATTCCTTGGTGAAGTGCGGAATTACGAATCAAATGGATATATTGGGCTAAGCATGACAGGGTCACAACTAAAGTTCTACAGCAAAAACTATCAAGATGACTTCATCGGAGGAATTGAGAACAAAGGGAAAGGAACATCTGAGGCCGACAAGCTGAGGCTACATATCTACGCTGACTCTGGAGATCAGTTAAGTATTGGAAACAACACATCTGGCGTCAGGGATCAAATATCGATATCGGACAATGGAGATACCTGGATACTCCATCCGCGGAACAATGGGAATGTATATCTGGGAGGGTACGATGGAAATGCGGCATTAGCGGCAAAAGTACAATCCGGAACTCCGTATGTGGATACATTAGGAACGTTTACGGTATACAACGGATCTAAAAACAGAGCTGTAAAAACTAAAAACTATGGCATTGTCAACCTTGGAGCATACGAAACAACTACACCGATGTTTGGAGATATCGGGTACGCAGTAATACAGGAAGATGGTAAAGTATATGTCTGCATAGATCCGATTTTTTGTGAGTGCTTGGAAGATAGCGGAGTGTTTTATCATGTATTCACTCAAGCTTACGGTGACGGAAGAATAGAAAAGATTGAAAGGCACGAGGAATATTTTGTTGTGTATGGTGATCCGGGAACAGAACTATCTTGGGAGATTAAGGCTAGACAACAACAATTCTGCGAAAGATTGGCAGATGGAAATAGGATAGAAGAGGAAAATGAAGAAATGCAAATTATTGATGGATATTTAATGGGTGATGCCTATATGGCGGAATACACGAACAGCATCATCGATGATGCGGAAAGTTACATTACTGAGTATGAGGAGGTAAATCTATGATCAAAGCAACAAGCATGACGTTACATACAACTTCAGAGGGAAAGCGGATTAGCGTGTCTTACATTCAAGTCAATGAAGATGGGATAATTACAAAAGGAAATACACGAAAAGATTTTATTCTAATTGATGGTGCGCATGATCAACAGATAGCACAATTTAAAGCACTGTTTGAGTATGTGGAAGGGCTACTGGAGAAACAGAATGAATAAGATCAATGTACCAATCATGCTGGACATGGATCAGCGACTTAAAGATGAAATACTAAAGGTAAACCAATATGACACAAACATTTGGGAACTGTCACTAACACTGATTAAAAACGGAGTTGCCGTGGTAGTGACAGATCTGTCCGCAAGGATGTGGTGCTCAAAGCCAGATGGGACACATGTGTATAAAGATTGTGTCATATCGGGGGGTAAAATTATAGCGGACGCCGGGGGGCAGATGTTTACGGCCGCGGGGACGGTTGATTGTGAAATCGAGCTATCCGGAGCAACACAGACGTTGGGATCCCCGCAGTTTTGCATTGGCGTTGCAAAATCTGTCAAGGATGAGCACGCAATGGAGAGCAGCGATGAGTACACGGCAATCAATGCGGCGGTCACGGCGGCAGAACAATCGGCCACGCAGGCAGGGCAATCCGCAACACAGGCAGGGCAGTCGGCAACGGAGGCGGGGCAAGCAGCAACGCGGGCAGGACAGTCGTCTTCGGATGCGTTGGCGTCGCAAAATGCAGCGGCTATCAGCGCCACAAACGCCGCAGCCAGCGAAACAACAGCAAAGCAACAAGCAGAAATTGCAGCACAAAAGGAAGAAGCTGCCGCAATTTCAAAGTCGGATGCCGAAGGCGCAGCCATCCGAGCCAAAGCATCCGAAGATGCCGCAGCAGAATACGCAGCCCAAGCGGCGGGAAGCAGCACCATCACATTTTGGATAGACCCAGCCGACAACGGCTTAAACATCACCGTCAACGATGAGACGACGGCGTAAAAGGAGGCAATGATGAACGAAACACTAAACATAGTACGAGACACAACCGTCAAGCAGCTTGTCCGGGCACACCAGGCCGATATCGTGGCCAGTGGAAACGCCGGAGCCATCGACAGTTTTTACAATGGACTGGCACTACAGGTCACGTCAAAAGAGGCCATGGATGCCCTCTTTGTGGAGTGGTGGCACGAAAACTGGGTGGAGGGAACCACCACAAGGCTCGAACTGTTGGAACGGTGGTTTGGGAGCGTCCTACAGGATGCGCGCATCCACGGCGTCAAGGAGCCGCTTTTTGCCACATCAAACACCGCCATTGCGGAACTGACGGACGACAGCGTCGGCCTAACGTGCGTCCCATCGACGGAGGCCGCCGCCAACCGAGACGACTTCGCTGGATTACCTCAGTTCTGGGCCCTAGAGGTATCCTGGGAAAAAACGACCACCGGGAGCATTGAAGTCTATGCCGTTGAGCTCATCGACGACATCGACGTGGTCCGCTCCGGAGAATCCCATATGTGTGGCGTCGCCCAGAAAAACACCTATTTCCGTGACTGGATAGTCGATGGATATCACTACCTGAAAACACGCTGCTATCCATCATCTGGCTACACCCAGTGGGATGACGGAAAAACTGCAGATGGCGTGGTTCATGCTTTTGCAATTCGGCCGAAGTATTGTACTGGCGGAATTAACAAAAGCGGTGTAGCCACCTGCGGAACGAATCTGGCACCAATGAACAGCATGGCCGGTCCGACAACAGGGGTCACCAAATGGCGCGCCAGGGGCGCACGGTACGCAGGGGCTAGGGGAAGCGTCCTGTTTTGGCAGCTGGCAATGATACGGCTCAAATATGCCAGAAAAGGAAACTCCGGAACAATAGAAGGATGTACCAACTTCTACACTCATTACGCTGCTGCTGTCTCAGAGACTGCGGTAAGTCGGATTTTATTGACAGCGGCACAGGCAGCTAACCTATTTGTTGGCTGCAATACGTGCATCGGAGATGGTGAGTACGCATCAACCAAAGCAAACAATGTGCGGATCAAATCCATCACCCCGGTCACCGCGGACGGAGCGACCTACTCCGCCGTTATCCTGGATACAACAACAACCTTTGACGTTGTCGCAGGAACAACGAAAATTAGTGTGCTGCCGTATTGGAGTGGATGGTGCGACATGGTCAAGGGTAACGATGGATCACGATACTCCGCAACGTCCGGAAAAGAGACGGGATTAATCCAAAAGACAGAATTTCAGAACGGCGCCTATCAAATCCTGGCCGATGAGCTCTGGCAATGGGGCAAGGATGCCGATGGAAACTTTACCTTTGACTGCTATACCTGTGATGACCAATCCAAAGTTACAACCGGTGGAACCGTATCGGCTGACTACAAAAAATTGGAGGGAGCCACGATGACGTTCCCAGCCAATCAAGGAAATGGATGGCTATACATAGAAGATATGATGGCAATGCCTGGAGGTCGGACACTGTGGCCACGCAAGGTATCGGCACAGGCTGGGAGCGGGACTGGAGTGGAGGCTGGCTTCAGCTGCTATCCGGCGGCGTCCGGGCTGCGGGCCGCTTGGTGCTGCTGCGGCCTGAGCGGCGGTGGCGCTGCGGGGCTTGCGGCACGTCTCTCGGACCGCGGCGTCGGGTACGCGAGCTGGCACGGTTCGGTCGGCTGTCCATCTATGGCTGGTTAAAAGCGGGGTGAATCGCCGTTAGGCGAGAGGGGCTGCCAGCCCCAACCCAAGAAACAACGGGATACATGGTAAAGAAGGCTGGCTTCAACTGCAATCCGGCGGCGTCCGGGCTGCGGGCCGCTTGGTGCTGCTGCAACCTGAACAACGGTGGCAATGCGGGGCTTGCGGCACGTAACTCGAACAACAGCGTCGGGAACGCGAACTGGAACGGTTCGGTCGGCTGTCAATCTGGCTGGTAAGAAAAAACTGCTATAACATATTGTGTCATGTATTCCGCGCTTATGTGCGAAAATATCCTAAAACCAGCATTGGCCAAAGCAATGCGGCCATCGACGGGAGCAGGATCCCGTTGGCATCTAGTAGCATATGACCGAGGGGTCAAAACCCGAAAAATGTTGAGGAGCCAGATGGAGTGAAATCATTTTGCAGACCGAAAAATGTTGAAATAACGAGTGTAGAGTACAACCTAAAGGCAGTACACTACGCATTTGATGAGAAACTGAAAAGAAAAGATTTCCAGCGGTTACTAATCCAAACCGGAGAAATCAGCCGAAAAGAACTGGAAGAGGACCTAAAAACAGGCCAGCGCAGGAAAATAAACAAGGCCATCTATGCGTTGACCGAAGCCTACACCAAAGAGATCAGAGAGCACAATGGCCAGATTACCTTTGATAAAATCCGGGAATTTGACAGAGTCGACGGAATCAGCGGGAAACTAAGGCATCTCTGCCAGGAAAGTCCAAAGCAGCAAATCTTTGAGTACATCACAAAATGGGCAACAGAGGAACTGCTGCAAGCCAAGATACTGCCCTGCCAATTTGGGAGCATCCCAGGAGGCGGGCAGGTAAAATGCAAAGAATCCATTGAGAAAATCGTGCGCCGCCAATTTGGCGGGGACGTGGACGCGGTACAAATCGATATCTATCACGCTTATCCAAGCACAAAGACAACCGTCATCACAAAAATAATTGACAAATATTGCCACAAAAACAAACCACTATGCACCCTGGTTAAAAACGTGATGCAAAACTATCCGGGTGGTGTACTGATCATCGGAGGTTTTTGGAGTAGCTGGGCTTTCAACCTAGCCATGAGCTTCTTCCTCCGGAGAATACTGGAAGAGAAGAAAACCAGAAGAGGAAAACAGATCCGCATGGTTAAAGCGGTCGTTTGCTTTGCGGACGACGTCCTCATCTTCGGAGATCGGTCTAACCTAATCAAGGCCATAAAGACAGAAGGGAGGTGGATAAAATCGGAATATGGACTCACCATAAAGGATGCCTGGACAATCATTCGATTTAAAAAATTCGAAAGGTACACAAAATGGGAGCCACGCATCGATATGGCGGGGTATATCGTGAGCTCAACCAGGACAACCATCCGGGGAGCAATTTTCAAAAGGATCAGGCGACAAACAATCCGGGCAAAAGCGGAACTTAATCGTTTGGGATATATCCCATATTGGAGAGCCTGGACACTAACGGCATACAATGGATGGCTAGTTCACTCAAACAGCTTAAAGTTTATCAGAAAATATGGGTATCAACATCTTTTTAAAATGGCGAAAAAAAGTATTAGAAAACATGAAAGGCAGGTAAGAAATGGAGCAAATCTATGCAATCCGACCAGCACCGGTTGAAGTCTTTGATTTAGGCAAACAAACCGACATCATCCTCAGACGAGATATCCAGGAGATTACAAAAAATATGGAGCAAGCAGCTGACGGCGAAGAAACAGAAACCTACACGGTGTACAGTTGCAATGAGGTCCAAATCAGAAAAGAAGGACACCTAAGCGCAGAAGAAGTCACTGAAGATGCACAAAGGCTGTGGGAAGAGGCCATATCAGGTAAAACAATCGGGCCGACAATTGAGCAACGCATCTCAGCACTGGAAACTGCGCAGCTGGCCATGATTGACATGACAATGGCGGCCATGGCTGTAGAAATGGAGGAATAAATGCTTGAATTTTTAAAAATCCAATATCGCTATCGACGCATCACGGCAGAAAAACTAAGGAGTTATGTCCCCAAAATCATCACGGCCAAACAATTTGAACAGATCACTGGGAGGGCCTATGAGGATAGCACCACAGATGCAATGGAGTGACGTAAAGCCGGAACCCGTCGAAATAAACGAGCAAACCGACGGGACTACAGAAATCCTAATCAATGAGTGCATCATTGAGGTACCGGATGGTTGGGAGTTTGAGCAATACAAGCTTCTGATAGATAACAAATAATGGAGGTGATGCCATTGTGGCGATGACAATTATGTTTTGGTTGGATGCGCTGGTAAAGATAGCTGGAGCAGTGGTCACAGTAACGGCTGCTGTGTCACTGTGCATTGGACCAGTGCGCCGGAGAGTGCTCCAGAAAATAACAAGGGATGATGCGGCACGGGCGGCAATTCGGGCATTATTGAGACAGCAGATTATTGATGCGTGCGACAAGGCCAGGGAGCAGGGCGGGATGATTTTTTATCAGCGGGAAAATCTTCATGATATGTTTACTCAGTATGAGGCATTGGGCGGCAATCATGGGATTAAAGATATCGTCGATGAGGTGTTGGAGCTTCCGACGGTCAAAATTAAAAAACAGGAGATTGAAAAATGAATGCAAAAAATTATATTACACTGGCACTTTTGGCACTATCAACGGCAAACGGGATTTTAACGGCACTGGGTTACAGCATCTTGCCAATCACGGATGAGCAGCTGACGGTGGTGGTGACAAGCATCATCCAGGTGATCAGCATCGCGGCCGCCATCTGGCAGAACTTCAACTTTTCAGTTGCGGCTAAGCAAGGCCAGGCTGTGACGGATGCCATCAAGGCTGGCAAGGATGTGGATGTGATGATTACCAGCGCTAAAGCGTCAGCGATGGCATCGGAAAATGAAGAGGCTGCTAGTGCGGCGGCCAGAAAGAGAGGATAGATATGGCACTTGATTATTATCAGGTAGTTTTAAGCCGGGGCGACACCGGCGACGATGTCCTGTTTTTGCAGCGCACCTTGCGGATGTGCGGCTTTATGGAGCCTGATGACCTCATGGATGGGGATTTGGGCGATCAGACTGTGGCGGGCATCAATGCGGCTGAGGCCTACTTTGGCCAGCCGGTTGATGGCACCTGTGGTCCAATCTTGTGGCGCAATCTCTATGATTTTGTCCTTAAAATCCAACAGCAACTCAATGTGCTGTTTGCTAAAAACGTGGCAGAGGATGGCAACATCGGCAGCCATGGCACCGAGACGACCGATGCCCTGGGCGAAGTCCAAGCGGCCAATGGCGGGGAGCCAGACAAGATTTGTGGCCCGTGGACAGAGGAGCTACTGGATATGCGCGGATACCTCAAAGGCTGCGGCGACCGAACCGCCAGCGGCGGTCAGGCAAGCACTCCGGTTGCCCCGGGGAATGTGACAGCCACTGGAAACCTGTCCAATGTCAGCATCTATCTTTGCGCCGGCCATGGTGGGTCCGACCCTGGGGCCTGTGGGTGTGGATTGGAAGAAAAGGAGCGGGCCCTTCGGGGAACGCAAATCTTAAAGCAAATTCTCGAGAGCCTAGAGGCAACGGTCTACTTGGGCCGTGATGGAGACTACGACAAGAGTCTCCAGGAGCGAACCGATGAGGCCAATAAGCTCAAGGTGACGTTGTACGTCTCCTGGCACTTTAACGGGTTTAACGGTGAGGCACACGGCACCGAGGTGCTCTATCATCCCGACAGTGACGATGGTCCGGCCCTAGCCGCTGCCATCTGCAATCGCATCGTCGAGGCGTGTGGCACGACCAACAGGGGCGCAAAGGCTCAGGATGACCATGAGGTCCGGGAGAGCAAAATGACTGCGGTCATCATGGAGCCGTGCTTTATTGATAATGATGGCGATGCGGATCTGATTCGGGACGATGCCGGACTTACCGTGATGGCCAATGCTATCGCTCTTGGGATTGTTGATTATTGGTGTTAGTTGATTTCCCCCCTGGCTTCGGCTAGGGGATTTTTGATTTGCGGCGCAAGACAAGATAAAGTTAGATTATCAAAGATGTATAATGCAGTGTATAAATATGTTGCCCTCAATTTTGCCCATTATAAATAAAAACAAATAAAACAGAATTGTATAAAATAGCATAAAAATTAAAATAATAGCACAATATATTGTGTAGAAGATAGTAAAAATAGCAAAAACTAAAACATAAGAAATTTGAAATGTAGCGATTTTAAAAACCCGGAAAGCCTCATGAATAGGGCATTTCCGGGTTTTATCATTTTTGACTGCCCCCGGGCATTAAGTTTGTTCAGCTTCTGGACCGATTTCCATTGGGCTCTCTGTTTCTAAGCAATCCGGTCATATTCCAAAACTGTCAATTCACTGGCCAGTGCCTCGGCACGATCCATGAGGGTGTCCAGCTTCTCAGCCACTGAAGCGGCGTAGAGGATTTCACCACACTGCTCACACCGCTGGCAGGGTACGTTCTTGATGATGACGATGCAGTTTTTCAAATCTGCAAAATAAGTGGTTACCCCGGGTTCCATGGTTCCGTTTTTACAGGTTAAGCATTTCATGTTATTTTTCCTTTCTTTTTTTCATGTCTACATCCCATTTATCGGAGTCGGGATAATAGGCCGTTATGACTTTAGCCGTTTTGCCATCGCTTCCAATGACGGTGTGTAACGGCAGCCCAGGGGGCGGAAACCCTAAAACCAGACAGCTGGGATGGGGGAAGTCCTCGGGATAATCCTCTATGATTTCACCGTTCATTACCGCCTGTCGGATTTGGATGGGCCGAATACCGCGCTGTTTGCATCGTTCGATGACGTGCTGGGTTAAAAAGACAGCATCTTTCTTATAGAGATTTCTTAATAATTCAATGGTTATCATGGTTACCCCTTCCCTAACTACTTTCTTCCCAGCCGCCAATAGGATTATGATGGCCGTCTTTAAATTTTTATCTGGAGGTTTAAAGATATGAAAAATGGTAATTTCTCACTCGGGGACACCGTCCGAAAACTTGAGGATTTAATGATCACACAGGACCAACTTAATCTTATTGCGGTTTTCATTTGGCCAAGTGACAAAGGTCATTAATCATTTTACGCAAGAATGCCTTATCTTCTTCGGGCAGTCTAGCGTAGTAGAGGATGATTTTTGCGATGAGGGGATCACTGCCATTACAGAGATCTGCACAGAAGGCCAACATTTCATCGTCTTCAGTCATCAAAACGAACATTTCACCTTCCCCAGTCCGAAACCACTCCTCATTTATTCGAAATTCAAAGCAGATGGATTTAACAACAGCATCGGAGGGGGTGCGAATATTGGCTTCATACGTTGCGATTGTATTTCCTTTTACGCCAACTCTCTGCCCCAATTCTTGTTGAGTTAGATTTAATTCTTTGCGGAGTTCTTTTAATCTTTCGTTCATGTTGTCTCCTTTGCGCATATTGTATTCTCAAAACTTCACATTGTCAATAAAAAGATTTGAAAAAGCATTGATGGGATTCATTATACGAAGTATAATCTTCGCATAATGAAGAATTGGTCATGCATTGTGATATTACAATATTGGTTGTAACAGGGAGGGCGCAGCCCCAATAAATTTATAAATTATTTAGAAAAGAGTGATCATTTCATTAGAATCTCTTGATATAATATAAATATAAAGGCATTTATTTTATGCAGTAATGAGGATTAAAAAAATGACATTAAAACGAAGAATTTTTTTAACAAATACAATAATGGTATTGGTGTGCTTATGCCTGCTATTGGTTATTGTCGAGATGATGACCGAGCTGTTATTCGAGCATTATCTGGGGATCAGCATTTCGGCACTCCTCCGTCAGTTAGCCAGTGGAAAATGGGCGGCCTTCATTATGGCCGCCTGTGTTCTGGGGGTTCTGGCAATGATTGGATTGTTAATGATCAGCCAGCTGTTCACCAGGCACCTTACCCGGCAGATCATGGCGCCAATGGCCGCTTTGATGGAAGGGGCCGCCCGGATTGATCAGGGCAACATGGAAAAGCCGATTTTTTACATGGGGGTAAAGGAATTTGAAGCCCTTTGCCAGATGTTTAATACCATGCAGCAGCACCTCCGGGAAGGGATGGAAGAAAAGGAAGCCAATGAGAAGGCCCGAATCGAGATGGTAACGGGAATATCCCACGATTTACGAACGCCGCTGACCGCAGTAAAGGGCTATCTGAAGGGAATCCTGGATGGGGTGGCCCATACCCCAGAAAAGCAGTCGGATTACATAAAGGCGGCGTACCACCGGGCCTGCGACATGGAAACCCTTCTGTCAAAGTTCTTTTATTTCTCAAAACTTCAAACGGGGAAGATGCCCCTTAACATTCAGCCCATAGATGTCGGGGCCTTTCTCAAAGAAACAATGGCGGCGGCAGTACGGAAGCATGGGGCGGTTACTCTGACCTGTACTATTCCAGAGGAACGGATTACCCTGAGGCTCGACCCAGAGCAAATGACACGTATTTTAGAAAACCTCATCACCAACAGCTTAGCCCATGGCAAGGTCCATTCTCTGGGCATTACCCTAGGGCTTAAATCCCTGGGGGACAAGGCGGTGATAACGGTTCGGGATAACGGAGTGGGGATGCCGGCAGAAAAGCTCCCCCATGTGTTTGAGCAATTTTACCGGGGAGATGCGGCCCGAAGCAATAGCGTGGAAAACAATGGCCTGGGCCTGTATATTGTAAAAACCCTGGTGGAAGGCCAAGGGGGAAGGGTTTATGCGGACGTCGAGGACGGTTTTGGCGTGGGCATGGTGTTTCCCATGGATCAAGAAGGGATGGAGGATGAAAAATAATGCGGATTCTTATTGTAGAGGATGACCCGGATATCGCCAGACTGGAGCAGGATTACCTTGAAATGAATGATTACGAGATTGACATCTGCTATGATGGCAGCCTCGTCATGGGGACTTTGGCTGGAAATCATTACGATTTAATTCTTTTAGATGTCATGCTGCCGGGGAAAGACGGCTTTCAATTGTGTCGGGAAATCCGGGAGGTTTTTGAAACACCACTTTTGATGGTAACAGCCAGAACGGAATCGGTGGATAAGATCAGGGGCCTTGGGCTGGGGGCCGACGACTATATCGTCAAACCCTTTGATCCGGCGGAGCTGGTCGCCCGGGTCAAGGCCCACTTGAAACGCTATGCCCGGCTGACCGGAGAAGGAAAGCCCGATAAGGAGAGCATCGACATCGGCGATTTACGCATTTTCCCCAAAAGCTGGAAAGTGTATCGGGGGGATAAAGAAATCAAATTGCCTAATCGGGAATTTGAACTTCTGCGATATTTAGCCCAAAACCCCAACATCGTTTTTACAAAGGCCCAGCTCTTTGAGGCGGTATGGGGGTACGATTATCTGGGGGATGATGCCACGGTCACCGTCCATATCAATCGGATCCGGGAAAAAATAGAACAGGATAGTAAGAACCCTAAGGTGATCGAAACCATCTGGGGTGCAGGGTATCGTCTCAATCTATAGAATCTGTTTAGATTCCGTTTATAAAAGAATAATAATGGGTTCATAGACCTTCTGTATACTGGTGTTAACCAGAGTACAGGAGGTTTTTTAATGCTAAAGAATTTTAAAATTGGTGTTGGTGGTTTTTTAATGGCGGCAGCGGATAGCGTTCCGGGGGTTTCAGGTGGGACGATTGCCTTCGTATTAGGCTTTTATGAAACCTTTATTGATTCATTAAATGCTTTAATCGGTCATCGTTTTGGGGAACGGCGGCAGGCGCTCATCTGGCTGGGAAAACTTGGCCTTGGATGGGTCCTGGGGATGGGGATTTTCTCCACCATCATAACGCGTGTCCTGGAGACGTCCCCCTATACTGTCTTCTCCCTTTTTCTGGGATTCACAGTCTTTGCCATCCCCCTTGTGGTTAAGGAGGAATGGAAGAGTATCAATGGACATTGGGGTTATGCTCTCTTTATCCCCCTGGGGGCATTATTGGTTTATGGGGTGACGTGGATTGGGCCTGGGACAGTGGTAAATTTAGACCATATTGATGTTCTCGTGGCCCTCTATCTTTTCGTTGCGGCGGCAGTCGCCATCTGTGCCATGGTGCTGCCTGGTATTTCCGGATCGACCCTTTTATTAATTATGGGTGTCTACACCCCAATTATCACCGCTGTACGAAATTTATTCCATTTGGATTTTTCAGCACTTCCCATATTGATTATTTTTGGAATAGGGGTGCTGGTCGGCCTGGGAACAACAGTAAAACTTGTGGCAGCGGGAATGAAGCACCATCGCCTGGCAATGGTTTTCTTTATCATTGGACTGATGATCGGCTCTCTTTTTGCCATTGTGCAGGGACCAACTGCCCTGGCGCTTCCCCGGGCGGCCCTGTCAATGGGCACCTTTAGTGGGGGATGGTTTTTAATCGGAGGGGCAATTCTAGGTGTTTTAAGCGCCGCACGATATTGGATGGAAAGCCAGGATAGGGCCAGATCACAAGCCTGAGACGATCCTTAACTTTCGACAATTCCACCCATTTGACTATGGTTCCCTAAAGAAGGGGAACATATAATAAGGGCAGATAATACGAAAGGATGACACGATGATGGACAAAGAAAAAATGAAAGAAGAAATTGTGAAAAAAGCTGAGGATTCAAAAAAAGCTTTGGTGGGCGGTGCGGTGGTCGGTACCGTGATAACCAGTATTGGAGTTGCGGCCCTTGTGGCAAGCTCCCTGAAAAAACAAAAGATCAAGGAACCAGATGAGGCAATTGACGCGATTTTATCCAGTGATCGCCGGGCCTATTTCATCGGCGGCGGTATCGCCTCCATGGCAGGAGCCGCTTACCTGGTGCGGGACTGTGGCATGCCCGGGGATCATATTACCATTTATGAAGGACTGGATATCCTGGGAGGCAGCAACGATGGTTCCGGGAATCCCACCCAGGGCTTTCTCTGTCGGGGCGGTCGGATGCTGAATGAAGAAACCTATGAAAACTTCTGGGAACTCTTCCGGAGTATTCCGTCATTGGAGGTTGAGGGCAGGAATGTGACCGATGAAATCCTGAATTTTGATCATCTTCACCCCACCCATGCCCAGGCGCGTCTGGTGGATGGGGATGGAAACATTCTGGATGTGACCTCCATGGGCTTTGATAATGGAGACCGGAAGCTGTTAATGAAGCTGCTGGCCACCCCCGAGGATCGTTTGGATGATCTCACCATCGAAGATTGGTTTGCGGATTCACCCCACTTCTTTGAAACCAACTTCTGGTATATGTGGCAGACCACCTTTGCCTTCCAGAAATGGTCCAGCCTCTTCGAATTCCGCCGCTATATGAACCGAATGATTTTGGAATTCTCCCGGATCAATACCTTAGAAGGCGTTACCCGGACCCCCTACAACCAATACGAATCCGTCATCCTCCCACTCAAGGCTTATCTTAAGGAAAATGGCGTGTGTTTCGAAACGGAAACCGTCGTCACCGATCTGGACTTTGCCCCTACCACTGACATCACCGTGAAGGCCATCCATCTGGAAAAAAATGGACAGGCATCCACCATTCCCGTGGGAGCAGAGGACCTGTGCATTATGACCAATGGCTGTATGACCGACAGCTTTACCCTGGGGGATATGCACACGGCACCAGCCTTTAAACCCGAGAATCCCATTTCCGGGGATTTATGGGAAAAGGTAGCGGCCAAGAAAAACGGATTGGGAGATCCCGAGCCCTTCTTTGGAAACCCAGAGGAAACCAATTGGGAAAGCTTTACCGTCACCTGCAAGGGGAATAAATTGTTAAAGTGTATTGAAGATTTTTCGGGTAATATCCCCGGCAGTGGTGCCTTGATGACCTTTAAGGATTCCAATTGGCTCATGAGCATCGTGGTGGCCGCCCAGCCCCATTTTAAAGCCCAGCCCATGGATGAAACCATCTTTTGGGGATATGGACTCTATACCAATCGGGTTGGGGATTATGTGAAAAAGCCCATGCGGGAATGTACCGGAGAAGAGATCCTGACGGAATTCATCTACCAGATGCACTTGGAAGATCAGATGGAAGCACTCATGGCGGATGTGGTGGATGTTATCCCCTGCATGATGCCATACATTGACTCCCAATTCCAGCCCCGGAAAATGAGCGATCGTCCAGCAGTCGTGCCCGAAGGTTCCACTAATTTTGCTATGATCAGTCAGTTTGTGGAAATTCCAGAGGATATGGTCTTTACCGAGGAGTACTCCGTCCGGGCTGCGCGTATGGCCGTATACACTCTCATGGATTATACCGACAAAAAGATTTGTCCGGTGACCCACTATAACAGAGACCCCAAGGTGCTGGCCTTGGCGGCGAAGACGATGTTCCGGTAATTTTACGACATTGCGACGTAAAGAAACCCATGCTCAGATGATAGGATTCTGGCATGGGTTTTTTAAATGGATAAGAGGTCAGGCTTCAAAGACTCCGACAATTAATGCTTCGTGAGCGCATCACACCCAGCCTTGGGCATTTCAAAGACCACAGAGGTGCCCTGGACCTGCATGGCAGCATAGGGACCTTCCCCGTAAAGGAGGAGGGTGGCAAATTGGGTTAAAGTGGTCTCATTTGGCCCAGTGTGGGATTCCTGGAAGAAACGGCAGCGGATTCGGGCCTTCTGATCAGTGGGGAGGGTGGCGAGTATCCATTCCTCCAGCTGGAGCTGATCGAGGAAGTTCTTAATCCCTTGGGGATCGGTGATTTGCTGATAAACCTCTGCGGTTTGGGCGTCCTCAACGCGAATTTCACGGGAGAGAGCCAGGGTACTCTGGTAGCTATTAACGAAGGTGGTTTTTGCCTGAATGCATCCGCTTAAAAAAGGGACGCAAATCAACAAAATAAGAATCAGTGCACCCGATTTTTCCATGACAATCTCCTTTCATGAGCGTTACTCATACCGCAGGGCATCAATGGGGTTGAGTTTGGCGGCCTTACCCGCTGGGTAATAGCCAAAGAATACGCCAATTCCCATGGAAAAGCCGACGGCAATCAGAATGGATGACAGCGTTGGTGTAACGGCTGCCTTGATAAAAATACCACCGATGGCCCCCAGTCCGCTGCCAACCAAGACACCGATGGCCCCACCGATAATACAGATGATGATGGATTCTACAATGAACTGTATGCGGATATCGGTATTGCTAGCGCCCAGCGCTTTTCGGATACCGATTTCCCGGGTCCGTTCGGTCACTGAAACCAGCATGATGTTCATGACGCCAATGCCCCCCACCAAAAGGGAAATACCGGCAATCACGCCGATGGCGGTGGACAGGCTTCCCAGCATTTGCTTCGATTCGTTGGCGTATTTATCAATATTTTCGGTTTTAACCGTAAAATCGGGATTACTGGCGTAGTACTTGGTACCAAACCAGGTACTGATACTCTGGCTGAGGGCATTGGAATCGGCACTGGGGTAAGCAATGATATTAAGGGTACTATAGCCCGTATTGTTACTACCGGAGAGGCTTTCTGCCAGGCTGGTGGGGATAAACAGTTCAGGGACGCTGCTGCTCCCAAAGCTGACACTCATCATCGAGGCAGAGTCTTCACTCTTAGGGTCGGCATAAATCCCAACGACTCGAAAGCTTTCGTTGCCGTTTTTGGTTCGGACCGTCAGGGATTCTCCCAGGGCATCCTCCCGGCCAAAAAAGGTTTGGGCCAGGGTATTGGAAATCAGGATAACCCGCCTTCCGCCGGTATTATCTTCGGCAGAAAGGGTGCGCCCGGATTGGATTTTTAAATTTTGGGTGGATAGATAATCAGCATTGGCACCAGTCAGTTTAACTTCGGTATGCTTTAAATCATCCAGGGTCCCGCTACCCACCGGAACAGAAACGCCAACGGACTTAATATCATTGGGGAAGTGGGCTTTGAAATTGGCAATCATATCATCGGTAATGAGGTCACTGTTGGTGGTGGACACCATGGCTTCTGGGTCTTTTTGACCGACGTAGGCCATGATGATTTTACCCCCAACTTTATTAAGGGATTCAGAAAAGGAACGGCTCATGGCGTCTCCCATGGAAGCAATGGCGATAACCGAAGCAATGCCGATAATAATGCCCAACATGGTCAGCAGCGCACGCATTTTGTTATGGGTGAGCCCTTCAATGGCCAGAATGATATTTTCACGCAGATTCATAATGGACCTCCCGATTAATGGATCCCCGACGGTTACCCGTAATATGGCCGTCCCTCAGGGTGATAATGCGCTCTGTTTCTTCTGCCAGCTCATCGTTATGGGTGATGAGAATGATGGTCTTCCCTTGCTCCTGGTGCAGACGATGAAATAAATCCATGACCAAACGACCGGTGGTACTATCGAGGGCTCCTGTTGGCTCATCTGCCAGGATGATGGCTGGGTCGTTGGCCATGGCTCGAGCGATGGCTACCCGCTGGTTTTGCCCACCGGAAAGCTCGTTGGGGTGATGTTTAGCCCGGGTGTCCATCTCGACCATCTGGAGCAAAGCCATGGCCCGTTCATGGCGTACCTTGGGGGGGAGCTTCCCATAAAGCATGGGCAGCTCCACATTGCTTAAGGCTGTGGACCGGGGAATAAGGTTGAAGGATTGGAAAACAAAGCCGATTTTCTGATTCCGAATAAAGGAGAGATGCTTATCAGGGATGTTCTCAATGGCTTCGCCATCCAGGGTATAGCTTCCCGTTGTTGGACGGTCCAAGGCGCCGATAATATTCATCAGGGTGGATTTTCCAGAGCCAGAAGCCCCCACAATGGAGAGAAATTCCCCTTCAGCAATGGTTAAATCGATGCCGTGGAGGACCTCCAGCTCATTGGGGGTTCCAATATAATATTGCTTGACGATTCCCTCCATCTCGATCATCTTACGCTGGGGCATTTTGTGACGCTCCTTCCTTTGGAGCCGCATTTGACTCATTCTCAAGTACCACGGCTTGGCCAGGGGTCAACCCACTGGGGTTCGATACCAAGGTCATGCCTTCTTTTAATTTTTCACCGGCAATTTCCACCGCAAAATCAGTCTGAATCCCAAGAGATACGGGGATGGCTTCTACGGTCATTTTCCCTTTTTCATCAGTATTTACAACAAAGACCTGGGTATTTCCTTTTTCATCCTTTGCTACGGCATCAAAGGGCACATTGAAAACGCCGGGACGTTCTTCAACAACAACTTCCTGCTTGGTTTTCATCCCGATGTAAAGACCATCGGCCGGGCTATCAATGGGCACGATGGCTTCAAATTCAGCTTTGGTTGAGGTGGTGCCGCCGGTATTATTGTTTCCCTGGACCGCCGCGTTTCCACCAGCCATATTTGAAGCGGTGGGGGCAATGCGGCCGACGGTACCAGTATACACCCGGTTACCCGTGGCATCGGTCTTGATGTTGACCTTCATTCCAGAAGCAACCTTGTCAATATCACTTTCTTTAATTTTCATATTGACCTGGAGGTCACCCGTGTTTTGGATGGTGAATAAGACCCCATTGGCTGGGGCGCCGTTGACGGCGTTAACCGCCGTAATGGTGCCACTGGCTGTGGAATTAACATTTTGCCATTCATCGGCTTCCTTATTGTAAAGCCGACACAGTCGGTCACCTTTGTTGACATAATTCCCAACAGAGACATCGACGCTCCAGACAGGGATATTGCTGGTATTGCTAATCTGCTCGGTAAAGGTACTGATGACTTGCCCATCTGCGGATACCGTTCGCTGCAGGTCACCCTTTCCAAGGGTTAGGGTTTTGACTGGGGTCTCGCTGGGGCCAGAGAAAAGAGCGGTGTAACCGATCCATCCTAAAATGACGAGGCCCAGGCCGATGGCACAGCCGATGATGATTTTCTTTTTTTTATCCATGGGGGGTGCTGATTGACTATTCATAAAATCCTCCGCTTGTTTTTTTTATAGTGTACCCAATAAAAATGACGAACAGGCACTTGGAATTCTTAATGTTTTATGACATTTATCCTTCATAAAGTTTTAAGAAATTCATTAGGCCAACCGTCATAACTCTGTGTTATCATTAATGACAGAAGAAAGAGAGGCAAAGACATGAATTTACTCATATGTGATGATGAGCGCGAAATCGTGGACGTGCTGGAAATTTATCTGAAAAATGAGGGCTACACCATCTATAAAGCATACTCTGGTGAGGAAGCCCTTGAGATTCTTGGGGAGTCAGAAGTCCACCTAATCCTACTTGATATTATGATGCCGGGAATGGATGGCATGCAGACTGCCGTGAAAATCAGAGAGACTTCTAATGTTCCCATTATCTTTTTGACGGCCAAGGGCGAGGACCATGATAAAATTATGGGTCTTACTGTGGGTGCTGACGATTATATTACGAAGCCCTTTAACCCACTGGAGGTCATGGCCCGGGTGAAATCTCAGCTGCGGCGGTATACCCAGCTGGGAAGCTGTAAAATTGGCCAGGATATCCATGGGACCGGGGGCTTATTGCTGGATGATGGGTCTAAAAAAGTACAGGTGGACGGTGAAGAGGTCCATCTTACCCCGGTGGAATATAAAATTCTTCTCTTTTTAATGGAGGGGATGGGGCGGGTGTTCTCCATCGAGCAAATCTACGAAAATGTGTGGGAGGAGCCATCCTACAATTCAGAAAATACGGTAGCGGTCCATATCCGCCGTATTCGCGAAAAAATAGAGATTAATCCAAAGGAACCAAAATATTTAAAGGTGGTGTGGGGCATTGGTTACAAAATTGAAAAATATCCTGTACAGTAGTCGCCTACAGATTATTGCTTCTATTTTGGCGATTATCTTTTTAACCAGTGGGACATATTTCAGTATAATGATGTCTTCAGATAACAATCTTTCAAAATTCGATTTTAGCATCTTGATGGATACAGAACGCTATGGAGACAGTGCCGTGGTGGAAAGTCGAATGCAGGATATTTATCGACAATGTGGAATAATCTTGCAAAATTCCGCATCAACAGATCCCGAAGATATACAGGATGTGGCAAGTGCTAAGAATTACCTTGGAGCCATGGAGAAAGAGATTGGGCTGAAATGGTTAGTGGAATCCAAGGGAAAAGTAATTGCGAGTGAGCCGGAGCTCACCATTCCTGAAATTAAAAAATATCCCATTTATTTTATCGATAATCAGGGAGCAGTGGATGCCACCAATCAATGGGCACAATATGGTTTGGGGAACCGAACGGGGATTGATGGGAAGATTGCTTTCGGTCTGAGTGACTCGGGCCAAACGACGGTTTCCGAGGCGGAAGCCCAGTACCAAAAAGCGCGAGGGACGATGTCTATCATGTTCCAAGTCGTTTTTTTGTGCTATTTGGGGGGAGGAATTTGCTTTGTCCTGGGATGTTTTAATGCAGGCCATGGAAAAGATCGCCCTGGAATCACCCTTTATCCGGTAGATGCTTATTGGGATGTCAATTTAATGATTACCCTTACCCTATGGGGCATGCTGTTTTCTGGGGCGCTGGCCACTTTTTATTTACCAGTCTATATTTCCTTGATCTGTGTACTGGGTTCTATCCTGGTGCTTTATGCTTTTGCCATGAGCTGGGTCCGTTTGGCCAAGGCCCATTCAGTTATTTCCCATTTACTCATTTTATATATTCTGGGAATACTGTGGCGAGGCGTCCTTCAGATTGGCCATGCGATTAAAGAATATTATTTTGAAGTGGTTAAGGATAGCTCCCTAGTAGGCCTTTATTTTGCCATGGTGTTTGGCGTTATCCTTTTAACGCTTTTTACTGAGTGGGCACCTGTTTTGGGTATCCCCCTTAGCCTGGTCGTTATCTATGTTTTAAGTAAAAAAGTACGGGTACTCTCTGATATACGCCAGGGGGTGAAGCAGATGAATGACGGGGATAAAACCTTTATCATCAAAGTAGAAGGCCAGGGAGCCGTGGAGGATTTTGGTCGGCAAATCAATACCCTGCGGGAGAATTTGTTAAAGGAAATCGATGCAGCGGTGGAAAAGGAACTTAAAAGTGAGCGGCTCAAAACAGAACTGATTACCAATGTCTCCCATGATATCCGGACACCCCTTACCTCCATCATTGCCTATGTGGATATCTTAAAGAGTCCTAATATCCCAGAGGAAGACCGTCAAAAGTACATTTGTATCTTGGATGAAAAAGCCAATCGATTAAAAAATCTGACGGATGATTTGTTCGAGGCGGCGAAGGCCTCCACGGGAAATATTGATATTCAGCTGGATGCCGTGAATCCCGAAGCTTTAATGGATCAGGCTTTGGGGGAATTTGAGGAAAAGCTCAAGGCTGCAGAGCTTCAGATAATTATGACCCGTCCCGAGGAAAAAATACTGGTCCAGGCTGATGGTCGTCAGTTCTGGCGGGTGATTGAGAATCTGCTGACCAACGTGGTTAAATATGCCTTAAAGGGCTCCCGCGTGTATATTGATATTCGCCGGGAGAACAATGAGGGGGTTTTAGAGGTTAAGAATATCAGTGCCCAGGCCCTGGGCATTCCAGCAGAGGAGCTGATGGAGCGTTTTAAACGGGGGGATGGAGCCCGGCATACCGAGGGCAGCGGCTTAGGCCTGGCCATCACCCGGGATTTAACAGAGCTCCAGGGTGGCCATTTTGAAATTGCCATTGATGGCGATTTATTTAAGGCCTTGGTCTGGATGCCCGTGGTGGATCAGAAGGAATAAAAAAAGAGGGGATGTCCTCTCTTTTTTAAATGGCTTCCTGGTGCTTAGCGCTGTGGATGGCCCTTTTTAGAAACTCAAGGATGATGCCGAAGGTTTGGACGCGGTTGTCTTCGTTGAGGATTTCGTGGCGTTTTCCGGGGATCAGCCGGAGGGTGACATCAGTCATGCCGGCCACCTTCATGCGGTGGTAAATGAGCTTGACTTCCTTGCCCATATTGCCCACAGGGTCTTCCGCCCCGGCGATTAAGAGAATGGGGAGGCTTTCTGGCATCTCCGCCATATTGCTGGCATTATTGGCAAAATCTAAGCCACTAAAGAGATCCCGGTAAAACGCAGCGGTACAAAAGAAACCGCAAAGGGGATCTGCAAGATAGGCATCCACATTCGCCTCACTAACCGAAAGCCAGTCGTAGGCGGTGCGGTTGGGGGCGAATTTTTTATTATAGCCTCCAAAGGAAAGCTCGGCCAAGGCCGTGGAGGGATGGGTGGGGCCGTATTTGTGGATTTCCGTATCGGCAATGGCTTTGCCAAAGGCACGGACGGCGGCATTAGTACCCATGGTTGTCCCACAGATAACAGCTCCGTCGTACAGCGTTCCAAATTCAATGAGGCAGGTGCGTACCACCACAGAACCCATGCTGTGCCCAAAGATTAGAACAGGCAAATCCGGATGCTCCGCCTTGGCCAGGCCAGTCAGTTCTTGGACATCATCCACGACCCGTTGCCAGCCGTCGGCATCGTCAAAATGACCCATAGCAGCACCTGAAAGGCCTGTGGCGCCGTGCCCTCGTTGATCGATGGCATAGACGATAATATCACCCCGGTAAAGGTAATCGGCAAATTCACGATACCGTTCTGCATATTCGGCCATTCCATGGACCAGAATCAGCATGGCCCGGGTGGACGGGTTGCGGGGGGTGGTGTAATAAAAGACGGATTTTCCGTCTGTGGCTTCAAATTGGTGTCGATCGAGTTTGAGCATTGGGTTGACCTCCTGAAATGATAGCCCTATTATAACAGAATTTTATTGGAAAGACACGCCATTATCGCTATAATAGAAAAAAGGAAAGAAACCACGGTCGTGTTTTACCAATTGAAGTGGAGGTTTAGATTATGAAATTAACCGTATTGGGAAATTCCGGAGGATATCCCCGTCCAGGGGGCGCTTGTTCGGGTTATCTTTTAGAGGAAGGGGATGTGAAAATCGTCCTGGATATGGGGGCGGGAACCCTGGCCAATTTGCTGACCCATTGTGATTTAGAAAAAGTAACGGCAATTATTTGTACCCATCTGCACTCCGATCATATTTCAGATTTATTCGTCCTTCGGTACGCTCTGGAAATGAAGGGCATGCGTCTGCCAATCTATCTCCCTCCCAACCCAGAGGAAGTCTTTAACCAGCTTTCGGACTGTGCTGGTTTTGAAGTCACGCCCATAACCGAGGGAATGGCATTGGAAATTGGTGGACTCCGCTTAAGGTTTTCAGAAATGAATCATCCTTATCAGGATTTTGCCGTCAAAGCGACGGATGGGAAATGGGTATTCATGTATACCGGAGATACCTGTCTGTGTGACGCTTTTGTAGACTTTGTTCAAGGGGTTCATGTATTGTTGTGCGATTGTACCTTCCTGGGTGATGGACATTCTGATAAGCATCTTTCTTTGGGAGAGGCTATCGAGGTGGCCAATGGAGCCGGCGTGCGCCATCTCATTATGACCCATTTCGACCCCACAAAGCGTCTCCAGGATTATTATCGGGAGGCCAATGACCGTTTTGTTGGCCGGGCATCCAAAGCAGAAATTTCAGCGAAGTTTAATTTGTAACATGACCATGGGGGCGTTTCAATGAATCGGCCGTTACTGATGGGCCTGGTGGCCATCATCGCTGGGATTTTGTTGAGCTTTTGGCAGATGCCCCTCTGGATGGTGCTGGTGGCAGCGGCTATGATCGCGGCCCTTCCCCTGGTTTGGGAGGTCATCCCCAGGGGCTTTATTGTGTTTAGTCTGGTTTGCTATGGCGTCGGATGGGTTTCTGCCGGGCTGGCTTTTATGCCAGAAACAGATTTAGCCGCCTTTCAGGGTAATCAACGGGTAACCGCAGTGGTGGAGGCTCTTTCTGGTCATGATACGGATAAAACAACCTTGCGTTTAAAAACCCAGACCATATCGGACCAGAATATATCGGTTCGCCTCCAGGCAACACTGGCTCATTATGGCAGGCCTATGACAGAGGTGCCAAGGCCTGGGGATATCATCACCCTGGATGGGGAGATCAGTCTTTCGGAAGGCAGCCGAAATCCCGGTGGTTTCGACTACAGCTTGTACCTTAAGGGCCAGGGGATTCAGGGGCTTTTTTATGGGAAGAATGGGTCCTCGCTTACCATCAGCGGACAGGACAAGGCCCTGGGTTATCGGGTGGAACGCTTTCGGGAACAGGTTCTTAGGGTGATTACCCAGGCTTTTCCAGAGGAGCAGGCCGAGGTGATCAAGGGGCTGCTCCTTGGGGATAAATCCATGGCAGCGGATTTAAAGACCCAGTTCTCCAATGCGGGTATCAGCCATATCTTGGCGGTTTCTGGGCTCCATGTGGGTTTTTTATACACCCTGGTTCTCGGTGTGGCAGCACTCTTGGGCTTCAAGGAGCGGGGGCGACTTTTTCTATTGCTACCCTGTCTGATTTTTTATGCTACCCTCACGGGGTTTTCTCCATCGGTCCTCCGGGCGGCCATTATGCTTTTGGTCTTAGTGGGAGGGCAGGTCATTAAAACCCATTATGATGGGCTCAGTGGTCTTTGTCTGGCGGCCATCCTTATCCTGGCGGTAAGCCCTGCCCAACTTTTTGCTGCGGGGTTTCAGATGAGCTTTGGGGCAGTTTGTGCGATTTTGCTTTTTGCAAAACCCCTTAGCCACAGCATCATGAAGGGGACGGGCCTCCAAGGCTATATAGTGAATACCTTGGTGCTGACCCTGTGTGCGACCATTGGAACCCTGCCGGCGACGCTGTATCATTTCCACACTTTAAATCTGGTGGCTCTGGTCAGTAATTTACTCCTCGTTCCCCTGGCGGGCCTTTTGTTTACCATTGGGCTGCCCATGGTGGTGCTCATGCTGGTGCTGCCGGGATTGACCCCCGTTTTTGCCCTTGTGCCAGGGGTTTTAGCCCATTGGATTTTAAAGCTGACGGCCTTTTTCGCAGGGACCATGGATTTGCGGTTTAACGGTGGGCCCATGGGGATTTTGGATATTGTACTGCTGGTGGTGGCGGCCTTTACGGTGGCTGGCTACTTTAATTTTCGGCATCGGCGGGAGCGTTTATGGGTGTGTACGGTTTTACCGGCTTTATTTTTGAGTACCATTGCCTTCAGCCTGCTGCCCGGCCCCCTGCGGATCACCTTTTTAGACGTGGGCCAGGGGGACAGTGCCCTAGTACAAACTCCGGAAGGTGGGGCCTACCTCATCGATGGGGGCGGGTATCCGGTTTATGGGAATCAGGCGGATTATGCTCGCCAGGCCATTTCTGAAAAGGTTCTGCTGCCGGCGCTGTATGCTTATGGCGTCACCGGGTTGGATGGTGTCTTTATTACCCATCATCACGAGGACCATGCCCAGGGTATTGAGGAGCTTTTAGGGGTACTTCCCGTGGAGCACATTTATGTCTCGACTAAATATAATGATGCATCCCTACTGGGTCAGGATAAAATTCCCGTTTCACAGCTAAGCCGCGGGGCGATTTTAACCACCAGGGATGGGGTGGGGATACAGGTGTTGTGGCCCGATGGCACGATTGAAGCCCTGGAGGAAGAGGAACAAAATGATGCGTCCCTGGTGCTGCGCCTGACCTATGGTGCCCGTTCGATCCTTTTAATGGGGGATGCTGGCCTCGGGGTGGAAGCCCAGTTAGGGGCAGTGGACAGTGATATCATCAAGATTGGACACCATGGCAGCGACACCGCCTCGGGCACCGGCTTTTTAGAAGAGGTATCGCCGGCAGCCGCTGTGGTATCCGTGGGGCGGTATAACACCTTTGGCCATCCCACCGAGGCGGTGCTTTCGAATATTGAGACCGTCGGGGCAAAATGCTATCGCACGGATGAGCGGGGAGCGGTAGTGGTGGAAACCAATGGACAGAATTTGGAAATTAAGACGATGCTAGAGAAGGAGTAACACGGGATGCGCTATCAGGATTTGACCAAGGAAATCAATCAGGGGAACTTTCACCCCGTCTATTTGTTTACCGGTCCAGAACAATATATTGCGGCAATGATGGAGAAACGCCTGGTGGAAAAGGCGGTTCCAGAATCCTTGGTCCAACTGAATGTCATGTCTTTTTCAGAAAAGGAGACCGATGTGGGCTCGGTGGTGGCTATTTGCAGACAGCTGCCCATGATGAGTGATCATCGGGTGGTCATCCTAAGGGAAGAAACGGGGATTCTCCAAAATACCGATGCTGCAGAGGAATTACTAAGCTATATTCAGAAGCCAGAGCCATCAACCGTCCTTTTAATTTACAACAGCAAACCCGATAAGCGGAAAAAGGTGTATAAGCAGCTTGTTAAACATGCAGCAGTGGTGGAGTATAATAAACTGACCCAGATGGAGCTGGAAAAGTGGATCGCCAGACGCTTAAAGCTGGGGGGGAAGCGAACCACCCGGGGGGTGGTGGATCGATTTATTGGGGATACCCTTTATCTGCAAAATGAAGATCAGAATATGGAGCGGGTGGATAATGAGCTGGGGAAGCTCATGGATTATGTGGGAGATGCTGAGGCCATCACCCTGAATGATTTAGAGGCCACCCTGCCAAAATCGATTGATGAAAATATTTTTCGAATGGTGGATTTCGCCATGGGGGGGGATATGGGTGAGGCCTTGATGATGCTGGAAAATTTTTATCTCAGTGGAGAATCGCCCTTTGGGGTATTTGGTTTGCTCTTAAGTCAGTTGCGAACCATGCTCCAGGTCCGTATTCTAACCGATAGTCGGAGTACCCAGGCGACCATCGCCAAGCAGGTGGGCCGCCCACCCTTTGTGGTTAAGAAGATGCAAGGAACGGCACGGCGTTTCCCCCAGGAAAGATTGATGGGAATTATGGCGGCTGCCGCACAGCTGGATGTACAAATGAAAACAGGGGTGGTGGAGCCGGAGCTGGGGGTGGAACTATTCGTTCTTCGCCTGGGAGAATAAAAGCAGCTTAAATCCATGAAAAAGGTTTGCATTTGTGGTATACTATAGTTGTATAAAATGTCAGGAGGCGAAAGGTTATGGCAAAAGTAATTACCATCGGCAGACAATTCGGCAGTAATGGTCGGGCCATCGCAAAAAATCTGGCTGATCATCTCGGCATCGCTTTTTACGATAAACAGCTCATTGGGCTGGCTGCGGAAAAAAGTGAGCTTCCAGTGGAATCCCTGGTGGAGGTTGATGAGAAAAAGACGAATCCACTGCTCTATGCATCCGTGGATTATAAAATTGGTGCGGGCTATTCCACCACGGCTCCCATTAATGATGTGCTGTTCCAGGCACAGTCTGAGGTTATTCGGGGACTGGCCCAAAAAGAGGATTGCGTTATTGTAGGGCGATGTGCCGATTTTGTGCTGCGAAGCCATCCAGAGGCACGGCATGTTTATATCTATGCCCCCCTGGACAAACGCATTCAGACCGTGTGTGAACGGGATGGCGTTGGCAGTAAGGAAGCCCAGAGCATCATTAAAAAGATCGATAAGCAGCGTCGGCTTTACTATTCCTATTATACCGATTTAAAATGGGGATCTTTTGAAAACTATCATTTGGCACTGGATAGCGGGCGCATGAGTATGGACAACGCTGTGGAACTTTTAAGTCTCCTATATGGTCAAATTTAGGTGAATTTTCAGCCCTGGGGATGCATTCAACGCCGGGGCTGAAATAAAAAGTGAAAAATCTGTAAAAAATTTGAAAAAGTACTTGCGCAGCCTGTAAAGAAAAGTTATAATAGTCTACGTTGTCTGGGTGTGGCGCAGTTTGGTAGCGCGCGTGAATGGGGTTCACGAGGCCGGAGGTTCGATTCCTCTCACTCAGACCATTTTTTTATTCTTTTTTAAATTTTACGAATAAAACAACAATTCAGGTGAATAATATGAGTCAAACAAAACGGGAAATGAAAAGACGAGTCAAACGCCGCAGACAGGTGATCGTTGGCGTCGTTTTTTTTTAATTATCGTCACAGTCTTCGCCTATAACTACCGGGGAAATAAACAGGCCCTGGTTGAAAAGACGGAATACAGGGATACCTATCACACCGACCTTTATCTTTTCAAGAATATGGATTATATCCAGCTTGATGATTTTAAGGCCTCGGACCTGACGGTGGAGGAGGGAAGTAAGGTTAATGGCTACACCAGCCTGACCACTACCCCCAAGGTTGTGAATCAATCCTATTTAAAGGAGCAGATTAGCACCATCGACCAGATTGTGGCGGATAAATATTACGATACATGGAATGTCATTGTGGATGAAATTGGGAAGAATTTCGTTGGAATGGCAAAAATTAATAGTCAGTTCAGTGGGGATGCCAGGGATCGAAAAAGCTTCTTACTCAGTGCCACCCGGTATATGGGGATGTCCGCAGCTGAGCTGGATGCCCAGAAAAAACAGCTGGAGTCTTTAAATGACGGTCAGTCCAGACAGATTACCCTCAGTGGTCTTTCCATGGATTCCACGGGCTACGTTTATGCGGCGGTGAATTCTATGGAGATGGTTATTTCTGAAAGCGTCCTGCCCTATGTGGATGAGGAAATTCTTGGCATTGCCAGTAAGGTAGATCAGCAGGATACCACTGCCTTAAAGGTGATTAATGGGGACCATATTTATGGTGCCTTTGTCGTTCCTAAGGATACAGAAATCCAGGGTGAGAAAAGTATGCTTAAGTTGAAGCAGAAAAATATCGGGACCACTGGGGACGAGAAAAATGCGGCGTATTACAAACTTTTGGTCAAAAGGGTAGACCTTTTGAGGGAGTACCCAGAGATCACCATTGAAAAGGAAGGCAAATCCTACAAGGTATATCTGGTGGACGAGGTTACTTCCGGAGAGAACAAAATCGCCATCGTGATGCTTAAGGATTACGTGAATGTCTTTGCCAACGATAATATTATCACCACGGACATCAATGTCCAGGGATACGAGGCCTACACGGTGCCGAGAAGTGCTATCACCGAGAAAGAAGGAAAAACCTATTTGACCACCATGGAACGAGGCTATTTTGCTGAACCGGTGGAGGTAACCGTTGCCCGGTACGATGGTGGTAAGGCCATAATGCCTGTAGATGACAATGCGGCTTTATCCGTGGGAGTATCGTATAAGGTGTATCCGTAAAGGGAAGAAGGTAAGTGCATGGATACAATGATTGCAAAAAATATAGAAGAAATACGACAGACCATTCCAGAGGGCGTTACCTTGGTAGGGGTCACAAAATACCATGATGTGGCAGAAACCCAGGCGGTGGTCGATGCCGGTGTCCAGGATCTTGGGGAAAACCGGGTTCAGGATTTGCTTGATAAGATCGACCAGATTACTGGAGAGGTACGGTGGCATTTCATCGGACATCTCCAAACCAATAAGGTTAAGTACCTCATTGGGAAGGTTCATCTCATTCACTCCATTCATTCCCTCAAGCTGCTTCACACCGTAGACCGTGAAAGTGCCAAGCAGGGTGTGGTTACCGATATCCTCCTCCAGTTCAATTTGGCGGAGGAAGCCACCAAGTCTGGCTTTAAAGCCGGAGAATTCGAGGCGGCCTGCCGGGAGGCAGAAGCCTGTAGGAATGTCCGGGTCCGGGGTCTCATGGCCATGGGGCCCATGACTGAAAATACTGAGGAAATCCGAAAAATTTTCAAGCAATTAAAAAGAATGTATGATACAATGTTAGATGAATACCATGGTGGTGAGAATGACATCGATAGCCTGTCCATGGGGATGACCGATGACTATCCTATTGCGATTGAAGAAGGTTCGTCCATCGTAAGAATCGGAAGGAAAATATTTAAACGTTAGGAGAGAGAGCATGGCAAACGATAAAACATTTAAAGATAAGATTATCAAAGTTTTTGGAATGGACATGGATGAAGACGGCACCTACGAAGAAGATTACTACGAAGAGGATGATGCCGTTGGCGTGGAAGAAACCCACGAAGCCGCAGCAGGAACCCCTCGCCGCGCGCCAGCCCGAAGTGCTGTTGGCGGATTGGCCGGAGGTCCGGAAGTTCTGGTTTTAGACCCGGAATTTTTTGATGATGCCCCAGGTATTGTTAATAAAATAAAAGAAAATAAGACGGTTGTCGTCAATCTTAAAAATACAGAATATGAGGATGGACGTAAAATCTTCGATTTCCTCAACGGTGCCGTTTTTGCACTGGAGGGCTCCATCAATAAAATTGCAGATAATGTCTTTATTCTGGCACCCCATCAGGTTTCTGTTTCCACTGAAATGGAAAAGGAAGACGATGAATTCATTACCCCAATCCTGGATTGGGATGCAGAATAGGATATGATGACCAGTGCAGGAACAATACTGCTTATTGCTGGAAGCTACTTATTCAACATCATCACGGCGCTGATTTGCATCAACTGCCTGCTTAGCTGGTTTAGACCGAATCCGGATAACCCCATTGTGCGGGTGATTTATGGCTTAACCGAGCCCATCATGGCACCACTACGCCGATTTACGACTTTTGGCGGTATGGATTTTTCCGGTTTGGCTGCTATTTTGTTGATTGAGTTTATTATCTACCCGGTGTACTCCTGGGTGGTGACGTTGATTTTTTAAGAAGCGTGGTTTAACCGAATAAAACATTGCCCATCCTTCGGATGGGTTTTTTGCGTCAGTGGAGGGAAATGTGAAGGATAAAAAAGAGGAAATTTTTTTAGCCCGGGTGGCGGATGCCTGTGAGCGCAATTACGAGCCTCGTTTTTTCGATTTTTGTGATGAAGCCATGCAGTCGAAAATTGAGCGGTTGCTCAAGGGGAAGGGGGAACCCTACGCCTTTTGGGGGGGGATGGAAGGTGCAACACGTCAGATGCTCTGTATTTATCCCGAATATTGTAATGGGGAGGATCTGAAATGGCCTTTGATGGCCGCCGCCTTCCAGAAAAATTTTTCCATGGATCATCGCAATGTTCTGGGTGAGCTGATGGCCATGGGAATCACCCGGGAATGTCTGGGGGATATCCATGTGGGGGAGAATGAGGTTCAGATCATCTTTGCCGCACGGATGAAGCCCTTTTTTGAGCAAAACCTCAATAAAATGAAGGGACGCTCCATTACGGTTGAGTACCGGGGCCCAGAGGAAATTCGTTCCTATGCCCTTCAGTTTAAATCCCTGGATTTAGTGGTTTCTTCCCTTCGGGTGGATGGAATTATCGGTAAGATTTGGGGATTCTCCAGACAGGATGCCCTTACCTATATTAAGCAGCGGCGGCTACGGGTAAACTACGAAGAAACCACCAAGAATGATTTTCAAATCAAGGTGGGGGATATCCTTGCCCTGCGGGGAAAGGGAAAAGCCCGAATTGCCGAAATCGGTGGAATGACCAAAAAGGGAAACACCCGTCTGGTTATCGAAAAATATATTTAGAGGAGCGAATCATGGAAGAGTATAGCCTGTGTATGACAGAGGAGTACATTGGGCTGCGTTTGGATGCAGCCTGTACAGCGGCCCTCCCAGAGCGATCCCGGGAATATATTAAAAAAATAATCGGAGAAGGCGGCGTGACGGTGGACGGTGTGGCACGAAAGCCTAGCTATAAAATCAAGGGTGACGAGGTCCTTAGGATAAGGATTCCGGAGCCTGTGGAGTATACTGTGGAAGCAGAAGATATTCCCCTGGATATCGTTTATGAGGATGGGGATGTCCTGGTGGTTAACAAGCCCAAGGGAATGGTGGTCCATCCGGCACCGGGAAATTATACCGGCACTCTGGTTAACGCTCTGATGTACCACACCACCGATTTATCGGGGATTAACGGCGTCAACCGCCCGGGGATTATCCACCGCATCGATAAGGATACCTCAGGACTCCTCATGGTGGCAAAGAATGATTTAGCCCATAAAAGCCTGTCTGTCCAGCTAAAGGACCACAGCATCACAAGACAGTACCGGGCCTTGGTCAAGGGAATCATCAAGGAGGAACGGGGGACGGTGAATATGCCCATCGGCAGGCACCCTGTGGATCGGGTGCGGATGGCTGTGGTGAAAGAAAGGGATAAGGGGAAGAAGGCCGTTACCCATTTTGAGGTGATGGCACGCTATCCGGGTAAAAATTATACCTTAATGACCTTTCGCCTGGAAACAGGACGTACCCATCAGATTCGGGTGCATATGCAGGCCATTGGGCACCCCATCGCCGGGGATGCTCTGTACAAAGGGGATAAGGGGAATCCCTTTAAAACCCAGGGACAATGCCTCCATGCCGAGCTCTTGGGCTTTGTCCATCCCCGCACCGGGGAATACATGGAATTTCGGGCCCCCCTACCGGAGTATTTTGAGAAGATTTTGAAGGGGCTGGTGTAGCCCCTTTAGTTACTCGACAACAGTGAGGCCCAGGATCGCTTCCCGTTTGGGGGTGACATACATGGTGTTCTGGTCGGTGAAGATGACCATGCCGGGTTTGGATTTATTGGGCTTTTTGAGGAATTTGAATTCCAGGTAGTCCACAGGGACATTCTCGGAGTTCCGGGCTTTGCTGTACCAAGCAGCCAGCATGCCAGCTTCCAGGAGGGTGGCTTCGGTAATGAAGCGTCCATCGGCGACGACTAACACATGGGAGCCGGGGATATCTTTGACGTGGAGCCAGCAGTCCTCATCCACACCCAGGCGGGTGGAGATATAATCGTTTTGATAATTATTTTTACCCACATAGATATGGAAGCCCTCAGAAGAAATGTAATGCATGGGTTTTGAGGCTTCCGGCCGCTTGGCGGCTTTTTTTTGGTGGGGGTTTTTCTTGGCAAATTCCGATTGGTCGAATTCGTGGCGGATTTCATCCAGTTCGGCTAGCTCGGTGCATTGCTCCAGGGCATTGAGGAGGCTGTCCAGATAATAGGTTTGCTCCTCGGTAATGGCGATTTGATCTGCCAGCTGGATTTGAGCCCGTTTGGCCTTATTGTATTTTTTATAAAACCGCTGGGCATTTTGGGAAGGGGTTTCATTCACCTTTAGAGGAATGGTAACCTCTCCCATTTCGGGGTCATTGTAATCAGGCACGGTGATACTTTTCATGCCCCGCTCAATCTGATAGATATTAGCCGTCACTAAATCGCCGAAAAGCTTACTTTTTTCATCGCTGTGGGAGCGCTGCATATCCTGCTTGAGGTTTTGCAGCTTTTTGGCACTCTTTTTATAAAGGGTTCCCAGCTGATGCTTTAAATTGGCACTGCGGGCCGTAAAACGGATTTTTTTATCCTTTAGATAATAAAAATCCTCCAGCATGGCGGATACCTTGAGGTAACGGGCCCCGTCGGTGTCCACTAAATGATGGAGATCCACCGTGGAAAAATCGACGATATCCCGATGGAAGGTGTACAGGGTGGGGATGGGGCCGGTTTGGATCTCTCCCCGGATATCGGAAAAGGACTGCCACAGAAATTTTATCTGCTTAGAGCTTAAATCCGAGAAAGAAGCGCTATCCGGCACACCGGCCCGAAAGCAGATTTCCCTGGCCAGAATGGGGCTGACGCCTAAAAACCCCTGGACCAAGAGCTTGCTAAGGGGGACCGCCCCTTCATCCGTCGCCATTTGGGTATAAGCCTCCTCGGTGAGGGTGAAGAAATTCCGCCGGCCGCTTTCCGGAGGGAAGATGTAGGGACGGCCCGGTAGAATCTGGCGATAGCGGTTGGAGGAGGAGCCGACTTTTTTCAGGGAGTCCATAATGGCCGGGGGCGTTTCCAAACCGTCGGCCGGGCCATCGGTAAGGATGATATTGCTGTTGCGTCCCATGATTTCCACTAAGAGGCAGCGCACCACCGTATCGCCAAATTCGTTTTTACAGGCGATGTGAAATTCCATCACCCGATCGCTTTGGTGCTGGCGGATGTCCAGAATCATTCCGTTTAAAATGTATTTACGGAGCACCATACAGAACCCGGGGGGCGTATTGGGGTTGCCCTTTGGCTTTTCTGTGAGGTAGACCCGGGGATTATTGGCGTTGGCTGAGAGCAGAAGGTTATAGTTGTCCCGGCCTTTATTAATGGTGAGGCGGATTTCATCGGCCTCGGGTTGGTAGATTTTTCGGATGCGTCCATCGACAATGTCGTCTCGCAGTTCCTTTATTAAATGGGTAGTTGTAATACCGTCAAATGCCATATTTGGTCCTTTCTAATCAATAATAATTTAATTCTAGCATTTCTTCTTGAAATTTCAACGCATTTTCGATATGATTAAATATAAATTTAAATTGGGAAGTTAGGCTTTAAAATGAAATTTACAAAGATGCAGGGTACGGGCAATGATTTTGTAATGATTGATAATATAGAGGGAACACTTCATCTGACCCCCGATGAAATCGCTGGGCTGTGCGATCGGCATTTTGGTGTCGGTGCAGATGGTCTGATCCTAGTGGAATCCTCGGCCACCCAGGAAGTATTTATGAATTATTACAACAGTGACGGCTCGACAGCCGAAATGTGCGGCAATGGCGTTCGGTGTTTGGCCAAATATGTGGTGGACCAGGGAATTGTGGCTCACAATGGTCCCACTACTGTGGAAACCCGGGCGGGTAAAATTGTGGTTGAAGTAGAGTCTGGCGGCGGGGCTGTTTCCCAGGTCCGAGTGGATATGGGAAAGGTGGATTTTAAAGCTGAACATATACCGGTCATTGCCAAAACCCAGGAGGTTCTCGGGGAGCAAATAAGCTGCGGCGGTGTGTGCTATACTTACGGCTGTGCCTCCATGGGAAATCCCCATATGACTGTATTGGTGGAGGACCTAAGCCAATGTCCCCTGGAGAAGCTGGGGGCATATTTCGAAAACCACGAAATGTTCCCGGAAAAATGTAATATCAGCTTTGCCCAGGTCATCGATGGAGGCCACATTCGAATGGACACCTGGGAGCGCGGGGCTGGCCGGACCCTGGCCTGTGGCACAGGAACTTGCTCAGCCGTGGCGGTACTGGGTCGCTTGGGACTGGTGGACGATGTGGTGGAGGCCACCTTATCCGGAGGCCGGCTTACCATTGCTGTAAAAGATGGCCGGGTGACCATGAGCGGCCCAGCAACGACGGTATTTACAGGCGAAATCGAGATTCGAAAGTTGGGAGAATCACTATGAAAAGTATGACGGGCTTCGGCCGACAGGATTATCGTGATGAATCAGTGGAAATTTCGGTAGAGATCAAAACGGTGAATCACCGTTATCGGGACTTCTTTTTAAAGATTCCCCGGATGCTGGGGGCCAATGAGGCCAATATCCGGGAGACCATGAGTGAAACCATTGCCCGGGGACGTATTGAGGTATTCATTAAGTATAAAGAGTTGGATACCAAAAATAAGCGCATCGTTTTTAACCGGGAGCTGGCCATGGGCTATATTCAGGTGTTAAATTCCATTAAAAATCTGGACTCCATGATCAGTGATGAAATTGACCTGGCCTTAGTTGCCAAATTTCCGGATGTGGTGGAGCTTGAAGAGACACCCGGGGATGACGAAGAAAAATGGCTCGGCCTGAAGCCGGTGCTCCAGGGGGCACTCAGTCAGGTGGATGCCAGCCGGCTCCGGGAGGGGGCGGCCATGAAGACCGACATCCAGGAGCGATGCGTGACCATTAACCAAAAAATTGAAGCCATCCAGGAAAAGGCCCCCCAGATGGTAGCCGCCTATGCCGAAAATCTGCATCAGCGGGTGGCGGACTACACCCAGAGCGTGGAGCCGGATGAACAGCGCCTACTATCCGAAGTGGCCATCATGGCCGATCGGCTGGCCATTGATGAGGAGCTGACAAGGCTTCACACCCATATGGCGCGTCTGTCCGTGATTCTGGAAGAAACCCAGGAGCCCATCGGCCGGAAGCTGGATTTTCTAATCCAGGAGATTAATCGTGAGATTAACACCATCGGTTCGAAGGTGAACGATGTGGGTATTGCCGGCATGGTGGTTGACATTAAAAGTGAGATTGAAAAAATTCGTGAGCAGGTGCAAAATATCGAATAAAGGCTGTAAGTTTAAGTTCAAAAGATAGGAGACAAGTGTTGATGACCCAAAAAGATGAAATGGATTTTTTTGAAAAGGAACGGGGGATTTTAATCGTCATTTCCGGGCCTTCCTGTGCAGGGAAGGGAACGGTATGCCGCATTGTAAGGGATGACCAGCCCGATATCCGTATGTCAATTTCAGAAACCACCCGGGGACCCCGGAATTATGAAAAGGACGGTGTGGATTACTTCTTTGTCGATAAGGCAAGCTTTGAACAAGGTATCCAGGAGGGAAAGTATCTGGAATACGCCCAGGTCTATGGAAATTACTACGGGACCCCCAAAGAATTTGTTGAAAATCTACTCAATTCGGGTTATGATGTTATATTAGAGATTGACATCCAGGGGGCGGCCAAGGTCCGCCAGAACAATAAGGAAGGCATTTATATCTTTATCGCACCGCCATCCATGAAGGAGCTGCGGCGGCGGATTGAGATGCGGGGCACAGAGAGTGAAGAGCAGATGGCCATTCGCCTGCAATGCGCCCATGATGAAATGAGCAATGCCGACGACTACAGCTACATTGTCATCAACCAGGATAAGGATGTGGCGGCAAAACAGGTAGAGGCGATCATTACGGCGGAAAAATGCCGGACGGAGCGTCTGAAGAATAAAGTAGTAGAAATTTTAGGGAGGTAACAGATGGCATATAAAAATAAAGAGAAAAAGGGATTGCGTTACCCTGCGATTAACGATTTGATTGCAAAGGCGGATAATAAATATGAATTGGTGCTGGCAACTGCCAAACGTGCCCGAGAAATCATCGATGGGGATGAACCCCTGGTAAAAATCCAAATCGATAATCCGGTATCCATTGCAACAGCAGAAATCGCCGAGGACCTGGTTAAAATCACCAAGCTTGAGGAAGTCGAAGAGGTTGAAGTGGACTTAGTCTTCCCAGAAGATGATGGAGCCAGTGCACCCACGACGGCAGATTTGGCTGAAGGCCTCTAAAACACGTGGCTGTAGCAGCGGTTTACCTCCGGCAGACCAACAAACGTCTGGATGCCTGTTATGACTATGACATTCCAGAGAATTTGGTTAAAGGGGTGGTTCCAGGCGTTCGGGTCGTCGTCGGATTTGGTAATGGGAATCGGGTTCTGGAAGGCTTTGTCGTCGCTATAAAAGACCACTCTGATTACAGTGGAGCCCTTAAGTCCATCCGTTGGGTCATCGATGAGGTACCGGTGCTTACGACGTCCCAGCTGGCGTTATGCCAGTGGATGCGGGACTACTATTGTTCCCTGTACTATGAAGCCTTGGCCTTCTTTGTCTCACCGGTACCGGTGGAGCATCGGATGTCAGAGGAGCGGGTAGAGGAGGGCTACCAGGCCTACACCGTTACTGAGACGGTGTATCACCTCACCGAGGCTGGACACCAGGGACACACCACTGGCCGCCACATGAACCGGGTGATAGATTTGCTGCGCTTTCGGGACTACACAGCGTCAGAAATGCGGGAGATCCTCGGGGATATAGCGTCCAGCCGGCGGGCCCTGATCCAAAAGGGGTGGGTGATTGCCAGGGAGCGCTGTATCGATTTAGAGGATACAGAGGATAAAAAACCGATGGGCCCCCCAGAGGCGCTGGTCGGCCGGGCAAAGGCCTGCTATTTGAAATACAGTGCAAAGGAAACCCCGGAAAAACCGGTGTTTTTTTGCTTAAGAAACAAAAAATCCCGCTTTGCCCTTTATGCCAAGCTCATTGCGGATTGCCTTAAGACCGGGAAACAGGCCGTGCTCCTCTATCCCGAGGTGGGCCTTTCCCTTGAGAATCAAAAGGATTTTTATCAATTTTTTGGAAACCGTGGTGCGGTATGCCATGGCCGGCTTAAAAAACGGGAGCGTTACTTATTGTACGAAGGGGTACGGACTGGGTCCATCCAGGTGGTTATGGGCTCCCGGGCGGCATTATTTTTACCCTATGGGCAGCTGGGGTTGATTATTATTGATGAAGAGATGGACGGTTCCTACTATGCAGCCTCCATGCCGCGGTTCCACACGCTTCGGGTAGCCCAGGAGTACGCCCGGATTACCGGAGCACAGCTGGTCGCTGGAGATGCACTGCCCTCCGTGCAGGCCTATGCAGCAGCGGCTTCTCATAGCTGGCAGTTCATTGGAGATTTATCCATGACATCAAAACCGCCAGTGGTGGTGGATATGCAGGCAGAAATACGTCAGGGGAATTTAGATTTTATGAGCCGTCCCCTGGAAAAGGCCCTGGTTGAAAATAGTGCCGCCGGTAAAAAAAGCCTGCTGCTGCTGAACCGCCGGGGTTATGCCTCCTATACCTTTTGCCGGGACTGTGGGTATGTTCCCAAATGCGAAAGCTGTGGGGTAACCTTAAAGTACTATCAGGACGGTACCCTGCGCTGTCCCTATTGTGGAAAGACCCAGGTTAAATCCACCAGCTGCCCCCGGTGCGGTTCCCGGAGGTACCGGACCATGGGGCTGGGAGTGGACCAGGCTGAGGCTGTTTTGAGAAAGCGTTATCCCCATTGGCGGATCCTTAAAATTGATGGGGGGACGGTGCCGGATTATGAGGCCTACAAGGCCATGAATGAAACCTTGTCCAAAGGAGAGTGGGACGTGGTCCTCGGGACCCGTCTGTTAATCAAGGGCTTTGCCTTTGGCCCCGTGGATTTAGCCGCGGCCCTGTTGATGGATAACGATATGAATTTTGGGGATTACACTTCAGGGGAAAAGGCTTATCAGCTTTACGCACGGTTTTTCAGCTTATCCCAGGGGATGGCTCTGGGTCAAACCTATGAGCCGGAGAATGAAACCGTGGCGGCCCTGGCCAGTGGGGATCCTCCGGTGTTTTATCGCAGTGAGCTCAGCTACCGCAAGGCCCTGGGATATCCACCTGCGGGACACTTGGCTGTCTTTGGGGTGATGGCACCGGATGCCCGGATGGCCAGGGCGGATGCCCTGACCTTGGGAAAGACCCTTAAGGAATCCCTGGGGGACCAGGGGACCCAAGGGTACACCCTGTTTGAACCAACCCTGGCCGGGCGTCAGCCTGGCAGTGGAGAAATCAGATATAAGCTGTTACTTAAGTTAAAGACTCTGGTGCATTTCCAGAGTATAATGCGGGGAATCATTCAGGATGGCGGCATTGAGCGCTTAGGCTCCCGGATATCCATTGAAATTGATCCCCCAGTGACCATTTAAAATTAAAGGAGGAACTGATGGCAATTCGAAATATGAGAGTAAATGATGATCCGATCCTGCACAAAAAGGCCCGGGAAATCCCGGAGGTTAACGACCGAATCCGAGAGCTGGCCCAGGATATGTTAGACACCATGTACGACCAGGAGGGCGTTGGCTTAGCTGGTCCCCAGGTCGGGATTCTAAAGCGTATTGTGGTCATCGATATTGGGGAAGGCCCTGTAGTGATGATTAATCCGGAGATTGTATCGACAGAGGGCAGTATCGTCGAGGAGGAAGCTTGCTTGAGCTTCCCGGATCAATCCGGACCCGTGGAACGGCCGGAATGTGCCGTAGCCCGTTATACGGATCTGGAGGGTAACCGCTGTGAAATTGAGGGGCATGAGCTCATGGCCCGGGCCATTTGCCATGAACTGGATCATTTGGATGGGGTGGTTTTCTTAGATCGGGTTATCCCACAATGAAACCACTGAAGGTTGTCTTGATGGGGACGACGGATTTTGCCGTCCCGGCCCTGAATCGTCTGGTAGAAGCGGGGCACCAGGTGCTTTCTGTGGTCTGCCAGCCTGATCGCCCCAATAAACGGGGGAATAAGATTAGCTTTTTGCCAGTGAAAAAACGGGCTTTAGCCCTGGGCATCCCTGTGTTTCAGCCTGAGCGGATTAAAACCCCGGAGGCCGTGGCCCATTTGAAGGCTTTAGAAGCCGATGTCTTTGTGGTTGCCGCCTACGGCCAAATTCTATCCGAGGAAATTCTCTCTATGCCCCCAATGGGTTCGGTGAATATCCATGGTTCCCTTTTACCGGAATACCGGGGGGCCGCGCCGGTTCACCACGCTATTTTGGATGGAAAGGATGAATCCGGCGTCACCATCATGAAAATGGATGTTGGGATGGACACCGGGGATATGCTTTCCAAGGCCCGGGTCCCCATTACTGAGGAAACCACGGTGGGACAGCTCCACGATGCCCTGGCGGAATTGGGAGCGGATTTGCTTCTGATGACCCTCCAGGAAATGGTGGAAGGGTCTATTGTTCCAGAGAAGCAGGAGGAGGCTAAGGCGACCTATGCGGATAAAGTGGATCGGGATACGGGACGAATCCATTGGTCCAGAAGCACCCATGAGGTGCTGCGCCAGATCAATGGAACGGACCCCTTTCCAGGGGCTTACACCACCCTTGATGGTCTGAAAATCAAGTGCTTTTCACCCAAAATCCAGGGGGATAAGGCCGCAGGACATCCGGGGCAAATCCTCAAAGCCGATATTCACTCTGGCTTGGTGATCAAAACCGCCGATGGTGCCCTGGCCATTGGTGAGATTCAGATGCCGGGTAAAAAGCGGATGGAGACCAAGGACTATTTACGGGGAAACACCCTGGAAATCGGACGGATTTTAGGGAAGGCTTAAGTCCATTTACAGGAATAGAACGTATACTTGTTCCCTAAAAAGCAAAAGAAAAGAGGAAAATGATGTTTGGATTTTACAGCAGCATGCTGATACTCATCCCGGGTCTGATTATCGCCGCCATCGCCCAGGCAAGAGTTAGTAAGGCTTATAATACCTACAGCCGGGTCCCGACCCATACCGGACTTACCGGCGCCCAGGCGGCGCGGCGGCTTTTGGACGATAATGGCCTGTCCCATATTCGTATTGAACGGGTATCCGGTAAGATGACCGATCATTATGACCCCAGGCTTCAGGTCATGCGTCTTTCAAATGACGTAGCGGATAAGGCCAGTATTGCCTCTGTGGGCATCGCCGCCCACGAAACGGGACATGCCATTCAGCATGCCCAGGGTTACGTGCCTTTAAAATTCCGGAATGCCATTGTACCGGTTTGTAGTTTCACCTCCAACGCCGCCTGGCCACTTTTTTTCATCGGCTTAGTCCTGGGGGGGAACCGTTCCAGCTTTGGGTTAATCCTCATGGACGTTGGGATTCTATTGTTCTGCCTGGCCTTGGTGTTTTATATTGTCACTCTTCCAGTGGAGTTCAACGCTAGCCACCGTGCGGTTTTAGCTCTGGAGGAGTACCATATTGTCGAGGCGGGTGAAATTAGCGGGGTGAAAAAGGTACTCGGGGCAGCAGCGATGACCTACGTGGCCAGCACCCTCATGGCCTTTCTGAATCTTTTCCGGATGTTGGCCATCCGTGGGCGAAACTAGATGAATCCACGGGGACTGGCAGTGGATTCACTGCAGCATATTTTACGGGAGGGGGCCTTCTCGAACCTGGAAACACGGGAGGTCCTTTCCCGTGTTTCGCTTTCTGGGGAAGATAAGGGCCTGTATATCACCTTAGTGTACGGGACCCTCCAAAACCAGATGTATCTGGACTACCTGCTGTGCCAGGTTCTGGACAAGCCTCTGAAACGCCTGGATGGAAGTGTCCGCATTATTTTAGAGGTAGCGGCCTATCAGATTTTCTTTTTAGACCGGATTCCGGATTACGCCATTGTGGATGAGGCCGTTACCCTTACGGGGAAAAAAGTGCCGAAGGCCCGGGGCTTTGTCAATGGTGTTTTGCGCAACATCCTGCGCCAAAAGGCGGCATTGGCGGACTTCCGCCTGGAGGACTGGCCCAATGAAAAGGAAGGATTATCCATTCGATATTCCATTCCCCAGTGGATTATCCATAAGTATTTCGAGGTTTTTGGGGAGGAAAAGGCAATGACCATTCTTCCGAGGATGAATGATACCCCGCCCTTTACCCTTCGGACCAATACCCTTAAAACCACCCGGGAGGCGCTGATGGCAGAATTGTCAGCCATTGGAATGGAGCCGGAAGCGGGAACCTTGTACCCGGAGGCCATCCACCTCCTGGGGACCGCCGGGATGGGATCGGATATTAAAAAGGAAAGGCTGTTTTCTTCCGGGCTTTACACCATTCAGGATCAGGGAGCCATGGGGTTAAGCCATCTATTGGACCCTCAGCCCGGGGAGCAAATCCTGGATATGTGTGCGGCACCCGGGGGAAAGACCACTCACATTGCCCAGCTTATGGAAAATCAGGGGGAAATCATCGCCCGGGATATCTATGACAGTCGATTGGCTCTCATTGATGGGGCGGCCCACCGATTGGGAATTAGCTGTATCAGAACAGAAAAGGCAGACGGAACCCGATTAAATCCCATCGATATCAAGGCGTTTGATCGAATCCTTTTGGATGCTCCCTGTACAGGGATGGGCATTATTCGGCGAAAACCAGAAATTCGGCACCGGGGGGATAAAAAGGAGCGAAAGGCTATTCGCCAGATCCAGGGGGTCATGTTGGATCACGCAGCCACCATGCTAAAGGATGGTGGGGTACTGGTCTACGCAACCTGCTCGGTAAATCCCGATGAAAATGAGCACCAGATTGAGATGTTTCTATCCAATCATCCGGAGATGCAAATGGAACCGGGCACTATGGGCTATACAGATCTGACGATGGATGGATGCGATAGCTTTTTCCATTGCAAAATGACAAAGAATAAAGCGTAATGGGATCATAAAACCCGGGAGTTTTCGGCGATATCGGCGCAGCGCAAAAGTGTCTCTTGGGAAAGCAGCGCCCGCTGTAAACCGGTGATTTCTAAGTCCATTGCTAATTCAAAGCGCATTTCTGAAAAAGCCGGAAACTTTCTTAAAGCCTCTCCAACAGCACGATAAACCTCATCCGTTTCAGAAATTTCAGATACACCTGTCAAGATGATCGATTTTAGATCCTCTGGGCAGGTGTTTGTTTTTTTAAAAAGCCATAGGCACTGGGGTAGAAGGGTGTCCATAGACTCTCTGGAACAGAAGCCCGGCTGAAGCACATAGGAGGACTTTTTCCCAAGGGCAAGGTCAAAGCCACACTCGTGGTGGCGAAGGAGCAGTCGTAGATCGCTATCGTCAGGAATACAGGAAAGACTGGCGGTTAAGGTGCTATCGCCATTTTTACCAATACTGGGCAAAAAGTAAATATCGGCCTGAGGGTTGATATTGAGAGGCAAAGATAGAAAGTGTTCACTTTTCAGAAATCTCGTGGTACTGCATAGCATACTGTAAATCTGGCTCTCCAAAATATTATTCCTGGCGCATAGCTGATGGATTAATTCGGCCAGATTTTTCTCTAAAAGGGCCTCGGAATGGCCGGACAGAGTGGTTGAATCAATAAAAACACCTTCTAAAAGGTCAAAAAGAATTCCCTGAATGGACGAACCCTGTTGAGCTAAGGTCATACCAAAAATTTCTAAGGGCTCCAAGGATGAAGTCAGATCGATAACCATATTCCCGGCCATGATGACGTTAAGAATGGGACCCCCTTGAATGGCCATCAAAGCTGTGGCTTTGGTTAGGACTTCAGGGGAGAAGGGTATCACCTTTCGGGGGAGAAGATTGTTGAGTGTTTTGAAAAGGCAATCTGCCGGAACATCCCTAAGGGCATCGGTGAGGACAGGGTAATTATAAATCCTAGGAGCAGGAATAACAGCGGGGATCATAAAAGGGCAAACTGGTACAGCTGAGTCTTTGGGGGAAATGAGAATCTCCATTTCGTCACTCAGGGGGTACTGACAGGCCAACACATCTATAAGCAATCCTTTTTCCTTTATTCGAATCGTGCATTTTTTACAGCAGCCCCTTCCACTACAGGATTGGTTCAGGGGATGCCCGGATTGGCGGCAAGCGTCAGCGACCGTTGAATCCATTTCAATCTGGATTGTTTGTCCATAAGCGGGAAAGTGAATTTTCATGGTATCTCCTTAAGAAATCGGACTGTTTTTTTAACTATTGTCCATTATAGTTTATCCAATAACACGGTACAACCGCTTATCTTCGTTACTTTTTTAACTTTATTTCTTTAAGCTATGGATTTTTTTCTAAAATAGGTCTATAATGTGAGCATAATAAGTTTTTTGACCAAAGGGGTGTACAAGTCTATAGACAGGTATAGTTGTATCGCCCATATGGGGCACCACAATATGATATCATTGTATTCTGACAATCTCCACATGGCTTTTATTGTCCATATCTGATATAATTTAGCGATAATCATGGATTCATCCATTGGATAGGGCTAAAGATGAGATTGAAGAATACCAAATATAATATCGGGGGGAAATGCCTATGATGTAGCCTAAAATATAATAATTGTCCTGTTTGCAGAGTAGGGATGGTGCGCTTAAGTGCCAAAGGATGGGAAGTCGCCTTTGGACGAATGACGTTGTCAGTGGTGCCATACCCGCTTCCGCTGCCACATGGGTTTTCCCTTTTGTGGCAACATTCCATATGCCCTTGAGTGGCACATAAAGGAGAACCATGAACAGTAATCTGAAACGGCTCACAACGATGGCAGTACTCATTGCCATCAATATTATCCTCACTCGATTTATTTCGATTCAGACACCTATTGTACGGGTTGGCTTTACTTTTCTGCCTATTGCGGTTTCCGCGATGCTTTACGGACCATGGTGGGCCGGTGGTGGCGCTGCCATTGCTGATGTAATCGGTTTGGCGCTTTTCCCGACGGCAGGGTTTTTCCCAGGCTTCACACTGACGGCATTCCTTACGGGTGTTGTTTATGGCGTCGCCTTCTATAACAAAGAAATCGGATGGAAGCGGATTATTATTGCCAATGCAATAATTTGCTTAATATTGAATCTGGGTTTGGATACACTGTGGTTGTATATGATGACTGGTCAGGGGTATATCGCCTTGCTCATCCCACGCATTATTAAATGTGCAATCATGCTGCCGGTACAGGTAGCGTTGACCTATGTGGCGACGGGTAAACGGATGGTATCCCTTCTGAGTAACACGAAATGAAATATGAGGTGCCCTGGCACCTTTTTTCATGACGGTTGTGTAAAGGTTACACTTCGGCGTGACCGGAGAGAAGAGAGGCAACATTTGAATAGTTTTTTAACCCCGGCAGAAATCGGTGAGGTTTGGATCGGCAATGGTGTGAAGAAAGCAAATCTGCCAATCCTCAAGATGTTTTTGCTGGGAATCTTTGCAGGAATATTTATCGGTCTTGGAGCCCATGGATTCATCCTGGCCACGGCTGCTACAAGCGGTGGTACGGATGCTTTGGTGGCTAAACTCATTGGGGCTTCGGTATTCCCTGTGGGACTGATGTTAGTTATCCTTTGCGGGGGAGAACTCTTTACCGGGAATAACCTGCTGACCTTGGCCTGGATGGATAAAAAAATCACCGTAAAGCAGCTGCTGATTAACTGGCTGGTGGTGTATATCGGAAATCTGGTGGGTTCCATTCTTTTGGCATTTTTGCTCGCCAAGAGCGGACTTTATACAGAAGCTGTCATGGCGACAGCGACATCTATTGCTGTTAAAAAAGTAACAATTTCCTTTTCAAATGCAGTAATCCGTGGTATATTTTGTAATATATTAGTGGTCCTTGCATGTTGGCTACAGGCCGGTTCAAAGGATATGATCGGTAAAATCTGGGGGATTTGGTTCCCCATTATGCTGTTCGTTTTCTCTGGGTTCGAGCATAGTGTTGCCAATATGACGTATATTCCCCTTGGAATCTTTCTCGGTGCAGAGGTTAGCTGGGGACAGCTGTTCATGGGGAATCTAATACCTGTAACCATTGGCAACATCATCGGTGGTGCAGTAATCGTACCTTGTGTTTATTATTATTCATTCCTACGAAAAAGTATTTCGGCGTGAAGCGATTTTTAGCATGAAGCTTAAATAGCGTACTTCAGCATGAAGCTGAGTCAATAAATAATTTTTAACAAAGGAGAGAACACATGGCATTTTTATCGGATATTGAAATTGCACAACAGGCAACTCCCCAGGATGTTCGCAAGATTGCGGAAAAATTGGGACTGACGGAAGAGGATTTGGATTTATACGGGAAGTATAAAGCAAAGGTTGATTATAATCTACTGAAAAAGGATACTGGCAAGAAGGCTAAGCTTATCCTAACCACAGCCATCAATCCGACTCCAGCTGGGGAAGGAAAGACTACGACGACCATCGGTGTGGCGGATGCCCTCTCTAAATTGGGGAAAAATACCTTGGTGGCCCTTCGTGAGCCTTCCTTGGGACCTGTTTTCGGTGTTAAGGGCGGTGCTGCTGGTGGCGGCTATGCCCAAGTATTGCCCATGGAAGATATCAATCTCCATTTTACCGGTGATTTCCATGCCATTGGTGCGGCCAATAACTTGCTGGCTGCCATGTTGGATAACCACATTCATCAGGGAAATGAACTAAACATCGATCCTAAGAAGATTACCTGGAGACGCTGTGTGGATATGAATGACCGCCAGCTCCGTAATATTGTAGACGGCCTGGGTAAGAAAGGTGATGGCGCCACCCGTCAGGATGGTTTTGATATCACCGTCGCCTCCGAAATTATGGCAGCCTTCTGCCTGGCCAGCGATATCTCTGATTTAAAAGATCGTATGGGTAGAATCATCGTTGGTTATACCTATGATGATAAGCCGGTTACCGCAGCTGAATTAAAGGCCAATGGCGCTATGGCAGCCCTCCTGAAGGATGCCTTGAAGCCCAATTTGGTCCAGACTCTGGAAGGGACTCCGGCCTTTGTCCACGGTGGTCCCTTTGCCAATATCGCCCATGGCTGTAACTCTGTTATTGCCACCAAGATGGCCATGCACTTTGCAGAAGATTATGTGGTGACAGAAGCCGGCTTCGGCGCTGACCTCGGTGCAGAGAAATTCCTGGATATCAAATGTCGGATGGCGGGTTTAACCCCAGATGCCGTCATCATCGTCGCAACGGTCCGCGCCCTTAAATACAATGGCGGAGTGGCCAAGGATGACCTCAACGAAGAAAACCTGGAAGCCCTAAAGGCTGGGCTGCCCAATCTGCTTAAGCACGTTGAAAACATCACAAAGGTTTATAAGCTGCCTGCCGTCGTCGCCATTAATCGCTTCCCTCTGGATACTGAAGCAGAACTGGCTCTGGTCCGTGAAGAATGCGAAAAACTGGGTGTTAATGTTGCCCTGTCCGAAGTTTGGGCAAAAGGTGGCGACGGTGGGATTGAGCTGGCTGAAGAAGTTATTCGTCTCGCAGAATCTGGGGATAATGATTTTACCTTCGCTTATGAGTTGGACCTGCCCATTGATGAAAAAATCAGACAGATTGCCCAAAAGGTTTATGGTGCCAAGGATGTGGCCTTTACCAAGGAAGCCGCTGATGAAATTGCCCGCCTGACGAAGCTGGGTTACGATAAACTTCCAATTTGTATGGCAAAAACCCAGTATTCCTTAACAGATGACCAGACCCAACTTGGCCGTCCTGAAGGCTTTACCATCACCGTTCGTCAGGTTACCATTTCTGCAGGTGCTGGCTTCATCGTTGCGCTGACTGGTGAAATTATGAAGATGCCTGGATTACCCAAGGAACCGGCTGCAAACCGTATCGACGTGGATGAAAATGGCGTCATCGCAGGATTGTTCTAAGATGAAATTAGTTGATAAAACCTGTCGTGAATTTACAGAGGTGCTTTACAGCAAGGCCGCCGTCCCCGGAGGGGGCGGTGCCGCTGCCCTCACCGCTGCCCTGGGAACCGCTTTGGCGGGAATGGTTGCCAATTTAACCACAGGGAAGAAGAAATACGCTGAATACGAAGAGGATATTCAGCGGATTTTAGTCCAGGCCCAGGAAATCCAGGATGATTTACTCAATATGATTGACCAGGATGCCGAGAATTTTTCTCCCCTGGCCAAGGCCTACAGCATGCCTTCAGATACTCCGGAAGAAAAGGCCGAAAAGGCAGCCGTGATGGAAAAATGCACCATAACGGCCTGCTCTGTTCCCATTGAGATTGTTAAAACCTGCCATAAAGCCATTAAGCTACACGAGGAGCTTCTAGGTAAAGGCTCCGTTTTGGCCCTGTCAGACGTTGGCGTTGGTGTAGAATGTCTCCGGGCCGCCATGATTAGCGGTTGGATGAACGTTCAAATCAATATCAAAACGCTACAGGACAGGGATCGTGCGATGGCCATTGAAGGGGAGCTCAAGCCTCTCATTGCCGACGGTATCGCCATTAGCGAGCGGGTCTCATCCGAGGTACAGGCGCGGTTATCATAGGGGTGCTCCAGTATTTGAGGACCTATAATTGGAAAAAGATGAAAGAGAGAACAAAATGTCAGCACAATTATTAAGCGGTAAAGAAGTTAGCGAATCAATGTTAGCAAAAGTATTGGAAGATGCCAATGCACTAATTGCCAAGGGAATTCAGCCAAAGCTCGCTATTATGCGTGTTGGGGCCGATCCAGGATCGATTTCCTATGAAAAGAGCATTATCAAGCGGATGGCGAAGTCCAATATTGAAGTGGAATCTGTCGAATTTCCGGAAACCGTATCCCATTCCGATTTCGTCGCTAAGCTGAAAACTTTAAATGACGATGCCGATATCCACTCAATCCTTATTTTCAAACCTTTACCAGAACAGCTGGATGAAGAAGAAATCAAATATATCCTAAGCCCTGAAAAGGACCCGGATGCCCTGAACCCGACAAACTTAGGGAAGCTGATGATTGCCGATGAAGCCGGATTCTTCCCCTGTACCGCAGAGGGTGTTATGGAGCTTTTGGCCCACTATGATATCCCTGTAAAGGGTAAGGATGTGGTCATCATCAATAACTCTAACGTACTGGGCAAGCCCCTGGCCATCATGCTCACCAACGAATTTGCTACGGTGACCATGTGCCACGTCTTTACCAAGGACACTGCTGCTTATACTAAAAATGCCGATATTGTCGTGACAGCAGCTGGAATTTATGGATTGGTCAAGCCGGATATGCTCTCTGAAGACTGTATCCTCATTGATGTCGCCATGTCCCAGATGAAGGACGACAAGGGCGAATTTGTCTTAAATGACGAAGGCAAAAAGGTACGTGCTGGCGATGCCCATGTGGACTGCCTGGAAAAGGTGGCTCAGATTACCTCGGCAACACCTGGCTGCGGCGGCGGGACTGGCCCCATTACCACTGCTCTTTTAGCCCAGCATGTCATTAAAGCCTGTAAACAGCAAAACGCATAAACGAGTGAGAGGGATAAAAAAATGATTATTTCACAAAAGAAGCCTTATGAAGAGGTTTTAGATTACCTGAAGGATGCTAAGAAAGTCGTCCTTACCGGCTGTTCAGAATGTGCCACTGTCTGCCATACCGGTGGGGAAGAAGAGCTGGAAGCCATGAAGGCTGCATTGGAAGCAGATGGAAAGGAAGTACTGGCTACCACTGTGCTGACCACCTCCTGTAACGTTCTTTTGAATAAAAAAGAATTAAAGGCCATTAAAGCGGAAATGGCTGATGCTGACGCCATTCTGTGTATGGCCTGTGGAGACGGTGTCCAGACCGTGGCTAAGGTATCCAAGATGGAAACCTATCCTGCCAACGACACCATGTTCGTTGGAGAAACCGTGCGAAATGGTATTTTCGAAGAAATGTGCAAGACCTGTGGGGAATGCGTCCTTGGACGGACAGCAGCCATCTGCCCCATTACCCGCTGTGGGAAATCCCTGTTAAACGGTGCCTGTGGGGGTGCAAGAGACGGTAAATGCGAAGTTATCCCCGAAAATGATTGTGCATGGATTGAAATTTACAAAAAGATGAAGGATCAGGGTAAGTTGGAATTAATGGAAGAAATTGATCCCATCCGTGGTTACAAAGCCAAGGCATATCCCCGGACCATTAACCTGAAAGAACAGGCTGCAGCAGAAAAGGCAGGTGAATAAGATGAGCTCATTATTACAACGTACCCTTGAAGCTGGCGAATTCGCCATTACTGCCGAAATGGCCCCACCAAAGGGAACCGACTTTAGCCATATTCTGGATATTGCCGATTCGATGATCGGTCGGGTTGCTGCTGTGAACGTCACCGATTTCCAATCCGCCGCTGTGAAAGCCTCCTCACTGGCTATGTGTGTGGAGCTGGCACAAAAGGGTCTGGAACCGGTATTACAGATGACTGGCCGTGACCGCAACCGCATCGCTATTCAAGGTGAAATGCTCTCCGCCGGACATTTTGGCATTAAAAACCTCCTGGCCCTTACCGGGGACCACACCACCACCGGGGATAATCCTGAAGCTATGCCTGTCTTCGAGCTGGACTCGGTATCCATCCTTCAGACCGCAGAAATTCTGATGAGCGGACAGGATCTGGCTGGAAACGAGCTGGCCGGAGCACCGGATTTCTACCTGGGGGCTTGTGTCACCCCGGTTTACGATCCCGTTGAAGTTCAGCTCATTAAAATGCGTAAAAAAATTAAAGCTGGTGCGAAATTCTTCCAAACCCAAGGTGTATTTGATATTGACGTCATGCGGACCTTCAAAGAAGAAACCAAGGATATGGATTGTAAGATCCTCGCCGGGATCATTCCCCTCAAATCCGCAGGTATGGCCAAATTCATGAACCGCTGTGTCCCTGGTATCGCCGTTCCAGATGCCCTCATCGAGCGCCTGACGGGTGCAGAAGACAAGGTCGCCGAAGGCATTACCATTGCGGGGGAATTCATTGCCCAGCTTAAAGAAGAAGGTCTTTGCGATGGGGCCCATATTATGGCCATCGGTGCAGAAGAAAATGTGGTAAAGATTATGGATAAGGCAGGCCTGTAAATGAAAGTAACAGTCATTGGGGCCGGTCCCGGAGGCTACGAAGCAGCGATCATGGCCGCTAAATGTGGCGCTGAGGTAACGGTTATTGAAAAGGATCAGGTCGGCGGAACGTGCTTGAATCGGGGATGTATCCCGACAAAAGCTTTTTTAGCGGCAACCGATGTCCTCGATGCAGTGGAAAATGCCGGAGAATTTGGGATTACCACTGGTGAATACTCGGTGGATTACAGCCAGATTTTAGCCCGGAAAAATAAGGTTAAAGATAGCCTGATTAAAGGCATTGAAGCCCTTTTTAAACAAAATAAAGTGACCCTGATTCATGGGATTGCAACCCTAAAGGATGCCCACACCGTCGTGGTAGAAGGCGCAGAAGGCACCCAGGAAATTGAAACGGATAAAATTATTTTAGCCACGGGTTCGGCACCGGTATGTCCCGGTATGTTTAAATACGATGGCGAGACGGTCATTACCTCCGATGAAATATTGGATTTGGACGTGCTTCCAGCATCCATTATCATCGTTGGGGGCGGGGTTATCGGCTGTGAAATTGGCCAGTTCCTCCGTCGTCTTGGGGTGGAGGTTACCATTGTGGAAGCCTTATCCCAGATCCTGCCCAATATGGACAAGGATGTCTCCAAGCAGCTGGCCCGCCAGTTGAAAAAAGAAAAGGTCAAGATGGTCACGGGTGTCGGCGTCCAAGAGGTAGAGGTAAGCGATGCCGGTGTTAAGGCAACCCTGGCCAACGGGAAGGTGTTTGAAGCTGAAAAAATGCTGGTCTCCATCGGCCGCCGCTCCTACACCGATGCCTTAAACGCCGCTGCCGCTGGTGTTGAAATGGACGAACGGGGACGGATCGTGGTCAACGATAAAATGGAAACCTCGGTTCCTGGCATTTATGCGATAGGGGATATCATCGCTACAGCACAGCTGGCCCATGTTGCTTCTAAGGAAGGGATCGTGGCCGCAGAAAATGCCTGTGGTGCCGATAAAAAGGTGGACTACCGCGCCGTTCCTGGCTGTGTGTATACCGATCCTGAGGTCGCCAGTGTGGGCCTGACAGAAGCGGAATGCGCCGACAAGGGCATCACAACCCACATCGGGACCTTTGATTTCCGGATGCTTGGGAAAGCCCAGGCCATTGGAAAAATCCAGGGCTTTGTCAAAATCATCACCAATGATGATGATGTGATTATCGGAGCCGCAGTGGTCGGCCCCCATGCGACAGATCTGCTGGCAGAGCTGAGCCTGGCTGTCCATTGCCGGTTAACTGCCGCCCAGGTGGGTGATGTCATCCATCCCCATCCCTCCCTGTCCGAGGCCCTCATGGAAGCCCTCCACGACGTTCACGGAAAATCAGTGCATAAGTAGCCATCGCGGTTGCTTTTGCAAAGACGCGCAGCGTCAAAGCAAAAGCACAGCAGGCGTTATATGAGCGTAAGCGAATGCCTGCGGTACCCGATGGTTCGCAATTCCGGCCCATTTCATCCTAAAAAGGATTAAGAAATGGTCTGGAATTGTGATCATTATATTAAAAGGAGCGATAAAATATGAACATCCCTGCAAATTTAAAATATGACGTTGAACAGCACCTATGGTTTGATATTGACGGTGATACGGTCGCTATCGGTATCACCGATTTTGCCCAGGATCAGCTGGGTGATATCCTCTTCGTTGATCTGCCGGAAAGTGATGACGAATTCGCTGAAGGTGAAGAATTCACAGAAGTGGAATCCGGGAAAAAAGCAACGGCCATTGAAATTCCCTTTGGAATGACCATTATCGAAGCCAATGAAGAATTGGATGACGAGCCGGAAAAAATCAACGAAGATGCTTACGCTGCCTGGATTGTGAAAGCCAAGGTCGAGGATCCGTCTGTATTTGATGATTTGGGCGATGCCGCTGCCTATGAAGCAGCGATTGCCGAGTAAAAAATGATGCAGGAATTTGTCGATTGCCATGTCCATATTGCCTCGGGGCACCATGCGCCCCGAGGGTGGACGGCAAGCGATACGACTATGCGCCGCCATTTATTTTTAAAGACGATTGAATGCTATGGGGCTTTAAAAATAAAAGCATTACGCGACGGCGGCGATCGGTACGGTGCAGGTTCTTTCTTTAAAGCCATGACAGAAGATGCCGGGATCACCTTTACGACACCGATATGTGCAGTCCGAAAAGCCGGGTGTTATGGCGATTTTTTAGGACCAGCATTGGCCGAAGGGGCATCCATCACAACGGGGTTGGATGCCCTTTTTCGTCGTAAACCGGATTTTATTAAAATTATTCAAACCGGTATTATGGGGCTGAAATCCCCCGGGCTGGTAGGTGGCGCTTCCTTTACATCCAGGGAGCTGCGGGATATCATAAAAAAATCCCATGATGCCGGCTATAAAACCATGGTCCATGTCAACGATGCACGGTATATCATGGAAACTTTAGAGGCTGGGGCAGACAGTATCGAGCATGGCTATGATATTGATGATGATTGTATTACGGCCCTTTTGGAAACCGGCTGTATCTGGGTACCGACCCTGGCACCCTTTGGGAATTTTGCAAAGGCGGAGGAAAACACCCTGGCAAAAACGGCGGAGTACTATTTTGAGCGCCATCAAATAGCGGTGAGAAAAGCCTGGGCGCTGGGGGTCTCCATTGCCGTGGGAAGTGATGCGGGGGCGGCTTACGTTTCCCATGGACAGGGCACCTTGGATGAATGGAAATATTTGATGGATTTAGGCATTCCTCAAGAAGTCCTGATGGCAAACAGTTGGGAATTGGCAAGGTGGCATCAAATTTGACGGGAGGGATACACGTGGAGAGGCAATTAACCATTTCTTTTCCAACGCTGGGTATACCAGAAATTAAAGCGAATAAGGGGGAAACCCTCGCAGGGGTCTGTGCTTCTGTGGGGCACCCCCTGAATGTCATTTGTGGCGGAACCGGAACCTGTGGAAAATGCGATGTTATCATAGAGGAAAACGGGATAAGGAAAATGGTCCAGGGCTGTCGGCATCAAATCGAGACGGACACGGCTATTTTTTTATCCGCCGAGCGAATTCAAACACAAATCTTAGAATCAGGCTGTGGTGATGGGGTTCATTTTCAGCCGGATATCTTAATCCGGGTCCTTAAAAAGAAGCAGATGGCTTCCGGAGAATGTGGCTTTGATTTCGATGGGCTGCGCCAGGCATTGGCCCTTCCAGAACTTGAATTTGCGGATACTGCTGTGATGATAGCCTTTGGGGAGCTGATGAATATGGCGGAAGTACCGGCGTTTGCAGTCGTCATCCAAGGGCAGCGTATTCTGGATTTAATCCCCATGACCGGTGAAAAAAGTCCCCATGCCTATGGCATTGCCTTTGATTTAGGGACAACGACGGTGGTAGGATATCTTTATGACCTGGAGGATGGCACGGCATTAGGAACGGCTTCTGGAATTAATAATCAGATTTTTTGCGGTGCGGATGTGATTTCCCGGATTCGATTTGCAGGCGAATGTCCTGAGAATCGACAAAGGCTAAAACAAGAGATTGTGAATACGGTATCCCAGCTGGTGTCTGAGCTTTGTCAGAATGCAGGTATTGACAGTAACCACATTTACAAGGCTGTATTTTGCGGCAATAGCTGTATGAGCCATTTTTTCTGGGGTCTTAACCCCATGCGTTTAGGGCGGTCTCCCTTTGTGGGAATCTTTGGGGAAATGGTTCGAACCCAGGGGAGCGATTTATCCATCGGGATGAATACCTTGGGAGAGGTCTTGTTTTTGCCCCTTCTGGGGGGATATGTTGGAGCAGATACCACTGCGGCACTCCTCAGTTTACCCCAGGATGATAAAGTCCGTCTGATCATTGATCTAGGAACCAATGGTGAAATTGCCCTGGGGAGCCAGAGGTGCTATTTAGTGGCATCCACTGCCTGTGGACCGGCACTGGAAGGGGCAGGTATTACCATGGGGATGCGGGGATCAACCGGTGCCATTGAGGGCATCAGCCTGGAAAAGGGGCAGATTGTTTGTAAAATTATTGGCGGAGGACAAGCCCTGGGGTTTTGTGGCTCAGGGATTGTGGATGCTGTGGCATTTCTGTTGGATGAAGGTTTGATTAACACGCGCGGTCAATTCATTCCAAAGGAACAGACCGAGAATACCCCCTGGTCCCACCGATTTGGGTATAAGGAGGGAGAAGGGCGGTATTTTACATTTATGACAGCAAAGGAGAACGCCGGAGGCTTGCCCATTATTCTAACCCAATGGGATATTCGCTCGGTTCAGCTGGCAAAGGCTGCCATTTATACGGGCTGTGAGCTTCTGGTAAAGGCCTTTGGCATTTCCGGGGAGGAACTGGAAGAAATTGTGGTGGCAGGGGCCTTTGGAAGCTATGTGAATTTTCACAATGCCCAACGGATTGGTCTATTCCCGGATTTTAAAGGGGTGCCCGCCTGTACAGTGGGAAACGCGGCAGGAATCGGTGTCAAGCGTTGCTTGCTTTCTGCAGAAGAAACCAAACGCTGTACCCGTATTCCGAGGATAACTACCCACATCGAATTGGCAACAGATCCTGAATTTACCAAGGAGTACATTAAGAACACGCGATTTAAAGAAGCTGGTGGCAGAAGGACATAGAAAGAGAGATAGACGAAGCATGAATCTGGAAGAATCACTATGCTATATTGAAGAAAATGGAAAGTTTGGAATTAAGCTGGGCCTGGAAAAAATAGCGGCACTTCTCGAAGAACTGGGGAATCCCCAGGAAACCTTAAAGTTCATCCATGTGGCGGGGACCAATGGAAAGGGCTCTGTGTGTCATATGCTTTCTGCAATTTTGACCAAGGCCGGTTATATTACCGGAATGTATACCTCCCCCGCACTGGAATCTTTTAATGAACGAATTTGTTTGAATGACACTTGTATTGACGATCAAACCCTATCTGAGGTTGCCAGCCGGGTACGAAGGGCTTGTGATATCTTGGTCGCCCGTGGGATTGAGCATCCCACGGGTTTCGAAATCGAAACAGCTATGGCTATTTTATATTTTTATGAAAAACAGGCGGATATCTGCATTATGGAGGTAGGTATGGGCGGCCGCTTAGATGCAACCAATGTCATCCCCGCACCACTGGTCGCTGTTATTATGGGAATCGATATTGACCATGCCGATTATTTAGGAGATACCGTTGGAAAAATCGCTGCAGAAAAAGCAGCCATCATCAAGGCGGGATCAACGGCAGTGGTTTATCCCCAGAGGCCTGAAGCCTGGGAATCCATTGCCCTGGCGGCAGAGGCGGTAGAGGCCCCTGTAATCCATGTGGCTGTGGAAGATTTAAAGCCTTTGGGCCAAAGCCAATGGGGCCAGCGCTTTGACTACCAAAGGGCGGGCGGCATACCTGGGCTAAAGACCTTCACCCTTAAGCTTTTGGGGGAACACCAACAGGCCAATTGTGCCACGGTGCTGACAGTGATTGCCCTTCTTTTGGATAAGGGGTTTCAGATTCAGCCCACAGCCATTGAAGAGGGACTTTCCAGTATGGTGTTTCCTGGGCGATTTGAGTTCTTAAACCAGGAGCCGGTTATTTTAATCGATGGTGCCCACAACCCCGATGGCATTGGCAGTTTTGCCAAAAATATTCAGACGTATTTCCCGGATCGTCCCATCAATCTGTTTTTTGGGATGCTGGCGGATAAGGATATCCGGAAGTCCCTGGATCTGCTCATTCCCCTGGCGACGACCATCGGCACCTTGACGCCAGACAATGAGCGCGCCCTTCCCGGAGAAGCCATGTCAGAGTTTATAAAGAGTGCCTATGGGAGAGAGGCAAAGGTATGGGATACTCCAGAGGACGCTTTAGCCAGTATTGACTGGACACAAAAAAAAGCCGTCAATGCCTTCGTGGGATCACTTTATATGATCGGGAAGGTACGAACGGCTTATCGGCATAAAAAAGATTAAGGATGCATCTTATAGCGTTTTGAATTTCGCCCGGACTTCTTCTGCTTTGCCACAGGTCATGACCCCTTCGGGACATGGGCCTTCCACACAATTGGGACCGGCATGGGAGAAAAGGATGGGCGCTATTTTTTTGCATTCTGCAAGCATCTGGGTAGCGCATTCCCGGATTTCCCACTGGGCGCGGCTGCAGCATCGGACATTGAAGAAATGGAGCAGTTCCCGGACATTCATAGTGACCACGATTTTAGTTTCGCAGCCATTGGGGAGGACGTAACGGGCATCCTCAATTCCCATTTTTTCAGCAGCAGAGGTGGCTTGCTTTTCGCCCATGCCTTTGGCGAGGAGCCCTGCCTTGTGTTTTGCAATGAGCAGATCGGCTAAGACATCGTAGGAAGCCTGGGCATTTTCCATGGCCCGGAGGTATTCTTCCTTTGCAGCTGGGATTTCGGCAATTTCTGGCGGGATGACATAATCAAAGCTGGATTTTTCCGAAACATACCGTTGGGACTGCTGGCTAAAGCTGGCCATACGATGGCGAACCAGCTGGTGGGTGAGGGAACGGCTAACCCCCTCAATGGCAAAGGTAAAGGTGGCGTGCTCCACGGGGGAGGCATGGCCCATAGACACCAGGCGATTCAAGAATTTCTCCACTGCCTCTGGGGTGAGATCGGCCATAATGTCCTTCGCCCCGGAGTGAGAATAACAGAGCTTTGCAGCAGCTGCAATAGTTTTTTCAGGTTCTGGGGTGTGTTGAATAAGGGTGACGCTTAATTTTGATTCCATTGACAACTCTCCTTCATAAAAAAAATTCCATTCCGAAAAGTATCCACTTCCGAATGAATGCTTGCAAAAAGTATACCATTTCCTGGTCCAAAAAGATATTATGTTTATTATTTGTCAAGGGAAAAGCCATGATTTACATCTTTGAAAACCGCTGAAGCCATGGTATGATAATGTTATAGAAATACCGAAAGGAATCTTAAACAATGATCATAATCGGTGAACGGATTAATGCTATCGCCTCTGGGGTAAAAGAGGCCATTGAGAAAAGGGATGCCCCTTATATAGAAGATCTGGCCTGGCGCCAGACACAGTGTGGCGCAGATTATTTAGACTGCATGGCAGGAAGGACCAAAGATCCATACCAGGTTATGAAATGGCTGATCAAAGTGGTGCAGGATAGGGTGGATACGCCATTATGTATTGACAGCGGGGATCCCAGGCTGCTGAAGCGCCTCATTGAATCCGTGGACTTCCATCGGCCGGGCATTATTAACTCAGTTAGTGGTGCGGGAAAAAAGGGGGAAATTCTTTTTCCAATGATTGCTGGAACCCCATGGAAAGCCATTGTTTTGACCTGTGATGATCGAGGGGTACCCAAGACCACGGCAGATAAGGTGGAAATTGTGAAACGACTCCTTGAGCAGGCTGATTACTACGGTGTCGCCATGGATCAGCTTATTTTTGATCCCTGTATCATGGCCCTTGTGGCCGTGCCGGGAGTGATGAAAACCTATATGGCTGATGTGGCCGCCATTCGAAGCTGTGCCCCAGAGGCCATGGTTTTAGGCGCAATTTCTAATATTTCTTACAATATGCCCGAACGGAGCGTCATCAATGCGGCCTGCATGACCATGGCCATCCAGGCCGGAGCAGAGGCAATGCTGGTGGACCCCTGTGATCAGGATATCACCAACGCCCGATTTGCTGCGGCGGTGCTGATGGATGTCGACCACCGGGGATTGGATTATAATCGGGCCTGGCGGGATGGTCGCATCCTGGGGTGTTCCGGAAATCAGGATAAAGGAGAAGGCTGATGTTTGCAGATGAGTTAAATGCCTCCATCGAGGCCATTGATAAAGGTAGGGGACAAACCTTAATTCGGGATGCTTTGGCTACAGGGATGCGGCCGGAAGAGGTTGCCGGGTATTTAAAGGATGCCATTGCCCAGATGCTTAAAAAATATGAAGAGGGGGAATACTTCATCGCTGACCTCATCATGATGGGAGAAGTCATTGCAGGGTTCTATCAGCTGGTTAGGCCGACGGATGCCGATGTCATTCCCTCGGGGAAGCTGGTCATCGGAACCATCTTTGATGACATCCACGATGTTGGGAAAAATATTTTTTGCAGTCTGGCAAGAAGTGCCGGGTTCACAGTGGTGGATTTGGGTATTGATGTTCCCGTTGGAAAATTCATCCAGGCCATCGAGCGGGAGAACCCCGATATTCTGGGGGTATCCGCTGTCCTTTCCACAACCTTAGACAATGTGAAGGTTTTGGTGGATGCTCTGGAAGCCCAAGGGCTCAGGGAGCGGGTAAAGGTGATCTTAGGCGGTGCGGTTGCAACACCGGATTGTGTGACGGCCATCGGCTGTGATGCCAGTACCATGGACGCAGTCGAAGGACTCAGCCAGTGCATTGCCTGGATGAAGGTACAAAAGGTGGAGGACTGATGGCACGGATTCTATATCTTGATATCGTTAATGATATTAAGAGTAAAATTGAAAAAGGTGTTCTACGCCCTGGGGACATGCTGCCCTCTGAAAATGAGATGACGGAGCTGTATGGCGTCAGCCGCACAACCCTAAGAAAAGGTTTGGCGCTTTTAGTCAATGAAGATTATATCTACACGATTCAGGGAAAGGGGCATTTTGTCTGTGAACCGGCCAATAGCCACTATCAATTTTATTTTGATGAAATTGATAGCTTAAAGGTGGAGATTGAGGAAGTTAAGCTCCATAGTGTACGCTCGGTCCCCCCGAGCCGAAAACTCATCCGTGAGCTGGGGGTCAGACCCTATGAGTATGTGGTTAAAATTGAAAAGGTAGCCATGGAGGATGATAAGATTATCATGGTTTCCATTGTCAACATTCCTTACGAAAAGGGAAACCCCATTGTTGAGAGCGTCATCAACTTTGCCAATTATGATGGCTATATTAAAGAGGACGATTTACAATTTCAGATCCGGAAGAAGCTGCGGTTAGAAATTGTGGTTCCCCCCATGGAAATCTGTGAGCTGTTGGATATTCCACCTGGGGATTGCTGTTTTCGAATATCTCAGAGAATTGTCTCCCTTAAAGATAATTCGCCAGTAAGTTACAATGAATATTATATCAATCGCAATTATTATGAGCTGGAGGCTGAAACCACCATATAATTGGAAATACAGCCATTAGAACAGGGCCAGGGAAAGACGATCCGGTAGAGGATTGGAATTTCTTGGTCCCTTTTTATTTCTTGATAAAAGAAAAACATAATTTTACCATAATCTACTGTTGACAGCCCTTTTCATAGCGTTTATAATCTAGTTATACATGTGTACACAAGTTGTATACTTAAAATGATCCTAGGCAGAACAGACAACAAAATCCTTCGCTGAAGCGAGGATAGGGTTGAAAATGAATTTCAATGAAGGGATGTTACTATGGCTTTTAACATTGCGATTGCAGGAAAAGGCGGCGTCGGAAAAACAACACTCACCGGAATGTTGGTCACGTATATGGCTGGGAAAGGCAAGGGCCCTGTTTTAGCAGTGGATGCCGATTCCAACGCGAATTTGAATGAGGTGTTGGGTCTGGAAGAGCCCATTACCATTGGCCATGTAAAAGAAGAAATCAACCATGCAACCATGGATGGGCAGCCACTGCCTGCAGGGATTACCAAGGCAGATTTTTTGAAGTTGCGTCTTAATCAGGCGATTGTGGAAGGTAAAGGATTTGACCTTCTTGTTATGGGGCGTGGACAGGGTGAAGGCTGTTATTGCTATGTTAATGGCATGCTCAAGGCCCAGGTTGATGACTTATCAAAAAATTACGACTATGTCATTATGGACAATGAAGCAGGAATGGAGCATATCAGCCGAGGAACCATGGGGCGGATGGATATGCTGCTTTTGGTGTCCGATAGCTCCCGCCGGGGGATTCAGGCCGTGGCACGGATTCGGGATTTAGCCGAAGAATTGGGGCTAAAGATCCCAGTGATTAAGTTGATTGTCAATCGTGCGCCGGGTGGAGAATTAAATGCTGGGACAGCAGAGGAAATTGAACGATTAGGGCTGGATTTAGCCGGTGTTATTCCGATGGATACCGATGTTTTCGAATTTGATGCTTACGGCAAGCCTTTGGTGGAGCTGCCAGAGGACAATCCAGCTAAAGCGAAAATTATCAGTGTTTTAGATTCCCTGGGAATTGAGTAGACCCATGCATCACATCGCATTTGAAATCAAGGGAAAACGCAGGGTGGAATACATCGCTGGAGATGGTGAGCTCATCATAGATGCGGCCCGACAGGCCGGTGTGATGATTGATTCACCTTGTAATGGCAATGGAACCTGTGGAAAATGCAAGGTGCGTATCCTGTCTGGCGAGGTTGGGGGAAATACCAGTGAACGCCTGGAGGAAGAGGCTGTAGCAGATGGCTATGTACTGGCTTGCCAGTGTCATGCTTTATCGGATTTGGTCATCGAGGTGCCCGATTTGGCATCCTCCTTTCAAAATAAAATGCAAATTACCGATTTATCGGCCAGTGAAAATAAAAACATTCGATACGTCCGAAAAAAGCTCATTCAAAGGGGGATGACGGACGATAACCGACTGTGCTGTGAAATGATCACCCTGCCAAAACCGGATTTAGATGACAATGTAGACGACAAAACACGCCTGTGGCGTTATTTTTCCCAGACCCTGGGATTTGCAGATATCCACATGAGCCTTTCCGTTATGCGGAAGCTGCCGGATATTCTCAGAGTCGAGGATTTCAAGGTCAAGGTGGTTTATCTCAACAATGGGGAGACTGCGGAAATATTGGATGTGGCCGTTCCCTTTACCGATGCAAGACAGCTCTATGGCATCGCCTTAGATATTGGGACCACCTCGGTTTCTGCCTGTCTGGTAGATATGGACAGCAATGAAATTGTGGCAAAGGCATCCATGGGGAATGCCCAGGTAAAATATGGCGGCGATGTCATTAACCGGATTGTGTATTCATTAAAGCCAGGGGGTCTTGAAAAACTTCGGGCGGCGGTGGTGGATGAAACCATCAATCCCTTAATCGAACAAATCGTCTTGGCCACGGGGATTCGTCCCACGGATATTTACACCATTTGTGCGGCTGGAAACACGACTATGGTCCAACTGCTTCTGGGGGTAAACCCAGACTACTTAAGACAGGAGCCCTTTATTCCAGGAGTTTGCCGGGTGAATGAGCTGGCAGCCATGGATTTGGGGATTAATATTAATGCTGAGGGGCGGATATACCTGGCCCCCTCCGTCGCCAGTTATGTGGGTGGCGATATTACCACCGGCGTTTTCGCTGTGCCCCTGTGGCTCCAGGAGGACTTTACCATGCTGGTGGATTTGGGCACCAATGGTGAAATCGTCTTTGGAAACCAGGACTTCATGATGACCTGTGCCTGCTCCGCTGGGCCAGCCTTTGAAGGGGGAGAGATCAGCTGTGGAACCCGGGCAGTACCGGGAGCCATTGAAGCGGTCCATATTGACGACATCTCTTATAAAGCGGATTTTCATACCATTGGAGATGAAAAGACAGTGGCGGGAATTTGTGGCTCTGGCATCATCGATTTAATCTGCGAGCTGAAGCGCGTGGGACTCATCGATGGGAAGGGACGGATGCCCCGGGAATTAAGCACTCCCCGGATTGCCTTTGATGATTATGACATCGGGCGGTATCTGTTATTGTCAAAGGATTTGGACGGTGCAGCCCGGGATATTTACTTGACCGAGGTGGATATCGATAGCTTTATTAAAGCCAAGGGAGCGGTATTCTCGGCCATCAATACCTTACTTAAAACAATGGATATGCCAGTGGAAATATTGTCCAATGTCTACGTAGCTGGTGGGATTGGGACCAATCTCAACATCCACAACGCCATTGCCTTGGGGATGCTGCCGGACATTGAAGAGGAGAAGTACTACTTCATTGGGAACAGCTCCATCCAAGGCTCTTATCTGGCCTTGACCCTGGCAGAGGCAAAGGAAAAAATCGAAAGTATCGCCGACAATATGACCTATGTGGAATTAAGTGCCCATCCGGGGTATATGGATGAATTTATTTCAGCCTGTTTCATTCCCCATACGGATAAAAGCCTGTTTCCGAGTTTAAATCAAGGGGGGATGTGATGATCGATCGCAAGGCAATTCTTGAGGCCGTTGAGGAGCACCGTAAAGATAAAGTTCCCCTGGAGCATTACCGAAGCTTACTTGGTCAGCATGCCCCCCAGGAAATGGCAGAGGGAAGCAGCTGTCCATATGACGAAGCTGAAAAATTCTTTGATGTCGTGCTCATGGGAAAGCACTATTTTGTCAGCTACCCCGAGGGGATCATTACCATGGAGGATGGCACTGAATGCCAGGATATGCACATGATGACGCTTATCCTGCGATATTTGGAAAATGCGAAGCCCATGGAACCCACAGGTTCTAATATATCTTACCGGGATATATCCGGTGGGAACCACTATTTTAAAACGTTTGAAGGACGCTGCCTTAAGCGGTTGGCCTTCAGCTTCGGCCATAATCCAGAGGGTTTTAAAAAGGCCATGGCGGCTGTGGGTGCAGAGCCGGTAAAGGGTGGGGATTTGGCCTACCGATTCCGGTTTGTTGGAAATCGGTATGTTACCGCTATTTTGTGGCTGGCCGATGAGGAGTTTCCACCGGAAGCCCAGGTGCTCTTTGATGAAAATGTTTTAAGCGTCTTCGATGCCGAGGATTTGGCAGTGGTTGGCGATGTTTTTATCAGTGAGCTGAAGGCTTATACAAAATAATCGAGTTATAAAAGTTTAATCAGTTTATATCAATATAATTTATTTATATTTATTATAAAATTCAAAGAGGTTTAGAGGAGGTTTTGGAAATGCCATTTAAAATGACAAAGCAGAAATTCAGTGGCAGTATCAACGAGTGTGTCCTGGGGACAGGCGAAAAAGCCATCACCATCGGTGGGGAAAAGGGCCTGATGTTCCTTAGTGACGCTGGGCATGCACCAGCAGTGGGAATTGAAATTACCGATTCATATCCGGAGGATTGGGAACCCTGTTTGAAGGATCTGTACGGTGATGTGATGAAGGACCCAGTGGAATGGGCTAAGTACATTGAAGCCAATACCGATGCTCAATTTATCGAATTGAAATTCAGCAGTGCAGACCCTAACGGTGCGGATCGTCCGGTGGATGAATGTGTCGAGATTGCAGTCGCCGTTGAAGCCGCTGTGGATCTACCCCTTATTATTGGCGGTTGTAAAAATGCTGAAAAAGACAGTGAGCTTTTGAGCAAAATTTCACAGGCATTAATGAATAAGAATGTCATTTTATTCTCTGCTGTGGAAGATAACTATAAAACAATCGGAATCGAAGCCAATGCGGATGGCAACAAGGTTTCAGGTGAATCTGCCGTGGATATCAACCTTGCTAAACAGTTGAACATCCTCATGGACCAACTGGGTGTCAATAAAGATAACATGGTCATGGATATCGGTTCAGCTGCTGTAGGTTATGGTTTTGAATATGTTGCTTCAACCATGGACCGCATCCGTCTTGCTGCTTTAGGCCAAAATGACGATTCCCTCCAGATGCCCATCATCACCAATGTAGCCGATGATGCCTGGGGCGTAAAGGAAGCCGTGTTTACCGAAGAAGAAGCTCCGGAATGGGGGAGCCAGGAAACTCGCGGCATTGATATGGAAGTTTCTACTGTGGCTGCCTGTCTAATTGGAGGCAGTAATGCGGTCGTCGTCAGACATCCCAAGTCCGCAGCAGTTGCTTTGGATTTCGTCAAGGAATTAGTTGGTTAGGAAAGGCGGCGTACTAAAATGGCAGTAAAAGGATTAGATATTTTCAAATTAACTCCCAAAAAGAATTGTAAGGAATGTGGATTCCCTACCTGTATGGCATTCTCAATGAAAGTGGCCGCTGGTGCTGCTGAGTTGGAAAAATGTCCCTATATTTCAGACGATGCCAAGGCAGTCCTCTCTGAAGCGACGGCACCTCCCATGAAAACCATCAAGGTAGGTACCGGTGAAACAGAATATACCCTCGGTGGCGAAACCGTGCTCTTCCGCCACGAAAAAACCTATAATAACAAAGCCCTCATGGCTGTCGAACTCTCAGATGCCGATGCAGATGATGTGACAGAAGCCAAAATCGCTCACTTAGAGAGCGTAAAATACGATCGGATCAGCGAAATGATGTTCGCTGAAATGGTTGCAGTCCGTTACGCAGGCGATAAGGACAAATTCTTAGCCCTCATTGCCAAGGCAATTGAGCTCGGCCGTGTACCCATCGCCGTTGTTGAAGATGCAGATGTGGCTAAAGAAGCTGCTGCCGCCATCGCTCCCGTCAAGGGGATTCTCATGGCTGCCAACGGTGATAACGCTGAAGCCATGGCCGCTGTTGCAAAGGAAGCGGGTGTCGTCCTGGGTGTGACAGCGGACAGCATCGAAGCCCTCCACGATACAGTGGAAAAAATCGAAAAGGCCGGCTACAAGGAATTGATCCTGAATGTGGGCGAAACCTCCATTAAAGATGCCTATCAAAATGCCGTAACCATTCGAACCAATGCCCTCAAGGGGGACGACCGGACCTTCGGTTATCCGTCCATCGTCTTTGTTAATAAGCTGGCAAAAAGCTCTGAAATGGAAGTGGCCCTTGCCTCTGCTTTCATTATGCGCTACGGCTCCGTTATCGTCATGAATGATATTGATTATGCCCAGGCTCTGCCACTGTTCGGTCTGCGCCAGAATATCTTCACCGATCCCCAGAAGCCAATGCGTGTTGAACCCGCCATCTATGAATACAATAAGCCCGATGACAATGCACCAGTCCTCGTTACCGTTGACTTTGCATTATCCTACTTCGTGGTTTCCGGCGAAATCGAACGCTCCAAGGTGCCGTCTTACCTGATTATCCCCGACGCTGGTGGATACTCTGTTCTGACCGCTTGGGCTGCCGGTAAATTTGGTGCAGGAACCATCGCTGATTTCGTTAAGGAATCCGGCATTGAAGAAAAAACAAAGAGCAGAAAGCTCATTCTTCCTGGGAAGGTCGCTGTCCTTCAGGGGGATGTCGCTGAAAAACTGCCGGATTGGGAAGTCATTGTTGGACCGACCGAAGCCATGCAGGTTCCCAAGTTTATGCGGGATCTTTGCGGCATTAGCTAGAAAGCACAGAGTAGCATTCAAAGCCAGAATGAATTCTGGCTGGAGGAGCGCTTTCCCCTTGGAAAATGGGGAAGGTGCTCCTGTGAATAAATGTTGAAAGCGTGAAAGGAGACTCCTATGTCTAAATTTATGGTAATTGGTGAACGGATCCACTGTATCTCACCGGTAATTCGCAAAGCTTTTGAAGAACGTAATCCTGAACCAATCCTGGCTCGTGCAAAGGAACAACTGGATGCTGGTGCAGATTATTTGGATCTGAATATTGGACCGGCTGAAAAAGATGGTGAAGAACTGATGCAGTGGGGCGTTAAGCTCCTCCAGGAAAACTTTGATAATGTGCCACTGGCATTGGATACCGCTAATATGAAAGCCATTGAAGCAGGAATCCAGGTTTATGACCGCAGCGTTGGAAAGCCCATGGTTAACTCAGCGGATGCCGGCGAACGAATCGGTTATTTGGATCTGGCAGCCGCCAATGATGCCATGTGTATCTGTCTGTGCTCGAAAGAAGGTGTTCCTGGGGACAACGATGAACGGATTGCCTATTGCTCCGAGCTTCTCGAACGGGGCATGGAACACGGCATGGATCCCACGGACATGCTCTTCGATCCCCTGTTCCTGGTGGTCAAGGGAATGCAGGATAAGCAGATGGATATTTTAGAATGTATCAGCATGATTACCGAAATGGGTCTGCTGACCACCGGTGGCTTAAGCAATAACTCCAACGGAGCACCAAAGCACATCCGTCCAATTTTGGATAGTGCCATTATGGCCATGGCCATGCAGTGTGGTTTATCCTCTGCAATCATCAATCCCTGTGACAAGCGATTGATGGAAACCATCAAGGCTTGCGATATCATTAAGAATGAAATCCTGTATGCGGATTCCGTCTTAGAGTTGTAATTTTAGCTAAAATAGAATAGAGCGTCTTCGCGAGGGCATCGAAATGCCGGTGCAAAGACGCTCAGAGAGAACACATCTATTATAGCAAATTTTTAACTGTTTGAAAACAGAAGAATGAAGGAGATAAAATATGTCAAATGAGATGGCCAGTAAGTTATTGGAATTTGACCAGATAGCTGAAGCTTTATTAGAAAAGGCCGAAAAGGATGGCGCCGAAACCATGTGGGATCGCCGCAAGGCCTTAAAGGCCCAGTGTGGTTTTGGTGAAAATGGGATTTGCTGCCGAATTTGTGTCATGGGACCCTGCCGGGTTGGGTTGACCGAAGACAAAGGCGCACAGCGTGGGATTTGTGGCGCGGACCGTGATACCATCGTCGCCCGTAACTTTGCCCGTATGGTCTGTGCCGGGACATCCGCCCACTCCGACCACGCTCGGGATATCGTCCACGCCATGCACAATTCATCCGCAGATGGCCCCTTCAAAATCCGTGAAGAAGGCAAGCTGCGTCGCATCGCTGCAGAATGGGGTCTGGAAGATACTGACACCAAGGAAACCTACGCTCTGGCCCACGAACTGGCCGAAAAAGCCCTGATGGAATTCGGGAAGCCCTTTGGCACCCAGAACTTCCTGAAGCGTGCACCCAAGGTCCGCCAGGAATTATGGGATCGGGAACGGATCGCTCCCCGGGCCATTGACCAGGAAGTGGTTACCCTCATGCACTCCACCCACATGGGTTGTGCCTCTGACTACAAATCCATTTTAAGACGTGCCCTGCGCACCAGTATGTCCGATGGTTGGGGCGGATCCATGATCGGGACCGAATTCTCCGATATCATGTACGGTGTTCCCACCGAACGGGCTTCCCAGGCCAACCTGGGCGTCATCGAAGAAAACATGGTCAACGTCATGATCCATGGCCATGACCCGAATCTGGCAGAAATGGTGGCCGTGGCCTCCAAGAATCCGGAATTTGTGGAATTGGCTAAGGAACAGGGCGCCGACGGCATCAACATCGTCGGGATGTGCTGTACCGGGAACGAAATGACCATGCGTCACGGCATCCGCATCGCCGGTAACTTCTACCAGCAGGAAATGGCAATCTTAACCGGTGCCATGGAAGCCATCGTCGTCGACGTGCAGTGTATCTTCCCCGCATTGCCGGAATTATCCAAATCCTACCATACCCGCTTCATCTCCACCTCTCAGAAGGCGAAGATCGCAGGCGATATGTACATCGAATTCAATGAAGAAGATCCCATGGCCGTGGCCAACGAAGTCATCAAGACGGCTGTCATGAACTTCAAGAACCGCGACGCCTCCAAGGTGAGCATCCCCGAACTCAAATCCGATACCATTGTCGGTTACTCCGTGGAAACCACCATCAGTGCTCTGGACCGCGTGGTCAACTCCCAGACCGATGTCGCCGGCACATTCAAGCCCCTCATGGACCTCATCTGGGCCGGCGTCCTCCGTGGTGCCGCTGGCGTGGTCGGCTGTAACAACCCGAAACAAGAACATGACCTGGCCCACATCACCGTCATCAAGGAACTCATCAAGAATGATGTAGTCGTCGTCGTTACCGGTTGTGCCGCCCAGGCCGCTGCCAAGGCTGGACTCCTGACCTACGAAGCCAAGGACCTCTGTGGCCGCGGTCTGCGTGAAGCCTGCGAACGTGCCCATATCCCACCTGTGCTGCATTTAGGCTCCTGCGTGGATAACAGCCGTATCCTGGATTTAGTCAATCAATGTGCCAATGAACGGGGTATTGATGTCTGTGAACTGCCTGTTGTTGGGGCCGCTCCTGAATATATGTCTGAAAAAGCCGTTGCCATCGCGTCCTATGTGGTCGCTTCTGGACTCAATACCTATTTGGGTGTTACCCCCTATGTGGCTGGTAGCCCCAATTTCATGAAGGAAATGAGCGAAGGCCTGAAGGAGTACACGGGAGCTGGTTTTGTCTTTGAAACCGATCCAATGAAGATGGTTGATTTGATCATGGAAGACATCGAAGACAAGCGTGTCAAATTAGGAATCTAACCGAGGAGATGATTGCATGAAGATTGCACTGACGGGAAAAGGCGGTGTGGGAAAGACCACAATAACCGCTTGCTTAAGCCGATATTTTGCGGACAAAGGGTATGAAGTCCTCGCTGTAGATGCCGATCCAGATGCCAATCTGGGACTGGCCTTGGGGATGAGTGAAGAAATGATCGATTCTATCACGCCCATTTCAGAGATGAAGGATCTGGCGGAGGAACGGACCAATGCCACCACCGGTGGCTATGGTGCCTTCTTCAAAATGAATCCAGAGGTCGCAGATATTCCTGAAAAATTCTGCCGCAGATTCAACGGTGTTAAGCTTTTGACCATGGGAACTGTCGATCTCGGCGGATCTGGATGTGTCTGTCCCGAGCATGTGCTTCTAAAGATGCTCACGACCCATTTGGTTCTGTACGAAAAGGACATGGTCATTATGGATATGGAAGCCGGTATCGAACACCTTGGCCGGGGCACGGCCTCGGCGGTGGATGCCTTCATCACTGTAGTGGAGCCTGGAGTGCGTAGCATTCAGACCTATAAACGGGTATGTAAGCTGGCAGCCGATATCGGAATCCATCAGGTCTATGTCATCGGAAATAAAATACGGGGTCAGAAGGATCGCGATTTCCTCACCCAGCGTATTGGTGCGGAAAACATCGTTGGCTTCATCGATTATCAGGATTCAATCTCAGAGTCAGACCGGAACGAACACTCTCCCTACGACGTACCGGCAATCCGGGAAATGACCGCTAAATTGGGCGATGCCATTGAAACCATCGTCCAGGAAAAAAAGAAATAGCCATATTAACGGATGCATGAAGCACCCTTTAAGTATTAAGGAGATATTTATATGGAACGAAAAACAGTCAATTTGTTTGATGTTATATTTAGAGGTACGGCGGAGTACCAGACCCGTGCTGAAAAAATGGTGGCGGAAGCCTTGGCCACTAAGGGCGCAGATGCTCAGGTCAAGCTGCCGGATACCGCTTACGCTCTGCCCTGTATTTACGCCATTACTGGTGAAAAAATCACCACCGTTGGCGAATTGGAACACGCACTGGAACTTGGGCGGGAACGGGTTAACCGGACAACCATGCTGCAAAGTGCATTGGATGCTGGTGTGGCTTCCATTATTTTCTGTGAAATCATTCAGGCCATCAAATACCTGGATGGCAATCCCCACGAAGAATGGGTGGATGGTTCCTTAACCGATGCCGTCGTCCGTTCTTTCGGTGTCGCGCTGGTTACCCAGGATATCCCTGGTGTTGCTGTTATTATTGGGAAACACAAGGATCCGGAACAGCTGGCTAAAACCATTAAATCCTATCAGAACAAGGGTCTGCAGACTTACCTGGTTGGGGAATGTATTGATCAGGCCAGAGAACAAAATATTAAAATGGGCGTTGAACTTCGGGTTATCCCCTGTGGGTATGAAATTGAAGATGTCATCAATGTTATTTCTGTTGCGATCCGTGCTTCCATTATGTTCGGAAATACCCCGGCCGGGGATTGGGAAGCACACCGAATCTACACTCGTGACCGCGTTATGGCCTTTGTCAACGTCTTTGACGATTGGACAGACAAGATTATTGCAGCGGGTGCCGGCGCCATTGAAATGGGCTTCCCAGCTATTACTGAAACCTATATCAACGAAGTACCAACCCTGCTCCTCAATCAGCCGGATCTCACCAAGACCGATTCGACCTCTTTGGAAGCCCGGGGCATTAAGATTAAGATTACCGAAATTGACTGCCCAGTCTCCGTTTCCTCTGCCTTTGAAGGGGAACGTGTCCGTAAGGATGACATGAAGGCTGAATTTGGTGGAAACCGTACCAAGGCTTGGGAATTGGTCCACACCGTTGATTTAGGGGATATTGAAGATCACGCCATTGAAATCATCGGACCAGATATTGATGATCCAATGTTCGACGGCGTGGATGTGGTACGCCTGCCCCTGGGTATGGAAATTAAGGTGGCTGGTAAAGCCATGCAATCGGACTTCGAATCCGTTTTGGAACGTCGTCTCCACTACTTCTTAAACTATATTGAAGGCTCCATGCACGTTGGACAGCGTAATATCTCATGGATTCGTCTGACCAAAGAAGCCTTCGATGCTGGTTTCCGTCTGCGTCACTTCGGTGAAGTGGTTTATGCCAAAATGCTGGATGAATTTGGTAAGGTAGTCGATAAGGTTTCTGTGACCCTGTACACGAAAGAAGAAGATGTCGTTCGTTTAGAGAAAGAAATGGTTAAGCCCATTTATGACAAGCGTGATGATCGTCTGGCATCCCTGACCGATGAAAGTGTTGATCAATTCTATACCTGTACTCTTTGCCAGTCCTTCGCACCTTCCCACGTTTGTGTGGTTACACCGGAACGTTTGGGTCTGTGCGGGGCTGTATCCTGGCTGGATAGTAAGGCCACTAAGGAGCTTGATCCCACTGGTCCGGCTCAGCCCATTGAAAAGAAAAAGGTTATCGACGATCGTCTGGGTTCATGGGAAGAAGTCAATGAAATTGTGGCGAAATGTTCCCAGGGTGCTGTTGAAGCGGTTACCTTGTACTCCATCTTGGAAGATCCCATGACTTCCTGTGGTTGCTTCGAATGTATCTGTGGGATTATGCCAGAAGCTAATGGCGTTATCATCGTCAACCGTGAATTCCCGGATATGACCCCAACTGGGATGACCTTCGGTGAACTCGCCTCCATGACCGGTGGTGGGGTGCAGACGCCTGGCTTTATGGGCCACGGCCGTCACTTTATCTCCTCCAAGAAATTCATGGCAGCTGAAGGCGGTATCGAACGGATCGTTTGGATGCCTAAGGAGCTGAAGGATGATGTTGCAGAACGTTTGAATAAGTCCGTTGAAGAAATGACCGGGATTAAGAACTTTACCGATATGGTGTGTGATGAAACCATTGCCACTGATTCTGAAGCCGTTCTTGAATTCCTAACTGAAAAAGGACATCCAGCCCTTGAGATGGATGCGATTATGTAGGGGCACCTGCCTTTACAATGCATGATTGCTTTGTTTGACTGCCCCCTTTCTTAAGGGGGCTTTTCAATAGGTAGGTATGGACGTAATTCCAGTGGATTTTCTCGCCAGCCCCAATAGACTCTGTTATAATGATGATAAATATAATGAATAATGCAAAGGAGGCATTCTGATGAAAGAACATACGCACGAACACTTGCACAATCACGACCACGATGGAGGGGCACACACCCATGAGCACGTTCACACCCATACCCATGATGGTGAAACCCATGCCCATACCCACAGCCATGATCACGGCCACGATGGTGAGCATGGACATTCCCATGGTGCGGCGGGACGGGACCAGGAAGTCCTTGCCCTACTTTTGGACCATTGGGCAGCCCATAACCAGGACCATGCCGTGGAATACCAAAAATGGGTGGATAAGCTGACCGCAGATGGAAAAACGGATGTTGCAGGGGCCATTACCGAGGCCATTGCCCTCATGGCCCAGGCGGATGAGCATCTCCGTGCCGCTAAGAAGAAATTGACGGAAGAAGCGTAAAGCTTAAAACATATTGAACATCAAAAATACAGATTAAAGGAGAACAATCATGTGTGAATCAGCCGCTTTTTTTGTAAACAAACAAGGTAATGAAGAAAAGATAATGGATTATGTTATTGATATCCGTCCGTCGGAAGATGGTGGCCTGGTGTTATCGGACCTATTGGGTGAAACCAAATCCATCCGGGGACGGCTAAAGGAAGTGCAGCTCCTCCAGCATAGAATCCTCATTGAGGAAACCGATGCCTGAAATGGTGATTACGGTACTGGATGGCATGGGGGGCGGTATTGGAGCCCGGGTTGTGGAAATTCTAAAAGAAGAGCTCCCGGCTGAGGTGATGGTGTACGGCCTGGGAACCAATTCCCTGGCGACAGCGGCCATGCTGAAAAAGGGTGCGAACCGTGGTGCCACTGGAGAGAATGCCATTGCCTACAACGTCGCCCGGGCGGATGTGGTGGTAGGAGCCATCTCCATGATGATTCCCAATGGGATGATGGGGGAGGTTACCACCCCCATGGTCGAGGCCATCGCTGCCAGCAGCGCCATTAAAATCCTCATTCCCATCCTTCCGGAGGGGACAGCCATTGTCGCTCTGGAAAAGAAGCCTTTGTTGCTGCAAATCCGTGAGGCCGCCGATTTAATTAAAACGAAGTTAGAATCCGGAGGGTGTTTGAAATGAAGCCAGGGGATCAGGAATTATTTAAGGTACTCATAACCCATTGGATTAACCATCTGGAGGACCATAGGGCAGAGTATGTGGTATGGTCTGAGCGGGTAGCCGGAAAATATCCCGAAGTCTCGGCAGAAATTAATGGGGCATGGGAGATCATGAAGGCGGCTGAGGGCCGCCTAATGGCGGCAAAGGTCGCCTTTGACAAGGATCAGGCTTAAGATCGCCTCATGGGTTCGGAAAGGAAGACTGTATGGCGGATGGCAGTAAATGGCTCACCGATACACCAGAGATTGATAATCGTATTTCCAATATGATGTGGACGATTTCTGGAAATTATGATGACGGGGTCGATGCCGGAGAAAAGAGTCGGATTTCCCCGGAGGTCGCCCTGTACTACGGTATTACCGCTGGGGGGCGACGGCGGTTTATCCAGTGGGACCAGGTCAAGAAATTTGTGATTAGCCGGGTCCGGGCCGGATGTGATAAGGATACGCTTCTGGGGTTGGTGCAATTGGCTTCTGACAGCTATGTGGAAGAATGTATTATTGCCGAGCGTCCGGGGGTGGCCACCTTACGACAGCAGGCCTACGATTCTATAGCCGCTCATTTTTTGTTTCTCCACAGCGCAGATCTTCTGGAAAAAGCCCAGCATGCCACGGTGCTAAGAAAATCTGGCCGGAACCCCCAAATGGACACGGCCACCAGCAGGCTCCTATCGGCGGTATCCGAGGCGGCGGCCCAGAAGGACACCCGGGAAATGCTGCGCAGTCTGGAGAAAACCTATCTGTCCTTTTTTCCCCTATACCTGCCATCAGAGAATGGGGAAAACGCTGAAGAGCAGCGCCAGGCACAAACCAGTGATTTCAATGATTTCCTCCTGGATGAGCTGTACAGTGATGACGAGCTTGAGGATGTGGAAATGGAGCTGGAAGAACTGGCCGAGGCTTTATTTGAAGGGACTCTGGATGAAGGTGCGGGGGCTTTGGATGGAGGCCCGGCCCGGGTTTTAAGAATCCGGGAGGAGGATTTAGAGGGGATTTACCGCCAGGTTTCCCGTCATTTTGGAAATACCTATTTGTCCCCGGAGGAGCTCCTCATTCGCCAGGGACGTTTATGCCGGGGCATCCACGAAAACTGCCGGATCCATATGACCGACGGCGTGCTGCGGTCAGCCTGTGATAACGCCTTCCAGCATAGCTTTGTCACCCGACATAAAAATAAAAACAAATTGGTTTATGGTGAGAACCAGCGGATTTTTCGCCGGGCCATCCATAAGCTCACCGAGAGCATCGCTCGGACCCTGGTCCAGGAGGATGTGGTGGATGCCATCGCCTCAGATGCCGGTGCTTTGGTGCCCGGGCGCCTGTGGCGCATCGGGCGAAGCAATAACCATAAGGTCTTTGAACGCACTGTGGATAATACTAAGGGGCGGTATGTGGTGGATATCCTCATCGATGCCAGCGGGTCCCAAAGCCGGAATAAATACCGGGTAGCGGCCCAGGCCTACATCTTAACCGAGGCCCTCACCGGCGCAGGCATTCCCACCCGGGTCCAGGGCTACAGCAGCTTCCTGGATTTCAGCATCCTCAAACGCTTTAGGGACTACGAGTCCCCCCACGCGGCCAATGAGAACATCTTTGAGTACTTTTGCTCCGGGAATAATCGGGATGGCTTGGCCATTAAAGCTGCCACCTACGATTTAATCAAGCGTCCCGAGGAAAACCGCATCCTCATTGTCTTAAGCGACGGACGGCCCAATGATATCCAGGTGGGCAAGGGGCGCAGTACCACCATGGAGGAATCCTATCGGGGGCTAAACGCCGTGCGGGATACGGCCTTGGAAGTTCGTAGAGCCCGCCAGGCCGGTGTTATGGTCCTGGGAGTCTACACGGGGCGGGAACGGGATCTTCCGGCTGAAAAACTGATATACGGCGTGGATTTTGCCTATATCCGGGATATCAACCGGTTTTCAGAGATCGTCATCAAGTACATTCGGCAAATCATCACGATTTAAGAGGAATAAAAGGAAGAAGAATGGTATTAGCAGACAAGCTTAGAGAACAGCAGGTGGATGAATCTTTAATCCAGGCAGCCATGGCCTTTAATGAAACCAGTCCATTGGCCTCCGATCTGGCCGATCGCATCCCAGGGACAGAGATGGTTTTTTATGGAAAAGAAATTTGGGAGATGTGTATCGCCGCACTCTTAGAAGGGGAGAACATTCTCCTATCGGGGCCAAAGGCCACGGGGAAGAATATCTTAGCGGATAATTTATGCCGATTGTTTGGCCGTCCCCAGTGGAACACCTCCTTCCATGTCAATACCGACAGCACCAGCCTCATCGGAACAGACACCTTCATTGATAATGAGGTGCGGCTGCGCCGGGGATCGGTTTATGAATGTGCCGTCAATGGTGGGTTCGGGGTTTTTGATGAAATCAATATGGCTAAAAACGATGCCTTAGTGGTGTTGCATTCTGCCCTGGATTATCGGAAGATCATTGACGTGCCGGGGTATGAGAAAATCTCCCTGCATCCTAAAACCCGTTTTATCGGCACCATGAATTACGATTATGCCGGGACGAAGGAACTCAACGAAGCCTTGGTTTCCCGGTTTTTGGTGGTGGATATTCCCCGAATCGAGATGCCGGTTTTAATGAAGATTTTGGCCGATGAATTCCCCGATGGCCGCCCAGAGGCCTTAGAGCAATTCGCCGGAATCTTTGTGGATCTCCAGGAAAAGGCCTTCCATTCTGAAATTTCCACAAAGGCCGTGGATCTGAGGGGGATTATGGCAGCCCTTCGGACCATTCGCCGGGGCTTATCCCCACAGTTGGCCATTACCATGGGGGTAGTGGGAAAAACCTTTGATCAATACGAAAAGGATATTGTCGGCGATGTCATTGCCACCCGATTGCCCCAGGAGTGGGGTCCCGCCGATATTTTTGCTTAGAGCAGAAAATGGAGAACAAGAGGAGCGAACCAATGGATAAACAAACCTTTCGGAAGGAAACCCTGGCCAAGCGCAAGGCCATCTATTCCCCAGTGACCGATGCCCGGATCATCGATCGATTTTTAGCATCGACATATTATAAGGACTGTCACTGGATTATGGTCTACGTCAGCTTTGGCACAGAAATCAACACCCACGAACTCATCCGCCGGGCCCTGGCCGATGGCAAGCATGTGGTAGCACCCATTTGTGTGATGGCTGACCACACGATGATTTTATCAGAAATCCAGGATTTCCCGGGAGATTTAGAGGAAGGCCACTACGGCATCCTGGAAGTTAAAAAAGAATGCATTCGTCCCATCGATGCGAAAAAACTGGATCTGGTACTGGTGCCGGGTATGGCCTTTATGCCCGACGGCGGGCGCATGGGATTTGGGGGAGGCTACTATGATCGCTTCCTGGAAACCATCACCCCGGATTGCAAAACCCTGGGGCTGATCCGGGAGGATTTTATTTATGACACCATCCCCATGGACGCCCACGATAAACACGCCCAGGTTTTAATGACTGAGGATCGGATTATTGATTGTCAGTGATTTATCACAAAAATAAAAAGGGACTGTCCCGCAAATGAAATGAGCTCACAGATATCCATCATATAAATACATTTATGAATGTATTTATATGACGGACGTCGATTGCTGCTTTTTCCTTGTGGAACAGTTCCTTTTTAATTGCGTCTAAACCCCTTCTCCCGGCAAGGTCTGGAGGGTGCTGTACACTTCGGTGATCACTTGGCAGATGGTGTTCACATCCAGCTTTTGGGTATCTCCTGTAGTTTGGTGTGCAACAATGTAGGCCTTTGCTACATCAACGGCTAATTCTTTGTTAGATTTTTCGTCCATGTCCATGTCTCCTTTGGCATTTTTGCCATTGTAGCACCAAAAGCTTGAAGGTTTTATGAATAAAGACGAAATAACAGAAAGTATTAAAGATAACCGCTTATTTAACAGAATAGCTTAATCTAAGGTGTCCATTTCTGAAAGATAGCTGCTGTCCATAGCGCTGTGGTGCTCTGCTTCCTTTTGGAATTTTCCCACAGCGGTGACGGCTTTGCGGATGGGCATTAAGGTGCCGGCACCGCCAATACAGCCACCGGGACAGGCCATTCCTTCCAGGAGGTAGCCATCCCGTTTACCGGCCCGGGCAAGCTTCAGCATTTTCGCACATTCCCGGAGACCCTCGGCACGGTCGATCTTCACTTCCACATCGGGGTACAGCTCCTTGACGGTTTGGCCAATGGCATCCGCCACACCGCCGGCTACAGCGTAGCCACGGCCTGCTGAGGTGGCGTCTTCAATGGGGGTATCCGTATCGATATCTCCGAATTCCACGCCCCTTCCCACAAACATTCCCATGAGCTCTTCAAAGGTGATGACAAAATCGACATCGCTGCGTACCGTCCGTCGGCTGGCTTCCAGCTTTTTTGCGGCACAGGGTCCGATAAAGACAATGCGGGCGCCAGGCCGTTCTTTTTTTATGATTCGGGCTGTGGCAACCATGGGGGTCAGTTCCCCGGAAATATAGGAAGCCAAATCCGGGAAGGTGGTCTTGGCCATGACGGACCAGGAGGGGCAGCAGGAGGTTCCGATGAAGGGGTCTTCGCCCCGGACAACCTTATTGACATAGTGATGGGCTTCCTCAATGGCACCGAGATCCGCACCAATGGCCACCTCATAAACATCGGAAAAGCCCAGCTCCTTGAGTGCATCTTTGATTTTTTCGGGGGTAGCCAGGGGTCCGAACTGCCCCACGAAGGCGGGTGCAATGGCGGCAATCACCTCATCCCCATTTTTAATGGCTTGAATGAGCTGAAAAACCTGGGTTTTATCCGCAATGGCTCCAAAGGGGCAGCTGACCAGACACATACCACAGGAAACACATTTATCGTAATTGATCTTTGCCCGGCCTAAATCATCGCTTTCGATGGCATCCACGCCACAGGCAGCGGCACAGGGCCGATCATACTGGATGATGGCCCCATAGGGGCACGCGTCCTTACAACGGCCGCATTTAATACACTTCTCATTGTCGATAATGGATTTGCCGTTTTGGATCGAGACGGCTTTTACAGGACAGACAGAGGTACAGGGATGGGCCAGGCAGCCCCTGCAATTATTGGTGACCTCCAGGGCCTTTGTCTTGCAGGCATCGCAGGCAAAGGGAATGACATTGATGAGAGGCGGTTCGTACACCTTTTCAGCAATGGCGCTTTCCCGAACTCCCGTGGAAATAGGGGAGGGCCGATCCACGGGATAGAGGGGCAGGCCGATGGCAAGACGCAGGCGTTCCCCAACGATGGCTCTCTCCTTAAAAACACTGTCCCGGTATCGGGCGGTTTCTCCAGGAACAATTTCATAAGGGATTTCTTCAATCCGCTTGGCGTAGTCCACATCGTCATCATAAGCCATTCGGGCAATGGCGGCAAAAACGCGGCGACGTATTTCTGTCAGAGGGGTATAAATGCCTCTCAATTGATTCACTTCCTTCTTCTGTCAAATTAGGCCAGGGCCATAATATGGGCCATGACGGTTTCCATGGTAGCGCATTCGATGATGTTATCCCCAATCCGAACGATGGGGGAGTTTTTTCCGTGACCCGGCAGCCCAAGACAACTGACTGGTTTGATTTCAATACTACACTGGAGACCCGTAATATCCTGGACCTCCCCAAGACTTTCGATGGAGTCAATAATATCCATGGCTCCCTTTAAAATGCAGGCTGAGCAGACGCATACTTCAATCTGTAAATGATCCATACCATCCTCCGATAGTGTTAGTTTTTGAAACTGTGGATTGGTGCGGGGATTTTTCCACCGCGGTTGACAAATACGGAGCTATCATTACCGTTGACCGCCATGATGGGGGCCAAGCCCAGTAAACCACCGAATTCAGCGGATTCACCAAGGCCCTTGCCGTAGACTGGAATCAGACGGACGGCGGTGGTTTTATTATTGACCATCCCAATGGCCGCTTCATCGGCAATAATGGCTGAAATGGTGGTGGCCGGTGTATCCCCGGGAATGGCGATCATATCCAACCCCACGGAGCAGACACAGGTCATGGCTTCCAGCTTATCCAAGGTAAGGGCACCGATGGTGGCGGCCTCAATCATGCCTTCGTCCTCACTGACGGGGATAAAAGCACCGCTTAAGCCACCCACTGAGGTGGATGCCATAATACCGCCCTTTTTAACGGCATCGTTGAGCATGGCAAGCGCTGCGGTGGTGCCGTGAGCGCCGCAGTGTTCAAGTCCCATTTCTTCCAGGATTCGGGCGACGGAATCTCCGATTTCTGGTGTGGGCGCCAGGGATAAATCCAGGATACCAAAGGGGACATTCAGGCGTTCCGCCACGGTGGTGCCCACCAATTGTCCAGCTCGGGTGATTTTGAAAGCCGTTTTTTTGATGATTTCGGCCATTTCGTCAAAGGACGCATCTTGTCTCTTTTCCAAGGCCCGCTTGACAACTCCAGGACCGCTGACACCAACGTGAAGCACTGTGTCCGGCTGGCCAACGCCGTGGAAGGCACCGGCCATAAAGGGATTATCCTCCACTGCATTACAAAAGACCACCAGCTTGGCGCAGCCAATGGAATCGGCATCCCGGGTGAGATAAGCGGTTTGCTTGACGATTTCGCCCATCATTTTAACGGCATCCATATTGATACCCATTTTAGAGGAGCCCAGGTTGACCGAGGAGCAGACGCGTTCGGTTTGAGCCAGAGCTTCAGGGATAGAGTTGATCAGGGTGAGATCCCCACGGGTAAAGCCCTTGGGAACCAAAGCGGAAAAACCACCGATGAAATTGACGCCAACCTCCTTGGCGGCAGCATCCAGGGTTTGGGCAAAGGCGACATAATCGGTATCCCCGCTGGCACCCGCTACCAAGGAGATGGGGGTAACGGAAATCCGCTTATTGACAATGGGAATACCGAATTCTGTTTCAATCCGCTCTCCCTGCGTCACCAATTGTTCTGCACTTCGAGTGATTTTATCATAAATCTTTTTGCGGCATTTTTCACCGTCGGCATCGATACAGTCCAACAAGGAAATCCCCATGGTAATGGTACGGATATCCAGGTTTTCTTTTTCAATCATGCGGACGGTTTCCAGCACATCTTTAAACATTGCCATCGCTTTCCACCGCCTTAAATGGAATGCATGGCGTTGAAGATGTCTTCATGCTGGATGCGGATGGACATGCCGATGGTTTTGGAAAGGGCATCCATATCTTCTTTCAACTGGGCAAAATCGCAGGTGATGTTGGAAACATCCACTAACATGATCATGGTAAAAATCCCCTGCATGATCGTTTGGCTGATATCCTCGATATTGGCATTGTTTTCCGCGAGGATTTTGGAAACATTGTAAATGATACCGGTACGGTCATTACCGATTACCGTCAAAACTGCTCTCATACTTTAACTCCTTAAATAATACTTTTTCTATATATCTTATACTAAAAACCGAGGAATCACAAGGGGAAGGCGTGGTGTAACGGAATTCAGGAAATCAATTATAACCTTTTTAATGAAATAAAAACCATCCTATCTTGCGATGAAGTGGGGAAAAGTGGTATAATGTGGTAAATTATGGTGATTGGAGAGATGATTGTGGCAGATTATGTGCTTGGCGAGTATTCTTATGCTGTGGATAATAAGGGCCGGGTCATCATTCCGCCTAAATTCAGGGATTTTTTAGGGGAATCCTTCATTATCACCAAAGGATTGGATGGCTGCCTCTTTGTATTTCCAAAGAATGAATGGCAGCTTTTTGAGAAAAAATTAATGGAGCTGCCTCTGGCGGACCGGGATGCACGGATGTTTACCCGTTTCTTCTTTGCTGGTGCGGCTGAATGTACCCTGGATAAGCAGGGGCGGGTGATGCTCCCGGCAGTACTGCGACAATTTGCGGATTTGCAAAAAACAGCTGTGGTGGTGGGGGTAACCAATCGGATTGAAATATGGGATGAGGCCAAGTGGCAAAGCTGCACCGATATTGATGCAACGGATTTTGCCGATCGAATGGCTGCCCTGGGGATATAGGAGGAGCCTGTGAAAGGAAAGCACATTACTGTCTTATTACATGAAACAGTGGATAGCCTTTGCATTAAGGCTCAGGGAACGTATGTGGACTGCACCCTTGGGGGTGGCGGCCATTCAGAATTAATCTGTAAGGAATTGGGAGAATCGGGCCGGCTGATCGGTATTGATCAGGACACCTATGCCTTAGAGCGCGCCAGTGCGCGCCTGGCCCCCTATCTCTGTGAAAAGGTATTTGTTCACGACAGCTTTTTTAATTTAGATCGGATACTAAAGGAAAATGCCCCGGATGGTGTGGATGGTATTATCTTTGACCTGGGGGTTTCTTCCTTTCAATTTGACGATGCTGATCGGGGATTCTCTTACCATAACGACGGCCCTCTGGATATGCGCATGGACCGCAGTGCAGCCCTAATGGCGGCAGATATTGTGGCCACCTACGACAAGGCAGAGCTGGTCCGGGTTCTTAAAGAATTTGGAGAGGAACGCTTTGCCGGGCGCATTGCCGATCGGATTATCACCCAGCGGGAAAAGGAACCCATTGTCACTACCCTGGCACTTTCTGATATTGTCAGGGGGGCCTATCCCGCCAAGGAGCGGTATAAGGAAAAGCACCCGGCGCGAAAAACCTTTCAGGCCCTGCGCATCGAGGTTAACCATGAGCTGGACTATTTAGAGGATGCCCTGGCTGCAGGGATTCACCATCTTCGTCCAGGGGGACGGATGTCGGTAATCACCTTCCATTCCCTGGAGGATCGGCTGGTGAAGCAGTATTTTAAAAAATGCGAGCACCCCTGTACCTGTCCCCCGGATTTTCCGGTTTGTATCTGTGGTAAAAAGCCGGAAATCAAAGGGATCACAAGGAAGCCCATTGCACCCCCAGAAGAAGAGCTGGAGATAAACCGCCGGGCGAGGAGTGCAAAGCTGCGGGTGATTGAAAAGCGATAAAATCCATGAAATGAAAATTTGTTGAGGTGAATGAATGAAACGGAAAGAATATGGTTGGCAAATTTCTCAGATGAGCGGTATGGGCAATGTTGCAGCGGCCCCGGGAAGTTATACAGGCACCAAGCGGAAGGAGCAAGAGGCATCGGTCCGTCCCCGGAAAAGGAAAAGACCGGCCAAAAGCCGGGTCAAGGGGAGAAAAAACCAATGGGCTCTGACCACCACCATCAGCGTTGTGGCCATCATTGCTTTTTTACTCTGTGCCGGAATTCTGGTCCAGCACGCCGTTATTTCCAGTTTGGATAATGATGTGCGACAGCTCCAAAGCCAATACGATGAAAAAAAAGCGTTGAATGATAGTAAAGAAGGACAGCTGGTAACCAGCAGGGATTATAATCAGATCGAAGCCCAAGCCCGGGGCTATGGGATGACAGAGGCAACCGCCCAACAAAAGGTGAGCGAATCCGTTACCGCTCAAACCCTCCAGGAAAGTCCAGAGGCGAACACTGCGTGGTATGTGGGGCTGTTTGATTAGCCACCATTCATATAAATGGAGTTAGAATGGCAAAAAAGAGAAAAGTTAAAAAAAGTCTGAAGCAGATTAGCCAAAAGCGTCTGCTTTTCGTCTTATTCCTCCTTTCCTTTGTTTTGGTCTTTATCATCGGGAAGCTGATCTATCTGCAAATCTTTGATGTGGCGGATCAATATGAAGCCCAGGTCGATCAATCCGTCGATGAGGTGGAGGTATCCGCTTCCCGAGGGAATATTCTGGATCGTAATGGGAATATCCTGGTCCAAGATAGCTCGGCTAAGTCTGTGCATATCATCCCCCTGGATGTTGAAACCGGGAAGGAAAAGGATTTAGCTACCCTTCTTGCCCAAAAGTTGGGCTTAGACTACAAGGAGGTGTATGAGAAGGTTACGCGGTTAGAAAATGATCGGGTCGAAATGAAGAGTGGTGTCTCCCAGGATGTGGCAGATACCATCACCCAAAAAATCACCAAGGGAATTGCCTACAAAAATGGAACCCTTTATTGTATTCCGGATGAAATAGCAGATAGTGCCGCTGCTGCGGGTGCCATCAGTGATGCCACGGGGATGGAATACGATTCGGCTTTAAAATATCTGACCCGACGGGAAAACTCTCCCATTAAAATTAAAGGGAAGGTGGACAATAGCCTGGCCCAGGAAATTCTTGATAGTCAAAGCAAAAAGGATGCCGCTGGGAAAACAGAAAGCACCAACGGTATTGAGCTCATAGAGGATAGTCGGCGGTACTACACCAATGGTAATTTTGCCTCTTATTTATTGGGCTTTACCGATGCCAATTACGATGGCTTAAGTGGGGTGGAAGCTACCTGTAACGATATTTTAAGCGGGGAAAAGGGCATTGCCTATTTCCAGAAGGACGCCACGGGGAATACCATTCCAAGCCAAACAAAGATCATCAAGCAGCCGACCCAGGGAAAGAATATCACCCTGTCCATTGACAGCAATATACAGAACATGGCTGAAAAAGCGGTATCCAGCGCCATTGAAGAATGGAAGGCTAAAAGTGGCACAGCCATTGTTATGGAGACCAAAACCGGAAAGATCTTGGCCATGGCCAGCAAGCCGGATTATGATTTGAATGATCCCTATACCATCAGCGATGCCTTTAAAGCGAAAAAGGCTGAAGATCTGAGCGGCAAATCTGAAAGTGATCAGCTATCGGAAATGTGGAAAAATCCTGCAGTGGCATCGAATTATGAGCCAGGATCTACCTTTAAAGCTGTAACGGCAGCCGCCGCCCTGGAAGAAGGGGTGGTGAGCCCGGATACGACGGTGTATTGCTCAGGGTCCATTAATATTAACGGCGTGACGGTCAATTGTACGGGGAACCACGGTACCCAATCGGTAACAGAAGCCATTGCCAATTCCTGCAACCCTGGCCTGGTTCAGATTATCCAAAGGCTGGACCCCAATAAGTTCTACCAGTATGCTTACAATTTTGGCTACGGTGAAAAAACGGGGATTGAGCTTACCGGTGAAGAAGCCGGTCTGATCAGCCGCCGTTTTGACGATAGTGGTGCCATTAATGAGCTGGACTACTCAACGCTTTCCTTTGGACAAGGCTTGGCCACTACGCCAATCCAAAATCTGGCAGCTCTGAATTGTGTTGTCAACAATGGATATTATATGGAGCCTTCGGTTCTGGCGGATAATAATGATTCCGCCTTGGGGGTTAACGGAAAGCTAGGGTCTTCCAAACAAATTGTCTCTAGTGAGACCTCCAAGGAAATGCGGGATATCATGGTGAATGTCGTCACGGGGAGCAGCACGCTAAAGAATCTGTCTGAGGGATACAGTATTGGTGGGAAGACCGGGACTGCGGAAAAATTTGTGGATGGTGCTTATTCAAAAACGGCTTATGTGACATCTTTCTTCTGCTACGCACCGGTTGAAGATCCCCAGTATTCTATTTTGATGGTATTGGATGAGCCCAGTAGTGATGCATCCGGTGGGACGAGTGCCGCACCGGCTGCCATTGAAATTATGAAGCAAATTCTCGGAGCATCGGAATCCAGCGTGTCCAGTACAGGTGTCGGCGGGACCGTTGTCGTGCCGGACTTGGTAGGACTGAACCTTGAGACAGCAAAAGCGATATTGGATGAAAAGGGGATTGCCTATACGGTAAATCAAAAGGATCATGGCAGTATCGTCCTTAGCCAGAGCATTGATGCCAAAGGAAGCTATGCTGAAGGCGATACCCTGGCCCTGGATGTGGGAACCTCAGAAAGCATAGAAAATGGAAAGGTCCGGGTGCCGGATTTGACCGGATTATCGGTTCAGTTCTGCAACGAACTCCTCAAGGGCCTGGGCCTGAATCTAAAAGTCCAGGGGAGTGGCTTTGCAACAGGGCAAAATCCAGCACCTGGGTCTGCGGTTGATAAAAATTCTGATGTAACGGTAACCTTTGCCCAATAACCCTGAGAAAAGAGCTGGACCTTATCGAAAGATTTGCTATAATAAATAAGTTAAGCAAAAGAAAAATGAAATAGAAGGATGCAGATCGAAATGGAAAAATTTTTAGTCAGTGAGTTGTTGGATGTTTTCGATGGTCAACTGGAGCAGGAGGGGACGGTTCCCTTCATTACTTCAGCTTCCATTGATAGCCGGACCATCGCTCCTGGAGGATTGTATATTCCCATTATTGGAGAATCAATGGATGGGCATCAGTTTATTCAGAACGCCATTGATCACGGAGCGGTGGCGGTATTAACCCAGCAGCCAGATTGTACGGTTCCTAAAGAAGTAACGGTTATTCGAGTGGGTTCCACCAAGGATGCGCTTCAGGCCTTGGGGCGGGCCAATCGTCATCGGTACCATATTCCGGTGGTGGCAGTGACGGGCAGTAGCGGAAAGACAACCACGAAGGATGTCATTGCCGCGGTGTTATCCCAAAAATGCAAAACGATGAAAACCCAGGGAAATTACAATAACCAGTTGGGAGTGCCTCAAACTCTCTTCCAGTTAGATGGAAGTTACGGTGCTGCCGTTGTGGAGATGGGGATGGATCATCTGGGGGATATCCGGGAGACCATTGATGAGGTGACGCCCCACTATGCCGTTATCACCAATGTTGGGACAGCCCATCTTGAGTTTTTAAAGACCCAGGAAAATATTTTGAAGGCCAAGATGGAAATTTTAGAAACCATGGGTGAGGGAGACTATGCGATCTTAAATGGCGATGATCCTTACCTCAACCGAATTTCAGATACGCCCTACCGTATTATTCGCATCGGAATTGATTCCGATGCGTTGGATTATCGGGCTGAAAACATTGAATCCTCATCAGACGGGGTTCGCTTCACGTTGGATGGAGAGGCTTATCATTTTCGGTTTCCCGGGATTCACAATGTGTACAATGCCATGGCTGCCATCGTCATTGCAAAGGACCTGGAACTGAATCAGGAACAAATCCAATGTGGGTTTGATGCCTTTATACCCAGTGGAAACCGTATGAAGGTAGAAACCATTGACGGGATCACCTATATCGATGATTCCTACAATGCCAATCCAGATTCTATGCGGGCGGCATCAAATACCCTCCGAGCCATGGGTGGGGAAAAAGGACGCTGTATCGCCGTGATTGGTGATATGCTGGAAATGGGAGAAACCGGTTGGGAGATTCACCGCAAGGTGGGGGAAACCGTCGGAGAGATAGCGGATATCCTCATTGCCGTTGGGGATTTGGCAAAGGCCTATGTCCAGGGAGCGTCGGGGAAATTGCCTGTTGAGGCCATTCATCACTGCGAGGATGCTGTGGATGCTGCGCTGGTCCTTAAGAATATTGCGGTACCAGGGGATACGGTTTTAATCAAGGCATCCCATGGTGTTCATCTTGAAAAAATTATGACATCCGTAAAGGGAGAGGACTAAACGATGGGTATTGAAAAGCTAACGATTATCGCCTTTTTAGTCAGCTTTCTGTTTGTCTGGATCATCACCCCACATTTTTTGCCGGTGCTCAGACGCTTGCATTTTGGCCAGGCCATCCGTGAGGAAGGGCCCAAAAGCCATATGAAAAAGTCTGGGACGCCTACCATGGGGGGCATCGTCATTCAGGGTGGTGTTCTTTTCTCCATGATTGTTATGATGATTGCCACTGGTGCAGCCGTCTTATTTCCTGTGATTGTCATGCTCTTTTTCGGACTCATTGGGTTTGTGGATGATTATATTAAGGTGTCAAAAAAGCATAACTTGGGACTGCGGGCTTGGCAGAAGCTTGTCCTTCAATTTGGCGGGGCAGCGCTGATTGCTGCTTATACCGGACTAAACCCAGATATCGGCACTACTTTATATTTGCCCATTGGGGGCGGTATGGTGGACCTGGGGATGTGGTACTATCCCTTCACCTTTATCGCGGTGGTAGCGGTGGTTAATGCCGTCAATCTTACCGACGGACTGGATGGCTTGGCTTCTGGTGTTACTGCGGTATCCATGACCTTTTTTGCCATTGCGGCCATTGGCCTTAATCTTTTGTCACCGGCGATGTTTTCAGGGGCCCTCATTGGAGCCTGTCTTGGATTCCTGCGTTACAACAGCAATCCCGCAGATTTATTTATGGGAGATACCGGTTCCATGGCGCTGGGAGGTGGGGTCATTGCGGTGGCTATTATGACCCAGCTGCAGTTTTTTGTTTTAATCGCGGGTTTTGTTTTCGTCATGGAGGCTTTATCCGTTGTCATCCAGGTGGGGTATTTCAAAATGAGTGGTGGCAAGCGCGTCTTCCGAATGGCCCCGATCCATCATCATTTTGAATTAAAGGGCTGGAGTGAGACTCGGGTTGTCACGGTATTTTGGGTGGCGGCTGCCCTTTGCGTTGCTCTGGCATTTTTAGCATACGTCGCTTAGCTGTTATAATCCAGGAGGAAGATATGAGAGAAAAAGTATTGGTTATCGGAGCTGCCCGAAGTGGCGCCGCGGTTACACAGGCTCTGCTGGCCCGGGGTTACGATGTCATTCTGACCGACACCCGGGATACAGCGGCCATTATAAAGGAGTTTCCCCAGGTGGAGGACGCTTTAGCGGCCTTTCCAGCAGACCGGGTGGAAAAGATGCTGGGTGAACAGATTGATGCAAAAGGGATTTCATCCATTAATATGATTGTCGTGAGTCCCGGGGTTCCGTTGACCATCCCAATCATTAAAGCTGCGTTTGAGAAGGATGTCCCGGTGATCAGTGAGGTAGAATTAGCCTACCGCCTTTCAGAAGCCCCTTTTATCGCGATTACGGGGACCAATGGAAAAACGACAACCACCACCTTGACCGGTGAGATTTTCAAAGCCAGCGGCCGAGGGACGTATACGGTTGGGAATATTGGAGATCCCATTTCCAATTATGTGAATGATGCCCATGCAGAAGATGTTTTTATAACGGAAATCAGCAGCTTTCAGCTCCAAACTTGCCTGACCTTTAAACCGGTGGGGGCGGCCATTTTAAACCTTTCCCCAGACCATTTGGATCGACACAAGACCTTAGAAAATTATTACGAAGCCAAGGCCAGGGTGTTTATGAATCAGGATGGGGCGGATTTTATCGTGCTCAATGCTGATGATGCGGATGTCTGTCGTATCGGTGCGATGGCTAAATCCCGCAAAATTTATTTTAGTGCCGAAAAGCCAGTGGATACCGGGGTTTTTCTGGAGAACGGAAAGGTCATCCTTCGGGACGGCGGGGATACCCTGGTGTGCGCTGTGGAGGATATCGGCATTAAGGGGCCCCATAATGTCATGAATGCTTTAGCTGCAACGGCATTGGCTTATTTTGGTGGGGTATCGCTTCCGGTGATTCAAAGGGTTTTAAAGACTTTTTCAGGGGTAGAGCATCGACAGGAACGCTTTGCTACCATTGGTGGGGTGGAGTATATCAATGATTCCAAGGGAACCAATACCAATGCCTCCATCACAGCCCTGGAGGCCATGACGAAGCCCACCATTCTTTTAGCCGGTGGCTATGATAAAAATGAAGATTATACTGAATTTATTGAAAGTGTTAAGAAAAAGGTGAAGGCTCTCATCCTTTTGGGAGCAACAGCCGATGCCATTGAAGCATGCGCCCGCAAAAATGGTTTTGAAGCCATCTACCGTGTGGAAAATTATGATGAAGCGGTTCAAAAGGCTTGCGGGTTAGCAGCGTCTGGGGATGTTGTTCTCCTTTCACCTGCCTGTGCCAGTTGGGGAATGTTTGATAATTATGAGGATCGGGGCAGGCTTTTTAAAACACTCGCTGTCAAATACGGGAGTCAGTAATGAAACGTGGAGGGGTTGACCGGCCTTTGCTCATTGCTTTGCTTATTTTAGTAGGCTTTGGAGTTCTGATGGTTTTTAGCGCCAGCATGTACACCTCATCCGTTGACGGTAACAGTAGTGGGCTCAGTCTGTTTGCCAAGCAATTATTCTTCGTTGCATTGGGGCTGGTCATCATGTACTTTATTAGCCGGATTGATTATCGACGGCTGAATAATAAGGATCTTTCCTATTTTCTGATGGGTGCCAGTGGTGTGTTACTGGTGGCTGTTCTATTAATTGGGGTAGAAGTGAATGATGCCAAAAGGTGGATTTCTTTGGGATTTACGACCTTTCAGCCCTCAGAGCTGGCTAAGGTTTCCGGGATTATTTACCTGGCCGGCTTGATCTGCCGGGAGCCCAAGGTGCTGCGCGACAGCAAACAATTTGCCTTTCGGTGTATCGCACCCATTATGGTCTTATGTGGCCTGACGGCCATTGAGCCCTCGCTAAGCGCCGCCATGGCTATTGGGGTAGGGATGCTCATCGTACTTTTCCTTGGTGGGGTCAATATGAAGCGGTTTTTACCCTACGTACTGGTGATGCTCGCCGGTGTGGTCATTTTGTTGATTGCGGAGCCCTGGCGTTTGGAACGGATTCGCGTTATGTTTGGCCAGGGTACCGTGGACTATCAGATTACCCAGTCACTCCTGGCCATTGGGACAGGCGGCATCTTTGGAAAGGGTCTGGGGAACGGCATGCAGAAATATCTGTTTTTGCCTGAGCTGCAGAATGACTTTATCTTTGCCAATATCGGGGAAGAATTTGGCCTTTTGGGATGCCTCTTCGTAATCGGCTTGTTTTGCTTTATCATCATCCGGGGCATCAAGATTGCCAATTGCTCCCCGGATCGCTTTGGCTATCTTTACACCAGCAGCGTCATGATTCTTTTAGGCTTTCAAGTGGTGGTTAATATTGGCGTTGCCACCAAAGTTCTTCCTGTAACGGGGATGGCATTACCCTTTGTCAGTGCAGGGGGGAGCTCGATGTTGGTGCTTTTTGCGATGATGGGGCCAATTTTCAACTTATCCCGTCGGGTTAATTTAGAGAAAAGGAAAAAACACTTGTGAAGAAAATACTCATAGCGGCGGGAGGAACCGGTGGTCATATTTATCCGGGCCTGGCCATTGCAGATCAATTAAAGGAGAAACTGCCGGATAGCCACATTACCTTTGTGGGTTCTTATGTGGGGATGGAAAAGGATATTATTCCAAAATATGGCTATTCGATGACGTTTATTCGGGCCCGGGGCTTCGAACGGGAGCTATCTTTAGAAACCCTGGCCGCAGTGAAAGGGCTCTTTGATAGTATTCGAGATTCGAAGAAGCTGCTGGGAAGTGAAAAGCCGGATTTAGTCATTGGAACCGGGGGCTTTACCTGTGGGATGCTCGTAAAGGAAGCGGCTAAAATGGGGATTCCGACACTCATCCATGAACAAAACGCTTATCCGGGACGATCAAACCGAATGCTTGCCAAGGTGGTCGACCGTATTGGGATCAGCTTTAATGAAGCCCGGGATTATTTTCCAGAGGATAAGGTCTTTTTTGCTGGGAATCCTGTTCGGGGTGTCTTTAAGACCATTGACCGGGGAGAAATGCGAAAAGCCCTTCATCTTGGGGAGGATAAACGAATGGTCCTCGCCGTTGGCGGCAGCCAGGGTGCAGAGAGCATTAATCGGGCAATGGTTGAGTTGGTTGGAAAGGACACAGAGTCAGATCGGGTGTTTTATCATCTGACGGGGAAGGAACAGTACGATGCAGTCTGTCAAGACTATGCAAAAGCGGGCATTGCCATTGACGGAGAGCGCCTGAGGGTATCACCCTTCAGCACCGAGATGCAGGTGCTTATTGGCGCTAGTGATTTGGTTATCAGCCGTTCCGGGGCGATGTCCATCGCAGAGCTGGCAGCATCGGGAACCCCTTCAATCCTGATTCCCTATCCCATGGCAGCAGGCGACCACCAGCGCGTAAATGCCCAGGCGATTGTGGATCTTGGGGGAGGAATCATGATTCCAGATGCCGACCTTGAAGGCGGACGCTTGATGCAGGTGGTAGAAGATTTGTTGGCAGATCCTGTGGAAATGGAAAATATGGAGGCAGCGGTACGGGCCTACGGTGTCGTCGATGCAGATGCACGTATTGCCGATGAAGCCATGAGGCTGATGGTGTGAAATAAAGATCAAATAAGGAAGTAGATGCCGGTATGAAGAAAAGGTCACAGCGACAAAAGGAGCTCAAGCAGAAGCTGAGGCGAAGAAAGAGGCGGCGCATTGCGGTGCGTGTTCTTAGTCTGCTTATTGCCTTGGGGATTCTTGCCGGTGTGGGATACTGGTTTTACACAGCAACGGTCCAGGGAGTGTTTAATATTAAGCATGTTGAGGTCGTGGGGAGTGGGTCCCGGGAATCCCAGGGGATTATCGATGCAGCTGGTGTTCCCATGGATCAAAATCTCTTTACCGCTAATCTCAATGCCATAGACACCAATATCCGAAATAATCTGATGGTGGACGATTTAAGGGTATCAAAAAAATATCCGGATACCATTCTTATTGATATCACCTTGGAGCCTGCTGTTTGTGCCATGGTGGCAGAAGATAAAACCTTTTATCTCAACAAAGAGGGGAAGGTGGTGGAGGTCAGTGATTACCTGGAAAAATCAGATATTCCACTGGTCTCTGGATTGACGGGAATTACGGTGGATACCGCAGTGCGCAGTAATGCCACCATCCAGCCGGAATGGAAATATAAAGAAATCTTGCGGATGATTGATGTGTTAGACAATAGTGGCTACGGGTCAAAGATTTCAGAGATCATTGCGACCTCGGATAATCACTATAAAATCATCACCAAAAATAATGTGATTTTCCAAGTCGATGATTTCGAAGGTTTTAAAGAAAACTACGATTATATTGGTACGGTTATTCAAAAGAACCAGAGCAATCTAGATATCAATCTGACGGCGGGGCCCAATCCCATCGTTAAAACACGTTAGGGGATGATATGAAAAATACAGGAAAATTATCCATTGCTGTCGTGTCTGTCCTTGTTGGGGTACTCATTATTCTGTCCATGCGGGCGGTGGACCAGATCGGCGGCTCTGCCAACACGGAGCGTGCCGCCAAGCTCGCCTCTGAAATCAACGCCCTGGAAAGCCGGAATGAAGCCCTGGAGGCAGAGAAAACAAAGTTATCCCAAAAGCTGGCCCAATATGAATCCTCTTTGGCAGAAGGCGACGATGTCATTAAGGAGAAACTGCAAGCTTTGGAAAAGGAGCGGATTGCAGCAGGTTATACGGATGTCAGTGGTTCGGGCATTATCATTGCCATCGATGTTGACAGTACATCGGATTACGATCCAAGCCTGTACGCCTCCCACGCTGAGCTGCTCTTAACCCTGGTGAATGAGCTCAACGCAGCGGGGGCAGAAGCGGTTTCCATCAATGGTGAACGACTAGTGGGAACAACGGAAGTCCGCCAGGGCGGCAATTATGTTAATATTAATAAAAAGAAATTTACGGCCCCTTTTGAAGTTCGGGCCATCGGAGAACCAGCAACCCTCGCCGCAGCGGTGGAGATGCGCTCTGGTATTGTGGATGTCATGAAGAGCAATCATCTGAAGGTGGGAATCTCCAGGCAGGAAGCCCTGGAAATTGTGGCCTATGACGGTACGGTAGACATTCAATATGCTCAGCCGGTGGCAGACGATGTCGTTCAATAAATATTTAAAGCCCAAGGAACTGGGACTATTGGTTTTATTCATCCTTATTGGTGCTTTGATGGCCGTCATGGTCAGAAATCTGGATAGTGTCAGCCTTCCTCTGGGAGACGGCCTTCATTCCACAGCCTCCCTGTATGAGCAGGAGGTAATCCTTGAGAACCTCAGGACCCGAAGCACGATGCTCGAGCAGCAAATGACAAAGCAGCAGGAACGTATTGCGTTGTACGAGGGGGCCTATGATGCGCCCTCAAAGAGTGCTGACGAAAACAGGACGGCTTCACTGGAAGCGTATTTAAATGAGACCAGCCAAGCTCTGCAGATTCTGGATGGTTCCGTTGCCATTCAAGGCCCAGGGGTCCGGGTAACTTTAATGGATAGCGATCGGGAAATCCAGAAGGGTGAGAATCCCAATCAATTTTTGGTTCATAATTCAGATGTACTTCAGGTTCTCAATGAATTGCGGGTGGCTGGCGCGGAAGGCATCGCCCTCAATGGTTTTCGAGTAACAGAGCATAGCGCCGTGGATTGTGGTGGTGCGGTTATCAATGTGGATGGAAATCTTTCAACCCCGCCCTTCGTTATTGAGGCCATTGGGGATTCGGAGAAATTGAGTCTTTACTTAAATTCTGACGAAAGTGTCATTCAGATATTGAAATATTCGGAAATAAAGGTTAATATAGAAAAGTCAGAATCATTATACTTGGATAAGAGTAGCTATAATTAATTTTCCAGGAAAAGAGGTTGCGATGCTATTTCCTTTAATTGGGTTGATGATCGGTCTGATCATCGGGTTATTTTTACCCATAGAGGTACCGCTGGCCTATTCCTCTTATTTATCCATTGCCATTCTGGCTGCATTGAATTCCATTTTTGGCGGGATTCAGGCGGATTTGGAAGGGGCCTTTGATCAAAAGCTTTTTATCACAGGTTTCTTTGGCAATACGGTACTCGCCGCATTGTTAACCTATATTGGGGACCGTATTGGGGTTCCGATTTATTACGCCGCAATTTTCTATTTTGGAACAACATTGTTTTCCAATTTTGCCAAAATCAGGCGGCATTACTTCCATACAGAAGGTGGCAATAAGAATAGTGTTGTTAAGCGAGAAGAAGTGCCTGGAACCATCAAAGAGTCAGCAATGGCGCGGGAAAAGAAGGACGAAGGTACCAAACATCCCGTAAACATGGAGCAGCTTAGAGATGTTGAAGGTGATGATTGATATAGATTATTATTCTGTATATGAAAAAGCAGGAGGGAAAAAAAGTGATTGAATTAGATAACTACAGTAGCAATTCCGCTAAGATTCGTGTCGTCGGTGTCGGCGGAGGTGGAAACAATGCCGTCAATCGCATGATTGAGGCTGGCCTTAAAGGGGTTGATTTTGTCTCCATCAATACGGATAACCAGGCCTTGGCTCTAACCTTGGCAGAAAAGCGCCTTCAGATCGGTGAAAAGACCACTGGAGGTCTTGGTGCAGGTGGCAATCCGGAAATGGGTCAAAAATCTGCAGAAGAAAGCCGGGATGCCATCGCTGAAATCATTGAGGGCACCGATCTTCTCTTTGTAACTGCCGGAATGGGTGGTGGGACTGGCTCTGGTGCTGCCCCAATCATCGCCAGAGTGGCGAAGGAAATAGGTATTCTCACCATTGGTGTCGTTACAAAGCCCTTCTCCTTTGAAGGAAAGGTGCGGATGCGCAATGCTCAGATTGCCAGTGATTTCATGCAGGACAGTGTCGATGCCCTGGTAACCATCCCCAACGACCGCTTGCTGCGTATGGCAGACAAATCCACCTCCCTGCGGGAAGCTTTTAAATTAGCAGATGATGTTCTGCTTCAGGGTGTTCGTAGTATTTCGGATTTAATTTCCATGCCAGGCCTGGTCAGTCTTGACTTTGCCGATGTCAAGACCATCATGCAGGATGCCGGTTTGGCCCACATGGGTGTTGGCCGTGCTTCCGGTGAAAACCGTGCTGAAGAAGCAGCGAAAGAAGCCATTTTAAGTCCACTTCTGGAAACTGAAATCGATGGCGCTACAGGCGTGTTGCTGAATATCACCGCAGGGGAAGATTTATCCCTTTTTGAAGTCGATAAAGCAGCGACCATTGCCCGGGAAGCTTCTGACGAGGATGCCAATGTCATCTTTGGGGCAACCATCGATGAAAGTCTGGGTGATGAAATCCAGATTACCGTCATTGCCACCGGTTTTTTGACAAAGGATGAAGAACGGGCGAACCGTTCAGTTCCAGCTCAGAAACAGGCACCGAAAAAGAATGAAAACCGTCGTTCCAGTGCGGATCTCTTTTCTATTCCGGACTTCTTGAATACTGACGAATAGGATGAACCATGCGATGTCCCTTTTGCGAGTATGACGGCAGCCGGGTAATCGATTCACGACCAGTGGAAGAAAATACCATGATTCGACGTCGCAGGGAGTGTGAAAAGTGCAAGAAGCGCTTTACCACCTACGAGCGAATTGAAAATATTCCCCTTATCATTGTAAAAAAAGGGGGACAACGGGTATCCTTCGATCGGAATAAAATCCTGAATGGGATGATTAGAGCCTGCGAAAAGCGGCCTGTTCCCATCGACCATCTCGAAGAAGTGGTCGATGGCATTGAACGCAACCTTTATCAAAATGAGGCCAAGGAAATATCCTCGGAGTGTATTGGTGAGCAGGTGATGGATGCCCTTAAATCCATCGATCAGGTAGCTTATGTGCGCTTTGCTTCGGTTTATCGACATTTTAAGGATGTGGATTCCTTTATGGAGGAACTGAACCATTTGAAGTCGGAGCAATAAGGAGGCTTTTGTGGACTTTTACGAACCGACCATAGAAACAAAGGAAATTTTTTCTGGTCGAATTTTAAATTTAAGGGTGGATACCATTGCCCTTCCGGATGGAAAAACATCCCTCCGTGAAATTGTTGACCATAAAGATGCAGTGGCTATTTTGCCCATTGTGGATGATTGCATGGTCTTTGTAAAGCAATTTAGAAAGGCCGTCGAAACAGTGTTGACAGAAATACCCGCAGGCCTCATGGAAACGGGGGAGAACATTTTTGAAACGGCTTCCCGTGAGCTCCAGGAAGAAATTGGACTGAAGCCGATGGACCTTAAGTACTTAGGAGACATGTGGCCTTCACCAGGATTCACCAATGAAAAGACAGCGTTGTTTATGGCGACACAGTTTGAAGAAGAAGCTTTGGAAGCGGATGATGATGAATTCATCCAGATTATCCGGATTCCAATCCCGACGGTAAGGGCCCTTTATTTAAGTGGCAAATTTACAGATGCAAAGACGGCCTGCGCATTGGGACGTTATTTTTCACAGTGCAGATAATAATCATGGGTGATCCTTTATCCCGCATGGGCGAGATAAGTGGTCACCTTTTCTATTCTAAAAAAGGAGTATTGAATGAGCCATTATACATTTTCCGGTCACGATACCGTGGCCCTGGCCAAAGAGTACGGTACACCCTTATATGTTATGAGTGAAGATATCCTCAGAGATAATATTCAGGGAATTGTGGATGCCTTTGAAAAAACGGGCGCCGAATACGAAATTAATTTTGCCGGCAAATCTTTCTTAAACCTGGCGATGTGCCGTATCGTTGATGAGATGGGGATTTGCCTGGATGTTGCTTCTGGCGGAGAATTATACACCGCCCTCGAAAGTGGCTTTGATCCGGCACGTCTTTGTCTCCACGGCAACAACAAATCCAAGGAAGAGCTTGAAATGGCTCTGGATGCCAAGGTTGGACGTATTGTTGTCGACAATGCCGTTGAACTGGATACCTTGGATCAACTGACCCGGGAACGGGAGCAGCACATCACCGTTTTGTTTCGAGTGACACCGGGAATCTCTGCCCATACCCATGAACTCATCCAAACAGCGACCGAGGATTCCAAGTTTGGAGTCCCCATTCGTCAGGCTCGGGGGGTCATCGGCAATGCCCGTAAAATGCCATTTATTGATGTGGTGGGTATCCACTGCCATGTCGGCTCCCAGATTATCGACGACGCCCCCTTTGTTATGGCCATGGACATCATGATGGACCTGTATAAGGTGCTCCAAGAGGATGGTTTGGATTTAAAAGAAATTAATTTGGGGGGAGGCTTTGGCATTCCATATTTAACTGGAGACGAATCCTTTGATGTCATGAACCATATTCCACGAATGGTTGCCCATATTCGGGAGATGTCCGTTAAAAAAGCCCTGGCCATGCCACGTCTGGTTGTCGAGCCAGGTCGGTATATATCGGCGACCGCTGGCATTACCCTATACACGGTTGGAACGGTGAAGGATATCCCAGGGGTGAAAAAATACGTGTGTATTGATGGAGGAATGGCAGACAACCCCAGACCTGCGTTGTATGATGCGGAATATGAAGCTGTTTTATGCAATCACTATGGGGAAGCATCCACCGAAACCGTGACAATCAGTGGAAAGGCCTGTGAAACCGACCGGTTAATTGCTTCGGCAAAATTACCCAGTGCCGCACCCGGGGATATTTTGGCCGTTCGCCATACCGGAGCCTATAATTATTCCATGAGCAGCAATTATAACCGTCTCCGTCGGCCGGCAGTGGTTCTCCTTCGCGGGGGACAGTCCGGTATTATTGTGGAACGGGAAACTTATGCAGACCTTATTGCCCATGACCGGATCGTACCATGGCTGGAGAAATAAGATGCTGACGAATTTTACGCCAGAGTATTTTTTCAATCTGCTCCTTGGACTACCAGGAATCCTCATTGCTATCTCTTTTCATGAGATGGCCCATGGCTATGCGGCGGATGCCATGGGGGACCCCACGCCGAAGATGATGGGGCGCTTGACCATGAACCCCTTAAAGCACATCGATCCCGTGGGCTTCATTGCCATGGTGCTGCTGCGCTTCGGGTGGGCGAAACCTGTCCCTGTCAATCCCAATAATTTTAAAAATCGAAAGAAGGGAATGATTGTCGTTGCCCTATCGGGATGCCTTACCAATTTGCTTCTGGGCTTTATCGGAATGGCGGCCTATTTTGCGGTCCTTCCCTTGCAAAATGAGATGCTCTCGACGATTTTACAGTATATTTACTACTATAACGTACTCTTTGCCGTTTTTAATCTCATTCCCATTCCACCCCTGGATGGGTCCCAGCTTTTAGCTGAATTTCTGCCGCCAAGGGCGAGTCAGAAATTCTCTGAATTCGGGCGTTATGGGATGTTCGTTTTGCTGGCTCTGATGTTTACCGGTATTTTTGGGATGGTCATCAGCCCCATTATCAATGCGGTGCTTAGCCTGTACGCCACCCTTTTGTCACCGCTGTTCACCCTCCTTTGGTCCTAAACGATGTCCTATGAGGTTGCGCTGGAGAGCTTTGAAGGCCCTTTAGACTTATTGTTATTTTTAATACAGAAAAATAAAATCGATATCTATGATATCCCAATTGTACAGGTTACCAAGCAGTATTTGTCTTATATTTATAAATGGCAGGAGATGGACCTGGAGATTGCCAGCGAGTTTATTGTCATGGCCTCCAGGCTGCTGGAAATTAAATCCCGGACTCTATTGCCCCGGATGACACCCGAGGAAGAATCTGAAGAGGAGATGCGGGCCGCCCTGGTCAGCCAACTTTTGGACTACCAGGTTTTTAAAAAAATCAGCACCTATCTGGAGGATCGGGAGATGGCCGAGCTGGGAACCCTTGCCAAGGAGCCGGAGTACATCCCTGGGCTGGTCCAGGAAAAGCCGGTGGAAATCAAGGGTGAGGATTTGGCTAAGGCTTTTCGGGGCATCATTGCCATGTACCGGGACGACCATCTTCTTAAGTCTTACTCCGGACAGATTCTAAGGGATAATTTTACGGTTGAAGAAAAGATTGATTTAATACGGGGCCGATTTTCCAATGGTAGGGATGAAGCAGTGCCTTTCTCGGATTTGCTCATCGGACACGGGCAGAAAGAGGAGGTAGTGGTCACCCTTTTGGCAGTACTGGAATTGTACAAGGGTGGACAGATTGCCATTAAGCAAAGGGGTTTGTTCCAGGAAATAATCATAGAAGAAGGATGGATGGTAGATGGAGAATCGACAGATAACCATGCTTGACCGCCGCCGATATCAGGGGATGATCGAGGCGGTACTTTTTGCGTCCGGGGAACCGGTTACCTTAAAAGATCTGGCTGTGGCGGTGGATCAAAAGCAGGACACGGTACAGCAGCTGTTGGTTGAGATGGAAAAGGCCTATCAGGGGGAAGAACGAGGAATTCGTCTGCTTAACGTTAACGGAAGCTGGCAGCTGACCACAAAGCCAGAGCACTACGCTGTGGTTTCGGATGTTTTGGGCCTCCATCAGGCGGCGGGCCTGTCCAAGGCGGCACTGGAAACCTTGGCTATTGTGGCCTATCGCCAGCCCATAACCCGGGTGGAGGTTGAAGCCCTCCGAGGGGTAAGCTCCAGCAGTTCGATTCAATTACTGTTGGACCGCGAGCTGATCACCGAGGCAGGGCGAAAGGATGCCCCGGGGCGTCCATTTTTGTATAAAACAACCGATTGTTTTTTGAAATCCGTTCATCTGACGTCTTTGGCAGAACTGCCATCCTTCGATTTTTTTTCAGATGCGGAACAGGATTTATTGGAGGAAGCAATTTTATGAGTATGCGGTTACAAAAATATATGGCAATGTGCGGCGTGGCTTCCCGGCGGAAATCCGAGGTGCTCATTGCCACGGGCCATGTCCGGGTTAATGGAGTGGGCATTATGACGCCGGGGCATCAGATAGAGCCCGGTGTGGATCAGGTGGAGGTGGATGGTAAACCCATTAGTGGGGAATCCCATGAATACATCCTTCTAAACAAGCCCATGGGGGTGATTTCAACCTCTTCGGATGTCCATGCGGTGGAAACCGCCGTGGATTTGGTGAAGAGTGACAAACGCCTGTACACGGTGGGACGGCTGGATAAGGATACTGAAGGTTTGTTGGTTTTGACCAACGATGGGGATCTAACCTTTCGGCTTACCCACCCACGGCATCATTTTAAAAAGACCTACACCTGCCTGGTTAAGGGGCGCATGGAGGATGAGGCTGTAGATCTTCTCCGGGAAGGGGTTCTGATTGATAATGATGGGGAAGCCTATCAAACTCAGCCTGCGGAGGTTACCGTGCTGCGACGAAAGCGAGGCGCTACCCTCATTAGCATCACCATTTCTGAAGGGAAGAATCGTCAGGTCCGTAAAATGTGCGAGGCGGTGGAGCATCCCGTGATCCAGTTAAAGCGGGTGGCCTTAGGGGATTTAAAAGACCCGGGTCTTAAAGCGGGGAAGTGGCGCTATCTGACGGCTGCTGAAGTGGACTACTTAAAAGGAGTTTAGAAAATGCTGAAATTTTATTTTCCAAAGGAAACCGATGGAATTGCCTCTTTTTTTGAGGAGGATGCTTTAAGGAAAAGTTTGATTATGGCTGCAGAGGATGAGGTTGGTCTTTTGGCCCTCTGCCGCTTTATTTATTCGGGAAGCTCAGCTGTGATCCAGGAGATTGTAAAAGTGGACCACAGCGCGGATATGGAGATATTTGACGGGCTTCTGCGGTCAGTTCTTTTTCATTTGATGGAGATGGGCTGCCATTCGGTGGAGGTTTTCAATGGACCAGAGGATCTAGCGGAATACTTTAGGGGGCTGGGCTTTACATTAGAAGGAGACCATTGGCACCATGATGATTTTCCAGGGGCCCTTTTTTGCGGATGCCCATCCTGTGGAGGCATGTAGCATGATTGAAGCCTTTAGGCGTCAAACGATTTTGGCAGGGGCCATTATATCGGAGCATTTGAATCCTGGAGACTCTGCCATCGATGGCACCGCAGGAACTGGAGAGGACACCCTTATGATGGCCAAGAAGGTGGGGCCAGAAGGCAAGGTGTATGCCTTTGACATTCAAGGGGATGCCATTGCCCGAACCCGGTCCCTTCTGGTGGCCCAAGGGGTGGAACAACCGGTTTGGCTGTACCACCTGGGACATGAGTCCTTGGGGAGCTTGCCGGAAATCTCCGGGGACCCAAGGATTCGCGGGATTATGTTTAACCTCGGTTATTTACCAGGTGGCGATCGTGCCATCGTGACCCGATGTGAGACCACCATGGCGGCTCTGAAGGGGGCCCTTGGCGTATTGGCAGCGGATGGGGTGATGACGGTATGCGCTTATGGACATAAAGAAGGCCTGGCGGAGGCACAAGGGATAGAAACCTGGTGCAGTGCCTTAGGCAAGGGGATTGATGTCCATCGAATTGAAACCATCAATCATCACAACAGCCCCGTTTTGTATCTCATCAAAAAAGCAAGGAATGTAAAGTGAACAATTATCGGAAAAAATGTGATGTCAGGGATATCTTTGCAGAGCTAAAGCGTCAGTACGACAGCTTTAGCAAAAGCCATAAAAAGATTGCGTTGTACATCATGCGGAATTTTGAAAAAGTCCCGGATATGTCGGCCATGCAGGTCGCTCGGGCAGTACATGTCAGTGAAGCCACCGTCGTGCGATTTGCCATTTTCCTTGGCTATGAAGGCTACCCGGAATTTCGGAAATTCCTGAAGGATGAAATGAACAGCAAGTTGACCACGGTGGAGCGCATTGACCTGACCATGGGGGATGATGAAAAAGCCCTTTTGATGAAGGATAGCGCCAAGCATATGCTTAAAAGCGATATCGAATCCGTGAAGGATACGCTTGCGAATTTCGATGAGGAGACCTTTGAGCACTGCGTGGGGCTCATTGCAGAGGCCAGGAAGGTCATCATCATCGGCTTTCGGACCACCAGCCTCCTCACTGAGTATTTGGGCTATTATTTGGGCCTGGTACTGGACGATGTGCGCATTGTCAATCATGGGGTGACGGATTTTTATGAGCATCTCATTAAAATTGGGGAGAATGATGTAGTCATTGCCATCAGCTTTCCCCGTTATGCCAAAAAAACCATGGAGGCCGTGGAGTTTTTAAAGGATCGGGGACCAAAAATCATTGTGATTTCCGATAATAATCATGCGCCCATTAACCAATATGCGGATTATACCCTTTTGGCCAAGAGCAATGCCTATGCCTTTGTGGATTCCCTGGTGGCGCCACTAAGTATGATTGATGCCCTGGTGGTGGCCATCGGTCTTAAAAATGTAGCAAAAACAAAAAGGACCTTTAAAGATCTGGAAGAAATATGGAAAGAAAACTACGTCTATACGGGGGATGAATTGGAGCGAGACTTATGGAACGAGTAATGCAGACCATTGTGGTCGGCGGCGGCCCCGCCGGAATGCTGGCAGCCCTTTCTGCGGCAGAGGGTGGACGAGCCGTTGTTTTGTGTGAGCAAAATGAAAAGCTGGGTAAGAAGCTCTATATTACAGGAAAAGGCCGCTGTAATGTGACCAATGCTTGTGATCAGGATGATTTTTTCGAAAACATTATGACCAATCCCCGGTTTTTGTACTCGGCCTTTGCGGCTTTTAATAATTACGATTTGATGGGGGTTCTGGAGGATGCTGGCTGCCCCCTGCAGGTGGAGCGGGGAAACCGGGTTTTCCCCACAAGTAATAAATCCAGCGATATTATCCGCGCCCTGGGCACAGCCCTTAAAAGAGCCGGTGTTCAGGTTCGCCTGGGTACTTCTGTCAAAGCCATTGAAAGGGAAACCGTCGAGGGTAAGCCGAAGGTGATCGGTGTGACGCTGCAAGACGGAAGCCTGATTCCAGGGGACCGCGTGATCCTGGCCACCGGGGGTATGAGTTATACCTCCACAGGCTCTGATGGGTATGGCATGCGTCTGGCCAAGGCCCTGGGGCATCGGATGGTGCCCTGTCGGCCCTCTTTAGTGGGTCTGACCACCAAGGAGCGGTGGCCAATGGCGCTCCAGGGCTTATCCCTGCGTAACGCTGGCCTCACCCTGTATTCCGGGAAAAAGCTAATCGCCCGGGAACAAGGGGAAATGCTCTTCACCCATTTTGGGGTGTCCGGTCCCATGGTGTTAAGCCATAGTGCGCGAATCAAGAAGGACCCGGGAAACTGTCGCCTCTCCATTGATCTTAAGCCGGGACTCAGTGAGGAGCAAATCCAGGCCCGGGTCGTCCGGGATTTTGAAAAATACCAGAATAAACAATTGATGAATGCCATGGGAGATCTCCTTCCCTCCAAGTTGATTCCTGTTTTTATAGAATTAACGGGAATTTCAGGGGAAAAGCGGGTCAACCAGATTACCAAACAGGAACGGCGCAGGGTCGAGGAGCTTCTTAAATCCATGCCCCTGTCTGTGACTGGCTTTACCGCCATGAATTCGGCCATCATCACCTCAGGGGGAGTCCATGTGGGGGATATCAATCCGAAAACCATGGAATCTAAAATTGTGGATGGACTGTATTTTGCAGGGGAGATGATTGATGTGGATGCCCTGACGGGAGGATATAATATTCAAATTGCAGCGAGCACAGGATGGCTTGCCGGTAAGGAGTGAAGGAAATGCAAATTGCCATTGATGGCCCGGCAGGGGCCGGAAAAAGTACCATTGCAAAGATGATCGCAAAGGACCTGGATATCATCTATCTGGATACCGGGGCCATGTATCGGGCCATTACCTATGGTGTCATGGAAGCGGGGATCCCCTTTTCGGATGAAGCAGCTATTATTGATTTTACCCAGAAAAGCACCATTGATTTTGACGGCTCCGCTGTGCGCTTAAACGGGGGTGTTGTTACCGAGGAAATCCGCAGGCCCCTAGTGAGCCAGCATACTTCGGATATCGCCTGCATCCAGGCTGTTCGGGATCTGTTGGTGGAGGAGCAGCGACAGATTGCGGCTAATCATTCTGTTATTATGGATGGCCGGGATATTGCATCGGTGGTTCTGCCCCGGGCTCAATATAAATTCTATTTAGATGCCAGCATTACAGAGCGTGCTATGCGGCGGATGAAGGAATTGGCAGCAAAGGGTATCGATAAGTCCTTAGATGAGATGAAAGCGGATATTGCTGCTCGGGATTATAACGATACCCATCGTGATGCCGGTCCCCTGGTCTGTACCGAAGATGCCGTTATTATTGATACCACGGGAAAAAGCATCTCTGAGGTTTGTGGGGCCATTATGGCTCATATTAAAGGGGTACCATTATGATTTATCGATTGGGCCGTGCTTTATTTAAATATATTGTTAATATCATCCTGTATCGGTTTACCATTAAGGGCAAGGAGAATGTACCTAAAAGTGGTGGGCTGATTATCTGTCCCAACCATGTCAGCCTGTATGATCCCATTGTCATTGCGACCCAACTGGATCGCCCTGTCCACTACATGGCCAAGGCGGAGCTCTACAAGCATGCCATTGTTGCCTGGGTTATGCGGGCGGTTAAAACCATTCCGGTGAATCGGGGGAATGTTTCTGTACAAACCCTTAAGGAATCCATGAAGGTTTTGAAAGATGGCGGGATTTTAGGCATTTTTCCAGAGGGAACTCGGGTGGCAGAGGGGGAAGAAAAGCCTCCGATGGATGGCTTTGTGGTGTTTGCACTCAAGACGAAAAGTCCCATTTTACCGGTTCATATCCAAGGGCGCTTTAAATTTAGAAGCCATATCACCATTACTTTTGGAGCGCCCATCACTTTGGAAGAATACTACGGGAAGAAGCTAAAAGCACCCGAGATGTCTGAAATTAGTCAAAAAATCATGGATCAGGTGTACGCTCTGGATTAGGCCCAGTGAGAATGCAAATATTAGAAAAAAAAACACGAATTCGTGCAAAAAATAGTGGACATTAAGGGTGTTTTACAATACAATAATGGAGATAGTCGATGAAAATAATTATTGCTGAAAAAGCGGGGTATTGCTTTGGAATACAGAACGCCATGGCAATGGTGGAAAATACCCTTAAAACCTATCCTGGACAGCAGATTTATTGTCTGGGCGATATTTCCCATAACCGGCAAGAAATGGGCCGTCTGATTACCCTCGGGGTGAAAAAGGTGGATACATTGGATGCGGTAGAGGATGGCGTCGTTATTATCCGTTCCCACGGTGTGGGAAGGAATGTCATCACTGCAGCAGAAGAGAAGGCACTGACCATTGTCAATGCAACCTGTCCTTTTGTCCGGGCCATGCAAAATAAGGTTCGGGATTATTACGAAAAGGGCTATCAAATTGTTATCGTTGGAAATGCCGAGCACCCAGAAGTGGTCGGAGCCATGGGTTGGTGTGATGATTCTGGAATTGTCCTCAGCTCTGGGGATGAAGTGGATGCCTTACCGCATTTTGAAAAAATTTGCGTAGTGGCTCAAACCACCATCATTGAAAGCAAATTCCAAAGGATAACCGAAGCCTTGAAAAACAAGGCGGATGAATGTGTTATATTTAATACCATTTGCAGCGCGACGGCTGAGAGACAAGCAGCCGCGGCGAAGACGGCAGAAGGTGTAGAATATATGATCGTAGTGGGTGGGTACCATAGCTCCAATACTCAAAAGCTTTTGGAGGTGTGCAAAGCCCATTGCAAAAATACTTGTCACATAGAGACAGCCGGGGAATTAGATCCTGATGAGATTAAGAAATATCAAACCATCGGAATCACAGCGGGAGCATCGACACCGGATTGGATCGTTAAGGAGGTAACGGAAAGTATGGAAGAAAACGTGTTAGAGCAGGAACAGACGCAAGCGGTTCTGAATGATGTTGCAGATGAAGAGTTTGATTTTGCAAAAGAACTAGAAGACTCGATGAAGTCTATCCGCAAGGGTGCACCAGTGGAAGGCGAAGTTATCGCAGTTGATGCGGATGAAGTGATCCTGAACATCGGATATAAATCTGATGCAGTCATTAAGAAAAGTGACTACACTTGGAAGCACGATGAAGAATTAACAGATTTGGTCAAGCCTGGCGATTTGATTACCGCCATCGTCACCGATTTGAATGATGGTTCTTCCCGGGTAAAATTGTCCAAAATCAAATATGAAAATCAAAAGGTTCAGAACAAATTAGCTGAAGCCTTTGAAAATCAGGATGTTTTGGAAGGTAAGATTAAAAGTGTTTCTGGTAGCGGCCTGATCGTCGATATCGGATTTACCGATATCTTCATGCCTGCATCCCAGTATCATGTGCGTTATGTCAAGGATTTGGAATCCCTTATCGGCGAAGAAGTCAAGGGTAAAATCATTGATTACAATGCAAAGCGCCGCAGAGCAATTCTTTCCCAGAAGGTTATTCTGGAAAAGGAAATTAAGGAAAAACAAGCAAAGCAGCGTGAAGTTAAGGAAAAACGTTTTGGTGAGCTGAACGTTGACGATGTGGTCAAGGGGAATGTTAAGACTATCACCAATTTCGGTATCTTTGTAGATTTAGATGGTATCGATGGCTTCGTCCATCGCTCTGACCTGACCTGGGAACGTGCCAACGAACCTAAGGATTTGGTTCAGAAGGGCCAGGAAATCGAAGCAAAGGTTATCTCCAAGAACGAAGAAGACAAGAAGATCAAGCTCAGTGTCAAAGCACTGATGCCCAGACCTTGGGATGTATTCGTTCAGGAATATAACGAAAAGGACGATGTTGAAGTCAAAATCACCAATGTGTTGGATTTCGGTGCTTTTGCAGAAATCATCCCTGGTGTCGAAGGCCTGATCCATGTTTCTGAAATCAGCTATGACCGTGTCGAATCGGTGGCTGCTGTCCTGAAACCAGGGGATGTGGTCAAGGTTAAGATCATCGGCATCAACACTGAAAAAGAAAAAATCAGCCTGAGCATCAAAGCAACTCTGGAAGCACCTGAAAGACCCCAGCGCAGCAGAAGCAAGAAGCGCGAAGGCGGCTTCACTGGCGATCGTCCCAACCGTGGCGGTGGACAGAAGAAGAGAGCAGCACAGAACAGAAACACCACTGTGTATGAAGAATCGGCCAATGTCACCCTGGGTGATGCATTTGGAAATCTCTTCGAAGGTTTATCCTTCGGGGACGATACGGATGATGGCGACAAAGAATAATCGAGAAAAAATGGAACAGCTTGTGCTGTTCCATTTTTTTTACTTTAAATCCTCTTAAATGGGGATATCATTGATTTTGGTTCTTCTTAATAATCCCATGATATGGTTACTTTATTAACTTCGAAAGGAGAAACATCAATGCCACAGTTTGGAGATCCCTTTGCAGGGAATGTAGAACGGAAAATGAACAAGAAAGAATTGGCAGAGGCCATCCGGTTGGACTTGGCGGGAGAATTGGAGGCAATCTATTTATACGATGCTCACGTTCGTGCAACGGATAATGCCATCGCAAAAAAAGTTTTGGCGGATATCCGGGATGAAGAAAAAGCACATATCGGTGAGCTAACGACGCTGATGCGTTATTTAGATGCTGAGGAATATAAACTCTTTGAGTCGGGGGCAGAGGAAGTCCATGAAATGATGCGGGAATTAGGAATTCCCGTGGACAGCACGGATGCCAAGTCTCCAGAGGGTGCCACCATTGGCAGCCTGAAAGAAGAATAAGGTGGATCAAATGGATTACTTAGGACGGACGACAGCCCCCTTTGGGGATACCCTATGGAATGACATTGATACCCATGTGGTAAAGAATGCCAAAAAGTTTTTGGTTGGCCGGCATCTCATGCCCCTTTATGGTCCCTTGGGTGCCGGAATTTTAGAAGTCAATGTTGACACTAAAAGAGAAGAAGCCTTTGATGGCGGCATTGCTCGAACCTGCGGGCGCAGCATGGTGGATCTTTTACAGATTTATGAAGATTTTTGGTTGTTTTGGCGGGATTTAGAAGAGGAGGAACGCTTAAATACACCGGTGGATTTGTCCAGTGTGGATCAGGCAGCCCAGACCCTGGCCCAGCGTGAGGATGAAATTATCTTTTTCGGTCAGGAGCAGTTGGGCATCAAGGGTTTATGTAATAGTGAGGGTGTCATCACGATGGCCCGGGATGATTGGAGTGTCGGGCAAGATGCTTTCTTGAATATTGCCAAGGGCATCAGCCAGTTTTATGAATCCGGCATCATCGGCCATTACGCGTTAGCCATGGGCCCGGATTTATATTATAGCCTCCAGCGCATTTTGCCGGAAACCGGTGTTATGGAAATCGACCGAATCCGGGGTCTTTTGGATGGTCGGGTGTATGTCAGTAGAGCCCTGATGGGAAAGGCCATTCTATTATGTGGGGAAGCTCAGTTTATGGACTTGGCCATCGGCCAGGACATGACGACGGCCTATGTGGAGTATGCGGAATTAAACCATCACTTCCGGGTTTTAGAAACCCTGGCCCTTCGCTTGAAAGTCCCCCAGGCTGTTATTGTGTATTAAGTTTATAAATTTTTAAATAAAAGACACCCCCACCCTTGGTCATTAAAAATGGCGAAAGGACCGGGGGTTCTTTTATTTCAGAGCGGGTATGGGTTTTTTACGAAAAAAGGAAAAGCGGGTAGTCCCAGGATCAAAATTAATGTATAATGAAAGGGATTTTAGTAGACTGAGTAGCCAATGAGGAGGTAGACATGGGAGGATTATTCGGGGTAGCAACCCGGGATGATTGTGTGAATGATTTATTTTTTGGGGTCGATTATCATTCCCATTTGGGAACACGCCGTGGGGGAATGGCAGTATGTAAGGATGGTTCCTTCGACCGGGCAATCCACAATATTGCCAATGCGCCCTTTCGGACGAAGTTTGAGCAGGACGTGCAAAACATGGAAGGAAATCTAGGGATTGGAGCCATTAGTGATAGTGATCCACAGCCCCTGATTGTCCGGGCTCACTTTGGCCATTTTGTGCTGGCCACAGTGGGGCGGGTCAATAACGCTCAGGCCATCTTAGATCAGGTTTTAGCGGATCGCAGAGGGCATTTTATGGAAATGAGTGCTGGACAGATCAATACGACTGAGTTGGTGGCATCGATTATTTCTTCCCAGGAAAACCTGCTGGCGGGTATCCAGGCTGCCCAGGAGCTGGTGGATGGGTCCTTAACCATGCTGGTGATGACCGAAAAAGGGATTTTAGCTGCCCGGGACCGCCTGGGGCGCACCTCCCTGGTTATCGGGGAGCAGGACCGGGGCTATGCCATTTCCATGGAGAATTTTGCTTACCAAAACCTGGGGTACCGGGATGCCTACGAATTAGGACCCCAAGAAATCGTGATGGTGACACCTGAGGGCTATGATGTACTTTCCAAGGCGGGAGAGAACATGAAGATTTGTGCCTTCCTTTGGACATATTACGGCTACCCCACCTCCAGCTATGAGGGGCGCAACGTGGAGGAAGTGCGGTATCGCTGTGGAAAAGCCTTAGCTAAGCGGGATCAGGACATCGATGTGGATTATGTCAGTGGGGTGCCGGATTCCGGCATTGCCCATGCCCTGGGGTATTCCCACGCTTCGGGCCTGCCCTATAAGCGTCCCCTGATTAAATATACGCCAACCTGGCCCCGAAGCTTTATGCCTCCTAAGCAGAGTATGCGTCAAATGATTGCCCAGATGAAGCTGGTGTCGATTTCCAGCCTCATTAAGGACAAACGGCTGCTCATCATTGATGATTCCATTGTCCGGGGGACCCAGACGAAGAAAATGGCGGACTACCTCTTTGGGGATGGTGCCAAGGAAGTCCACATTCGGTCAGCCTGCCCGCCCATCATGTTTGGCTGTAAATATTTAAATTTCTCCAGGTCGACATCGGAGTATGATTTAATTACCCGCCGGATTATTAAAGAGCGGGAGGGCGACCATGATGAGGAGCGTCTCTTTGAATATGCCGATCCCAATACAGAGGTCCACCAGGAAATGGTGGATTGTATTTGTAAGCGCTCGAAGTTTACCTCCCTTAAATACCATCGTCTGGATGAGATGATTGAGGCCATTGGGATTGATCGGTGTAAGGTCTGTACTTACTGCTGGGACGGGAAAGAATAATGCTGTCCCGGGTTTTTGGCTGCGGGCTCCTGGGGGTGGACGGTTTTATGATCACCGTGGAGACGGATGTGGCTAATGGGTTACCCGTGTATGCGGTGGTGGGGCTGCCGGATGCTGGTATTCGGGAATCCAAGGAACGGGTGTATGCAGCCTTAAAGAACAGTGGGTTTCATTACCCCATGCAGCGGATAACCATCAATCTGGCTCCGGCGGATTTTAAAAAGGAAGGCTCGGCCTTTGATCTCCCCATTGCCATCGGCTTGCTCCTTTCCTCAGAGCAGATTGAGGTGGTTGATATTGAGGATTATCTCATTGTGGGTGAGCTTTCCCTGGGTGGAGAGATTAACAGTGTTACCGGGGTCCTGCCCATGGCCCTAGCAGCCAGAGACCACGGCTTTAAGCACATCATCGTGCCCAAGGCCAATGGGGCGGAGGCTGCGGTGGTGGAGGGCATCACGGTCTATCCCGCAGGTCATATCACCGAAGTAACGGCCCACCTGACGGGGGAAAAAATCCTGGAAGCCAAGCGCGTGCCCTTGGAGGCACTGTTAAAGGATAGGCGAGCTTGTGATAAACTGGTGGATTTTGCAGATATCCGGGGGCAGGAGGCGGCTAAACGTGCCCTGACCCTTGCGGCGGCCGGGGCTCACAATATTTTACTCAGCGGCCCTCCTGGTTCCGGAAAATCCATGATGGCCAAGGCCTTTCCCTCAATCCTTCCAGACTTGGATGCCGAGGAGGTTTTGGAAATTTCTAAGATTTATTCCGTAGCAGGCCTGTTAAAGGGCCAGCGTCTGGTCACCACACGGCCCTTCCGGGCCCCCCATCATACCATTTCTAAAAATGCCCTGGTGGGGGGCGGGCGCATTCCAAAGCCTGGGGAGGTCTCCTTGGCTCATTTGGGAGTCCTCTTTTTGGATGAACTGCCAGAGTTTTCCCGGGGGAGTATCGAAACCCTGCGCCAGCCCATGGAGGACCATTCGGTTACTATTTCCCGGATTAATGCCTCCCTGACCTACCCGGCATCCTTTATGCTCATTGCCAGCATGAATCCCTGTCCCTGTGGCTATAATGGGGACCCAACCCATGCCTGCAGCTGTACACCCGGGGAAATCCATCGTTACGCCAGTAAAATATCAGGACCCCTCCTGGACCGCATCGATATCCGCATTGAGGTGCCAGCCACCTCCTTTTCCGAGCTGGAGGGCGGGGCTTCCGGGGAAGGGTCAACCGTTATCCGAGAGCGTGTCAATGGGGCCAGACAACGTCAGCGGGAGCGGTTTAAAGAATATCCAGGTATTTTTTTCAACAGCCAGCTCACCCCTAGAATGATTGCCGAGTGCTGTGTCCTTAAAGGGGAGAGCTTGGCCTTTATGGAGATGATCTATAAGAAAATGGCTCTAAGTGCCAGGGGGTATCACCGTGTTTTAAAGCTAGCTCGAACCATCGCCGATATGGAAGGTGCCGATGTCATCGAGCAGTACCATTTGGCAGAGGCTGTTCAATATCGGACCCATCCAGTCAGTCACTAGAGGCCGGCATGATCGCTAAAGGAAAAGAAAGGAATGGAAGAATGGACCAACTGTATTGGGTTTGGCTACTGTCAATACCAGAAATCGGGAATACCACCCGTCAACGGCTGTTAGCCCATTTGGGGTCACCCCAGGGGATTTATGAAAGTGATGGGCCGGCCCTGAAGGCTATCGAGGGTCTTAAGCCAGAAAAACGGGAAGTATTGATAAAGAATCGTGATTTGAGGGGAGCCGAAAAAGCCATCCGTTACATGGAACGCCATCATATTCGGCTCATCACCCAAGGAGATGCTGCCTTTCCATCTTTTCTTCATGAGATTTATAATCCACCGACAGCATTTTTTGTTAAAGGAAATGTGGAACTGTTGAAGGCACCTTTAAATATTGGAATCGTGGGTTCACGCAAGGCATCTCCAGGTGGCTTAGCCCAGGCTCGGCGGCTTAGTCGGGATTTATCGGAAAATGGAGTTACCGTGGTGTCTGGCTTTGCAGCAGGTATCGATGCGGCCAGCCACGAAGGCGCCCTGGAGGGGGTGGGCTCTACCATTGCGGTGTTGGGTTGTGGCATTAATGTTTGTTATCCCAAGGCTAACAAACCGTTGTATCATGAAATTTTAGAGGGGGGAGGGCTAATCTTAACGGAGTTTTTTATGGATACCCAACCCCTGGCTTTTCATTTTCCCTTGCGCAATCGGATTATCAGCGGACTTTCCGAGGGATTACTGGTGGTGGAAGCGGCGGAAAAAAGCGGGGCTCTCATCACTGCAAAGCACGCCCTGGAGCAGGGGAAGAATGTCTACGCTATTCCCAAGGATATCACCCTCGTTCAAAGCGTGGGGTGCAATAACCTGATTAAGGATGGCGCCAAGGTGGTGACCGAGGCCCGGGATGTACTGGAGGATTATGTGGATTTTGTCCCGGTGCCCGATGGGGAAGAGACCGTAAAGTCCGTAAAAAATTTGAAACTATCCGAGGATGAAGCAAAACTGTTTAACCTCGTTGCCAGAGGGTACAACACCACGGATCAATTGGTCCTGGTTTCAGAAAAACCCATTGCAGAAGTCAATGCCCTCCTCTCCATGATGGAGCTGAGGGACATCCTCCGGGTGGATTATGGACGGGTGACTTTGTTGTAAGGGCCTCTATTTTTTATGCCGGAGGATCTCATCCAGGATCCGGTGGGCGGTATCCTCCTTGCTCATGAGTCCCAGCTCTGAGACCGAATCCTTTGTGATGATGGTGACGACGTTGGTATCGCCGGAGAAACCGGCACCGGCTACCTTCAGGTTATTGGCAATGACCATATCCACATTTTTTCGGACTAGCTTATCCTGACTGTTTTTAACAAGATCCTGGGTTTCCATTGAAAAACCGCATAAAAATTGATGAGGAAGGCGTTTTTCTCCAAGAGCCCCTAGAATATCCGGAGTTCGTTTAAGGGAGAGGGAGAGATGGCCCTCCTTTTTTTTGATTTTATCCTCCGCACAAACTAAAGGAGTATAATCCGCCACTGCCGCAGATTTAATGATAATCCCATGGGACGGGCCCTGGCCCATGACCGCATCGTACATATCCTGGGCACTTTCAACAGCGATATGGGTGGTGAAGGGGACCTTTGATAATTGGGTCGGACCGGAGATAAGGGTAACATCGGCCCCACGCAGCATGGCGCACCGTGCCAGGGCATAGCCCATCTTTCCGCTGGAATGATTGGTGATATAGCGAACCGGGTCCAGGGACTCACAGGTGGGACCAGCTGTAATGAGGATCTTTTGTCCCAGTAAATCTTTGGGACAGGCAATTTCCCGGTACAGATAATCCAAGAGGACCTCCTCAGCGGGCAGCTTACCGGCTCCCTCATCCTTACAGGCTAGAATACCAGAAGCCGGCTCGATGATAATAAAGCCAGCATCCCGGAGGATTCCGATGTTCTTTTGCACGATGGGATTGTTGTACATGGCCGTATTCATGGCTGGAGCAACGATTTTCGAGCAGGTACAGGCTAAGGCTGTGGTGGTAAGCATATCATCAGCCAGGCCATAGGCCAGCTTGGCAATGATATTGGCTGTGGCCGGTGCAATCAATAGGGCATCAGCCCGTTTGGCCAGGGCCACATGGGCCACATTATAATTTACCGTCTTATCGAAGGTATCCACAATAGTATTGTGGCCCGTTAAAGTGGAAAAGGTCAGTGGTGTGATGATTTCCGTGGCGTTCTTAGTCATGATGGTGTGGACATCACATTTAGCCTTAGCTAAAGCACTGGCGACATTGGCCATTTTATAGGCTGCAATACTACCGCTAATCCCTAAAATGACAGTTTTATTTTTTAATTCCATTGGATTCAGACTTTCTTTATATTTTTGTTTATTTTATAACAAATACAGGGGATGCGTCAATAAAAACAGTAGACATCACCTTAATTTTTGTGTACAATTACCCCATTAGCATTGTATCCGTTAATCGGAACGATAGCAAGGAGGTCATATTTAATATGAAAAACAAATCAACATCGGATCTGGTCCAGCTTTCTTTGTTTGTTGCCATCATCGTGCTCCTGGCAGTGACACCGTTCTTGGGTTACATTCCATTGGGGTTCACCAAAGCGACAATCATCCACATTCCTGTGATCATCGGCAGCATCGTTTTGGGATCGAAGAAAGGGGCATTCCTAGGCTTTGTATTTGGATTAACCAGCCTGCTAAACGCCACTTTTAACCCGACGCCCACATCCTTTGCCTTTAGCCCGTTTTATTCCTTTGCAGGGGTAAATGGGAATTTCTGGAGCTTGGTCATCTGTTTTGTTCCCCGTATTCTAGTGGGTATTGTTCCCTTTTATGTTTACCGGGCACTTAAATCAAAGATTGGTAAAGATAGTGTGGCATTAACCGTTGCTGGTGTGTGCGGCTCTTTAACCAACACCGTTTTAGTCCTCAGCCTCATTTATTTCTGCTTTGGACAACAATACGCGGCTGTTTCCGGGGTAGATTACTCAGCTCTGGTGGGCGTCCTCATGGGCGTTGTTGGAATTAATGGAATACCCGAAGCCATTGTGGCTGGCGTCCTGACCCTGGCCGTTGCCAAGGTGTTGCTCAAATATCAAAAACATGTTGCCTCACCGGCATAATTAAAGAATAGTTTGTAAACAAAGCCCCTGTTGCGAAAGCGAAGGGGCTTTTTTAAGGCCTTTAACAAAGGGAAAAAGCGTGTTTTTTAAGAAAGGCTTAATGTTTTTTATACAATCAAAATGAAGGAACTATAGTAAAGTCTTGCATATTAAAGAGATTATCTCGATAAAAGGACTTTAAAACTTAAGAATATGAATAAAAATCTTAAGCATTATTCATATTTTACATTTTGTATACAATTCTATCTAGTTTTTATGGTATGATTTATAAAAATGATTAAGGTGTGAAATGGAGTTGAATATATGAGTACAGCGTTTTCGCAATCAATGCCTATCCTGGAAAAATATACGAAGTTGTTATTCGAGAATGATCGGATTCCAGAAGAGCTTTTCCAAAAATATAAAGTAAACCGGGGCCTCCGGGATCTCGAGGGTAAAGGGGTCTTAACCGGTCTCACGGAAATTTCCGAGATTCAATCCCATATCGAAAAGGACGGAAAAAGGGTGCAATGTGATGGCCGCTTATTTTACCGTGGAGTGGACGTCCGAGATATGGTTCGAGGATGTGTGGAAGAAAAGCGTTTTGGATTTGAAGAGACGACCTACCTCTTGTTGTTTGGCTCTTTGCCTAATACTGAGGAGCTTCAGGATTTTGTTGATGTTTTGTCCCATTACCGGACACTTCCAACGAGTTTTGTTCGGGATATTATTTTAAAAGCACCTAGTAAATCTATGATGAATACCTTGGCAAGAAGTGTGCTGACGCTCTATTCTTATGATGATTTTGCCAGTGATACTTCGGTCTCCAATGTTCTGCGCCAGTGTATTGAACTTATCGCACTTTTTCCGCTTTTAGGAGTTTATGGTTATCAGGCCTACCGGCATTACGAGCACGGTGAAAGTCTGTTCATTCATTCCCCTGACCCGGAGCTGTCAACAGCAGAGAATATTCTCCATATTCTGCGACCGGATAGTCAGTATACCGAGTTGGAAGCCCGAATTTTAGATATTGCCTTGATGCTTCATGCGGAGCATGGGGGCGGGAATAACTCGACCTTTACCTGTCACGTCGTTACTTCTTCGGGCACGGATACCTATTCGGCGATTGCAGCAGCATTAGGTTCCCTTAAGGGACCCAAGCATGGCGGCGCCAACATCAAGGTGGTTGAAATGTTTGAGGATTTGAAAAAAGAAGTCAAGGATTGGGATGACGAAGCAGAAATTGAAGCGTATTTAGGGCGTCTCCTAAACAAGGAAGCTTTTGACCATGCTGGTCTGATTTATGGGATGGGTCATGCTATTTACTCCAAGTCTGATCCCCGTGCGGAAGTTTTTAAGGAATTTGTCCGAAGCCTGGCAGAAGAAAAAGGACGCATGGATGAATTTAATCTATACTTTAATGTTGAGCGTTTGGCACCAAAAGTCATTGCGGAAGAGCGTAAGATCTATAAAGGTGTTAGTGCCAATGTGGACTTTTATAGTGGTTTTGTCTACCATATGTTAGGATTACCCACGGAGCTGTACACCCCGATTTTTGCTTTTGCTCGGATTTCAGGATGGAGTGCCCATCGTTTAGAAGAACTGATTAATGCGGGTAAGATTATCCGTCCGGCGTATCTGGCCATTGAGGAACGTAAGGACTATGTCCCACTAAATGAACGATAATCTTTAGACTTGAAAAAGCCCATTGAGGGCTTTTTTTATGTGGATTTGAGAGAGATTATTTTTTGATATACCCTTTTCATTTAAATTATGGTATAATTAAATTGATTTTGTAAAGGTGGGACAAAATAACACTGTAATGTATAAAAGCAACATGGAGAGGTTATAGAGAAAGGGGTTGTATGATTGTATCATACAGATTTTAGAATGAAAAAAGTCGACTTAAACTGTTTAGGAATTAAGAGTGAAGGCCTGTTGAATTTGGGAAAAGCAGAGCTGATTACACGGGCAGTAGAAAAAGAGGAGGGGCAGCTGGTTAACTCAGGGGCATTAGCCACCTACACGGGGAAATATACCGGCCGTTCTCCTGACGACCGCTTTGTGGTGGATGATGAAGTCAGTCACCATACCGTTGAGTGGGGAAAGACCAATGTACCATTTTCAGAAGAAAAATTTGAAGCATTATATAAAAAATTAACGGCCTATGCCTCGAACGCCAATGAGCTCCTTGTTTTTGATGGCTTTGCCGGTGCCGATACGGATTATCGACTCCCTATCCGTGTGGTGGATGAATACGCCAGCCACAGCCTGTTCGCGCGAAATTTATTTATTAATGCGGCAGAAGGAGAGGTCGTTACACCAGAATTCACGGTGATTTCCATGCCCGGATTCCTTTGTGATCCGGAGATTGATGGGACCCATAGTGAAGCAGCCATTATTTTGAGCTTTAAGAAAAAGGTCGTTCTCATCGCAGGGACAAAATATTGTGGGGAAACCAAGAAATCCATTTTCTCGGTGATGAATTATCTCTTACCCCAGAAAAATGTGTTTCCCATGCACTGCTCGGCAAATATGGGGAAAGACGGCGATACCGCCTTATTCTTCGGCCTTTCCGGGACAGGGAAAACAACCCTTTCCGCAGACCCTGAACGCTCCCTCATTGGAGATGATGAACATGGTTGGAGTAACAATGGTATCTTCAATTTTGAAGGGGGCTGTTACGCCAAATGTATCGATTTGACGGAGGAACGGGAACCGGAAATTTTTAGAGCAATCCGTTTTGGATCGGTGGTTGAAAATGTGGTCTATGACGAAAATGGCGATCCGGATTTTACCGATAAAAAATACACAGAAAACACCCGGGTGGGGTATCCCCTGGAATATATTCCCAATTGTGTGATTCCCAGTGTGGGTAACCATCCCAAGACGGTGATTTTCCTGGCTGCCGATGCCTTTGGGACCCTGCCACCAGTGGCAAAACTCAATCGGAGCCAGGCCATGTATCACTTTGTCAGTGGCTACACCAGTAAGCTTGCCGGGACAGAACGGGGGATTACGGAGCCTCAAACAACCTTTAGCACCTGCTTTGGGGCACCCTTCTTGCCCTTGCCGGCAGCACGTTATGCAGAACTTTTAGGAGAACGGATTGATGCCTACGACTGTAATGTCTACCTGGTTAATACTGGGTGGTCTGGTGGGGCCTACGGTGTGGGTGAACGGATGAAGCTGTCCTATACACGGGCCATCATTACCGCAGCCATTAATGGGGATTTAGCCAAGGCGGAGTATATCCACGATGATATTTTCAATATGGAAGTTCCCACCAGTTGCCCCGGGGTGCCTGCGGATGTTTTAATTGCCAGAAACACTTGGGAAGATAAAGCCGCCTACGATAAGACGGCCAGACATTTAGCTGAGCAATTCGAAAAGAATTTTGCAAAATACGAAAATATGCCCCAAGAAGTGGTAGACGCTGGTCCGAAGGCAAAATAATTAATGGAAAAAAGATATAAAAAGGAGGTCTTCGCCGCCGGGGCGAAGACCTCCTTTTTAATCATTATAAATGGCTTTATTGCACCGTGATATCACAGCAGCAGCGCAGAAAATCACAATAATCCTCAATCTCATGGAATTGGTCTTGATGCAGCAAGGTATATTCGGCCACTTCCAGAACCCGTCTTTGGATGTGGGCTAAATCCTCACGCTTTTTAATGCGTTTGATTTCACAGCTTTGAGCAAAGTCTGAGGTAATCCGAATGGTGGCACTGACGGTGGCGTAGTTCAGGGCATCCCGGAGGATGGCATCCACGGTGGCTGCACAATCGCCATCCAGGCCGTGCTTTTGCCAAAGCTTTTGAAACATCCGATTAAAGGCGTGGTGTAAGTCAGCAATTACCCCCAGGTCATAGGACTGCATCCGGGTGCGGGTCGCCATGGGAATTTCCGGGGTACCCAGCCAGGAGACGTGGTTTAAAATGAAGCTGCTGGTCAGACGGCCCATATCCATAAAGCCGGCAGAAAAGCCGGAAAACTCCGTATCCAAAATCTTAAGCTCCGAGGCGTTTAACATGATGTTGGAGGTATGGAGGTCGTTGTGGCTTAAACATTGATGGGAATGCTCGAAGCGTTCCGACAAATGGGCAATCATCTTCAAAATATCCGGATTATTGGCGATGCGCTCCCGTAGAGGGGCGTTTTCCGGCTCCATGGGCTTTGCCAAATTAATTAAGGGACAATCTGTGGTGAGAAAGGCGTTCAGCCGATTGCTCTCTTCACTTTGGAAGTAGGCTTCCATTTTTGTTTGAGCCGAAGGACTTAAATAATCGGGGGAGGTGTAAAAACACAGCCCGGCTAAAAAGGCCCCCATGCGTTTTCCAAAATCCGGGTATTCCACTCCCGCAGTAATTTGGAAGCGCATTAAATCCAGATGGCTTAAATCCTCCATAACAAAGATGCCGGCCGCATAATCCGCCAGATAAATATCCGGGACAATGCCCTCACACAGCTTGTTCAAAAAAGCCAGAGTCCGAATTTCAGTCCGCATACGGTCCATGGAAAAGGGGTGCTCCTCGCCCGTGGCCTTGACCATAGCCAGCATATAGGGCATCACCTGCTTGACCACCACGGATTTTTGGGTGACCAGGTCCTTCACCTGAAAGATATGATTGACATATCCCTCTGCAGTGTCGGTTTCCTCTAAAATATCAACGGTATAAAAATGAGCGCCCGGTGTAAAAATTCCTTTTTTAACCAGGTAGGTTTGGACATCCGCCTTGGTCATTGGCTTCATAATGTCATCCTTTCGTCAGAAATTCAGAATTCCGGGGATATTGCTCCGGTAATTTGCGCAGTAATGCGGTGAGTTCGATAATGTGGCCCAAACGTCCACCACTGGTGAGCAGTGTGCGGCAGAGGATGAGAATAAGCTGCTGGGGATAGACGCGTTCTTCCTCGGGCAAACGAGCCAAATCGTAGCATAATCCCCGGTCGGCGATACGGGAGCCGGCGTTGAGGGCCGTGTAGCTCAGGGCATCGACAAAATGGCTTCGGAGATAGCCTTCCACATCTAAACTCTTGAGAATATAACTGTCCGCCTGGTTTTCCTGGCAGAGGGACTGGAAGGTGGATTCAAAGCGGGTATACATGGTCTCTAAAATATCCAGGACGCTTTCTTGGTAGGCCAGACGGGCCGCTGGTGTATAGCTGCCATCATCCCCCAGCCAGGACAAATAGTTAAGACAAAAGCTGGCGGTCAGCCGTCCAAAATCCTGGGCGATGGGGCCAAAACCAGCGAATTCTGTGTCGATGATTTTAACGGTGGCTTCATCCACCATGATATTGGAGGAATGGAGATCTGTGTGGATCAAGCATTCCTTGGTGGTGGTAAAAAGCTGGCGCAGCCGTTTGATTTCATTTTGGCAGGTGGTGTCCGTCAGGATGCTCTGGCGCAAGGGCCAGGTGGCCTCTGGCATGGTTCGATGATCTGAGACAATGGCACAATCTTCAAAGAGAAAGGGCTCCAGAGCCGTATACTCCGGATTTTCAAAGAAATCCTGCATGGTTTTGCGCCGAAAGCGCGTCATGTGCAGGTCGGAGGAATAGAAGAGGTTGTGGGCGAAAAAATCCCCCAGCCGCTCCCCTAAAAGGGGAAAGGGCTTCATTCTGGAAAATTCATAACGCAGCAGACTGAGGTGGGATAAATCCTCCATGACGATAATGCCCCGGGGCTCGTCAAAAAGATAGATTTCAGGACAGATGCCAGGGAGTACAGAATTCCAAAAAATCAGAACGGAAATTTCGTTACGCAGGCGCCCTGGGTCCAGGGTCCAGTCCTGAAGGTGAGTATCAGGCTGGCCGTCTCCCTGTTCTTCTGCCCGGCTGATGGGCAGAGCGGCCACTTGCTTCATAACGGCGGAGTGGCCATTATCACCACGAATTCGGTAGATGGTGTTGACAAAGCCCTCCACGCTTTCCTTTATGGCCCGAAGGTCTTCGACGATGAGGACGGTGTCCTGGGGAAAAATCCCCTTATCCTTTAAATACGCTTCTACTTGGGCATTGGTTGATAGGATGGTTTCGGGCATGTTGTCTCCTTTTCTGTAATACTACTTTTTCTTTAATTCTACATAGTGATGGATAACCTCGGTTAACGCTTCAATGCCTTCACCGGTGATGGCACTGACATCATAAATTTTATTTTTATGGATTCCGGCAAAGTTGAGGAATCGATGGCTTCGTTCGACATTGGCCTTGGGGGAATCGATTTTAGTCACCACCCCAATGGCGGGAATGTTGAAGGTGTGAACGAAGTTGGGGGATACCTTGTTTTGTGAATCGATGGCCGAATTTAATAGAATGAGCAGTCCGGCATCGCAGGAAACATTGATGGCTTGGCGGCAAAAAATGGGCAATTCGATAAACTCACCAGGGGTATCGATGAAATTATCCATATAAGTTACCGTTTGGGTTTTTGAATAGTGGATTTCCAGATCCGTCAGGCGCTGTACGAGGGTCGTTTTGCCACACCCAATCTTTCCGATGAGGGCGACACGGTTTCGATTACTGGCCATTGATTAGGAATGGGTGATGCGGTCTGGAATATCAAAGCCAAGGGTGTTTTTAAGGAAGTTGATGATTTCCTTGATGGATGAGTTGACATCGCTCACCCGACCTGTGATAATAAGGGAACCGCTGAAACGGTCTAAAAATCCAATTTCCACCGGGGCGGCTTTCGTTCCGACATCCGCGGAAATGATGGCAGCCTCACTGGGGGTAATGGTTAGGATGCCGATGGCATCGTTGTTTTCTTCATCCAAGCCCAGCTTGATGTAGACATCCTGCTTTGGATTGGCAATGACATGGGCCAGGGTGACCTGTTTCCCAGGGACGTATTCCTGTATGGAACGGGTTAGTTCTTTACGATCGTCAGACATGTCGTTTAACTCCTTTTTGCGCATAATGATTAAACATATTGTAACATAAATCTGAATACCGTTTCACGCCCGGCGAAAATTTGCTGGAATAGGGCAAAAAAATTGTGGGGTGAATTTGTTTGCATTCATTTTATAGGTGGTAATACTCGGAACGGCGTATTATAATAAGGATTAGTATAGGGACGGAGGTATTTTCATGATATGGTATGAAGTTCAAATTAAGACGACTCTGGAGGCGGAAGAAGCCATTGCAGAGCTGTTTTATGAAGCGGGGGCAAAGGGTGTCGTCATCGAGTCTGCGGAGAATCTGTTGCTGGTGCAGGAGGACCCCACGGTGAATTATATTGACGAACGGCTCCTCACCATGGATCCGGATACCTCGATTATCAGCGGATATTTTAGCGAGGAGCTCAATTTAGATGAATGTACCCACCAGCTGTTTACGGGGATTAAGAAGCTGCCGGAGTACGGATTAGATCCTGGGGCCTGTGAGGTATCCATCACAGAGCTTTTGGAAGAAGATTGGGCCAATTCCTGGAAGAAATACTACAAGCCCACCAAGGTGGGAAAAAATATCGTGATTAAGCCCACCTGGGAACCCTACGAGCCCAGTGAGGATGATATTGTGGTCAATATGGACCCCGGCATGGCCTTTGGCACCGGAACCCATGAAACCACCCAGCTGTGTGTGGCAGCCATGGAACAGGTCATAAAATCAGAGGACACTGTCTTTGACATTGGCTGTGGCACTGGTATTCTGTCCATCGTGGCTGCAGAGCTGGGCTGTCAGCATATCATTGGGATCGACTTAGATCCGGTGGCCGTAAAGGTCGCCCGGGAAAATCTCGCCTTAAATAAGGTGGACGATGCCATTGAAATCCGGGAAGGGAACCTGGTGGAGGTCCTGGAGCCCGATGAAAAGGCCGATGTCATTGTGGCCAATATTTTGGCAGAGGCCATCGTCGAACTATCCGCCGCCATTACCCCGTTCTTAAAGCCCGGGGGAGCCTTCGTTTCCTCCGGTATTATCGCTGATCGTCTGGAAATGGTACTGGAGTCCCTAAAGGATCATGCCTTCGAGGTGGAATCCATCGATACCATGGGTGAGTGGAATAGTATCATTGCCAGGAAACAGGTGGTGCAGTAATGCACCGCTTTTTCGTGGCGCCAGAAAGCGTGGGGGAGGGCACCCTGCGCATTACAGGCGAGGATTATAAGCACCTATCCAAGGTGCTGCGTATCGGTCCGAGTGAAGCCTTTGAGGTCTGTGATGGCCAGGGTACCGAGCACATCTGCACCATCGACCAGGACGATGGCAGTGGGGTGGATTGCCGGATTATTGAAACGAAACCCTGTTTCGGTGAAAATACCCTCCGGGTCACCCTCTTCCAGGGGCTGCCCAAGGGACAGAAGATGGATGACATCATCCAGAAATCCGTGGAGCTGGGGGTGAATGGAGTCATCCCCTTTTCCTCAAAACGAACGGTGGTGGACCTCCGGGATAAAGGCAAGAAGAAGGCTGAGCGCTGGAACAAAATAGCCTACGCTGCGGCCAAGCAATCCAAGCGGGGGATCATTCCGGCGGTCCATGAACCCCTAACCATGGGGGCTGTTTTAGAGCAAATACCCGGCTATGATTTATTCCTGGTGGCCTATGAGGATGAACGGGGCCAGGGACTGGCCCAGGTGCTCACATCCGGTGAGAAAAAGCCCATGACGATGGGAATCCTTATCGGACCTGAGGGGGGCCTAGCCCAGGAAGAGGTCACCGCCATGACCGCCGCAGGGGCCCGTTCCATTTCCCTGGGAAGACGTATTTTAAGGACAGAAACGGCTGGCCCCGCAGTACTGGCCAGCTTGAATTTATTTTATGAATTAGTGGAGTTTGGATGTATAAAGGAACAGTAGCATTTTACACCTTGGGCTGCAAGGTCAATAGCTTTGATACCGAGGCAATGGCAGAGCTTTTTGAAAAGGCCGGCTATGAGGTCGTCCCCTTTGACGGGGCCGCAGACGTTTATGTGGTGAATACCTGTACCGTCACCCATTTAGGGGATCGGAAATCCCGGAATATGCTCAGGCGTGCCAGACGCCATAACCCGGGGGCCACCATTGTGGCGGCAGGCTGTTACGCCCAGGTGGCCCCAGAGGAAGTGGCAGCTGTCACCGAGGTGGATCTGATTATTGGAACCCAGGATCGGCTGCGAATTGTTGAGATGGTTGAGGGCTTCTGCCGGGAGGAAGGCCAATATAACGCCGTCTATGATAATAGCCGCAGCCGTGATTTTGAAGAATTGACCGTATCGGAAAACCGTTCCCATACCCGGGCGTTTTTAAAGGTCCAGGAGGGCTGTGATCAGTTCTGTACCTATTGTATTGTGCCCTATGCCCGGGGACGGGTACGTAGTAGAAGTCTGGATTCCGTTGTAGCGGAAGTCTCCCGGCTGGTAGAGGCCGGATTTTTGGAGATGGTGCTGACGGGTATCCACATCACCTCCTACGGGAAGGATATGGATGGGGATATGGGTCTGCTTCAGCTCATCCAGGCCGTGGCCGCCGTGCCAGGGGTGCACCGGATTCGCCTGGGTTCACTGGAGCCCCTGATTTTAAGTGAGGATTTTGTGCAGGAGCTTTCGAAAATCAAGGCTTTTTGTCCCCATTTTCACCTCTCCCTCCAAAGTGGCAGCGATACTGTCCTTGGGCGAATGCATCGGCGTTACACCACGGCGGAGTACACAGAAATTGTGGAACGGATTCGCCGGTATTTTGATTACCCGGCCATCACCACGGATATCATGGTGGGCTTTCCCGGAGAAACTGAGGCCGAGTTTGAGGAAACCCTGACCTTTGTGAAAGCCATCCAGTTTTATCAAGTCCATGTCTTTAAGTACTCCAGACGCCAGGGGACCCCGGCAGCGGATATGGTGGATCAGATTCCTGAGGATGTAAAAACAAGGCGCAGCCAGCACCTGATTGCCCTCTCCAAGGCCCTGGAGGATGACTTTTTAAAGGCCAATCATGGCCGACAGTTAGAGGTTCTCTTTGAACGTCTGACGGAGGATGGTTTAATGGAAGGGCATACCGACAACTATCTTCCGGTTAAAATGAGGGGTTCCCAAAATAATTGTGGAAAAATTGTACCAGTTGAAGTATCATATAAAGATAAAGTGCTGTTTATGGGTACAAACCCAGTTTGAAAATTGAGAGGTGAATTAAGTGGCAGAGGATTGTTTATTCTGCAAAATCGCAGCTGGTGAAATTCCAGCTACAGTGGTCTACGAGGATGATGCGGTGCTGGCTTTTAAGGATATCGCCCCACAGGCTCCGGTCCATGTCGTCATCATCCCAAAAGAGCATTATGATTCCATTCTTTCGGTTCCTGCAGGGGATGATATTATCAGCCATATTCACACGGTTGCCAATCGCATCGTGTTAAAGCTTGGAATTGCTGACGACGGTTTTCGGCTGGTGAATAATTGTGGTGAAGCCGGGGGACAGACCGTGCCCCATCTCCATTATCACCTCCTTGGCGGACGAAATATGGAGTGGCCTCCCGGTTGATTGAATTACCACTAAAGGATGTCTGTGTTTTTTTGCATATATCCGGGCCGATCTGGAATATTTAGTTGACTTTTGACAGAAAATAAAATATAATGATTGTTGCTCAAACTAGATATGCAGGTTTCCAAACTAAGTTTTGCATAAGAGAGGGGGGTTGAAGATGTCTGAAGTAAGAATTAAAGAAAATGAAACGCTTGAAAGCGCATTGCGTCGTTTTAAAAGAAAAACTGCCATGGCAGGGGTTATGTCTGAAATTCGCAAAAGAGAGCACTACGAAAAGCCGAGTGTGAAGCGTAAGAAAAAATCAGAAGCTGCCAGAAAAAGAAAAATGAAAAAAAGATAGGAAGTGTCAATAGTTGACATTAAAGGAACAATTACAAGCTGATTTAAAAACAGCGATGAAAGAAAAGGATAAGGTGCGTAAAGCAACCATTACCATGATCCGTGCCGCTATTTTACAAGTGGAAAAGGATCAAAAGGTTGTCCTGGATGATTCCGCAGTTCTGGATATCATTAGCAAGCAGCGCAAACAACGCAGAGATGCTTTGGAGGATTTTGAAAAGGCCGAAAGAGACGACCTGATTGAGCAGACAAAAGCAGAGATGGCAGTCATCGACGCTTACCTTCCTAAACAATTGTCCCGGGAAGAAATCGAGGCAATCGTGGACGAAACCATTACGGAAACCGGAGTCCAAAGCGCGAAAGATATGGGAAAAATCATGGGCGCACTTATGCCCAAGGTTAAAGGTTTGGCAGACGGCAAGCTCGTCAACCAAATCGTGCGGGAAAAACTACAAGCCTAATCATACGCCACCCTATTGGGGTGGCGTTTTTTTAATGACATCTTCCTTATAAAACCGCTTCTCCTCAAATAATAGCAAAAAGACAACAGCTAAAAGGATATTGCAGAAGAAGATGGCATGGGCATCCCATCGCCAGGTGAGGTGGGCTCCCAGGAAGGCCCCCAGGGCGAAGAAGGCGATGACCAAAAAATACTGGAGGGTTTTGCGGAGCTTCGAGGGGTCGTGGGTTTTCAGGTAGACACAGAAAAACTCCATGCCGGTTCGTAGGTTGCCGGTACACATGGTAGTGGCAAAGGGGGTTCCATGAATGCGCCGAAAGGCCTGGACCTGGAGGGCACAGACAAAGGAAATAGCGACATTGGCAATATAATCAAGGTTATCGGGACTGAGAAAGCCGACGATGGCAATGATGACAAATTCGATGCCGATGACAAGCTGGCGCCAATGCAGATTGTCGCTGTTGATGGACTTTAAGTATTCGGATACCACAATACCCACCGCAAAGGCCAGGATGGGGAGAAGATAATGGACCGCTGCCATGGGCTCCCCCTTGGCGATGCCAATTCCAAGCAAAACAATATTACCAGTTTGGGCATTGGCAAAGACCTGTCCTCGGGAGATATAGGTATAGGCGTCTAAAAATCCTCCAACGATGGCGAGGGTAAGACAGAGAATCATGGATTCTGAAATCGCCAATTGTTCTTCAAACTTTTTTCTAAAGCGTTCTTTCATGGGGTCACTTCCTTTAAAATTCTTGCGTCTATTATGATAGCATAAAAGAGCAAAAAGATATTGTATACAATTTAGAATTTTTTAATGAAATAAATCATTTTTGTGGTATAATTCAATCAGAAAGGGAGATGTTGAGCACAAATTCTTTTCGGAAGTGAAGGTTTTATGAAAGATAGAAAGTATCAAGTCGAGTTTGAAGGGATTGTTTGGGATATTCTGAATCATCCCAAATTCATAGGACTAAAGTCCATAGAGCACCACGGCAACGGTTTGCAGGAGCATTGTATTTCTGTTGCCTACAATTCATACATCATTGCAAAAAAATTAGGTTTGGATGCCGAATCCGTTGCGCGTGGAGCCTTACTCCATGATTTCTTTTTTGAAGATTGGAAAGCGGCTGAAAAAACCGAGAAGGGCTTTGGGCGCATCAAAGAAATGCATGGCTTTAAGCACCCCAAGGATGCCCTGCGCAATGCAACGATTTATTTTAATTTAAATGAAAAAGAAGAGGACATGATCCTCAAGCATATGTTTCCTTTAACCATCGTGCCCCCCATGCATTTGGAAAGCTGGGTGGTTACCATGGTCGATAAAGGGGTGGCCATTAAGGAAATGGCCCAGGAGCACACGCCGCGTAAGCTCTATCGGAAGCTTCGGGCGGCTTAGTCATCAGCCAATAAAAAAATTAAGATATACTGGAGGAAAAATGGGAAATAATTACAGCGTAGAAATTGAAGCGGCAAAGAATCACTTTGCACAGATCATCGAAGAGCAATTCGCCAGAATCCAGAAGATGAAGGAAGAAAAGGACTTTGTTGATTTTGCCAATAAGGATCACATAGTCATTGGCGTGTGTGGTGGGGATGGCATTGGACCTTTTATTACAGCTGAAGGAGAAAGGGTTTTAGCCTTTTTATTAAAGGATGAAGTTGCCTCTGGACGTATTGAGTTCAAGGAAATTGATGGTTTGACCATTGAAAACCGTGCCGCTTGCGGCAAGGCGATTCCAGACGACGTGCTGGCAGAGCTGAAGGCCTGTGATGTTATTCTTAAGGGACCCACAACAACCCCAAGGGAAGGAGACGAATGGCCGAATATTGAAAGTGCCAATGTGGCCATGCGTAAGGAGCTGGACCTCTTTGCCAATGTGCGCCCGGTCAGTGTACCAGAACAGGGCATCGACTGGATGTTCTATCGGGAGAATACAGAAGGTGGCTACGCCGTTGGCAGCAAGGGCATCCATGTGAATGACGATTTAGCCATTGATTTTACCGTAGCAACCCAGGAGGGCTCGGAACGGATTATTCGTGCAGCCTTTGATTATGCTAAGAAATCCGGAAAAAATAAGGTAACGGTGGTCACCAAGGCCAACGTCATCAAGACCACGGACGGTAAATTCTTAGATACGGCTAAGGCTATCGCTAAGGAATACCCGGAAGTAGAAATGGATGACTGGTACATCGATATTATGACGGCGAAGCTGGTAGATGAAAAACGTCGGACCCAGTTTAAGGTTATGGTTCTGCCGAACCTGTATGGGGATATTTTAACGGATGAAGCCGCTGAATTCCAGGGTGGCGTTGGAACTGCCGGATCGGCCAACATCGGCAAACGCTATGCCATGTTTGAAGCCATCCACGGCTCAGCACCCCGGATGGTCAAAGAAGGCCGTGGCCAATACGCCGATCCTTGCAGTATGCTCCGGGCAGCGGGTCTGCTTCTGGAACATATCGGGAAAAATGACGAAGCGAAAAAGCTTCAGATGGCCCTGGATATTTGTGGCTTGTTTGAAAAGAAGCTTGAGCTGACAGGGCGGGATACCGGTGCAACCGGCGCTGAATACGCCCAATATGTCATGGATACCTTATCCAGGGATGACTTAGAAGCGGTTTATGCTTCATACCAAAAATAGGGACGAATCGAATGTATTCTTAGGACGAATTAAGGCAGCTGCTCCGGTGGTTGCCTTTTTTTAATCTTCTTTTAAGTAATCAATACGCCTTAAATCAAAATTAAAAAAATATAAATTGTATCTTAATTTACGTATATTAATTGACAAATTTAAAGAGAGGCTGTATGATAAGTACATAGTGAGGTGTAGATATGAAGAAGAGCGTCTATAGTTTGATGCTGTTTGATGAGATTGTCGAGCAGATCGATCAACTGGCTTATTTAAAGAATACCAATCGGTCCCAGCTCATTAATGATATTTTAGCTGAGCATATCGGGTTAGAAACGCCAGAACAAAAGGTTCAGGCGGTATTGGAATCCCTGGAAGAGAATTTTGAAAATAAATTGTCTGTGGGACAGATGGTTAAAAACTCCAGCATTCAGTTTGGAAAGAGCCTGAAGTACAAGTATCGTCCCAAAGTACGATACAGCTATGAATTCATCGGAAATGGCGGAAATAAGTACGCTGTTCTGAAAATCAGTTCCCGTACCCAGTCCCAGGATTTGAATGCCCATTTCCAGGATTTTTTTGATATTATAAAAGGAATCGAGTCATCCCATGCGGTCGCCGATGGACAATACGGCCCGGGCGATACCAATCATAAATTTGTTCGGGAGTTTAAAACCAGCGGAGAAGTCACCCGGGACGTGGAAAGCATCACTGAAACTTTAACCCGTTATCTGCAGATGATTGATTCTGCAATGACCCACTATTTTGCAGATGTTGATTCTGTGGCAAATATTGCTGGAGAACTTGAAGACATCTATATAAGCTACTATAAGAATGAATAACAAATAAAATGAACACAAAGTGAGGTGTATACTATGGATATGAATATGTTGACTCAAAAATCCATTGAGGCGGTCAAGGATGCTGAAAAAATTGCCCTTGATCATAATGCGCCGGAAATCGAACCGGACCATCTTTTATTGGCTCTAGTGACCCAGGAAAATGGCGTGGTCTCTCGGATTTTTGAACGAATGGGGAAAGCGACTTACCCTATTATTGAAGAATTAAAGCGGTTGGTGGCGAATAAGCCATCAATCAGTGGTCCTGGCCGGGAGCCGGGGAAGGTATACATCAGCCGAGACACCGAAAAGGTCCTGAATGAGGCCTATAAAATTGCAAAGAATATGGATGATCAATACATTTCCGTGGAGCATATTCTCCTGGGAATGTTTGATTTAGGCAAAAAAAGCCCGGTGGTGGAGCTGTTGGGACGCTATGGCATTACAAAGGCCAGCATCGATACGGTATTAAATGATGTGCGGGGGGGCCAAAAGGTAACCTCGGATCATCCTGAAACCACCTATGAAGCTCTGGCCCAATATGGTCATGACCTAGTTCAGGATTGTATGGATAACAAGCTGGACCCTGTCATTGGGCGGGATTCTGAAATTCGCCATACCATTCGGATTTTGTCCCGGAAGACGAAAAATAACCCGGTGCTCATTGGGGAGCCGGGGGTTGGTAAAACCGCTATCGTCGAGGGATTGGCAGCCCGAATTGTGGCTGGGGATGTCCCAGAAGGCTTAAAGGGCAAGCGTATCATCTCTCTTGACTTGGGGGCACTGGTCGCCGGGGCCAAATACCGCGGTGAATTTGAAGAACGCTTTAAGGCTGTATTAAAGGAAGTTAAAGATTCTGACGGGGAAATCATCCTCTTTATCGATGAGCTCCACACCATTGTGGGGGCGGGCAAAACCGATGGCGCCATGGATGCCGGCAATATGCTAAAGCCCATGCTGGCCAGGGGCGAGCTCCATTGTATTGGGGCGACGACCCTGGATGAATATCGCCAGTATATTGAAAAAGATCCGGCACTTGAACGTCGGTTCCAGCCAGTTATGGTGGATGAACCCACTGTTGAAGATACCATCGCCATCCTCCGGGGGCTCAAGGAACGCTATGAAATCTTTCATGGGGTTAAAATTTTAGATAACGCCTTGGTCTCTGCGGCAGTACTGTCCAATCGTTATATCTCGGACCGGTTCCTGCCAGACAAGGCCATCGACTTAGTGGATGAGGCCTGTGCCATGATCCGGACGGAAATTGACTCCATGCCGGTGGAAATGGACGAGGTCAACCGGAAGATCATCCAAATGGAAATTGAAGAAGCGGCTTTGAAAAAGGATGATGATAAGCTCTCCAAGGAACGCCTGGAACGGCTCCAAAAGGAATTGGCCGAATACAAGGATGATTTCAATGGCATGAAGATCCAATGGCAAAACGAAAAAGATGCCGTTGAAGAGGTCCAGAAGGTTAAAGAGGAAATCGATTCGGTTAATCATCAAATTGAAAAGGCTGAACGGGAATATGACCTGGATAAAGCAGCGGAGCTGAAGTATGGCAAGCTGCCAGAGCTGAAGAAGAAGATGGAAGAGCTAGAAGCGCTTGCTGAAAGCAAAGGCGCTGACGAGTCCCTGATTCGGGAACGGGTTTCTGAAGAAGAAATTGCAGAAATTATTTCCAATTGGACGGGTATCCCCCTGAGTAAACTGGTTTCCGGTGAACGGGAAAAACTTCTTAATTTGGAAGAAACCTTGGAGGAACGGGTCATTGGTCAGGAAGAGCCCATTAAAAAGGTCGTGGATGCTATCATCCGGTCCCGGGCTGGGATCAAGAACCCCAATACTCCCATTGGCTCCTTCCTGTTTTTAGGACCCACCGGGGTTGGGAAGACCGAGCTGGCTAAGGCTGTGGCTGCCAATCTCTTTGATACGGAAAACAATATGGTCCGTATTGATATGAGTGAATATATGGAAAAATTCTCGGTGAGCCGTTTGATTGGAGCACCTCCGGGATATGTCGGGTATGAAGAAGGCGGGCAACTGACCGAAGCCGTCCGGCGTAAACCCTACTCGGTCATCCTTCTGGATGAAATTGAAAAGGCCCACAAGGATGTCTTTAATATCCTGCTCCAGGTACTGGATGATGGTCGGATTACCGATTCCCAGGGTCGGACGGTGGATTTTAAGAATACGATTATCATTATGACCAGCAATATTGGGTCGGAATTCCTGTTAGAGGGTATTGGACCGGATGGAGAGATTAAGGAAGAAACGGAAGATGCCGTGATGTCCTCCCTCAGAAACTATTTCCGGCCGGAATTCCTCAATCGGATCGATGAAATTGTGCTTTACAAGCCATTGTCCCGGGAATCCATTACCCATATTGTCGATTTGATGATGGCCGAGCTGCAAAAACGCCTGGAGGACAACCGCTTATCGGTGGTCTTAACTGAGGGCGCTAAGGAAGCCATTATTGACCAGGGCTATGACCCAAGCTATGGCGCCCGTCCATTGAAGCGCTTTATTCAAAAGAATATTGAAACCATGGTGGGCAAGGAAATTATCCGCGGAAGCTTGGACGAAGGGGATGTATTAACCATCGATTTTAAAGACGGACGTTTTACCGTCATCGCAGATTAGAAATAGATTGACAAAGTTATCTTAAGAGAGTCCCAAAAGAGAAATAAATGTTGTATGTGCAACATCTTATTTCTCTTTTTTGCGATATACTATTAGCTAAAAGGATTGACTGTTTTTTAACAAAGTAAGCGCAGTATGGTTTGAGAAGACTTAAATACTAGTAGGAGGTGTGCAATGGGTTTTGTATTGAATCAGGCGGAAATGGACCGATATCTTTCCTGCCTGGCATCAGATTATCGGATTTTTGCCCCAAGGCGTTATTCCGGGGATGGAATTTATTCCGATACAGATATCATCCGCTACGGTGAAGTGTCATCGGTATCGGAGATTGAATTTCAAGAGAAATCCCTGTATTCATTTAAAGAGGTGCTGCTCCCGGTGATTGAAACCTTATTCTACTTTACCGAGGATAAGGTAACCCTGGCGGACGCCCCCCAAAAAGGGGCGGTAGTCTTTATGCGCAGCTGTGATGTCCATGGTCTTAAAGCCCTGGATGCCATGTATCTGGACAATGGCCCCGAGGATTATTACTACAAACGCCTGCGGGAGAAGATTAAGATCATCCTCATTGGATGCCCCCATTCCTACGACAATTGCTTTTGTGTTTCCATGGGGACGAGTGAAACCACGGATTATGATTTGAGTGTCGATTCCAAGGACGGTGCCTTCCACGTCGATTGTCGGAATGTGTCCTGGCAGAACCAGCTCCTTGAGGATGGCATCCCCCAGCAGGCGGTTATGCCTGAGTTTGTGACAGAAAATGCGGTGACGGTGAAAATCCCCGAAAACCTCAATGCACGGGTAGTAGGAAGTACCCTGTGGAATGATTATGACAGCCGGTGCATTGCCTGTGGACGGTGTAACTTTGTCTGTCCCACCTGTACCTGCTTTACTATGCAGGATATGCCCTATACCGAAAACGGCAAAGCCGGAGAACGACGGCGGGTGTGGGCCTCCTGTATGGTGGATGGCTTTACCGATGTGGCCGGTGGCGGAAGCTACCGCCAGAAAAATGGTCAGCGGATGCGGTTCAAGGTCCTCCATAAGGTCCTGGATTTTAAGGCGAAGCATGGCTTTCAGATGTGTGTCGGATGTGGCCGCTGCGATGATGTCTGCCCAGAGTATATTTCCTTTTCCCACTCGATTAATGGCCTTGAACAAGCCATGAAGGAGGTGAGTCAGTAATGGGGAACAATCATTATATTCCATTTCCATCAAAGGTATTAGCTGTTTCAAAGCATACGGATATTGAATATACCTTCCGGATGGCCTATGTGGGGGATGTTCGCCCCGGGCAGTTTTTTGAGGTGTCCATTCCTAAATATGGCGAAGCCCCCATTTCGGTCAGCGGCATTGGCTCTGATTATGTGGACCTCACCATCCGACGGGTTGGCCGGGTGACCGACGAGGTTTTTGAATATTACACTGGGCGAACCCTGTTCCTCAGGGGACCATACGGTAATGGCTTTGATGTTTCGGATTATGCTGGTAAAGAAATCGTCGTGATGGCTGGGGGAACGGGTTTATCTCCAGTCCGGGGCGTGGTGGAGTATTTCGCCGAGCATCCTGAAAAACGTCAGGGGATGACCCTGATTTGCGGCTTTAAAACTCCAAGGGATACGCTGTTTCGGTCTGATATTGAAAAATGGCAGAAAACCATGAACGTTATTCTCACCGTGGACTGTGCCGAAGGGGACACCGCCTGTCAGGTTGGTCTGGTGACGGAATTCATCCCGCAAATTAAACTTACAACCCCCCGGACAGCAGTGGCCATTGTGGTGGGCCCTCCGGCAATGATGCGCTTTTCAGTCCAGGGGCTGTTGGGCATTGGCATTCCGGAAGAAAATATCTGGATATCCCAGGAGCGAAAAATGTGCTGTGGCTTAGGAAAATGTGGCCATTGCCGCATTGGTGAAGCCTACGTCTGTCTGGATGGACCGGTGTTCAAGTACACCATCGGAAAAAACTTGGTGGACTAGGGAGGAATGCGCCATGGATATTAATACGAAGAAGCTTAAAAAGAATGCCTTTCGTGTCACAAAAAAAAGAGGGATTGCGGCCTCCCGGGTTCGGGTTCCTGGTGGTCATATAGAGGCAAAATACCTTGGGGATATCCAGAGAATTGCTCAGGAGTACGGGGATGGCGGCGTCCATCTCACCAGTCGTCAGGGATTTGAAATTACCGGAATCCCCTTTGAGAAGATGCCCGAGGTTAATCAAGCCCTCCAGGATATCATCGATGGGCTTGAGATTAATCAGGAGGAAGTTCTGGGGGGGTATCCCGCAGCAGGCACCCGGAATATTGTGGCTTGTATTGGCAATAAGGTCTGTCCCTATGCCTGCTACGATACAACGGCCCTGGCCAAGAAAATCGAAAAGGCTATTTTTCCCAACGATTTGCATTTCAAGGTAGCGGTGACGGGCTGCCCCAACGATTGTGTGAAAGTTAGAATGCATGATTTTGGCATCATGGGGATGACCGAGCCCCAATTTGATTCGACCCGCTGCGTCAGCTGTGGAGCCTGTATCAAAGCCTGTAAGCGGAAATCTGCGGATGTTTTAACCCCTGTTAATTTTAAACCCCAGCGGGATGCAGACCGCTGCATTGGCTGCGGGGAATGTGTATTGGCCTGTCCCAATGTCGCCTGGACCCGGAGTCCGGAAAAATACTACCGCCTGACCCTCTTTGGCCGGACGGGGAAGAAAAACCCCCGGATGGGCCAGGACTTTATCAAATGGGCGGATGCAGAAAGTATTGTGAAAATCATCCTCAATACCTACGACTACGTTAAAGAATATATCGACCCCACCTCCCCAGGCGGGAAGGAACATATCGGCTATATTGTCGATCGTACCGGCTTTGAAGAATTTAAAAAATGGGCGCTGCGGGATGTCCATCTGCCGGAAAAGGCAGAAATCTTCGCTCCGGTGTATTGGAATGGGATTAAGTACTAATTGATCATTTTCATGGACTAAACTGGAACTCAGGAATGGGTTCCGGTTTTTTTCTTTTTCTTTCTTTTCTGATTCATCTCCTGAACATGGGCCTTGGCATCCTTGGCGGCAAAGGTGAGGCCGATGGTGGCGTTTTGCATGGCCACCAGAATGGGGTTTCGTTTTCGGCGTCTGCGGATCTGTCCCCGGGCATCTAAAAAACGATTGGGCTTATGGTTTTGGTTAGGATCGATGCTGCCCTTATCCACCATGATGCGTTCTCCGGCCACACTGTTTAATAGCACGTTTACCATGTCATAAGCACCCTCGTAGGCCGTTATTTTATGCTGATAGGCGTTTATCCCATCATTGTATTTTTCCAGAAATTCGGCGGAGAAGCCGGGAGCATTAAAGGTGAGGCATCGGTCGATGGTGTTGCCCTCTAAAATCGTAATGTACTGGGCACAATTGCCACCCTTGGAGTGGCCGGCCAAATCGTAGGTTTTAAAATGGTACGTTCGGTCCATGCGGTGCTTAAAGGCAAGGGCGCTGGCCTGCTGGGGTGTATCGGCCACAAAGCCCCCCCGGTAATTATCAATCCAGCCTCCAAGGCTGACGGTTCCACGGAAGGTTAAGATTCCCCGCTCCCGGCTTTTATCGCTAAAGCACAGGCTATGAAGGCCGTTATAGGGGCGGTCGATGGAGGCTAGGATGTGCAGATCCATCAATTGATCATCCTGCTGAATACGGCTGAGGGATTCCTGCCATTCCTTGGGGGACATGGCAGCATCCCCATCGAGATACTTAACCCGATCGGCGTGAAAATTTACCATATTGGCAACCGTCAGACACGGGACGTTTTCAGGGGGGACGGGGAGTGCCAGGGCGGTTATTTGACTTAATAAATTGAGTTGGCTGTGGGAGAGTGGTTTCATCATTCCTTGGTATGGTCCTTTTTCTTCAGTTTTAACAATTGTTTTTTCGCTTTTCGAAGGTGTTTGTTCCGGGTCATGGCGCTACGGTAAATTTCGGTGGCCTTGGCATCAACCTGGGATTTAAGGGCGGGAAAAGCTCTGAGCAGACGGCGATGGGCATAGCGGTGGAGGCCCTTTTTTTCCAGAAGGTTTTCCGCAAAATGATTGAGTCGCATTTCCAGATCATCCAGGCCGGCCGCCGCATTGCTCCGAAGTGCATCGGCGGCCTTTCGGGTGTCTCCCAGCTTTTCAGAGAACTGGGCCATTGTGCTGATTCCCAGATCCCTTAAATCAGAGGTCACGGTATCCGCTACCTCAGAAACATGGTGAATCTTATTTTTCAAATCGATGGTCTCAATGGTGGAAATCATGAGATCAATGAGCATCAGGCACACCAGGATACTGGCCGTGATAAGGGTAGCCATGGTGGGAAGCCGATTAAGAAAATCAGCGGTAAGGGGGTGGACGATGTACAAAAGCACAACAGACATGATGCCGAAAAGTACAGAGTTTTTGAGACAAATGCGGCCATTCAGATTAAATCGGCAGCTCGAATAGTCCCACCAGGTGGCATGAAAGAGTTTTTCCATACCCCAGCTCGTCAGGTACTCTAAGGCAGAGGTTGATCCCACCCCAATGATGAAAACAAAGATGGGATTGGTTAAGAAGGGGGTGAGAAGACCAATCAGGATGACGGCACCAACACCATAAATGGGACAATAGGGGCCAATTAAAAAGCCTCGATTCACAAATTTCTTTTGAGGAATTGAACAATAAACAACCTCACTGCACCATCCAAGTACGGCATAAAAAAAGAAGTATAAAAAGAGCAGGCTGAGATTGTAGTCCATTTCCATACTAGAGTCCTTTCAGTGCAATGTCTCGTTTTAAAATATCGAGGACCAAGAGGCAATCATCCAGGGCCCGATGGCTTTGGGTGTCGGTGCCAGCGGCTGTTCCCAGGGCAATTTGGTTTTTAGAATTCAGAACACCCATATGGATACGCTGGGCACATCCAAAGGTACATTTTAAGTCAGTACCGGTTTCTTCACAGGCCGTTTCAAAGAGAACAGCATCGTAATCCGATCCCCAGGAAAGGAGCGTGCGCCCTTGGGTTAGCTCTTTGATAATGGGCATGACTCTGTGGATGTTGGGCTGATTGGCTACCATGTCATTGGTGATGCCAGTGAGCTTTTCAATACGCCAATTAATTTTGTTTTCAGGCTTAATCAGTTGATTGAAAACTGTATTGCCATGGCAGTCAATCATGGAAATTTCAATGGGTTCATCCGGGCATTGTATGGCTTCGATATCGAAGATTAAGTAGCGCTGGGTACCCCTTTGCAAATCTTCCTGGATCCCCGCCAGATGGGTATCGGCGTAAAGGCGGTTGGCAGAAAGACGGCGTTCCCGGGCTTCTAATTTGAGTCGGGCCTCTTCCTCATATTCGGTGCGGATATTTTCAAAATGGGTGGTATTGACCCGAAGAATATGGGCAATTTCAGTATCAGACTGTTCCTGTTGGGAGAGGGTTTGGTACCATTTTTTGAAAAAGTGGTCCATTTTCAGCCTGGAAAAGCGCAAGCGTTTGGCCGTTTCACCGATGGTCAGATCAGCATCCCGTAATTCCTGATAGGCTTTTAATTCCTGTTCGCGTCGGTTTTGGATGGAGTGCTGTCTTCGGGCTTGTCGGTGTTCCCGTATTTCTGTGAAAATGGGGTCATCTTTTTTGAGGTGGCCCTGATCGATCCACATATGGCACAGAGTGTAAAGGCGCTCTTCACTGAGGTGCAGAATATGTAAAATATCGGATAAGGGCTTGTCTTTAATTTTTTTGAATTTAGCTAACTGAGATTTCATACCTATAATAATAGGGTTAAATAGTCACTTTGTCAATTATAAGGGAAAACTCCTAACTTTGGCATCAGTCTGTGCTATAATATTAAACAATATAAGAGGTGGATAAAACATGGAGGTCAACAAATGAACAGACTGCGGATCGGTGGGATTTTAATGATTATCATCGGGGTGTTTGGGGTTATCTTCGCGGTGGTGGGCCTGATCGGTTTCATGATGGTAGATGCTTCGGTGCGATTGGCCATGAGTGAAGCCAGTGGCTTGCCCATTGCCGTTTATTATATAAAGATGGTGGTTTATGGATTGATTTATGGCTTGGAGATGGTCACCGGTATTTTAGTCCTTCGCCATCTTTATGATTGGCCCTGGATGCCGCGTTTATTTTGGATGGGAATGATTGTCATGGGGGTACAATTTATTCAAATGCTTCTTCAGACCAGCTTAAGCGGTGCATCCTCGGATTTGTGGATGTCACTTTTCGGAGGAATACTCGTGCCGGCTTTAATGGTATGGGGCGCCTTTACACAATGTAGAAGGGACGGATGAAAATATGTCTGAATGTGCAAAGAAGATACGGAGAAGGATGACGTTAAAACAACAGGCATCCCTTTGTTCAGGAAAAAATGATTGGGAAACGGAAGCCTATGAAGATCTTGGAATTCCGGCAGTGGTGATGTCTGATGGGCCCAATGGCATGCGTGTGGAAAAGCCTCGGGAAGGCTTTAACGCCGCCGACAGCTATCCGTCAACCTGCTTCCCAACGGCGGGATTATCCGCTTGCAGCTGGAATCCGGCCCTGATTTCAGAGATGGCTTCAGCCATTGCCAAAGAGGCCAAAAAGCTAGGGGTAGATCTTATTCTGGGGCCAGGGCTGAATATTAAGCGCTCGCCCTTATGCGGTCGAAATTTTGAGTATTATTCCGAAGACCCTTTACTATCCGGGCAATTGGCGTCGGCCTTTGTGACGGGGGCGGCAGCGGAATCCGTGGGCTGTACCCTCAAGCATTTTGTAGCGAATAATCAGGAGACCCGCCGGATGACGGTGGATGCCCATATCGATGAGCGTACCCTCCGGGAAATCTATCTCAAGGGATTTGAAATCGCCGTTAAGAATAGTCATCCCATGGCAGTTATGTCTGCTTACAATGCGGTGAACGGTGCTTTTATGAGTCAAAACAAGGCCCTTGTGACGGATGTGCTCCGGAAGGAATGGGGCTTTGACGGCATCGTCATGACCGATTGGAATGGGGTGTATAATCGGATAAAGGGCGTCAAAGCCGGGGTAGATCTGGAAATGCCAGGGAGTGGCGGTGTGGGAGACCAGCAGGTGGCCTGTGCCATCCAAAATGGGACCCTGCGCAAAAGCAGTTTGAATGCCTTGGTGGAACGCAATATCGATTTTGCCTTAACAGCGGCTAAACACCGGGAACAGTGGGAAGAACCCAGTGGTGAGGTGGATTATGAGGCCCAGCATGCCCTAGCCCGGCGCATTGCAGAGGAAAGCATCGTCTTGCTTAAAAATGAGGAAAATCTTCTACCCATTACGAAGGAAAAATTTCAGAAGGTAGCCATTATTGGTAAAATGGCCTTTGATCCAAGGATTCAGGGGGCCGGGAGCTCAAAAATCAATGAAATCAGCATCGATACCCCTTACGAGGCATTGACAAAGGCCTTGGAGTCGGTGATAGAGATTGTTTCCAGCCAGGGCTATTCTGATAGTGATGCCGAGCGCAATGAGTGTTTGATGGCGGAAGCTCAGGCCTTGGCAGCCCACACGGATGTTGTCTTACTCTTTGTCGGGCTCCCAGCCCAATGGGAATCTGAGGGGTATGATCGCAGGGATATGGCCCTTCCAAAGAACCAGCAGGATCTAATTACCGCCATTTCCCAGGTCAATCCCCATACGGTTCTCATTTATATGAATGGAGGAGCCCTGGATCTGGCCGAAGGGGATGCAGCCCAAGCCATTATCGAGGCCTGGCTGGGGGGCGAATCCATTGGCAGTGCATTATCCGGCATCTTGACGGGGAAGGTGAATCCCAGCGGCCATTTAGCTGAAAGTATTCCCTTTAGACTCCAGGATACGGGCTGTTACGATTCCTTCCCCGGGGATGAGAATACGGCTGTTTATGGCGAAGGAATTTTTGTGGGCTATCGCCATTATGACCATGTGGACTGCCCGGTGCGTTATCCTTTTGGCTTCGGATTGTCCTATACAACCTTTGAATACACAGATCTTGACATTCAGCACCTGGGGGATAATACCTTTCGAATTAGCTGTCAGGTAAAGAATACTGGGGCGGTGAAGGGCAAAACCGTGGTCCAGGTGTATACCGGGCAGAGAACCCCTAAAATCATGCGGCCGATTCGTGAGCTTCGGACTTTTAAAAAAGTAGCCCTTAACCCAGGGGAGCAGGTTACCCTGGAATTTGAACTGGGGGAAGATGCTTTCACGTATTATAATACCCAGGAGAAAAAATGGTGCACCGAAGGGGGAGTCCACACCATTGAAGTGGGGGAATCCAGCCGAGGTCTTCCCTTAGCCAGTGACGTGGAAATCACCCGAAATTATATCCCAACCATTACAAAGTACAGCTATTTAGGGGATATCCTGGATCATCCCAAAGGCCCGCAGGTCTTTGAGGTCATTACCAGAGAGCTGGAGCAGTTAACGGGCGAGAACGTCATGGATCTTCAGGGCTTTGCGAAAACCATGTTTTACAGCACACCGATCTGTAAGCTGACGACGGCTTCCCATGGGCTGATTGCCCCTCGTACCATCGCGCTTCTGATTGAATATTTGAATAATGGCGATTTAACAGATACCTTTACCATGGAGAGGCTAAAGGTCGGGGATGAAGCGGCAGGAGGAACCTCCAAGGGATTGATTGCCGGAATTTTTGATTGGGTTGGAAAGATCATTAAGGGCAATGTGGCGACGGTCTATTCAGTAGAGGATAAAATGAGCGTCCTTCTGAATAACCCGGATACCCGGGCTGTCTTGGCTCGGTATTGCCCAGAGGATATTCTAGATGGTGAACAGCTGCGTGTTGCAGCTCGAATGGGCTTAACCCTCCGGCGCATCCAAAAGCTGGTTCCCCAAGATATTTTTCCAGAGAGACTACTGGAAGAAATCAACGCGAATTTAAAGGAAATAAAGAAGGAGATTTAATGCGCTTATTAATGGTAGATACGGCGACGATTGTGGCTTCTGCTGCAGTCATAGAAGAAGAAAAGCTGGTGGGAGAAGTCATTATTAACCACCAGAAAAAACATTCAGAAAAGCTGCTGCCCGCCATCGATCATCTTTTAACAGATGCTGGGCTGGATATTTCTGAGATGGATGCCTTTGGCATTGTTTGCGGCCCGGGCTCCTTTACGGGGCTGCGCATCGGGATGGCCACGGTGAAGGGCTTTGCCCAGGCGTTAAATAAACCAGTGGTTGGCGTGTCCACCCTGGAGGCCTTGGCCTATAATTTACCCTATACCCAGGGGATTATCTGCCCCATTCTGGACGCCCAGAGGGACCAGGTTTACACCGGAGTGTATCAATTTATCAATGGCTGCTTTGAAACCTTGCTGCCGGATACAGTGCTTTCCATCGACGCCTTAATCCGCCATCTGTCTGAAATCACTGATGGCCCCATCCACGTTCTGGGGGACGGCGTTCCCAAATATTTTGAAACCATATCCGAGGAGCTGGATACGTTTAAGGCTCCACCCCATATCCGGATGAATCGGGCCTCCTCGGCGGCTTGGTTGGCCCTTAGAAAGCTTCAAAAAGGTCAGGTTCAGGATTATAAAACCATTGAGCCAATGTATATCCGGCCATCCTATGCGGAGGAACAAAAGAAAAAATGAATAGTCGAAAGATGATGCCCCAGGATGCAGGTGCTCTCAATAAATTGTGCGAAGCCTGCGGACTGTCTCCCTGGTCAGAGGAATCCTTTTTAGGGGAAGTGGATAACCCCGTGGCCCAGTATATTGTGCTGGAAGAAGCTGGTGAAATTTTGGGCTTTGCAGGGATCTGGTGCGTCGTCGATGAGGCCCAGGTCATGAATATTGGAGTGGCTCCCAGGGGTCAGGGCCGTGGCCTTGGAAAACAGCTGATGAAGGCACTCATGGCAGAAGGGCGAAGCCATAGCTGCGTGGTGATGACTCTGGAAGTCAAAGCTGGAAATACCAGGGCCATCAGCCTTTATGAAGGGTTAGGCTTTGAGCGCAATGGTTTGCGAAAGGATTATTATCCGGATCATTCCGATGGTATTTTGATGATTAAATCCCTTGTGGAAGAGGCGGATACCCATGAATAAGGTTTTATCCTATTGTCTTGGGCTGGGGGTACTGATTTTCGCCCTGATGGCCGCCATTCCAGTGTCCGTTTATGATGTGGATGATTTTATGGCTCAGGCAGAAACCAATGGGGTGAGCCAACGTACGGGATTGAGCGATTCTGAATTACGTGACGTGGCCGTGGAAATTTTCAATTACCTGGAAGGGGAGCGGTCGGATTTTGATATTACCATAAACACAGCGGGGCAAACCCGCCATTTGTTTAACGAGGATGAACAACAGCACATGGTTGATGTGGCTGGCTTGACCGCCTTGTCCCGTATTCTGCTGGCGGTATCCCTTTTAACCCTTTTGTGCTGTGGCACCATTTTGTTTTTAAGGGACCAAAGAGGCCTATACCGCGGACTGATTTACGGCGGCCTTTGGGGGTTAGGTTTGTTGATTGTCCTGGCCCTGTTGGGAAGTATGGATTTTACAGCGGTCTTTGAGGGAGCCCATCGATTGATCTTCAGCAATGATCTTTGGCTGTTAGACCCCAAAAAAGATTTACTGATTAACATTGTACCAGAGCCCTATTTTATCCACTTGGCCCTTCGAGTTGCCGGTATGGCCGCGGCCATGGACCTTTTCTTTGTGGCCCTGGGCATTGCGGGGCGTGTCCGAATGAAAAGAATCGAAAGCAGTGAGGAGAAACAAAAAAAGAATGAATATACTGAGCATTGAAACATCCTGTGATGAAACCTCGGTGGCCATCGTTACCGATGGCCGCCGGGTTTTATCCAATCAGATTTATAGCCAAATTGATATCCATCAAAAATACGGCGGGGTGGTTCCGGAAATTGCCTCCCGGAACCATGTCATTAAGCTGCCTTATATTATTGAGGATGCTCTGGCCGAAGCCAGATTAACCTGGGATGGCATTGACGCCATCGCCGTGGCCAATGGTCCAGGCCTGGTGGGAGCCCTTCTCATCGGGGTATCCGAGGCAAAGGCCCTGGCCTATAGCTTAAAAAAGCCCCTCATCGGGGTTAACCATATCGAAGGGCATATTGCCGCTAATTTCCTGCAATATCCGGAATTAGAACCGCCACTGCTGGCACTGGTAACCTCTGGGGGCCATAGCAATCTCATTATTTTAAGGGATTACGATCATTTTGAAGTGGTGGGACGCACCCGGGATGATGCGGCAGGAGAAGCCTATGATAAAATCGCCCGGGTTTTGGGGTTTCCCTACCCTGGCGGTCCACGGATTGATGCAGCGGCTAAGAGGGGGAACCCCAGGGCCATTGATTTCCCCCGGGTTACCCTGGAAAAGGGAAGCTATGATTTTAGCTTTAGTGGTCTGAAATCGGCGGTTCTGAACTATCTGAATGGTAAAAAAATGAAGGGCGAGCCGGTGGTAGCAGAGGATGTGGCGGCCTCCTTCCAGCAAGCGGTGGTGGAGGTGTTGGTGGAAAAGGCCATAGCCTGTGCTGCGGAGTACCACCTGGACAAGCTTTGCCTGGCTGGCGGAGTTTCCGCCAACAGCGCTCTAAGGGCGGCCATGCAGTCGGCCTGTGATGCCCAGGGGATTGCCCTGTACTATCCAGACCCCATCCTTTGCACCGACAATGCTGCCATGATTGGATCCATGGCTTATTATAATTTTAAAGCCGGGAGGCTGGGGGATTTAACCCTTAATGCTAAGCCGGGAATGTCCATTGGCGATTCGCCGTTAAAGAAAAAGGGAAGGCCTCAGTGAGGCCTTCCCTTTTTCTATGGTCGGTAAGTAATGGCGTAAAGCATATCCCGTTGCTGGTCATTCATCGTGGGATCTTCTTCTAAAGCTGAAAAATAAATAGCGTCTGAGGCGGGAGAAATCCGAATGTTAGAGGACAGCAGATGGGGAGAAAGCATTTGCTGCTTGTTCTTACCATCAATACCCATAATCCAGATGCTTTGGTATTGGGGAATGTCCGGATCATCAAACTGGGCAGCAATGATATGATCGGTATTCCGGTCGAAAAAGGCCTGGGTATAATTCCCCTGGCTAATTTCTGTTTTAAGCTTTTTTTCCGGACTGTAGATAAAAAGCTTATCCATCGGCATATTCCTTTGAATATAAAGCACATCTGAGGAATCAGTACTGACATCAAGCCAATTGACATCCTGGGCGAGACGGGAAGGTTTTAGCTTTTGACCATCATTGTCCAGGGCCATGCTGTAAAGGTTGTTTTCCTCAGCGGTATTGGGTGAGCCGATAAAATAAATGGTTTTGGTCTTTACATTATAATCCAGCTGTTTAATGGTAAAACCTGTTTCCATGGTGTAGGTTCGGCGTTCGCCGGCGGGGTTCGTCATGACCAGCTCATGCTTATTGTTGATAAAAAGAACCATGTCATCGCCCACGACCGTGAGGGGGGAGATAATGTTTTCCCCCTGGGTCGAAAGGACCCGGGTGCTGGTGCGATCCAGGGAGGTCCAAACCAATTGGAGGATTTCACTGCCATCCGAGGGAAGGGTTCCCTTTTCGATATAAAAGACACCGCTGCCGTTGCCAGCAAATATGGCCCCGCGCTGACGTTTATCGGAGTTAATAAAGTTTAGAATAGACCAGGAACCGCTGTTGGCATCCAGGCGATATAAATCCAGATTATAGGTGATGGGCGGCGTATCCGAGGTGCCGGAGGTTAACAGATAATCGCTCGCGGCATTAATGTCCATTAAACTCCCTCTCCCCAGGGAGGTTAGTTTTTTCTCTGAAAGAATGGCTCCGTCGGTGGCATTGGTAACGGTGATGGGAGCATTTCTTGGGACGAAGAAGCTCCGACAGCCAGCAAGGCAAAGCATAAGGGCCGATATTAGGAGGATTGCGATAATCTTGAGTCGTTTATTCATTGGCCAGGCCCTCCTGTACGGTTTTAATCAAAATGGGAAGACTAATACTGATATTGGTGCCTTCCCCCAGGACGCTTTCCATGGAAATAGTTCCATGATGCTTATCCACAATTTGTTTGGCCAGATAAAGGCCAAGGCCCGCGCCGCCTTCGCCTTCATTTCTGGCCCGATCTTCTTCCACGCGGTAAAAGGCTGAGAAAATCTTCTTCTGGTCATTTTCAGAAATACCAACCCCATAATCCCGGATCGAAACGATGATATTGTCCTCTTCCAAGGTCGACACCACATCGATGATGTCACCCTTGTCTGAATATTTAATGGCGTTATGGAGGATATTGATAAAAAGCTGTTGGAGCCGACCGTAATCGCCCAGGATTTCGGGGAGGTTTTCATCGGATTTGTAGTTAATGCTGATTTCCTTTTGCTGGGATTTGATTTCCATTTGCTCCACCACCTCGTCAAGGAGGGTATGGAGGTTCAGATTGGTCTTTTTGACATCAAATTCCGGCCGTTCCAGCTGGTTGACATTTAAAAGATCGTCCACCAGGCGGAGGAGCCGATGGCCTTCACGGTTCATGGTATCCAAAGAGCGGTTTAAAATCTCGCCCTCCATAACCTGACGCCGCCTCAGCATATCGGTATATCCGATGATGGTGGTCAGGGGAGTCCGCAGCTCGTGGGATACAGAGCTGATGAACTGCTGCTGTTCCTTTTGAATCTGCTTGGTTGAGGTCATGTTTCGGATGACAATCATATAATTCTCTTCAAATTCAGCTTTTCGAATGGGACTTCCGATAATCAGAAGATTTCGGTCATTGCTGTCGACTTCCACAGAAATATGCAGTTTGCCGTTTTTTAAATCATCAAAGATATCCCGGAGGAAGGACTGATATTGAAAATCATAAATGGTCTTCGGATTGCTGACATCAAAATATGTTTTAATATATGAATTGGATGTAATGACATTCCCCTTGGCGTCTAAAGCTAAAAGACCATCATCCAGGGAAGCTAAGACGCTGGCCAGCCGGTTTCGTTCTGAATTCAGCTGATTGATGACATTGTTGACGTTCTGGGTCATGCTGTTGAACACTCGGGTCAGATCCCCAATTTCATCCTCCCGGCGGTAATGGATTTGGACATTGTAATTCCCATGGGTGATTTCCTTTGATATCTTCGTCAGCTCCTTAATGGGCTGGATGAAATGATTGGAATAGGATAGGGTAATGACAATCAAAAGGGGAAATCCCAGGGCGCAGCCCAGAGCGTAAAAAAACAGACAGGTATTCAGCTGGGCGTCCATGGCAGCCAGGGAGTATAGAAAGCCAATATAGCCGATGTGTACCCCATCCAAAGTGATGGGCTGTAAAAATTCGACAACCGGTGTTCCCATGGATTCAGTGTAGAGCATTGTGGCATTGCCGGTGGCCTTTGCCTGGGAAATGGCCTCGGAAAAATCCAGGGAGCTGTCATCCGTGGGATTATATAAGGATTTGCCATCTGATGAAAAAATGAGGGCAGGCGTATTGGTGGTTGCGGAGAGAGTGCGGCTGATCTGACGGGCCATTTTATTAAAATAGGCGGCAGCATCACTTCCGTCTGAATTACTTTCAGCAGACTCTTCAATATAAAGGGTGGCATTTTGTCCCATCACCGCCAGCTCTGAGCGGGCGGTGATTACATAATGGTAGATCGTCCCCTGGACGATGCAAAACAGGATGAAGCCAAAGATGGCTAGGAAGATAGCGATATTATAGGCTATAATCCGGCCACGATAGGTTAGCTGCATGGGTTTTTCCTCAGATTTTTCTCATTTTATAGCCGATACCAAAAACCGTCTGGATAAATTTATTGGGTTGGGTATCAATTTTTCGGCGGATTCGCTGGACGTGCATGTCTACAGTACGGGTATCACCATAATAATCGTACCCCCAAATCTTTTCTAAAAGGGCATCTCTGGGGAAAACCTGCTCCAGATTAGAGGCCAGGAGATACAATAAATCAAATTCCTTGGGGGTCAAATGGATTTCATTTCCCTCCAGAAGCACCATTCGCTCCTCGGGCATAATGCTTAAAGGACCGTTGGTGATAATGACGTTCTTGCTTTTATTATCCGAAGAACGGGATGAACGGCGGAGATGGGCCTTGATTCGGGCCAGAAGCTCCCGGTTGTCAAAGGGCTTGGTGAGGTAATCGTCCGCGCCTAATTCTAAGCCTAATACCTTATCGACGATATCGGTTTTAGCCGTGAGGAGGATGATGGGAACCTCTAAAACAGGGGAGAGGGTTTTACAGACATCGTACCCATTCACCTTGGGCAGCATAATATCTAAGACAATTAAATCCGGAAGCCAACGCTTTCCCTTTTCAATGGCCTCTTCACCATCATAAGCTGTTTCTACCTGGTAGCCTTCAAATTCTAACTCCATTTTAATTAAGTCGACGATGGCAGCTTCGTCATCCACCACCAAAATTTTTTCGTTCATGGGATCTCCTTTGTTCTATCATTAAAACCATAAATTAAATTGTGCTTTATTCTGGATGGCCGTCAGTACCCGGTCATCCAGCTCCGGAATGATCTTTCGCATATGGGCTAAAAGGTTTTTCATTTCCTCTCGTTTGGTATGGCCATCCGCCGGGCAGGTGCTTTTAACAATGGGAAGGGCCTGGCATTCTTTATTAAAGAGAATGTCTTTTTCCCGGGTGTAGACCAAGGGACGGATCAAGGTGATATCTTTTCGGTCCAGATGGGTGACCGGCTGAAAGGTATTAACCCGGGCCTCATAAAAAAGGCTTAAGAAAAAGGTTTCTACCGCATCATCCATATGGTGGCCCAGAGCAATGGTGTGACAGTTTCGATTAAGGGCCAGGTCATGGAGGGCACCCCGCTTCATGCGGGCGCAGAGGGAACAGGGATTTTTCTCCCGTCGTGCATCAAAGACAATGGGACCGATTTGGGTTTTTTCAATGGTATAGGGAACCCCAATGCGGTGACAGTACTCGACAACAGGGGTAAAATCCATTCCTGGAAAGCCCATGTCCAGGGTGATGGCCTCGAGCTCAAAAGGCTCTGGCGAAAAAATCTGATAGTGCTTAAGGGCGGATAATAGGGCAATGCTGTCCTTGCCCCCAGAAAGTCCCACTGCAATACGATCACCAGCGGTAATCATATTAAAGGTCTGAATGGCCCGACGCATTGAGCCGAGAATTTTTTGCATATCTTGATAAATCCTTTATAAAAAATTTCATTTTAGTTGTCATCGGGATGAAAAACCGATACAATGGGAAAGCATTCGTTTCAGAATGCTAATTATTCTTATCTTACCATTTTATGGAAAAGAAAACAACAAAGGAGATTATCCGAATGACACAATCGATTATTAATTTTTTTGCATTTTTCCCAGATTGGCTGGAGATTTTTATCATTTCGATGATTCCTGTGGTGGAGCTGCGTGGTGCCATCCCATGGGGAGACTTGGTTTTACGTATGCCCTATTTGCAGACCTTTTTACTGGCATGGCTTGGGAGTATTGTGCCGGCCCCCTTTATTTTAAAATTTCTGCCGGCTGTGCTGAATTGGATGCGGGGAACAAAGATCTTTGGACCCTTTGCCAATTGGCTCCATACAAGGGGAATCAATAAATCCAAGAAGATTACCCAATACAAATTCTGGGGACTGATGATTTTTGTGGCCATCCCCCTTCCGGGAACCGGCGTATGGACCGGGTGTCTGGCAGCGTCCCTTATTGAAATGGATTTTAAACAGGGAATGCTCTCCGTCGCTTTAGGCTCTGCGGTTGCCGGGGTCATTATGACGATCCTGTGTGCCATGGGATTGGCTGCTGTGGGGGCTTAAAATGATTAAGCTGTTAGCCTTAGATTTGGATGATACCCTTCTGACTTCTGATAAACGGGTAACGGAGGGCAATCGGCAGGCACTTCTGTCGTGCTTAGATCAGGGCATTCACGTGGTGACAGCCAGCGGGCGGTTCAATGAATCCCAATTGGCCTTTATCCGGATGATAAACCTTGGGTTGGAAAAAAATCCCCATTTAGGGGATGGCGGCGGCACAATCTTTAATGAAGATGGGATTCTCGAGATCATGGGAGCGTTTCCCCGAAGGATTTATGCCGCTGTACTCAAGCGTGTTCGGGAAATTGGGCTGCCCTGCTATGTGACCAATGGGGAGAATGTGTATTACGACATTGCAGAACAGCCTCTGCGCAGCATCTATAATCAGGCCAAGGGGGCGCGGCGGGACTATATCTTTCCCGTTGATGATTTAATGGCAGTGGAAAACCCCATGAAATTCGTCTTTGCCTTTACCTCCGAGAAAGAGCTGGCCCGTATTCAGGAAATCCAGCAACCAGGGACCATCAACTTTAGTGCGGGGCGTAACCTCCGGGAAATTACCATGGTGGACATGAATAAATTAAATGGTTTAAAGGAAATTGCGAAAATCTACGGGGTGGAACTGTCTGAAATCGCCTGTTTCGGCGATAGTGAAAATGACATTCAGATGCTTGAGGGCGCCGGCTTAGGATTTGCGGTGGCCAACGCCATGGAAAATGTGAAGGCAGCGGCGGATATCGTTGGAGAAAAAACTAACGATGAGGACGGAATCGCCTGGCTCATCGAGCGATACATTTTATGATGCAATAACAGGAAGAAGGTTTGATTATGGCATTTAATGCAGCATTTTACGCGGGAAATCGGCAGCGCCTGGGGGAAAAACTGGCCCCGAATAGCATCGCACTATTCTTTTCAGGATGGTCAGTGGTGCGTTCTGGTGATGCAGACTATCCCTTTTTTACCAATAACAATTTTTATTATTTGACGGGCATTACCGATCCAGAAGTCACCTTGGCCGTGGTCAAGACTGGGGATGGCGAAGTGTCCTGCCATCTCTTTATCAATGAGGTAGACCCTCTTTTGGAAAAGTGGGTGGGGAAAAAGATTCGTAAGGAAGAAGCCACCCAGATTTCCGGAATTGATGAGGTGGATTATCAAAGCCACTTAGCTCATTGGCTGGAAGGCCAGACCGAAACCTGTCTTTATCTGGATTCAGAGGTTCCGCCACATCAGAAAAGAAATATTGAAATGGCGCTCACCGGGTGGTCTGGTTCAGAATCTGCTGATAGTGCCCCTTTAATGCAGGCGCTGCGCAATATCAAGCAGGATGTGGAAATCGAGGCCCTTCGTCGGGCCATTGCCATGACTGCTGAAGGCATTAAAGCGGTCCGTCAGAACTTAAAGCCTGGGATGATGGAATATCAGGTACAGGCAGTGTTTGAATACGCCATTGCCATGGCTGGGGCCCAAAGCGTCTCCTTTGACACCATCGTGGCTTCGGGTGTCCATGGGCCGACTCTGCATTATATTACAAATCAAGATCCCATCGGCCAGGATGATCTGGTATTACTGGATTTAGGAGCCCGATACGAGGGTTATTGCGGGGATATCAGCCGGACACTGGCCGCCTCTGGTCATTTTACAAAGGATCAGGAACGGGTATACGCATCGGTATTAGAGGCGCAAAAAAAGCTCATTACCCTGTACACCCCGGGACGGCCTATGGCAGAAATTCAGGAGGCCGCTAAAGAGCTGCTTTGTGAAAACTTAAGCCGTCGCGGGATTGAGCCGCCAGATGGGGATATCGGTCAGTACTATTACCATGGTGTTGGCCACCCCCTGGGATTAGATACCCATGATTTAGGGCGACAGCCAGGCATGGTCCTTGCCCCTGGGATGGTGATTACCTGTGAGCCCGGGCTTTACCTGGCCGATTATGGAATCGGCGTACGCATTGAAGATGATATACTCGTCACCACCCAAGGCCCTGTTAATCTTTCCCCTCAAATTCCTAAGGAATTGGATGAAATCTAATCGAATTTAATACTTAAGGGACTTGACAAAAGCACCTGCCATGATTAAGATATTAAGCAGTAATTGAATATTTACCTATCCAGAGAGGCAGAGGGACAGGCCCGATGAAGCCCGGCAACCAGCAGATGCATGGTGCCAATACCTGCAGTAAAACTGCGATGATGGGATGACACAAAAGGGTCCCAGTTTCCATTGGGGCCCTTTTCGTATAAACGAATGAATTCCAGGTAAACACGCGATTACAAAAATAACAACATAAGGAGTGTATATGAAACGTTTATTTACTTCTGAATCCGTAACCGAAGGGCATCCGGATAAAATTTGTGACCAGGTTTCTGATGCGGTCTTAGACGCTATTTTAGAACAAGACCCCATGGCCCGGGTAGCCTGTGAAACCTCGGTGTCCACCGGCCTCGTTTTAGTCTCCGGAGAGATTTCCACCAATTGTTATGTCGATATTCCAAAGGTGGTCCGGGAAACCATTCGTGGTATCGGCTACGATCGGGCCAAGTACGGCTTTGACTGTGATACATGTGCGGTACTGGCGTCCATTGATGAGCAATCTGCGGATATTGCCATGGGTGTTGATAAAGGTCTGGAAGCTAAGGAAGGCGAAGTCGATGATATCGAGCTGGCCACCGGTGCTGGAGACCAGGGAATGATGTTTGGCTATGCCTGCGACGACACCCCGGTTTATCTGCCAATGCCCATCTATCTGGCCCATAAGCTGGCCCGGAAGCTTTCGGAAGTCCGTAAGGATGGCACGCTAACTTATTTACGGCCTGATGGAAAATCCCAGGTCACCGTGGAATACGAAGATGGTGTACCGGTGAGAGTGGATACTGTGGTTATTTCAACCCAACACGATGCAGCTGTGGATCTTGCAACGATTCGCAGAGATTTGATTGAGAATGTCATTAAGCCTGTCATCAGTGATGACCTGATGGATGAGAACACCAAAATCTTTATCAATCCCACCGGGCGTTTCGTCATTGGTGGACCCCAGGGGGATGCTGGCCTCACCGGCAGAAAGATTATTGTGGATACCTACGGCGGAATGGGGCGTCACGGCGGCGGTGCATTCTCCGGGAAGGATCCGACAAAGGTTGACCGCTCCGCTGCTTACGCGGCCCGTTATATTGCTAAAAACGTTGTGGCCGCTGGATTGGCTAAGAAATGCGAAGTCCAACTGGCCTACGCCATCGGTGTTGCAAAGCCAGTCTCCATTTATGTCGATACCTTCGGCACGGGAGTTGTAAGTGAGGAAGATATAGTTAATGTGATTCAAAATCATGTTGATTTAAGACCTGAAGCTATAATTCGTAATCTTGGTTTGCGCCGACCCATTTACAAACAGACGGCGGCATATGGCCATTTTGGAAGGGATGATATTGAATTGCCCTGGGAAAACACGGATTTAGTGGATGTTTTCAAGGAAATCTTATAAAAGTCACAGCTGATATTTTCGTAAAAGATTATGCTCTGGAAGAACTTCAGGGCATAATTTTTTTTGAAAAAAATTCACTTTATTAAGGACATTATGTCGTTTTTCGGTTATAATCATACCAAGAATCGGTTAGTGACGAAAAGACTGACTAGTAAGGATGTATTAAGATGATTGAGTTTATTAATGTAACTAAAACTTATGAAAAAAATGAAAAAGACGCATTAAGGGATATCAATCTTTTCATCGATAAAGGAGAGTTTGTCTTCCTGGTGGGCCGAAGCGGCGCCGGGAAATCGACATTCATCAAATTATTGCTGAGGGAAATCGAAACCACCCAAGGTGTGGTTAAAATTAAAAACCATGATATTTCCAAGCTTTCAAAAAAGGAAATTCCATATCTGAGACGGAAACTAGGCGTTGTTTTCCAGGATTTCCGCCTGCTTGAAAATAAGAATGTGTATGAAAATGTGGCTTACGCCATGGAAATCATCGGTCGGCCAGAGCGTAAAATACGGAAAAAGGTTCCACTGGCGTTGGAAATGGTGGGGCTATCCCATCGAATGTACCATTATCCCCATGAGCTTTCCGGTGGGGAGCAGCAGCGTGTGGTTATCGCCCGGGCGATTATTAATAATCCCAGTATCCTCATCTGTGATGAACCGACAGGAAACCTTGATCCGGAGACCTCCAAGGATATCATGCGGATTTTGCTGGAAATCAATCGCCATGGCACGACGGTGGTTGTCGTTACCCATGACAGTGAAATGGTGGATGTTATGCAGAAGCGTGTGCTGACCTTAGAGGGAGGCTGTTTAACCAGTGATGAAAGGGGCGGATACACCAATGCCCAATAGTCAATGGCATGCGATGTCCCGGTCGGTGATCCGGGATACCGCCAACAGTATTAAGCGGAACAGCCTGATGAGTTTGGCGTCGGTTTTTTCCATCATGGCGGCGCTGGTCATTCTCGGCTTCTTCCTCATTCTCACCATTAATATCAGACAGGCCACGGCCAATGTAGAATCCGGATTAGAAATTAAAGTGTTTTTGAAGCAAGATGTAACGGAAGCGAATAAAACAACCATTGAACAAGGTCTTCGCAGCAGCGATATGATCGCAAGTGTTAAATTTGAAAACAAGGATGAAGCCCTGAATAATTTTTCAGGCCAATTAAGCAGCTATTCCAGTTTATTATCCTCCTTCAATGCTGAGAACAACCCCATGCCGGAATCCTTTGTGGTAACGGCAAAGAATGCAGAGGATATGGCAGCCATTAAAACCTATGCTGAGGGGTTGAGCTCTACGGGGATTGAATACGTTAAGTACGGTGAAGATTATGTCACGGCATTGACGAATTTTAACCACTTTGCCAATTTAATGAGTATTGTTGTCACGGCGGTTTTATCCGTTATTGCCTTATTACTCATTTACAATACCATTAAAATTACCGTTTTTGCCAGACGTAAGGAAATCGGTATTATGAAGTATGTTGGCGCAACGGATGGCTATATTCGAATCCCCTTCGTACTGGAGGGTACCTTCTTAGGAATTATTGCGGCGGTGGTGGCCTTGCTGGCACTGCGCAGTGGTTACTTCTTCATGTTGGGATTTTTAAGTGGCAATTCGTTGCTGTCCATCACCTCAACCTTAGCCACGCCCGGAGCTGTGGTGGGGCAATTGTCTTTCTTTTTCATTGTGTATGGCGTGGTGATTGGTGCCCTGGGGAGTATCTTTGCCATTCGGAAATTCCTTGATGTATAATATTTGGAGGAAACATGAAGCATTTAAAACGACTTGGATTTATTTTTACCTTTTTCTTTTGCCTGACCATTATTGCAACATCTGTGGCGGCAGCTACAGAGGATGAACTGAATCAACAAAAGGCAGAGGCTACCCAGAAGAAAGATGCCGCTCAATATCAGGTGGATATGACCCAGACCACTATCGATGGTATCACCGCGGAAATCAATAAGGCCAATGAACAGATTACCTTATTAACCACAAAGATTAACGATTTGGACAGCAAAATAAGCGACTTAAGCACCCAACAGAAGAGTGCAGAGGCAGAGTTACAGAAAGCAGAAGCAAAGCGCGACCAGCAGCAAAAAGAGCTGGAAGAACGGCTTCGCGTGATGTATATGTATGGTAATGAAGGCTATATGGAGGTCCTCTTTTCTGCAACGGATTTTGGGGATTTGATTTCTAAGGCAGATATGGTCGCTTCCATTGCCCAGGCGGACCAGGATTCAGCGGCACAGTTGGAACAGACCCAGAAGGAAATCGAAAAGAAGAAGGCAACCATCGAAAGTAATAAAGCCCTGACGGAGTCGGCAAAGGCGGAGCAGGAAACTCTTCTGAGCCAACAAAGCGGGATCAAGGCTCAGCAGGATGAGCTGTTAGCAAAAAATAACGCCATTATTGAAGAATACAAAACAGAAGTGGCAAAGCAGAATGCAGAAATTAAGGCGGCTGAAGATAGTTTAGCTAAAATTGCAGCAGAAAAAGCTGCAGAGGTAGAACGCCAGCGCCAGGCAGAAGAAGCCCAGCGCCAAGCTGAAGCAGCAGCAAATAATGGCTCATCATCCAGTAGCTCTGACAGTAGCAGTTCTTCTGGAAGTTCCAATGTAGCCTCCTCTTCAGGTTACATCTGGCCAAGTGATTGTTATATTATCACTGACTATTTTGGTTATCGGGAATCTCCTGGTGGTATCGGGAGTACTAATCATCAGGGGTTGGATATAGGCGCATCCTACGGAACGCCTGTTTATGCAGCGGCCAGTGGGGTTGTCACCCTGTCAGAATATTGGGGGGGCTACGGGAACGCAGTTATGATCGCCCATAATGATGGCTATTCGACCCTGTACGGACATAACAGTGCCCTGGCTGTATCTGAGGGGGATTATGTCAATCAGGGCGACGTCATCGCCTATGTGGGAAGTACAGGGAACTCAACGGGTGCCCATATCCACATCAGCTTTATTGATGGCGGTGGAAATTACGTAGATCCACTGAATTTCCTTCCCTATTAAGCACGATGTAATGAAAAACGGTGCTTTCTTTCGTTGAAAGCACCGTTTTTATTATTGACGGCACCTGTTTTTTCTGTTATTATTTAATCTGCATCTGAAAGAATGTGGATATTTGCTGGGATGGCACAGTTGGTAGCGCAATTGATTCGTAATCAATAGGTCGGGGGTTCGAATCCCCCTCTCAGCTCCATCAAGAGCGTAAGCGAAAACCCTTCTAATTGAGGGCTTTCGCTTTTTTATTTTCGTAAGGACAGGTAGGATTTTAGAAAGGGAAGAGCATGGATAAAAAAACCAAGGAGTCCAGAGAACAGGATGAGCGTTTTGAAAAGAGGGTAAAGGCTTTTGTCTATATCATCCTTCGGGTTGCGGTCGTTGGGGTGATGATTGCTCAAATTTACAATCAAAATTGGAATAATGTGTTTCTTTGTGTACTGACCTTGGTCCTATTCATGATTCCAACGTTTGTTGATAAGCAGCTTCACATTGAACTACCAACGACCCTAGAAGTTATTATCGTCATTTTTATTTTCTCAGCAGAAATTCTTGGGGAAATACAGGAGTATTACCTGATTTTTGGACATTGGGATGCCGTGCTTCACACTATAAACGGCTTTCTAATGGCTGCTATCGGATTCTCCCTTATTGATATTCTTAACCGGAATGAAAATGTTACCTTTAATTTAAGCCCGGCTTTTGTGGCTGTCTTTGCCTTCTGTTTTTCAATGACCATCGGCGTTTTATGGGAATTTTATGAATTTTTCATGGATATGATGTTTAAAACGGATATGCAAAAGGATACCTGGCTGCCCTGGGTCAGCTCGGTGTTTCTTAATCCCGATGGGGCCAACGTGGCTGTAGCCTGGGATATTAATCGTGTGGTGATTAATGGACAGGAATGGCCTGGCTACATTGATATTGGACTGATTGACACCATGAGCGATTTATTCGTTAATTTTGTAGGAGCTGTCGTTTTCTCAATTTTTGGATTAATTTATATTAAAAATCGGAAGGAAGATAGTTTTGTCACTCGGTTTATGCCCAGGCTGAGACGCAAACGTGCATCTGATGAAGAAAACATTGAATAACCTTTTTGACACATTGTAGAAACTATGATAATATTTTGAATAATATCTTCAAAATATTTTTCATAGTTTTTTCTTTTCTTTAAAGAATTCTCGGATGGAGGTTCCCTTGGATCAAGCAAACATGAGTAAAAAAACAGTGGCCGAGCTGCGTCAGGAAGCAGAAGCACTGGGAATTAAAAAAATTAGTCGAATGAAAAAGCAGGAATTGGTAGATGCTATTTTAAATGAAGGACAAGCGGTAAAGGCTAAGTCAGAGCCACCAGCAGAAGCACCATCCACAAAGACAGAGCCAGAAGTCAAAAATGAGGAAGGTAAGCAGACCACCGGAGGGTCGTATAAAGCACGGGAAAATAAGGAAAGAAAACCCCAAAAAGGTATGAACATCAAGGGGAAAGGCCGCAATGGCGGCAACAACCGCTACGCGAAGATAAAGGATAATATACAGGATGCGGTGGAAATTGAAGGACCGGTCGAAGTTCTGCCTGAAGGCTTTGGGTTTATTCATCGTGGGGATAATGAGCTGCCCATTTATGTTTCTGGTTCACAAATCCAAAAGTTTAAATTGGTAACAGGTGACATCATTGGCGGAAAGGTACGCCCTCCCAAAACCGGAGAAAAGTATGCGGCGATGCTATTTTTGGAAATTGTTAATGGGACTCCGACAACCGAAATTATTGAAAAAATGAATAGCCTGATGTACACCGAGGATAAAGAGGATACAGATCGCTATAAGCGGACCCAATGGGGGATCTTGGACATTAACTCCGAAGGCTTTGGTTTTCTAAGGACCAATAATTATCTTTCTGGAGAAAAAGACATCTATGTGGCAGCTAACCAAATCCGCCGTTATAATCTGCGAACTGGGGATAAGCTTGAGGGAAGAATCCGAAAACCCAATGAAGGTGAAAAATACGATGCGCTCTTATATGTGGAGCGGGTGAATGGCGATTTACCCGAGACCGTGACCCATCGTCCAAAATTTGAGCGGTTAACACCAATTTTCCCCAATGAGCGCATTACCTTAGAAACCGTTTCGGATGTGGTCTCCACCCGGATGATTGATTTATTTGCACCGGTTGGTAAGGGACAGCGTGGGATGATTGTGGCGGCACCGAAGGCTGGGAAAACGACCCTTCTAAAGAACATTGCCTTGGGAATTGCAAAAAACCATCCGGAGATTGAGCTCATTATTTTACTGGTGGATGAGCGACCGGAAGAAGTGACAGATATGAAACGCTCGGTTCAGGCGGATATTGTCTTTTCAACCTTTGACCAACCCCCGGAAAACCATATTCGTGTGGCAGAAATCGTGCTGGAGCGTGGAAAACGTTTGGTTGAACAAGGGAAGGATGTTGTCGTTTTGGTGGACAGCCTCACCCGACTAACCCGGGGAAACAATCTAGTTATTGCTCCATCGGGACGGACCTTGTCCGGGGGGTTAGACCCGGAGTCTTTATACTTCCCAAAGAAGTTTTTTGGATCGGCCCGGAAAATTGAGCATGGCGGCAGTATGACAATTTTGGCCACTGCCCTTATCGATACAGGGAGCCGTATGGATGATATTATTTTTGAGGAATTTAAGGGAACGGGGAATATGGAGCTCCATTTAGATCGGGAATTGGCAGAACGGCGCGTATTTCCAGCCATCGACCTGCATAAATCCGGAACCCGCCGGGAGGATAAGCTGCTCAGTAATGAGGAGCTGAAGGTAACCTATAATATTCGTAAAAGCTACGCGTCTACCAGTGCCATTCAGCTAACAGACAAGGTGATCAATACTTTGGAGCGGACGGATAATAATGAAGAGTTCCTTAAAATGTTCCTTAAAAAGAATTCTTAAAGATTTTCAAAATAGGAATTGCCTTTTAGCCCGTTGTTTGCTATAATAATCAAGTTGTTAGAATACAAAATGATAATAATCAATACAAGATACGAAATGAGGTGAATTTGATGAAGGAAGGTATCCATCCAAAGTATGGCAAAGCAACCGTTAAGTGTGCTTGCGGTAATACTTTTGAAACTGGTTCCGTCAAAGATGAACTGAAAGTGGAAATCTGTTCTGCTTGCCATCCCTTCTTTACAGGGAAACAGAAGTTGGTCGACACCGGCGGACGTGTAGAACGTTTCAACAGAAAATTTGGTTTAAAGAGCGAAGAGTAAGAGTCGGTTTAACCGGCTTTTTCTTTTTGTGTATAATGAAAAAATGATGACTATAACAGATGCTTTAAAAAAAGCGGTTTATCAATTTAATGAAGCAAATATTCCTCAGCCTCGTTTGGAAGCAGAGATTTTGTTGGATGCTGTCCTTGGCTGTGGCCGAGTATACTTTTACAGCCACCCGGATCATTCCCTTACCCAGAAGGATGTTGAGGGATATGAGGCCCTGATTGAACGTCGCTGTGCCCATGAACCCACGGCTTATATTTTAGGTAAGAAAGAATTCATGGGGTTAGATTTTATCGTCAGTCCGGCGGTACTGATTCCCAGGCCAGATACAGAAACCGTGGTAAATGCTGCCCTAGCACAAATACCAGGGAATGGGCGTGGGATAAGAGTCCTGGATTTATGCACGGGTTCTGGAGCCATCGGCCTGTCCATTAAAAAATTTCGATCAGAGGCGGAGGTCGTCCTGGCAGACATCTCCCCGGGGGCTTTAACCACTGCAACAGAAAACGCCAATGCTCTTGGGCTAAAGGCAGAGCTTGTTCAGAGTGATTTGTTTGCCGATTTACAAGACCGGCGGTTTCATCTGATCGTTTCCAATCCACCGTATATCCCAAGGGATCTTGTCCCTGGCTTAGAGTTAGATGTTCAGGGCTTTGAGCCGCACCTCGCTTTAGATGGTGGCTATGATGGCTTTGAACTCTACAATCGGATTATCCAGGGGGCGCCAGACCATCTAGTGGATGGCGGTCGTCTTCTTTTTGAAGCAGGAGATGGCCAGGCTGGAGACTTAGCCCAGCGCATGGTAACGGCAGGATTTACCATCGATACCGAGGAACGGGATTTAATTGGGGTCCTTCGGGCTGTTGGTGGATATAAAAACTCCTATAAAGAACAGTAAAGCGTTTGAGTTTGAAAACGAGTTGTGCTATTATAAATAATATAGAGAATTATGCGTATTTAAATGGAGGTATAGAATAGATGATTTCAGCAGGAGAATTTCGTAAGGGTGTCACTTTTGAAATGGACGGTAATGTGTTTGTCGTGGTGGATTTCCAACATGTCAAGCCGGGAAAGGGTGCTGCTTTTGTCCGGACAAAGTATCGCAATGTCATTACTGGTGCCATTCGGGAAGAAGCGTTTAACCCCAACGACAAATTTCAAAAAGCCCACATTGATACCAAGGAAATGGAATATCTGTACAGTGATGGTGATTTATACTATTTCATGGATTCGGAAAGCTATGAACAGATTCCCCTGAATTTTGAAGTGGTTGAAGAAGCCCTTAAATATTTAAAGGAAAATGATACGGCAACCATTAAGTTCTTCAAAGGTGAAGCCTTCTCGGTTTCAGCCCCCAATTTTGTTACACTGCAGGTTACCAAGACGGAACCAGGCTTTAAAGGGGATACCGCTACGGGTGCCAATAAGCCTGCAACAGTGGAAACCGGTGCGACCATCACAGTACCACTATTTGTAGAGGAAGGAGATACGATTCGTGTAGATACCCGTACTGGGGAATACATGGAACGTGTATAATCACGATGAAGTATATTCAAGAAAAGGTCTCTTATCTAAAGGGGCTGTCTGACGGGCTGGGTTTGGATGACAGCACCAATGAAGGCAAGGTTATCCTTAAGATGTTAGATGTTTTGGATGATATTACCGATGCCCTCGACGGTCTCATGGAAGCCCAGGATGAACTCGAAGATTATGTGGAAATGATCGATGACGATATGACGGATTTGGAGGAGTACATCCTGGAGGACGATATGGCCTTCGGTGATGAAGACGACGAGTATTATGAGGATGACGATGATTTATACGAAGTCATCTGCCCCAGCTGCGGATCAGCTTACCTGACCGATTTTGAATCCTTTGAAGAGGATGAGGTATTCTGTCCGGAATGCGGGGAACAATTCAAACTGGAAGAAAAGGTTGTAGAAGAGCTGACCCATGCCGATGGGTGCCAGTGTGGGCAGCATCACGAATAGGTGGTGAGAACATGAATGAAATTCCCAATGTACAATCAAAGGAAGTATCCAATGAAATGATTTGCTCAATTGCAAATCTGGCCGCTTTAGGTGTTGATGGTATTGAAAAGATGTTCATGCGGATTTCAGATGAGCTTATTGATGCTTTGAATCCGTCGGCAGTATCCAAGGGTGTCAAAGTCGTTGAATACGAAGAAGGCTATACAATCGATATCCACGTCATCATGCGCAGTGGTGTGGATATTGTGAAGGTTGCCAAAATGGCCCAGATCAAGGTGAAGGAATCCGTGGAGATCATGGCTGGAAAGCAGGTCTCCCAAGTCAATATCCATGTTAAGGGCAGCGGAAAATACTAAAGCTGAGAAGGTCGCAGGCATACTCTTGCGGCCTTTTTGAACGTTATTGAGAGAGTGAAAAATGTCAGATAAAAAAAGTAAGATGGGCAGAACCCAGGAACGTGAACAGGCCCTCCGTGGGATATTTCAAATACCCTTTCACGGAGAAGGGCGGGATGTGGAACGATGTATTGAGCGCTTTATGGAAGGCGATGCCGAGGTAAAATCGGAAGACAGCATTCCCGGTGACACCACTGGTTTTGCTGAAGGAATCATTATGGCGGTTCTTGGGAATCGGGACACCATTGATGGCTATATTCGAAAATATCTCAAAGAAGACTGGGCCCTGGATCGTCTTCCCAATGCGGAAAAGGCTATTTTGCGCCTGAGTATCGCAGAGATGCTCTATATGGAAACCCCTAAGGAAATTGCTATGAATGAAGCCATTGAGTTGGCAAAAAAGTATGGGGATGAAGACAGCACAAAGTATATCAACGGTATTTTGAATAATTTTGCCAATGAAAACATCTTGAAGAAAACCGGGAAAGAGGATGGGGCAAAATGACCCCGTGCTTTCTGGGAATTGACACCAGTAATTACACCACATCCATCGCCCTGTGCGATGAGGATGGACAGCTTCTTTCGGACAGCCGCCAGGTATTAATGGTCAAGGCAGGGGAACGAGGGCTTCGGCAATCCGAGGCATTGTTTCAGCATGTCCGAAATCTTCCGGAAATGCTGGAGTCTCTGGATTTTAGCCGAGTACAGGTAGTGGGAATTGCCGCTTCGGTCTCTCCTCGGCCGGTGGAGGATTCCTATATGCCCGTTTTTCGGGCTGGCAGCGGCCAAGGGCGTACTTTAGCCCATGTCCTGGGCATTCCCTTTTTGCCCCTAAGCCATCAGGAAAACCATATTCGGGGGGCAATGTACGGGTGCGGGATTCAGTCCGACCGCCTGGATGCCCCCTTTTTATCCGTCCATTTTTCGGGTGGAACCTCGGAAATTCTAAAGGTCACCCCCAGGGAGATAGGGTATGATTGTGAAATCCTTGGAAAGACCCTGGATTTAAACAGCGGGCAGCTTATCGATCGCATCGGTGTCGCCATGGGACTGGGTTTTCCTGCCGGAAAGGCATTGGAAGCCTTGGCCAGGCAGGATGTGGAACATCAATTTACCATTTCTTCCCGGGTAGAGGGACAAAATTTCCATTTCTCGGGGCAGGAAAATCAGGCTCTGGCATTATTAGAGGGCGGAGCAGCCCAGTCAGCGGTAGCCTATGCCCTGTTTCGCGCCATTGGGAAGACCCTGGAACGGGCTGTCCGGGCATCGGCCCAGGCAGAGGGGATTCGACAGGTGGTATTTTCCGGAGGGGTCATGGCCAATGGCATCGTGCGGAAGACCATTGAGCATCGCTTGAAGGGCAGTGGAATACAACTGTTTTTCACAGATCCCCGGTACGCCACAGACAATGCGGTGGGATTAGCCTTACTGGCGTGGGAGCATTATCGACAGGAGAAATAAAGCATGGAACGAAATTTGAGCGTTACCCAGGTCAATCATTATATCAGCACGCTTTTAGAAACGAACAGCGTGTTAAAACGCATGACCGTAACGGGCGAAATCTCGAATTTTAAACGCCAGGGCTCCGGTCATCTGTATTTTTATCTCAAGGATGCAGGCAGCCGTATCAGCTGTGTCCTGTTTAAAGGAAATACCCGAGGGCTTACCTTCCTCCCCGAGGACGGGATGAAGGTGGTGGTCCGGGGGAATATTTCTGTTTATGAACCCAGTGGACAGTACCAGCTACTGGTGCGGACCATGGAGACCGACGGCCAGGGTGATTTGTTTCAGCAATTTGAAGCTTTGAAGGAACGGCTGGCTAAGAAAGGCTGGTTTGACCCGGAAAAAAAGCTGGGGCTGCCGGAGGTCATTAAGCGGGTGGGGGTCGTCACTTCACCAAGTGGGGCGGCAATCCACGATATTATTTCAGTTATTACCAGAAGGGATCCGGGGGTGGAAATCCTCCTCTGTCCCACCGTGGTACAGGGAGATGGTGCGGCGCTTTCTATTGCTTCCGCCATCGATCGACTGTGTGATTTAGGGAATATTGATGTCATTATCGTTGGTCGCGGGGGCGGGTCCATAGAGGATCTGTGGGCCTTCAATGAAGAGTCCGTGGCCGAGGCCATCCACTTTGCCGATATCCCCATTATATCGGCAGTTGGTCACGAGACCGATTTTACCATTGCTGATTTTGTGGCGGATTTCCGGGCACCAACGCCATCGGTAGCTGGAGAAATGGTGTCCCAGGATATCCGGGAGCGGTATCAGATGTTGGCGGCTTACTACCTGCGCTTGACCGAGGCCATGACGGTCTCCCTTAAGAGCCGTCGCCAATGGATGGAGGCACTGTCCTACCGCATGGCAGCGAAAAATCCTGGTATTGTTCTGGAGAAGGAGCGGCTGAACCTCGCTTATCTTGAGAGGCGTCTTATAAGTGGAATCCATTCTGTCTTACAAGAGCAGCACCTTCTGCTTTCCGGGTTCCGGGAACGGATGAGCGTATTGGATATTCGCGGAACCTTGGAACGAGGCTTCGTCATCGTCAGAGATACGAAGGGACAACTTGTTCGAATCCCGGGGGATATCGAGCCTGGAAGTCGGCTAAAGCTGACCTTTGCCAAGGGTGACCTGACTGTTATTGTATCGGAGGATTGAGATGGAAAAATTAACGTATCAAACAAAGATAAATCGTTTGGAGGAAATTACCGTGGCCCTGGAACAGGGCGATTTGGCACTGGAGGAATCCCTGGCGAGCTTTGAAGAGGGAATGGCGCTACTGAAGGCCTGTGAAAAGGAGCTGGATGCTGCTTCTCACCAGGTCATGATTCTGACCGAGTCGGATGAAGAAAAACCTTTTATGGAGGAGATGAATTCCAATGAGTGAATTTTCTGAAAAAATGAAGACCTTGGCAGCTGAAGTTGAAGAGGAATTAACCGCCTGCTTCATGGAGCAGTTTGATTCGCCGGATATCATTATCAGTGCGATGAAGTATAGCCTTTTTGTTGGCGGTAAACGCCTGCGCCCTGTTTTAATGAAAGAGACCTGCCGTTGTCTGGGGGGAGATTCTCAGATGGTCGTTAAATTGGCCTGTGCCTTGGAGATGATTCATACCTATTCGTTGATTCACGACGATTTACCGGCTATGGACGATGATGATCTGCGCCGGGGCGAGCCGACAAACCACAAGGTATACGGTGAAAGCATTGCTATTTTAGCAGGGGATGCCTTGCTGAATTATGCAGTGGAAACGGCTCTGGCCGGGGTACCGAATAGTGAAACAGAGGCCATGGCCCGTTATATCAGAGCCCTTCAGATTCTGTTTTACGCCTCCGGTGCCAATGGCATGATCGGGGGACAAACCGGGGATATTCTCTGCGAAGAGGATGGTGCGGTCACAGAAGAAAAACTTGCTTACATCCATGCCCATAAAACTGGGGCCCTTATTAAAGCATCGGTTTTATGTGGTGCTGTCATCGCCGGGGCGAAGCAGTCCGAGTTGGCTGCCCTGGAGGATTACGCCGATGCCATCGGTTTGGCCTTCCAAATTGTAGATGATATTTTAGATGTGACCGGAACCGAAGAATCCCTTGGAAAACCCATTGGGAGTGATGAAAAAAACCATAAGACAACCTTTGTGTCCCTTTATGGTCTGGCATCCTCAGAAGTCAAGGTTGGTGAGCTCGAGATACGGGCACTTAAAGCACTGGATTGTCTGGACCACGATACTACCTTCCTGCGGGAGTTAGCCACTTATATTTGTACCCGAGCAAACTAGGACGGTGGACGATGAACACGGAACAGCACGATTCAGAGGCGATCTCCCGGGTCCGGGAGGAAATGATCAAGCCAGAGTATATCACCGGTCTTTCCACCTTTTTCAAGGTGATTGGGGAAGAGAGCCGGGTGAAAATTATCTATGCCCTTTCGATTCAGGAAATGTGCGTTGGCGATTTGGCCGAGGCACTCACCCTTTCTCAATCTTCGGTTTCCCACCAGCTGAAGCTTTTAAAACTCAACGGGCAGGTGAAATCTCGCCGAGAGGGAAAAAACATGTATTATTCCTTGGATGACCATCATGTGGTGGGAATTCTAAAGGAATCTCTTAACCATATCGTCCATAAAATGGAAGAGGGCTGCTTATAATGTTTAGGGAGATAAAACCATAATCGGTAGCTTATCTCCCTTTTTTTGGTGGAATGAGTCATGTTTTGTTTGTCCCCATCTCCCGTTATCCTTTAGATTCCTATGTTAAAATAGTAAAAATGATAAAGGAGGCCGAATATGGATACGAAAGGATTAAAAATAATCTTTGCCGGTGGCTGTTTTTGGGGATTGCAAAAACTGATGGATGGTTTGCCGGGAGTTTTAGAAACTCGTGCAGGCTACGCCAACGGAAAGGAAGCGGCCGATGCCCATTATGAAAGGGTGTGCGGTGGGCAAACAGGGTTTAAAGAGGCTGTGGAGGTAATCTATAACCCCTTGGAAATAGCCCTGGATACGCTGTTGTCCGTTTTTTTTCAGGTCATTGACCCGACAGTGGCAGACCGCCAGGGAAATGATGTTGGGCATCAGTATCAAACCGGAATTTATTATATTGACGCGGCACAAAAAGCGGTTGTGGAAAGGGCGGCGTCTATGGTTGCAGCTGGGGGAGAACCCTTTATGGTTGAAATTGGACCTTTAGAAAATTTTTATCCCGCAGAGGAATACCATCAGCATTACCTTGATAAAAATCCAGGGGGGTATTGCCATATATCCTTGGAAAAAATGGCAAAAGCCAGGGATTTTGCAGCCAGTTTAAACCATTTTGTAAGGCCATCAGAGGAGACCCTCCGCCATACCTTGAATGAAATGCAGTATGCTGTGACTCAAGAGGATGGAACCGAGCCCCCCTTTTCCAGTCCTTTGTGGGATGCCGACAAACCAGGTATTTATGTCGATGTGGTAACCGGGGAGCCCTTGTTTTCCTCAAAGGATAAGTTTCTAAGTACCTGCGGCTGGCCCTCCTTTTCTGCACCCATCGCGCAGTCAGGCGTTACCGAACAGCGAGATAATCGCTACGGTATGAATCGGACAGAGGTTCGCAGCCGTAGGGGGGATTCCCATTTGGGACATGTGTTCCGGGGGAGCGCCGAGGGACCGCAAGGTGTTCGTTATTGTATTAATGGGGCGGCTCTGCGCTTTATTCCCTTAGATAAAATGGTTGAGGCAGGGTATGGCGACCTGGTAGATGCTGTTACATAATACTAGACTTTCTTGTTTTGCATGTGGGTTTTGTTCGTGGTATACTAGAAAATATTTAAGAAAAAGGGAGGGGAGTATGCGCATTCTGATATGCCCCATGGCAGCACTGGGAAAGATGTCTGGTCCAATCAACCGGCCGAAGGCTTTGGCCGAAGCCTTTACAAAAAAGGGGAATCAGGTTGCCCTTTGTGCGGCTAAGGATGGAAATTTTGACGGGACCACGGACTATCCGCTTTATGATTTAGAGACGCCAGTACCCTTGGGCCTGCCCAAAATGGTGGGGAAAAGACTACTGCCCGTGGTGGCAAAAACGGGGGTTCAAAGTCATAAAACAATTTCCAGTTTTGAAGAGGTCCAGTTTATTAGCGGGAATATCCAGCCAGGGTATTTTAAAAGGGCGGTTCATCAGATCCAGGCCGCTATTCAGGACTTTCGACCGGATGTGGTTTATTCTGAATTTAATCTGGCAGCAATCGCAGCGGCTAAGCTTGCTGGAACGGTTGTCTTTGGGAGCTATAGCCGTCCGACTCAGGTGGATTTTGCTGCATCCCCGGGGTTGGGCTATGGGGTAAAGCGTGTGTTAAAATCCCTGGGTTTGCCCCAGGTCGACTCCAGCCTGGATATTTTAGACTGGGTGGATCGGCGGATCGTGCCCAGCAGTCCGCGCCTGGAACCCATTATTGGGGATAATGTCTGCTTTACCGGTCCCTTTACCGCTCATCAAACCCATTACGAGGATGGGCTGCGTTCGGCTATTGTAGCCTATATGGGCTCGGGGACCCTCTCAGGAAAGCGCTTGGTCAATGCCCTGTATCCCGTCTTTAGTGAACTGGATTTTGAGGTGTTCATTGTGGCACCGGGAGTGAAGGAAAGTCATCGTGGTTTTATCCATATTGGTGAGTATTTTGATTTTTCAGAGATTTACCCCCGGTGCTGCCTATCCATCAATCATGGAGGACAAAACAGTATAATGGATGCCCTTTACCATGGTATTCCCCAGATTCTCTGTCCCGGAAAGGTTTTTGAACGACGCTACAATGCCCAAAGCATTGCTAAAAACAAAGCGGGTCTTGTCCTCGATACCCATTGCTTTGAACCCCCTTATATCCGTGGAATTATGCGAACTTTGCTCGAAAATAAAGGCTATGCTAAAAACGCACAGATTTTGGGGAAGGAATTGACGGCCCTTGGCGGTGCGGACCGAGTTGTCCAGTTGGCTGTGGAATATTTTGGAGGCTAAGGGGATGGGAGAACTTGCACAACAGCCGAATATCGGAAAAGTCCTAGAGGCTCAGTTAGAAAAAGTAGGGATCAATACCCTAAAGCAGCTTCAGGAGATTGGCAGCAAAGCCGCATGGCTTAAAATACAGGAGATTGACCCGTCCGCCTGTATCCATCGACTTTATTCTTTGGAAGGCGCTATCCAGGGAATTAAAAAAGCTGAATTGGCGGATGAAATGAAGGTTGAATTAAAGGTTTTTTATCAGGCCCATCGGATCGATCAGAAATAGGAGAATAAGCGGTAAAATGCAACTTTGTCCCGATGGATTTGCTTTTTCTAAAGAATCATGTTATACTATAGATAATAAAATAAAAACAAAAAGAACCGTCTTGAAGAAGGGCTTTTGGTATTACGCTGAGCAGCGTTATATGAAGGGCTCTTCTTTTTTTATAGGTTAGGAAATAGCAATTAATGACACCAATAGGTGCGATTAATATAAAGTCACAAACTACAGGAGGTAGTGAATAATGGAGAGCATTACTGTTCAGAAACGGGATTTAACGGTAAAAGCAAAGAAAATAAGACGTCTCGGCATGGTTCCGGGAAGCGTCTTTGGTAAATCATTGTCGGATTCGATTTCAATTCAAATGGACGAAAAGGTCGCTCGTCAATTGGTTCGTCAAAAACGTGAGGGTAGCAAGATCTCACTGGATATTGACGGACAAGTTATTCCGGTGCAGATCAAAGAAAAATCTTTAGATACATTAAGCAATGAAATTTTAAATATTAGATTCCAAGTATTAACAGAAAATGAAAAAGTGAATAGTGTTATTCACATCCTTTCTGCAAATGATGAAAAGTTTGTCGGCCAGATGGAAAAAATCCTAACAGAAATACCCTATGCTTCATTGCCGGGAGATATGATCGATACGATTACCATTGATGTCGACGGATTGAAATCCGGAGATACTGTTACCGTAAAGGATATTCCAGAATTGATGAGCGATAAAATTGAACTTCAGGTCGATGTGGATGAAATAATCTTTCGTATTAATGAAAGACAGTAGTCGTCACATCCCCGATATGTAGAATAACTTTTTCAGAAAATAGTAAACACAAAAGAGCTTGGAATGCCGACGGAAAAGTGTTGTGCAGGAAGAGCTCTTTTATATTTTACGGGAGGAAAGTATGAATTTATTAGGTCAGGCAGTAAAGCACAAAATCTTTGGGATGGGCGTTATAACGGATCGTTGTGATAATAAAATCACAGTACACTTTGCAAAAAACAAAAAAATATTTTTATTTCCAGATGCCGTTCCCCGGTATTTGACGTTGAAAAATACTGCAATCCAAAAAAAAATTGAGAGAATAAATGAAGAGTGGGAACAAAAAATAAATGAAAAGAAGCGAAAAGCTGCAGAGGAGAATCAATATCGAAGTCGTCTTTATACAATGAAAATTCCGCCGAAATCCCAGATGGCTTATAATCTTTCAGAAGAGGCCTTTGAAGGATTGAAATATGTGGATACAGGGTGCTTTTTAAGTGGGTTAAATAAGGGAAAACCACGAGTTCCAGCAAACATACAACCAAATTCGGCCATTGTTTTGACGGATTGCACCCCAGGCAATGAGGATGAACGAATGATTATTGGGGTATCAATGGTGGACGAACGCTTTTGGGGGGATACATGTACGGACGGAAAGGTAAAACTGCACAAGACGTACCAATTGATATTACCCCATGAACATCGAATTCCATTTTGGAAGTATTTCAAACAAAATGTGATTCAAAACCCTTGGGGGAGTGTTCCCTTTAAGTATGTTCAGAATCAGGTAATGGAAAAAATCTTATTTGATATTTGCCAAAATACCGCAGAGACGGTTCAAGCGGCTGCAGCACTTGAAATTTACCGGTATTTCTGTCGATTAAACCGTCTTCCGGAAAAACTGAAAATCCATAAAGGAATTGAAAAATCAAATGTCCTTTGACCAAATGTTATTTGCGGAGGTTGCCGCTCCAAGTAAATTAAGCCTTGCTGCCATTGTCCTCCGTATATTCGTCTCATTGTGTATCGGTGGGATTATTGGTACTGAACGGGGTATTCGCAACAGACCAGCGGGCTTTATGACTTATGTTTTGGTTTCTGTCGGTGCCACCATATTTATGCTGACCAATCAATACATTACCATTCTGATTCCTGGAACAGATCCCACCCGGTTTGGGGCACAAGTCATCAGCGGAATCGGCTTTCTAGGGGCAGGGACCATTATTGTTACACGACAAAATGAAATAAGAGGGTTAACGACTGCAGCGGGTCTCTGGGTAACGGCGGCTTTAGGCCTTGCTGTAGGAATTGGGTTTTATGCAGGTGCGATGATTGGCCTTCTGTTTTCAGTGTTTGCGCTTATTTCATTAAAAAGGATTGATGTTTACATTAAACAGCACGCAAGAAGTATGGAAATTTATATTGAATACAATTCTGCCTTTTCCTTACGAACGTTATCGAAAAATACCGAAAAACAGGGGATGGAAATATATGAGATGCAAAGGGGAAAAATAAAGACGCTGGATGAGGAATTTGGAACCCTTACTTTTTCCCTTGATTTATCGAAAAAACGGAATCATCAAGAGATACTCGATGAATTCTATGCCCTTCAGGGTGTTGAATATGTTAAAGAAATTGCATAGATCGGGCGATCTAACGAAGCAAAGCAGTCTGCTGTCACTTGTGAGTGAGATCGCCCCATTCTTATTTCGTATAACCGTTGTAATGGACTAGGCTAAAATCATAGTCGCGGCCGTCTTCGGCAGGAAAAGCCAGCGGATACCCTAAAGTCGCGATGGCGTAGGGTTTGATATGAACAGGTAAATCAAAGATTTTTGAGATTTGATTCATGCGGTCTTCCAGCGGCGCAATCCCAAGCCAGACACCGCCAAGCTTGAGGTGAACAGCTTCTAGGAGAATGTTTTCCATTGCCGCACCAAGGTCTTGCTCCCAATTTTCAGGAAAACGGGCCGTTTGTAAATTAGCCACTGGGATGATCGCCAAGGGGGCTGTTGCTGTGCATCGTGCGTATGGTGATGCCTGGGCAACTTTTTCCAGGAGTTCTGGATCGGTAACGACGATAAACTCCCATTCCCGCTGGTTTCCGGCGGTGGGGGCTGCCATGGCGGCCTTTAATAGTTTTTCAATCTTTTCTGACTCGACGGGTAAATCGGAAAAGCGGCGAACCGAATGCCGCAAAAAAATTTCGTTCATGTTTAAACCTCGCTTTATTATAATAATTCTATTATCTGCCAGATGGTTAAAAAAAACAATTACTGAGAAATAAGTCAGTGCTTTCTATCAAGAATTTTTTAATCCTCAATAATGACATGATTTTCCTGGGCATAAGCTCGGGCAAAGTCACATAGGGCGTAAACAATGGGGATAAGTGATTCGGCATTGGGGGTCGTGGTATAAGTCACTTTCAAGGGTTTCGACCTTTCTATTTTTCGATCCAACAGGCCTTGCTGCTCCATCTCTTTTAACTGGGTGGCCAGAACCTTTTCGGTAATATCCGGAATACCCTTTAAAAGGCTGGAAAAGCGGTTCTCGCCCTTAAGAACATGCCAAAGGATACGCAGTTTCCACTTGCCTCCAATAAGATCATTGCTGAGCTGCAGCGCACAGGAATAGTTTTCTTTAATTTGAGCCATACTAAATGGCCCAATCCCCATTGACAAAAATCGGTGTTTGATGACCATCCCCATCGACACCGATAATGGAAAGATCCGCGCTACCCACCATAAAATCCACATGGGTGAGGGAATAATTAAGTCCAGCCGCTTCTTGCTGATCCCGGTGCATTTGAGTACCCCCTTCAATACAAGAAGGATAGGCAGAACCCAGAGCAAAGTGACAGGACGCATTTTCATCAAAAAGCGTATTATAGAAGAGCAGGTTTAAATCAGAAATGGGGGAGTGGTGGGCCACGAGGGCAATTTCTCCCAGGAAGTTAGAGCCAGGGTTGGCTTCCACCAGGCTTTTAAGGGCGTCTAATCCAACTTGTGCTGCGTAATCCACAACCTGACCATTTTTGAAGGTGAATTCAAAGCCATCAATAAGCTGCCCCTTATAGATGAGGGGGTGGGTGGCTACCAGGCGGCCATTCACCCGTGACTTGTGGGGGGCACAAAAAACCTCTTCAGTGGGGATGTTGGGAAAGAAAGAGATGCCATCAGCCGCTACTTCACTGCCACCGGCCCAAACATGGTTTTTCGGCATTCCCACCGTCAGGTTGGTGCCGAGGCTGTTGGAATAAATGAAGGCATCAAATTGCTTGTCATTAAGGAAGGTACATTTGCTCTCAAAATTACGGTCATGGTCTTCCCATGCGGCAATGGGGTCGGGCTGATCGGTACGGGTGGTTTTGAAAATGGCTTCCCATAAGCGGTCCAGGGCTTCCGCTTCAGTACAATCCGGAAAGACCCTTTTTGCCCAGCCCGGTGTGGGGACTGAAATGACGCACCAGCGGCGATCATTATTGGAAATTGCCTGGCTATAGAATTCGGTGGCCTCCTGGATAGCGTTGGAGGCTGCCTGGATTTTAGAGGCATCGGCACCCTGGAAAACCGTTGGGTCTTCGGCATGGATGGAAATAATTGCGGCATTTTCATCCACAATCCATAAATATTTGCCAATCACCCAGGGGGCGACGGTAGTGAGGGTTTCCAGGCTGGCATGATCGTATCGAAGACGGGCTAAGCGCTGGTCGCCGTAATTTACCATGACATCCCGGGCACCGGCGGTGTAGGCAGCATCGGCCACCAATCGGGCGAAGTCAGCACATTCGACAGGTGAGTTGATGACAAGGAGCTGGTCCTTTTGAAGATTGACACCGATGTTGACGGCAATATCGGCAAGCTTTTGTTTATTTTCTGTATACATATGTTTATTCTCCTTTGGATTATGATTCAATATAAATTGGGCTTTGGGTAAAATCCTGATGGATGTTTTCGGGTTGGCCACCAAATAAATAGAATAAATCCGTGGCCTTTAAATCGAAGGAAAGCATTCGACCTCCCCGGGCATCCAGTCGGGTTTGGTTACTGCGCACATTAGAAATGACAGGTGTGTCACTTTCTTGAGCTAGCCTGCGAATCCACTGGCGGCCCGCCCTATTGAAGGCGAGGACTCTAAAGTAGGGTGAGGATACGGGCTGGGTAAGCTCAGAAAAATCTGTAGTGGTGAATTCGGTGGATAGATGCATTAGAATTCTGCGAATGCGGCTTTGGGGTATGCGTTTAGAGGACACGGCCTTTAGGATGTCCTCATAAGTATGCCATTTCTTAACGGCACCATGCAAGGCGAATTCTAAACCTTCAGATACACCTGGGTACTTCCGCAGCTCCCCCAGATCCATGGTGAGCAATCGGCCTAAAACGTAGTCCTGGTAACCTCGGACCCGTGTTTGCCATTTCTTTGGGGAAAGGATTGCTGGATCGTAGGGAATACAGGCTCCAATCATCTCACTTTGTCCCTCCATAAGATGTTTTCGGATGGCGGAGGCACTGGCAAAGGTGCCATGGAGCGTCTGGCTATGGTATCCCGCGGATTGGCGTTTAATGGGAATCGGCTGGATGGCGGCTCCCTGTCGGTTTATTGCTTTTAAGTATTCAATTGCCAGAATATTGTTAGGGGAAGCGAGGACCCTGGCAGATTGGGCGCCCATTAAAGTGGAAATGGCCTGTTGCCGGGCCGCAGGAAAACTGAGCCCCTCAGCTAAACCCTGTTTAAGGCAGCGTTGATAATCTGGAGGCTCTTCCCATAAAATACGCGCGACGGCGACTAAGGGCTCTATTTGGGGGGACTCCATCCCAAAGGAGAGCATCCGACAGCCGGCATCGTCGAGTAATGAAAGGGCCCCGCTGGCAAAGGCCTCGGCGCTTTGGCAGGCGTAGGCGTAGGGGAGCTCTAAAACCAGATCAGCTCCATTTTCTACGGCTTGTCGGGCCCGGGTCCATTTATCCACTACGGCAAAACTGCCCCGTTGGACAGCGCTGCCACTCATGACCACTAGGGTATGGGTCGCACCGCTGGCTTTTTTGGCGGCCATGATTTGATAGGCATGGCCGTTATGGAAGGGGTTATATTCTGCTATGATTCCCAGTGTTTGCATGTTTTTCCTCCGAATGGTCAAATTTTTATATGCCTATTTTTAAAAAAGCATTGTAACCGCCCATTGTTTACTGATATTATAATACAAGAGAAATAATAAAAAAACTAAATATTGATGTGAGAAAAGGAGAAAAAACAAACAATGAATGTATTGGTTATTAACTGTGGTAGTTCTTCCCTGAAATATCAGATGCTTGATATGGACACCGAAGCCGTATTAGCAAAAGGTTTGGCAGAACGCATCGGCATTGAAGGCTCAGTGGTTACCCACCAGCCCGCCGGGAAGGATAAGGTGAAATTCCAACGTCCTATGGAAACCCATAAGGAAGCATTGGATATCATCATGAAGGCTTTAGTTGACCCCACCTGCGGAGTTCTAAAAAGCCTGGACGAAATCGACGCTGTCGGCCACAGAACCGTGCATGGTGCTGAAACCTTTGCAAGCTCTGTTATTATTGATGATGAAGTCATTGCAAAAATGGAAGACTGCAGTGAATTGGCACCCCTTCATAATCCGGCTAACCTTATTGGGATTCGGGCTTGCCAGGAAGTTCTCCCGGGAATTCCCATGGTCGGCGTGTTTGACACGGCTTTCCATCAGACCATGCCGCCGGAAGCTTATGTTTATCCACTGCCCTATGAAATGTACGAAAAATATCGGGTTCGTAAGTACGGATTCCACGGGACTTCCCATCGTTTTGTCAGCACAGAAGCAGCAAAGCTCCTGGGAGAAGATATTAAAAATTTGAAGCTGATTTCCTGTCATTTAGGCAATGGTGCCAGTATTGCCGCTGTTCGTTTTGGAAAATCTGTGGACACCTCCATGGGGATGACACCTTTAGCTGGCCTGATGATGGGGACCCGTTGTGGGGATATTGACCCGGCGATCATCTTCTATCTACGGGAACAGGGTTTCTCCCGGGAAGCCATCGATAAAATGCTCAATAACGAATCCGGGGTGCTGGGGATTTCCGGTATCAGCTCCGACTTCCGGGATGTTGAAGCTGCCGCTAATGCTGGAAACGAACGTGCAATCTTAGCCCTTAAGATTTTCCACTATCGCGTCCGGACCACCATTGGGGCTTATGTTGCTGCCATGGACGGGGTCGATGGGATTATCTTTACCGCTGGGTTGGGTGAAAATTCCAGTATCGACCGTGCAGAAATCTGCAATGGCTTAAAATACCTGGGCATTACCCTGGATAAAGAAAAGAACAGCAAGCGTGGGGAACCCATGGTGATTACCACACCAGAATCCCGTACTAAGGTAATGGTCATTCCGACGAACGAAGAATTAATGATTGCCCGGGATACCGTGGAATTAACCAGCAAGTAAGGGAATCCGTAATTTCAAGGTCTCTGTAAAGAAAAAAACTTGACAAGATGGGCAATCCTATATATAATGAGGATTGCCCATTTGGAGTTAAAGATGATTATTGAATTGTCAAACGAAAAAACCCGAAGTTTTGAATTCAGGCTCACTGCCGACGCGTTCAAAAGTTATGGGGACGAATTTGAAGGACGGCCAGATCAGGATGGCTTATTGGTCCAAGGCAGAATAAACCGGCTTAATGCGCAGTCAGTGGAGCTGGATTTTTCTGTGAAAGGGACCATGCTCTATCCCTGTGCCCGCTGTCTTAAGCCAACGCCTGTGGCGGTAGACTTCGATTTTGAAGATACCATCCCTGTGGAAGCTGGCTCAGACACCATCGATTTGGTTCCCTTTGTTGAAGAATGTCTCTTCATCAATGAGCCCTTTAGGGTGTTATGCAGTGAAGAGTGCAAAGGGTTGTGTCCAGGTTGTGGTGTAAATTTAAATTGCGAAGCATGTCAGTGCGACGATACGATGGATATTGATCCTCGTCTTGAAGCTCTGAAAAAGCTGCTTTAGCGCAAAGACTGAACAGGAGGTGGAATCATGGCAGTACCTAAGCATAAGATCTCTAAAGCAAGAAGAGATAAGAGAAGAACGCATTACAAATTAAGCGTGCCCGGCATGAGCGTTTGCCCGAAATGCGGCGAAATCAAATTGCCCCATCGTGTATGCAGAGCTTGCGGGACTTATAAGGACGTAGAAGTAATCGCAGAAGACTAAAAGGTTGTCGCATTAATGCTTTTTGGCGTTTAATGCGATAACCTTTTTTTCTCGATTTGGCGATAATTTGTGAGGTTAACAGTGAATATTTACGTGGATGCCATGGGAGGGGACAACGCCCCAGCCGCCATTGTACAAGGGGCGGTGGACGCCGTTAAAGAATATGGGGTGTCCCTCACCCTGGTGGGAAAAGAAGAAATCGTAGCGAATGAGCTGGCAAAGTATGAGTACAATACGGATGCCATCACGATTCTTAATGCGGACAGCGTCATTGGTTTTGATGAAGAACCGGCCATGGCCATCCGAAGGAAAACCGATTCGTCCCTGGTAGTAGCTCTGGATGCCATGAAGGGTCAGCCGGACAGTGTGCTGATTTCTGCGGGAAGTACCGGAGCTCTACTCGCCGGCGGACTACTTAAGCTTGGGCGGATTAAGGGTGTCAAGCGTCCTGCTTTAGCTGCAGCCCTGCCCAAGGGTGATCGGGTGAGCATCTTAATTGATACCGGTGCCAACGCCGATTGCAAGGCGGAGTATTTAGACCAGTTTGGCCTTTTAGGAAGCATTTATTGTGAAAGTGTTCTGGGTATTGAAAATCCAAAGGTGGGCATCATCAATATCGGGACAGAAGAAGAAAAGGGCAGCATCATGGTAAAAGAGGCTTATCAACTCCTTAAAGCGAACGATGCCCTGAATTTTATAGGGAATGTTGAAGCCCGGGATATCCCAAGCACAGATGCGGATGTCATGGTGTGCGATGGCTTCACCGGCAATGTTGTTTTAAAGCTCATTGAAGGGCTGGCAAGCTACCTGATGGGGGGGGTTAAAACCGCCATTATGGGATCGACCAAGGGCAAGCTGGGCGGCGCCTTAATCAAAAAAGACTTGAAGGCCTTTAAAAAGCAATTTGATTCCGATGAAGCTGGCGGTGCGCCATTCTTAGGTGTCAAAGGCGGGATTATCAAAACCCATGGCAGCAGCGGCCCCTATGCCATCAAAAAGGCCGTCGAGCAAAGCGTGATATTTATTGAAAATGATGTGGTGGGGAAAATAACCTCAGCCATACAAAATAATCATTAATCCATATGGAGGTCGAGTTATGAGTGATAAATTTGCACAGGTCCAGGGCATCATAGCAGAGCAGTTGGATATTCCCGTGGACAAGATCAGCCTGGAGTCCAACCTGCTAGAGGATTTGGAAGCGGATTCTTTGGACATCATCGAGCTGGTGATGGCCTTTGAGGAAGAGTTCGATATGAAAATCCCAGATGAAGATCTGGAGAAGATCAAGACGGTCGCAGACATTATCGAAGCATTGGGTTAAGTACAAGGGATCGCCGCTTTGCGGCGTTCTCAGAGTGAGGATAAAGGTAGTGGGGCGTCAGGGATAGCCCTCAGCAAGCAACGGGGAGGCGGACATATGCTTTCACTTCGTCTGCACGCGAATCCGGACAAGGTATGTTACCGAAACTGCTACGCACTTTCGAACATACGCTTGTTCGTCTTGAAGCAGACTTACGTGAAAGATATGTCTGCCTCCCCTTTGTTTGTAAGTACCGCCACGGCAGCTGCATCAGCCGCCCCATTGCCACCAAGTCTAGCGGACGAACAGCCTCGCTTTGGGATCGCCGCATTGTACGGCGTCCTTTTTTATTTTGTGGAGATTCCAGGACAACTGTGATAAAATAAAGCGATTAAAACAAGGAGGTGTTTTTTTGGAACGCATCGAATCAAAAATCAAATATCAGTTTAAAAATAGAGACCTGCTGAAGCTGGCCCTTACCCATAGCTCTCATATTGGTGAAAGCGTGAATAATGAGCGGCTGGAATTCTTGGGAGATGCTGTGCTGGAGCTGGTAACCAGCGAGTATCTTTATCAGTTTCCGAATTTATCTGAAGGGGAGATGACCAAGCTGCGGGCAAGCATTGTGTGTGCGGAGTCCCTGTCTAAGGCCGCCTATGAACTATCCCTTGGGGATTATCTGCTCCTGGGAAAAGGGGAAGTCGTAACCGGTGGGAGAAAGCGTAAGTCTAACTTGGCCAATGCCTTTGAGGCAGTTCTGGGGGCGGTTTTTTTAGATAGCAATTACGAAACGGTTCGGGTCATCATCCTGGAGCTTTTGAATGAAAATATCAAGCTAGCGCTTAATGGTGATTTAAACAATGACTATAAAACGGCGCTGCAAGAGCAAATTCAAAAGCAAAGTGACAATGTTATTGAATATGTTCTTAAGAAATCGGAAGGTCCAGAGCACGATAAAACCTTCCATATCGAACTTCACATCAATGGGGTGAAGGAAAGTGAAGGCACGGGAAAGAGCAAAAAGGAGGCTGAGCAAATTGCGGCAAAGCGCTACCTCCAATCCCATCATTAAGATTGGGTTTCCTCTCTAGCGCAGGAAAGGCAGTACATGTATTTAAAGAAACTTAAAATGAAGGGCTTCAAATCCTTTGCAGATAATGTAGAAATGGAATTTTCCCAGGGGATTTCTGCCATTGTGGGCCCCAATGGAAGTGGAAAAAGCAATATAACGGATGCCATCCGATGGGTGCTTGGGGAACAAAGCACTAAAACTCTCCGGGGTAAAAAAATGGAGGATGTTATTTTTGCAGGGACAGAGAAGAAAGCCCCCTTGGCCTATGCCGAGGTTGTCCTCACCCTGGATAACCGGGATGGTGCCGTAGCTGATGCCGGAGATGAAATTTCGGTAACCCGGCGGCTCTTTCGCTCTGGAGACAGTGAATACCGCCTGAACCAAAAGAGCTGCAAGTTAAAGGATATCCATGGCATCTTTATGGATACTGGGCTGGGTAAAAATGGTTACTCCCTCATCAGCCAGGGGGGGATTGAGAACATCATCAATTCCAATCCCAGCGAGCTTCGCGGCATTGTAGAGGAGGCCGTAGGTATTGTCAATTACAAAACCCGAAAGCAGGAAGCCGAAAAGAAACTGGAGCGTACCCAGGATAATATGGATCGTGTTCAGGATATTTTAGATGAACTGGCCAATCGTCGGGGGCCCCTGGAGCGTCAGGCTAAAAAAGCCCGGGAATATCTGGCCATCCAGGAGGAGCTTAAAATTGTTGATTTGTTCCGTTTCCGGGAACGGATGGAAGAAATTCAGGCTCAGCTGGACACCTCCCAAAAACAAATGACGGAGCTGGATACCGAAATTCGGTCGATTCAAAATAAAATCGATCAGCGGGATACAAGCTACCAGGAGGTTAAGGCCAAGATAAAGCAGATTGCCACAGAGACTGGTACATTGGATCAACGTATTGAAGAAATTAATACGGCCTTGACCTCAGCCAGCGGAGATATTCTGGTGGGGGAAGAACGCTGCCGTCATTTGGCAGAAAATGCCAATCACCTTAAGGGGCAGCAGAAGAGCCAGCAGCAGGAGTCGGAACGGCTGTCTGCAGAAGCCCAGGAGCTGTTTGCAGAAAGCGATCAGGCGACCATAGAAATTAAAGGGATTCAGCAGACATTAGAAGGACTGATTCACAAGAAATCCGAAGCCCAGCAGCGGGTAGAATCCATTCGCCTTAAAATGGAGCAGCAATCCCAAAGGGAGGAAGCCCTGTCCCTAAAAAGGGAAAAGCTGAATTCAGCGCTGAATACCTTAAAACAGGACGTTCGGGGGATGGAGGCCCAGCTTGCCCTGCGACAGGAGCAGCGCAAGGAGCAAATGGCTGAGCGAAGTGCCAAGGTAGCTGAGGATCAGGCCTTGGGGCAGGAGGTAGCGGATATTGATGGCCGCTTAACCCAAACCCGGCAGGATGTTTCCCGTATGGCCGCAGAGGAAACTGAGCTTACAAAGGTTGTGGCGGGGCTGAAAAATCAGATTGCCGTCATGAATAATAATCTGAAGGTCAACATCTCCAAATCCGATTATTTAAAGAAAATTCAGCAGAATTACAGCGATTACTTTCCCAGTATTCAGCTGATTATGAAGGCTGAGGATCTGACCCAGGACGTAAAACAGCAAATTTACGGCCCCGTGGGGGAACTCATTACCGTCCCAAGTCAATATGCCCGGGCCATTGATGTGGCCCTGGGGGGAAAAGCTCAAAATGTCGTGGTAGAAACCGTGAATACCGCCAGTCGCTGTATCGATGTTCTAAAACGGCGACGGGCAGGCCGAGCCACCTTCTTACCCATGGATAACCTGCGCTATCGCCAAATGGAGCCACGGGATCGAAGTCTGATGGACGGGATGTCCGGAGTGGTGGGGATTGCCTCGGATTTGGTGGACTACAACCCTCGCTTTACCCCAGTGGTGGAGAGTCTCCTGGCGCGTATCATCGTCACCGAGGATTTTAAGGCGGCCCGCCATATCCGTAAATCCATGGCTGGCTATACCATTGTCACCCTGGAGGGTGAAATCTTTTACCCCGGGGGTGCCATCGTTGGTGGTGCAGCCAAGGGTGGGAAGCAATCGCCTTTATTCAAGAAAATAGAAATTGAAAAGCTCGCCCAGGAGCAGGGGCAAATGGAAAGGGAACGGACCCGTATTGAGGGGCTTTGTACCCAAAGGGAGGCTGCTCTCCAGTCCCACCGCCACACCATGGATGAAATCACCGGGAAAATGACGGTGTTAGAACAGGCCCATTGGCAAAAGACCCAGGCCCGCACCGCCTGTCGGAACCGCATCCGGGAGCTGGAAAGCCAGATGGCCGCTTTGGATACATCCCTGGGACAGGACCAGTTGGCTTTAGATGAGAAGGCGCGAATTGAGCGGGAAATTTTGGGAGATTTGGAAGCCCTGGAAATTGCTGTGGTTGCCATGGAGCATCCCGATGATGCCGAAACAGTGAAGGCAGAAATCCAGGGACTCAGTGAGCAGATTGCGGAGAATGAAGTGGCATTAGCTCGTCGCCAGGAACAAAAACGATCGGTAGATAAACGCATTGAAATGTTAGAGTCCCACCAAAGGGAAGTTGCTAGCCGCCTGGTATCCATCACCCGGGATCTGGAACAAACCATTTTGGATACCACTTCCCAGGAAGCCTTCCTAGAAGGCCGAAGACAGGATTTAGGAGTACTTGATGCCCAAAAGCAAGAGGCTGAAGAACAAAAATACCGCTTGACAGAGCAGGAAAAGGCCTATAATGCAGAGGTTGAGGGTCTGGATCGCAGCATTAGGGATTTGAACCATGATTTGATTTTGCAAAAGGAAGCCCAAAGCCCCTTGGAGATTGCCAAGAGTAAGGTAGTAGCAGAGCGGGATCATTTAGAAGAAACCATTTATTCCCGTTATGAGCTCAACTATATTATGGCCATGGATCTGTTAGAGGGGCTGAATTTGGAGGCATTGGATGGCTCTACTGAAAACCAGCGGGCCCTACGCAGCCGCTTAGCTGCCCTCGGTCAGGTGAATGTCGGTGCCATTGAGGAATACACCGAGGTAAATGACCGGTACCGTTTCCTCAAAAATCAATTTGACGATTTGATTGAAGCCAAGTCCGAATTGGAGCACATTATCGAGGATTTGTATACCTCCATGGAAAAACAATTCGCCCTGCGATTTTCAGAGCTCCAGGGTATTTTCTCCCGGGTATTTTCTGTATTGTTTGAAGGGGGCCGCGCGCAGATAACCTACACCGACCCGGAGCATGTCCTAGAAAGTGGTATTGAGTTGGTGGCCCAGCCCCCGGGAAAGAATTTGCGGCATATTTCATTATTGTCCGGTGGGGAGAAATCCATGACGGCCATTGCCCTGTTGTTTTCCTTTTTGGAGCTCAGTCCATCCCCCTTCTGCGTCATCGACGAAATCGATGCCGCCCTGGACGACCATAATATTTTTCGGTTTACCAGCTATATGGAGCAGGTGGCCCGGGAAAATCAATTCGTGATCATCACCCACAGAAAAAGTACCCTGGAGGCCTGTGATGCTATTTATGGGGTATCCATGTCAAAAAGCGGGATCTCCAAGCTGGTCTCAGTCCGTTTATCGGACTATGCTGAGGCCGTAGGATAATTGTAAAGGAGCGTATGATGTCAGAATTAACCCTGTATGAGCGGATGCGAAACCGCCTGCAAAAAACAAAGGATAGCTTTAAAGAAAAAATTGAAAATGTCATGTACTACGGCAAGCTGGATGATGATTTCTTTGAAGAGCTGGAGGAAAACCTGATCCTGGCGGATATGGGAATGAAAACCTCCCTTAAAATTGTGGAGCTTTTGAAGGAACGGATTAAGGAGCATAAAATCAGTGATTCCCAGGATGCCGTGGAGCTTTTAAAGGGCATCATGTCAGAAATGGTTGAGACAGAGGCCGCCCCCATGACACTGCCGGTCATTATCACCGTGGTTGGGGTTAATGGGGTTGGGAAAACAACCACCATTGCCAAATTGGCCCAGCGTTATCTGGATGAAGGAAAAAAGGTAATGGTTGCCGCTGCGGATACCTTCCGTGCCGCTGCTGCGGAGCAGTTAGAGGAATGGGCTGGACGGATCGGTGTGGATATTGTAAAAAGCAACCAAGGGGCAGACCCATCATCGGTGGTGTTTGATGCCATCGGGGCCGCCCGGGCCCGGGGGATTGATATCCTCATTTGCGATACCGCAGGGCGCCTTCATAATAAGGTCAATCTCATGAAGGAGCTGGAAAAGGTCACCCGGATCATTGAACGGGAGGGCGAGGGCTTTGACGTGCATAATATCCTGGTCTTAGATGCTACCACGGGGCAAAATGCCCTGATTCAGGCCCGGACCTTTAATGACGCCGTTAAGCTTGATGGCATCATTATGACCAAGATGGACGGCAGCGCCAAAGGCGGGGTGGTCATCCCCATTATCGATGAGCTCAAGGTGCCCATCGAATATGTAGGCATTGGTGAAAAACCAGAGGATCTCATTACCTTCGATGTTGGCGATTTTGTCAGAATGCTTTATGAAAAGGATGACGATGAAGAATAAATATTGGAATAAGCCATTCTGTCAAGAAAAAAGCTTGACAAAGGGATCAGGAAACGGTAGAATTCTTTATTGTGTAAAGCAAATGCCTTTACACCCCTAGGACGTTATGGAAGAAAAGGTTTTGGAACAGCTTCGATTTGATTTCTATGGTGAATTATTATCGGAGCGTCAAAAGACGATTTTGGATTATTATTATAATGACGATTACTCTTTAGCAGAAATCGGTGATATACTGGGCATTACCCGCCAGGGCATCCATGATGCTTACAAGCGCGCCAAGGGCCTCATGGCTGATTATGAAGAAAAGCTTGGACTTGTGGCCCGCTATACAAAAAGCCGGGGACTGCTCACCGATATTACCGATGAAATCAGCAAACTCCTGGGAGATGAGCGCATTAGCAAAAATCCCGAGGTGCTTTCAGAAATGACGCGGCTCAAAGAGGATATCGAGGAAGTCATCGAAGGATTTTAGGTGAAGACATGGCTTTTGATAGTTTAAGTGAAAAATTTCAAAATATTTTCTCCGGACTCAAACGGAAGGGAAAATTGACGGAGGCCGATATCAAGGCTGCCAGCCGGGAAATTAAGCTGGCCCTATTAGAGGCGGATGTCAACTTCAAGGTGGTCAAGCAGTTTACCAAGACCGTCAGTGAACGGGCCAAGGGCTCAGAGGTTTTAAAATCCCTGACACCTGGTCAGCAGTTCATTAAAATCATCAATGATGAAATGACCCGGCTTCTCGGGGGCGAAATCCAGAAAATGGAATTTGTCGACAAGGGTGCCAACATCTTCATGATGGTGGGGCTCCAGGGTGCTGGTAAAACCACCACCGCGGGAAAGTTAGCAAACCTCCTGCGAAAAGAGAAAAAACTAAAGCCGCTGCTGGTGGCCTGTGATGTTTATCGTCCGGCAGCCATTAAACAGCTTCAGGTTTTAGGGGAACAACTGGATATTCCAGTGTTTACCATGGATGGGGAAACAGATCCCCGGTTGATTGCACGCCAGGGTGTGAAAAAGGCCAATGATGAAGGCTACGATCTAGTCATCATCGATACAGCCGGCCGACTTCAGATTGATGAAACCCTGATGACGGAGCTGGTGGATATCCGGGATTTGGTGGAACCCACCGAAATCCTCTTGGTGGTAGACGGGATGACCGGCCAGGAATCGGTCAATGTGGCCGATGAATTTAACAAACAACTGGATATTTCCGGTGTGGTTTTGACGAAGATGGATGGGGACACCCGTGGGGGTGCCGCATTATCTATAGCCTACACCACTGGAAAAGCCATTAAATACATGGGGGTTGGAGAAAAGCTTAGTGATATTGAGCTGTTTTATCCAGACCGCATGGCCTCCCGAATCCTCGGTATGGGGGATGTCCTTTCATTAATCGATAAGGCCCAGAGTATGGTTGATGAAGAAAAGGCCCGGGAGCTGGAAGAAAAGCTCCGAAATTCGGAGTTTGATCTCAATGACTTCCTGGACCAGCTTAAACAGCTTCAGCAAATGGGGAATTTAAGCAGTCTATTGGAAATGATGCCGGGAGCCGGAAAACTCAAGGGAATGGATTTAAGTATGGCGGATGGTCAGACAAAGCAAACCGAAGCCATTATTTACTCCATGACACCAGAGGAGAGACGGAAGCCCCAAATCATCAACGGAAGTCGACGGAAACGTATTGCAAACGGCAGCGGCACGAGTGTGGCGGATGTCAATCGGCTTCTCAAGGGTTTTGAACAAAGCCGGAAAATGATGAAGCAAATGGGCAGTATGGGTAAAGCCAAAAAGGGCAGATTTAAAATGCCTTTCATGTAAAATATAAATCATATCATTACAATTTGGAAAGTTCTAACGAAAGGGGGAACAATAATGGCAGTTAAAATCAGAATGAAAAGAATGGGTAAGAAAAAGAAACCTTTCTACAGAATCGTCGTTGCAGACGCACGTGCGCCTAGAGATGGCAAATTCATCGAAGAAGTTGGTTTTTACAATCCCTGCCAGGAACCTGTCGAACTGAAGCTTGATGCTGAAGCGATTCAGGGCTGGATTAAAAATGGAGCAAAACCCACCGATACTGTAGCAGCATTACTTAAAAAAGAAAACATTATCGGTTAATCGGAGGACGGATCGTGAAGGAGCTTGTTGAAGTAATCGCCAAAGCTTTGGTGGATCATCCGGATGAGGTTGAAGTGACAGAAATGACTAAAAACCGTTCCATCGTGCTGGAGCTCAAGGTAGCAGAAAGTGACATGGGCAAGGTCATTGGAAAACAGGGACGCATCGCAAAAGCCATTCGTTCCGTCATCAAGGCCGCTGCAACCAAGGAAGATAAACGTGTGATGCTGGACATTGTCTAAGCCGCACTGTTCCGACAATAAAATGGATTTGAAATGGTTCGTACACGCTACGAATCATTTTTTTTACGCCTGAGCTGACAGATGGCAGCCAAGCAAAATGAGTTGCGAGGTAAAATAATGGATAAAATGTTAATCGGAGAAGTCACCGGTGTCCATGGGATCCGTGGAGAATTAAAAATTCGGCCGCTAACGGACGATCCCGGCCGTTACTATGAATTAGACGTGCTGACCCTTCGCCTTAAGGGGAAGGAAACCACCTATCCTATTGAATTGGTCCGCCTGCACAAAGGCAATGTATTGCTGACCCTTAAGGGGATTCGGGACCGTGATACGGCAGAAAGCTGTAAGGGCGCCGAGGTCCTGATTGACCGCGACGAAGCGGTGGATTTAGAGGAGGATGAATTTTTCATTACCGATCTCATCGGAATGACGGTGAAGGTACCGGATGGCCAGACCATTGGCAGGGTTGGAAACATCCTTCAAACAACAGGGTCCGTGGATACGGTGGAAATTAATGGCCCGGATAAGCCCATTTATGTGCCCTTTCGAAAAATCTATTTCATCAGCTTTGATTTTGAAAATGGCGAAATCCAGGCGGATATCCCTGTGGAGCTCATGGAGCTATGAGGCTGTATTTTCTAACCCTATTCCCAGAGATTATTCACGGCTATTTTAACGAAAGCATGATGAAGCGGGCACTTGAAAATGGCGTCATAACGTACGAGGCCATTGATATCCGTGATTTTGCAGAAAATAAGCACAATCGGGTGGATGATTACCCCTACGGCGGCGGCGCGGGAATGGTCATGGCCGCACCACCCATTATCCGTGCCCTGCGCAGCATTCCGGATTATGAAAGCTATCCCTTTATCTGCACCAGCCCTGGGGGAAAGACCTTTAGTGGTGGTGATGCGGTAGAGATGGCAGCCGTGGAGGGCCTCATCTTTTTGTGCGGGCATTATGAAGGCATCGACCAACGGGTCATTGATGCTTATGTCACCCAGGAGTACTCCATTGGGGATTATGTACTGACCGGGGGAGAGTTGCCAGCCTTGGTGATGGCGGATGCCATTGCCCGCCATGTGCCGGGTTTTATGGGCAATACCGAAAGCCTGTCCGAGGAGTCCTTTGAAAATGGACGGCTGGAATATCCCCAGTATACCCGCCCGGAGTCCTTTGAGGACCTCCAGGTGCCGTCTGTTTTATTGTCAGGAAACCATGGGGCCATCCGTCAGTGGCGGGAGGAGCAATCCCTTTTAAAAACAAAGAAAAACCGACCGGATCTTTTGGAAAAAGAGGATGCTAAATAAAAAAGCCCTGGGCTCTTTATAAGAGAACAGGGCTTTTGTGGGTTATGTAATAGCTTGTTATGATGCATTGGAACAATCTGAATCGCCGGATTCATTGGGGTCAACGGGTAAGACGATCTCTGAGAAAATACTGGGGTCCATGATTTTTAAATCCTTAGAGATGAGGGGAGAAAAATCCATTCGCTGGAGGATATCCAGGTCAAGATCAATTCCCGGGGCAATCTCGGTCAACTCCAGTCCCTTTGGTCCGAGCTGAAAGACAGCCCGTTCTGTAATGTACAAAACCTCCTGGTGCTGTGTCTTAGCATAAGAGCCGCTGAAGGTGATCTGCTCCACCGCTTTGACAAATTTATGAATGGTCCCATCCCGGTGGATGGTCAATTGCCCTTCTGAAATGGTGATATCGGACTTTCCGGCGGTGAAGGTGCCACAGAAGATGACCTTTTTGGTGTTTTGGGTAATATTGATGAAGCCCCCGCAGCCCACCATACGCCCGTTAAACTTGCTGACATTGATATTACCCTGGGCATCGGCCTGGGCCAAACCGAGAAACGCCTGATCCAAGCCGCCACCATCGTAATAATCAAAAATATTAGGTTGGCCGATAATGGCCTCCACATTGGCAGAAGCCCCTAAATCGAAACCACTGCCAGGGATACCGCCGACAGCACCCGCCTCAATGGTCATCACTAGACGATTACCAGTACCTTCTTCATTGGCAATTTGAGCGATGCCCTCTGGGACGCCGATTCCTAAATTGATGGTGCTATCTACGGACAGCTCCATGGCACAGCGCTTTGCAATCACCCGACGGACACTTTGGGGCATTGGTTGGATGGCATTGGTTGGCAGGCGAAGATCCCCGGTAAAAGACGGATCGTAGGGTGTCCCAAAATTCATGTGTTGGGTATTGGGCAGGGCGATGACCACTGCATCGACCATGATTCCGGGAACCAGGATGTTTCTGGGGTCTAGGGAGCCACGCACCCCCATTTTTTCGGCCTGGGCGATGACGATGCCTCCAGAATTTTTGGTTGCCTGGGCGATGGGCATGGCCTCCAGAAGAACCCCCTCCTTGTCAGCAGACAGATTGCCAAATTCATCAGCGGTGGTACCGCGAATAATGGCCACATTAATGGGAATTGAAGGATAGAACAGCTTCTTTTCACCTTCGAAGTCAATCAACTTAACATAATCCTCGGTTGTTGCAGTATTCATTCTTCCGCCATCAAGCTTGGGATCAACATAGGTTTCCAGTCCCACATGGGTTATAACCCCTGGGCGGCCCGCTGCAATTTCTCGGAATAAATGGGTAACCGTTCCCTGGGGAAGGTTATAGGCTTCTATTTTATTCTCAAAAATCATTTGGCTGAGTTTTCGGGCTAATCCGATGTGCCCGGCAATAATGCGTTTGACCATGCCTTCGTGGGCAAAATGATCAAGGCCGGCATTGCTTTTTCCGGCATCCCCACAACCAGAACCAAAGATGAGGGTGAGACTGTGGGGTTCTCCTTCGCTCAGGAATCGCTTTTCCACTGCGTTAACAATTTCCTCAGCAAAACCAAAGCCAAAGGCAAAACCACTGATGGCGATGGTATCATTATTTTTTATTAAGGAAGCGGCCCTTTGGGCATTGATTTTTTTCTGCATGATAAGCACCTCCTTATTGTGGGGGAATAACCGTAGCTATACCATTAACGACTGTTTCACCGACCTCGTTGGTACATAGGGTTTTGATTTTGGCAATGTCGAATTTTTTCTTATGAAGAATTTCGTCAACGGTGAGGGATACGGTTAAGGTATCTCCAATTTTAACGGGTTTACAGAAGCTAAGCTCCTGTCCGAGATAGGTCGTTCCAATACCGGGCATCCCGGTTCCCAGGGCACCGGAAATAATGCCGGCGCTAATCATGCCATGGGCAATGCGCCCTCCAAACATACTTTTACTGGCGTAGTCCGCATCTAAATGGAGGGGATTGTTGTCTCCCGTCACTTCTGCGAATTTAACAACATCTTCTTCAGTGATTTTTTTGCTGATGGTATAACTGTCTCCGATTTTTAATGGTGTAATCATAGGATTTACCTCACCTTTCTATGACAACTCAATATTCGAACGCAGGAAATAGTGAAGAACATGATGCTGGCCAGCTGTTCTTGCTGCTAATCCGATTATAAAGGGGAAAGGCTCTTTTTGTAAAACAGATAAAAATCATAATGACCATGAGTAAAAGAAATAAAGCGGATTAAAATCCCCGGGTGTTAGACTTTACGGGCCTCCTCAATGAAGGATTTGATGGGCTTTGAAAGGTATTTGTCCTTTCTTGTAATCAAGGCGATATCCCAGGGGAAATCAGGCTCCTTTAAGGGGACCATGCGAATGCGATTATCCCGAAATTTTTTGATGATGGGCTTGGGCAGGATGCTGATCCCTTCACCAAAGGCGACCATATTCGCAATGAAATCCCACTGGGAGCTTAAACAGCTGATATGCGGAGAAAACCCCACGCTTTCACAGATTTGCAAAATGCGATCGTGAAGCATGAAGGTGTTGTCAAGGAGTATCCAGTTTTCATCCTTCAATTCGAGGAAAGTCACGGATTCCCGCGTTGCAAAGGGATGATTCTCATTGACAATCAAAGTGTTTTCTGAGACGATAATCGGGTATTCCGTATAGCATTTGGACTCAAAGGGGAGAATAACGGCCCCGATATCAATGTCGCCGGAATCGATTTTGTCCCTTACCGCATTGGCTCCGACTTCTCGGATAATCAGCTCGATTTGGGGATAGCGATTTCGATAATTATGAATGGATTCCGAGAAATACGCTGTTCCAATGACTGGGGGAATACCAACGCAGATTCGGCCTTGATAAACATTAAGACTGTCGTAAAGGGATGCGATCTCATCGTCAATGTGTTTGATGGCAAGCTGGCCTCTTTCATAGAGGATTGAACCTTCAGTGGTAAGCTTAAAGGGTTTGGATGTCCGGTCAACAAGCTGTACGCCTAGTTCTCCTTCCAATTGCTTAATCATCTTGCTGAGGGCAGATTGGGTGACAAAAAGGGCCTCGGCCGCTCGGGTGAAGCTTTGGTGTTTACAAACCTCGACGAAATAGGTTAATTGACGTATATTCATGGGGATACTCCTCAATGGTATGACTTATGATACCCGATGATTATATCAAAGAAGTTTTATGAATAGTCTATTTTCATTTTTAAAAATATTTTCTTGCATTTCCCTGGAGTTTCAGTTAGTATATAAAGGTATGTTAATTATGAGATGGTCCGCTGTATGGTGACATATAAGAACGTCGAAATCCAAGAAGGAGATTGTTATGGATATCATTAAAAAGATTCAGCAGGAAAACATGAAGGCCGAAAAGCCAGAATTCCGAGTGGGGGATACCGTCCGTGTCCACGTTCGTGTTATTGAAGGTAAGCGGGAAAGAATCCAGATGTTTGAAGGCGTTGTGCTTAAAAAACAGCACGGTGGTGTGAGTGAAACCTTCACCGTTCGTAAGATTTCTTCCGGAATTGGTGTGGAAAGAACCTTCCCCATCCATTCACCTAAAATTGAAAAGGTCGACGTTCTCCGTAAGGGTAAGGTACGTCGTGCAAAACTGAACTACTTAAGAAGCCGTGTCGGTAAAGCCGCAAAGGTTAAAGAACGTATTTAGTCGTTTTGAAAAGAAGGGGGCCAATTTCGGTCCCCTTGTTTTGTATTACGCGTTAGCTAACAGAAGTATAAAGATGTGATTGGAAGGGCCCGTTAAAAACTTGTTTTTATAAGGTCTCTTATAAGCGCATCTTTACACGGCGCAGCTGCAAGGTGCGACCAAGGGGGAGCACCGCCTGAAGGCAAAGTCAACGCTCGGTCTGGAGAAATTAGCAAGGCTGATTTAAACCGAGACCCATTAAAGCGGAACGAGTTATACTTCATAGCGTAGCCAACAAAAGCATAAAATTGGAAGTGAGATCAACAGAACGCACTTCCAGGGAAGGATTTGGAAACTATGGCAGCACAGAAACGCGAAAGATCAGAATTGCGGGAGTGGATTCAATCCATTGTCATTGCCGTCGTCCTGGCTTTCGTTATCAAAATGTTTTTATTTGATTTCGTATTGGTCCAGGGCTCCTCAATGTTCCCCACCCTTAAAAACGGGGATCGCCTGGTGATTAATAAAATCGAATATTCTATTGGAGCACCCGATTATGGGGATATTGTCGTATTAAATTACAGTAAAAATGTGGAGTATGTTAAACGGGTAATCGCCAAGGGTGGTGATACCATTGCCATTAAGGATCAGATTGTTTATTTAAATGGTCAGCCATTGGATGAAGCTTATGTCAATCCTGATCCTTATGAAGATTTTGAAATGGTGACCGTACCAGAAGGGAAGTATTTTGTGATGGGTGATAATCGAGCCAATAGTTCCGATAGTCGTTACCAAAGTCTGGGATTTGTGGATGAGGATGCCATCATTGGGCATGTCATTTTCCGGTTTTGGCCTCTTAATACCTTTGGCGTGGTGAAATAAATGGCAAAAAGTGATGCAATCCAATGGTACCCGGGTCATATGGCCAAGGCTGGGCGTCAAATTCGTGAAAAGCTGAAGCTCATTGATACCGTCATTGAAGTCATTGATGCCCGGGTGCCCGTTGCCAGTCGAAATCCGGACATTGCGCAGTACACAGCTTTTAAACGCCACATCATCCTTTTGAATAAGGCAGATTTGGCTGATCCTGTTCAAAGTGAACGGTGGAAGGCTTATTTTGAGCAAGAAGAGGGTGTTGATGCGGTACTTTTATTCAACGCCTTTGATTTAAAGGATAAAAAAAAGCTGGTGGAAACCATTTGGAAGCACAATCCAAAGGAAAAAAATCAGCTGAAATGTTTGCTTTGTGGGATTCCCAATGTGGGCAAGAGCACAGTCATCAATGCCCTGATCGGCAAGAAAAAAACCCAGATCGGCAACAAGCCCGGCGTCACCAAGGGCCAGCAATGGCTGACCACACCCGATGGCTTAATGCTCCTAGACACTCCGGGGATTTTATGGCCCAAATTTGAAGATGAAACCATCGGTATTCATTTAGCCTGGATTGGCTCCATTAAGGATACGATTTTTGAAAAGGAAAATATTGCCGGGGATTTAATGAAATTTTTGGTGGCACGTTATCCGGAATTGGTGGAGGCGCAATATAATATCACCACTAACGGCAGGACCGTGCCAGAGGTTTTCGATGCCATGGCCATCAGCCGGGGTCTGCTCCTTAGAGGCGGCGATCTCGATTACTACCGCGCCTGCGAAATGCTTTTGGGGGACTTTAAAAATGGCAGAATCGGGAGGATTACCATCGATGAATGTCCCGAAGCTTAGTGAACTGTCAGCGGCGGCCGTTAAAAGTGCCGTTGCCAAAGCGCCTATAACGGACTATCCAATGCTGTCTGAAGCATTGGCAATGGATTCCCGAAAGGCAGTCCAAAGCCTGGGGATGAAGCTAAAACGGGATTACGAAAAGTACCAGACGGCACTGGCAAAAACCCAGGAGATGCTGGAGATTGAAAGACAGCTTCGGCAGAAGGGGTACCATGCTATTTGTGGCCTGGATGAGGTCGGGCGAGGTCCTTTGGCAGGACCGGTGGTTTGTGCTGCTGTCATTATGCCGCCGGAATCCCAGCTTTTGTATGTGGATGATTCAAAAAAGCTTTCGGCAAAAAAACGTGAGATATTAGCAGAACAAATTCGTGAAGAGGCTCTGGCCTGGTCCATCGGAATTAAATCACCGGAAACCATCGACGCCATCAATATCCTTCAGGCGACCAAGTCGGCCATGGGGGATGCCGTGGAAGCCCTAACCATTGTTCCGGATTTACTCCTCATCGATGCTCTGGAAATTCCTTCGGCCATTCCCGTGGAGTCCGTTATCCACGGTGATGCCCGGTGCTATAGTGTTGCAGCGGCCAGTATACTCGCCAAGGTCTACCGGGATGAGCTCATGTGTGGTTATGATGACGTGTATCCAGAGTATGGCTTTGCCCGGAACATGGGATATGGGACGGCAGAGCACATTGCGGCTTTAAAGGCCTATGGCCCGACCTCCATCCATCGGCAAAGCTTTATACAAAATTTCCGATGAGTAAAAAAGAGAATAAAAAGAAGGGGGACTGGGGAGAAGGCCAGGCCCTGGATATCCTGATGGGTAAGGGGCATTGTCTCTTAGCTAAAAATTATCGCTGTAAAATGGGAGAGGTTGATTTAATTACCCGTTTGGGGGATACCATTGTTTTCACAGAGGTAAAATATCGGAGTGGACTGGCCTACGGAACGCCTGGCCAGGCTGTGGATTATCGAAAGCAGCGCCATATTGTAAATACAGCCTTGTGCTACATCAAGCAAAAGCATTTGTTTCAAGAAAATGTGCGCTTTGATGTGATAGAATTACTGGATTCTAAAGAAGGGCTCGTCGCGAATCATATTGAGAATGCCTTTTTAATGGCATTTTAAAAGCGGTGGCTGGGATATTTTCTCAAACCACCGCTTTGCTTACTCCGTATCTTCGACGGAGATCAAAAAGACGCGACCGGAATAGCTCCCCTTATGCTCTTTGTTTTGGAGCTTAAGGTAGTCAATATGCATGGGCTCGAATTCAAAGTTTTCGGTAATGGCCCCCAGGAGTTCATAAATATCTGAAAGCTCATCCTCTGAAGGCTTTTTTGAAAAGATATTTGCCTTTTCAAGAAGCTTTTCAGTTAAGGCTGTTCGCATTTCACTGTTGCTTAATACCTTGAATTCGCATCGCCGTCCGCTTTCTTTAATGATTTCAGGGATTCTATCCCTAACCAGCTGATTATATTGGTGCTTCATAGATTCACTCCCTTGTGTTTCTGATTTATTTTAATCCTACTCTGCCAACCTTAGTTTCACCTAAAAGATGGGAGGTCGATTACACTGATTTTAATGATTATTTGTATTGTCGCTGCATCACTGATGACCTTGGTGGGAGGAATGATTTTTATCACAATCAACAAGAAAAACCCTTCGACTATTGCGGTCCTAACGGCCTTATCTGCGGGGTTCCTGCTTTCAATTATTTTTGTGGGTATCATTCCGGAAGCATCGGAAATGATGGAAACGTCACTTCCCAGCTATCAGGGATGGCTTTTACCCTTTTCAGTGGCTGGGGGGGCATTTCTGATTGTTTTTTTCGAAAAGCTTTTACCGGTGCAGCATCACCATGATTTATCGCCCCAGGAGGCGGTTTACCATACCCGGGATCGATTGTTTTACATCACTCTGATTGCCTTTGGGCTTCACAGCCTCTTCGAACTCATCAGTGTTTTGATTGCCGGGGCCTCCGATATGACCGTTGGCATGCTTTTGGCATTGGTCATTGCCATTCATAATATTCCCATTGGTTTTATCATTGTGGCACAGTTAGATGCTTTAGGCATCGCACCCCGGAAGACGAAAAAAGGGATGGTGGCCCTGGTTGTTGCCCAATCGGCATTGGCCATTCTGTGTTATTGGCTTCTTTCCTTTATTATTACAGAAGCCATTCAGGGAATACTGCTGGCAGTAACAGCAGGGGTTATGCTTTATCTCCTTTTTGATGAATTGCTCCCGGGGATTTATCGGGAGGAAGATCAGCATCATATTAATTATGCCATTTTAGCTGGTGCTTTGGTCATGCTCCTATTTTTAAACCTCGTTGGAGGTTGATGCTTACGCGTAAGCGTCAGTAAACAAAAGTATAAAGAAATAGCCGTGAATGAGTGAAGCGAAGCGGAACGAATTGTACTTCCCCAAAAAACAGAAAAAAAACCAGGATTTTTTCCTGGCTTTTTTATTGGGTACTATTTATTTTGGTTTACTAAGAGATATTGGATGAATTGCTCAGCGGTACGCCCTGAACGATTAAGGTGACGGAGCTCCCACTGGATGGCCTGGCTTTCCAGGCGGGCAGTGGGAAGATCGATGCCGGCATCCTGGGCCATCTTCCGGACGATGGCCAGATAATCGTTTTGATTGGGAGCCGTAAAGGTAAGAATCAGGCCGAAGCGGCTGCTGAGGGATAGCTTTTCTTCCATGATATCCTTGGTATGGACAGCATCGGTGCGTTCAGATTGGGTTTCTGTGACAAGATGCCGTTTATTGGAGGTTGCATAAATTCGGACGTTCTTAGGGTTTTCCTCCAGGGAGCCCTCCAGTACATTTTTGAAAAGCTTGAAATCCCCTTCTTTATCATCGAAGGATAAATCATCGATAAATAGAATAATGGGATAGGGGCGGCCGGCGATTTCCCGAAGAACAGCAGGAATACTTCGAATTTGCTCTTTCTTCAGCTCGACCATCCGTAGCTTGGAGCCTTTGAAGGTGGAGAGCAATGCTTTTACCATGGTGGATTTTCCAGTTCCCATATCCCCCTGGAGCAGAACGTTTAACCCCGTATTGTTTTGAATAAAGGAGGCCGTATTGGCAATGATTTCTTCCTTTTGTCGTTCGTGTCCCACCAGGCCATCCATGGTTTTATAGCTCTGAGCTTCAATGGGAACTAAGCGATCCGTAGCGCTGTCCACTTTAAAGCACACATGGTTTTCAAAAATACCGAGGCCATACTCACTGACATAGCGATTAACGGCGCTAAAGATTTTCGATTCATCCCCGGTTTTAAAAGCTGAATCAATGAGATCATGGGGCGGGATGGGGAAAAAAATAGGAGAAGAGAAAATATTGCTGTCATCCAGTTGGGTTTCTTTTAAAAAGAGGCCCCAATCAAAATGATACAAATCATTTAAAATCTTGATTTCCCCAGACATGCTGGTATAAAAGGGATGATTCTCCTCCACTTTCCCGCGCTCAAAAAGCAGCGTTAAGGGGTTTTCGTCCGAAATAACCTCTGAGATGATATAATCACACCAGGGGGTTTTGGAGTAATGGTATTCTTCGTTTTTATCAAAGGAATAGGCCAGCATCTTTGATTTTAACTGATAGTAGGTATCGCGATGGCAGGCGGCGAAGCCCTCAAGGCTGTCAGCTGACTCGTAGGCTTCACATAGACTTCGAAAATCCATAAGCATCGAATGTCCAAGAATTGAGCGGTAAAAAGAAAAAGCCTCAATACGCGGGATCGAAATATTCTTCATTAGTAGGTACCTCTGTTTCAATTTGCAATTAAAATAAGTATACCATAAATGTGGATTGTGAAAATCCCATTTGTTATAAAATCTTAAATTTTCAATGAAACGTATCAATAATGTAACGAAAAAGTTACATTTGGATTGCAGTTTGAAACAAGTGATGGTATAATTAAACAAAATAATGGATTTGAAGGAATAATTGTACGTTGGAGGATATGAATGAAGAATAAAAGCGGAGGATGGTTTACCAGTACCGAAGCAAAGTGGCATGCACTTAAACAAAAGAGATTTTCCAGAAGGACCACAGGTGTTGTATTGGCGGCCTTTCTTGTAGCCACCGGCTCGGGGATTGCGCATGCCCAGACAGCCTCCTTTGAGGTTTTCTTAGACGGCCAGTCCATTGGATATGTTCAGGATGCGGCAATGGCAACAGAAGTGGTGGATAATTTAAATAGGGAAGCACAAAAACAAACGGGAAAAGAGAACGCCTATCGCGTGGACTCGGATGAAATGGTGATTAAGCCTACCAGTACCCTATCAGATAAGATGGATTTAACGGAATGTGCTGCTAAAATTCAAACAACTTGCCCAGAGGTGCTTTTAGCTGGAGCAACCATCACCATCAATGATCAAACCATCGCCGTCGAATCAAAAAAAGTGGCGGACCAGGTTTTAGAAGACTATAAGAAAGAATGTGCTGATGCTGCTGGTATTAGCATTTCTGATTGTAACTTTAAAGAAAAAGTATCAGTGACAGCCGTCGCTGTGGATACCGGCAGCTCTAAAAATTATAATCAAACCATGGATTATTTTAAAGAGGGTGCCATGAGCGTCACCCAGGATACGGTAAAAGCCGGAGAAGGAAACAATGGCGTTTTAGTCGCTGCCAATCGGGGGACTTCCTTGGATCATCTGGCCGCCATGAATCAAGATAAGGATGTGAACGCCCTGAATGAAGGGGATATCATTAATACTGTGGTCAAGGCACCTGCGCTGACGGTTACCGCGACGGTTCAGAAGAAATACGCAGAGAACATTCCCTTTGAAACGGAAGAACAACCGGATAATAGCTTAGAAGCCGGTAAGGAATCCATTCAGCAGGAGGGACAAGCGGGTTCAAAGGAAGTTGAAGCCGTCATTACTTATGAGAATGGTCAGGAGATTTCCAAAAACGTTCTGAGCGAGACCATTATTCAGGAGCCTGTGAAATGTATTAAAAAGGTTGGGGCTGCTGCAGCAAAGGGCGCTGGCAGCCATCCGGCCATCACAGGGAGTGGCCAGTTTTGGATGCCGGCGGCAGGAAGCATCGGTGAAATTTACCGGGATGGAGATTCCGGTTCAAACCATACCGGTGGCTGTGCTGTGGATATCCTGAACAGCGAAGGGACACCCATTTATGCTTCTGCCAGTGGAACCGTAACCCGGGCTGGTTGGTATGGCGGGTATGGCAATTGTGTGGAAATTGATCATGGCAATGGCTATAGCACCTTGTATGGTCATATGAGTGCCATCGGTGTTTCCACCGGGCAAACGGTAACCCAGGGTGAATGTATCGGAGAAATGGGATCAACGGGGTCCTCAACGGCCAATCATGTGCATTTTGAAGTGAAATATAATGGTGTGGCCCAACCCGTAACCGATTTTTTACCGCTATAGGCGGCAAGTGCAAAAGGAAAAAATATGTAGCTGCCGACAAACGTTGGCAGCTTTTTTAAAGGAGAGAAAAGTGGGACAAGAAGAAATAGCGAAATCCTTCGATCTGGCGTTAAAATATCTCAGCTATCGAAGCCGAACGGAAAAGGAGATGGTTGAATACTTAGAAAAAAAAGGAAAATCGCCTCAAACCATTGCCGCTGTAATGGAGAAGTTGGTTTTTTATCATTATATTAATGATGAGGATTATTTAGAAAGTGCCATTCGGACGAATCTTATGGGAAATCAGTTTGGCCGGTTAAGATTAAAACAGGATTTAGCCCGAAGGGGAATAAGGGGAGAGCTGCTGAATCAATTGCAAGTTTTTTACCCCACAGAGTCCGAAGAGGAATGCTGCAGAAGCCAGATGCAAAAGGCGATTAAGAAATATGCAGGAGAGTTCGGACGCAAAAAGTTGCAAAAAGTAGGAGCATATTTACAGCGTAGAGGCTTCTCTTATGATATGATTAATACAATGATTGGAGACGTTCCCTTAGAAACGGCCATGGACATGGCAGAAAAAAGGCAGTCGGATATCGAAGGCTATTTTGAAAAATATCGACGGATGCAGGAGCGCAAGGGGTACTCCGGCTGGGAACTGAACCAGCGGATTAAGCGTAACTTAGCTTCCCGGGGATTTAGCTTCGATGAAATCAATGCGGTTATGAACCGGGAAGATGAATCCAATTGAATGTAAGGCAGAAGGGAGAATGTGATGAAAATAGTAATCATGGAACCATTGGGAATTTCTAATGATGCTTTTATGGCGTTATCAATGCTGCTCAAGGCAGATGGTCATCAGGTCATCGCTTACGATGAGCGTGCCAAAAATGAAGAGGCACTCATTGAGCGGGTAGCCGATGCAGATGTCATTATTTTAGCAAACCAGCCCTTGAACCGAAGGGTGATTGAACAGTGCCATAACCTCAAGCTTGTGGATGTGGCATTTACGGGGCTGGATCATGTGGATTTAGACGCGTGTAAGGAACGGGGGATCATGGTCTGTAATGCAGCGGGATACTCCACCAATGCGGTGGCAGAGCTAGTATTCGGCTTGATTGTGGACCTTTACCGAACAATTTGTTCATGTGATCAAAATTTGCGAGGTGGTGTGGTAACGGGCATTCCGGGGACAGAGCTTAAGGGTAAGACCATCGGGATTATCGGGACAGGGGCCATTGGTCTAAGGGTGGCAGAAATCGCGAAGGCCTTTGGCTGCGAGCTCCTGGCCTACAATCGGACAGTTAAGGTATCGGGGCAGGATATGGGAATTAAATATCTCCCAATGGAGGACGTTCTAAAGCGCAGTGACATTGTGACACTGCATCTTCCACTCACCGAGTCCACCGCTAAGATTATTGGGAAGAAGGAATTGGCAATGATGAAGCCAACGGCCATTCTTATTAACACCGCCCGTGGTGGCATTTTGGATAACAATGCATTGGCTGAAGCTCTCAATGAGGGTATTATTGCTGGAGCCGGCATCGATGTTTTCAATGAAGAGCCTCCTTTTAGTGAGACTGAACCCCTTGTGAGTGCAAAAAATACAGTTTTAACCCCTCATATTGCTTATAGTACAAAAGAATCTCTTTACCAACGTGCGGTCATTGTATTTGATAATGTAAGATGTTGGCTGGAGGGAGAACCACAAAACGTCAAGGCTTTTTAAACAGCGCAATAAGGAATGAGAAACTATGTTAAATAAAAAAATTACGGAAAAAACACCAATGGTAGAAATCTTAGAGCGGATTCATCCCGCAATTATCCCAGAGACTGAGAATCAGATTGATTCTTTTAAAATTGCCCAGGGACTAATTCAGGAGCTCTTTGAGATGCAGAATTGTTATCGCGCTGCGATTAAAGAAATTAGTACGAAACTAGAGATTTTAAGTGATGAATTTCAGCATGCCCACGAACGAAATCCCATCCATACCATGAAGAGTCGAATCAAGTCTCCGAAAAGTGTGGTAGAAAAGTTGGCCCGCAAAGGGTTTGAACTGACCTGTGAGTCTGCCAGGGAGAACTTAGATGATATCGCAGGGGTACGCATCGTTTGCCCTTATATTGAAGATATCTACACCGTTAAACAGCTGCTTAAGGCCCAGGATGATATCGAGTTAGTCCGGGTGACGGATTATATTAAAGAGCCAAAGCCCAATGGCTACCGTAGCCTTCACCTCATTGTACGGGTCCCAGTGTTCTTTTCAGATCATAAGGAGCAGGTAAAGGTTGAGGTGCAGGTACGCACCATCGCCATGGATTTTTGGGCAAGTCTGGAGCATCAGCTACGGTATAAAGCTGTCGATCCGGAAAATATCCCGGAAAGTGTTTCCCGGGAGCTTAAGGAATGCGCCGATACCATTGCAGAAACAGATTTAAGGATGCAGGATATTCATAACCAGGTCATTCGCTAGAAAACTTGAGTTTCCGTAAAATGTAATTTTTAAAAAATATAACTTCTCCTAAAGTACCAATCTGTCTTTTTTTTGAAAAATAAAAGGACAATACTTCGAATAGAGTCACCGAAACAAGCCCCGTGGGGACCGGACTTTAAGAGAAATATTATGTTATCTATTTATGCGATCAGCTTAAAGCAAAGTTGACGGTATGCAGGACGTTTTGTTCTGAACCAAAGCCTGACACCTTCTTTTGCATACGACAGTATACCAGAGATACCTTTCGCTAATCGGTAATAGCAGAATTGAACTTTTTCCTTTATAGGAGCTGCTGTCTGTATGATTGAAACTTTTAGGGCATTT